>JABHWU010000032.1 GCA_018657625.1 Deltaproteobacteria bacterium | reverse complement strand
GTTATAGTTTGTTTTTTATTACAGTCACATAACTAACACACGGCAAGAACAATGTAAAGTAAAATATTCGTTAAATTTAATATATTTCAATGCGTTACGAATGTTTTTAATATTTTTTAAGACTAAATAAACAGACTCATATATGGAACGGTTTCAAAAGCCATATTTTCGATTTTTCCGTCATCTAAAGAAATTTCATCAGGATTAAAACAGCATTTTTTTAAATCGGCGGTTGTCACCAAAACACTTAGATAATAACATCCAATATATTGGTTTTTATTCAATACTTCAGTATCTTGGATAGCAAATCCCTCAACCGATTCAACAAGGTCTCCAGTTAAGCGTTCAAGTAAGGGCTTTTCTTTGTTTTGCCCCATTACAACACAAAACTCAGACTCAAACGATTCTGGAATAACACGTGCTACTTCCCAGTAAGATTTTGTGACCTTTTTATTTTCGATCTCTGTAAACCAGACCTTTGTCTTGTTTCTTTTAGGGGGCATATTATCAGGAACAAGAAAAACCCATGAGGTATCTTTAACTCTTTTGCATTCAACAATCATTACCATGATTTCTTCAGAATCCTGCAAAATTAGATCTATAAAGCCACTTGAACCTGTTGCTTCATTTTTCCAGGCATGTTCCTTTGATAAAACCCTCCATTTATGATCCAGGTGTGTTTTATTTACATAGTTTTCTAAACCAATCTGAAGAGGAAACCCAGAGCCGTTAACAAGATCTTTTAATTTTGAATCATTCATTTTTGATACTTATTTGGATTTGATAACGTTATTTTGTTTATGAAGATATAAGCTCAGGTTTGTACACAGATAACCAATCCCAAAAAGCAGGGAACTCATTAGTAACACTATTATCGAATTTAAATAAATTTGTTTCAGCTCTGATAATATATTGAATAGCTGCCGATTCAATGTCCGCACTAATTTCCAAACTGTCCTTTTTATTCGTCCAGTGTTTTAACCAGTTCTTTGGAGCATTAATATCTCTGCCTGCTTCATTAAGGTCAATCCCAGCCTGATCTGACAATGCCCTTCTTACCTCAATAAAAGCAGGCTCTGAATCAATATTTCTTAAATTGGCCCCAAGTATCTCTTCTGCAGCACCAGCGAGCGTAATTGCAGGGATATATGCTTTGTGACTTAGAAATAGCCTAATTGACCAATCTAATTGTTCAATTGCAACCTCTATTTTTGATATTCTAAATTCCATCAATGTTTCTCAATCTAAAATCAAAAGAAAGTATTTCATTGTCTATTACTTTGTTGTGAGATCCTTTTCCGGTTTCCGATGATCCAAATTGATCTTCAATTAGCTGATTGTATTTCTCGTTTTTCACAAAACCATCTTCAAAACTACTCGTAATTGTTAACTTATTCGGTAGATCAGGAATATCCAATTCAGTTGTCTTCTCTCTCCTTGATTCTTCAGATCTCTTATAACTCACACAGTATTTCAATTCATCTTCTGTCAAATCGCCAGGGTTTTTTATTTTGTATCTATGGCCCAAGTATACAAAATACATCTGCTCATATGTTGGATTATCAGGGATATTAAGATTATTATCCCTCGCATATTGTAAGTGGAATTTCTCGGCAGGCATTGGTAGCAGTTTTTCTATTGATTCAACTGTTGTCTCATCATCGAGGGCTTTATTTCGGGCTTCCTCTTCATTTTGAGCAACATACGTTCTTTTTCTTTTTCGGCCTGTTTTTATTCCCTTCCCAATTATTTCATATATTGGTTCATATCTTGGCATTTTATCCATCCATTGCAATAAGAAAGGAATCGATTTAGTAGCAAGTTTTTTCCGACTCTGAACTGTTATAATTGCTAATCATTCATATCTTCTTGCAGCACCTTACTCCCCTGAAAAAATAAATTCAACATTATCAAGTAAATGAATCTGCAGTAAAAAAGTAAAGTTAAGGGATTGTACCTTTAATGACCGGCAATGAAGCCACCGGTCTATTGAACTATGACTCTTTGGAACCTGAAGAATCCTCCTATACTGATTTCACTGATTCTAGCGAAGAATCATTCTTCAACTCTTCACGGATCAATTGCGAAATCACAGTGTCAACCAATGACGAATTTAATCATCATCACATAAAATTTTCCACATCAGAGCTGGTGTAGGGATCACTGCGACCATATTCATCCAGATAGTCAGTGTATGACATCTTCGGTCTCTTTTTCATCAGCGACCTCGCAACGACTACAATTCCAACATTGATTGCTAAGCCAAGACCTACGTAAAATAGAACAGACATGTTCAACCTCCTGTTTGGTTTATAAAAATACCGCTGCCGAAGCAACGATATTGATGAGAGATGGTCTATTATATCTGTCTCGGGAATTTGAAAACGAAACGGTTTGAACGGTATTATCAGATTAACATCGGGGTTTTATCCCTTATCAATAAGGGAATTGGGGATATGTATTTAAAATCGTCGAAATATCCCAGGAAAATAGATTTGTTTTAATCCAACGGGGAAATATTGGTTTGGAAAAGGAAATGAGAATAACCAGGGTTTAAATGCGATTTATTTTTGGAAAGGCTGCGAAAACCCGTCAATAGAGCCACTCTGGATGCTGTTCTTAACGTAGTCTTATTTCTTTATGTCGTTCCAATGATCTTCCAACCATATCACTTTATCTGCATATGACTGCAAATCAGGGGATATAGTTCCTTTAAAGCCTGTTATCCAAATTTCCCTATTCAATTCTTCTTTAGCATAGGCTATCGCGTCTTCGAAATCTCCATCACCAGCTGACAAAACGAGTGTGGAATACTTTTTTTGCGCAGCCAATTTTACAATCAATGTTGCAATCCCGACATCCACACCTTTTTGTACGTCTTTAGTGAATTGGTGGTTGCAATTCGGACAATCATTGCGAACGTCTTTGAATTTATAAAGTTTAACTCTCATTTTCGGCCC
>JABHWU010000068.1 GCA_018657625.1 Deltaproteobacteria bacterium | reverse complement strand
GGGGCTTCTTCTAAATTTGCATATTTATTTGTTCCCACAGAAACTATTTTAAGTTGTGCCAATTCCCTGGATCTTTTTACATGGGTTTCTTTAATTGTTTTTTGTGGAAAACCAGCTTTTAAAGCTGCTGTCATGCCACCTAATTTTTCAATCTCCTGGAATAAATTCCAGGCAGTTTCGGCGAGTTCAGATGTAAGGTTTTCCACAAACCATGATCCACCAACCGGATCAACAACTTTATCTCCTGCACACTCTTCCTTTAAAACCAATTGGGTATTACGCGCGATTCTTCTTGAAAAAGCATCCGCTTGTCCCTGGATATCGTTAAACGGTTCAACACTTAAGACATCGCACCCACCTAATATACTTGAAAAAGCTTCCGTTGTATTTCTTAGCATATTCACGGTGGGATCATGGATCGTTTTATTGTATCGAGCGGAACAGGAATAAATGGTCGCTTTTTGTGAAGCGATATTGCCATCGAAGGCTTTTACGACATTAGCCCAGATTGAACGAAGGGCTCTTAGTTTTGCTATTTCCATAAAAAAATCTGATCCGGTGGCAACAGTAAAACTGATATTGGAAGCGACTTCATTAATGGTTAGCCCTCTGTTTTGAAGTTCCCTTAAATATTCTACTGCTGTCGCTACGGAAAAAGCCAATTCCTGAACTGCACTTCCGCCACCTTCCAGATACGGTCTACTATCAATACCAAGGGTCTTTAAATCCGGAGCTTTATTTTTCGCCCATTTTGTAAGATTTACTATTTGATCATACAAATTTTCAAGTGGCAGGCGCAGGTCACTATTAACAGCCAGGATACTAAGAGGATCAAAAATAACATTTCCTTTTAGATTTTTAGCTAAAACATTCTGCTTTTTTAAATTGGCAAAAAGCAACCCAAGAAATGGAACAGTGCTGACTCCGGCATCAATTTGAAATGGTTGGTCAGAAAAATCAATATTGTACAATGCTGTCTCAATATCCTCGTTAACACTAATTGAAAGTCCTCCTTTTCCAACTTTTTCCTGTACGCCTACTTCAGGATCATAACCGGATCGCCCAGCCTGATCGAGAACCAGGTTGATACATGTTATTCCGTTTTCAATATCGTTTTTAATCGCTTCATTAAATTGTTTTGCCGTCGGACAATTTATTCGTTGGGATACTTCCCATTTGTTAACCAGTGATCCGGATGCTTTGCTACTGCGTGTATATGGAAATTGTCCGGGTGCAGAAAGCTGCCTAGCATCTTTCTTTAAATATATCGGTTGAATCGGTAGTCCTTCTATGGTTTTCGTCACCAATTTTTTCTCAAAGGGCACACCCTTTAATTGAGAATCAACAAGTTCTAACCATTTTTTAAAATCAGGAGCGGAAAACTCCTCTAACAGTTTCTGATGTTTCGTATTGGTTTCCATGATTTTAAAATAATTAGTATCCAGAAATTAATCCGCTGTTATAAATCGATCCGAAACCGCGGAACTATAAGACAATTTAGCCTCTAATTTTTATCGACGTCGTTCATCATAAAATATTAACTAACTTTTCTCAAATCAAAGATCAAAATTTATTTTTTTTATTTTTTTTCATGATTTCTACTTCGAGTTCAATAACTTACTTATCAAGTAAAAATCCGTCTCTAAAGGAGACGGTATTGTCTTAGCTCCAGAGGGGTATATCGCATTCTTGGACTCAAACGAAATCGACGCAATTTAAGCTGTCATTTATGAACCTGTGGTGACTTTTATCTGGTTATTATTTTATAAATCGAACCACGGAACACACAGAAAACACGGAAGGATTTTGTGTTTCTGTGATTGAATTTCAATATCTCTGTTTTTTTCTGTGTATTCAGTGTGGTCCGTGGTTAAATACTCCTGCAGGACAGTCCCTCAATGCACACCTGGCTTTTTATAAGGTAGCCAATTGGCAGAGCCTTTGGTCTCTGACCATCCTCAGAGAGGATGGCTTTAAGCATTAAAGTAAAAATTTCGCTTCGAAAAATATTTATTTTGTTCAACCTTAATTTATTATTAAAGAATTTCGGTTTCAAGCCGATAATATTAGATATAATAGCGCCGGGGTTTGTCTCCTGCTTTTAAGAATAATACTAAAACTCAGAAGCGAATATGGATAAAACTAAAGACAAAGATAAAGAAAAAGTATTTTTAAAAATCAATCCAAAAACGAACGAGCTTCATGAGAAGCTGGAAAAAGCGGAAAAAAAACTAAAAAAGTTTGATAGTCTTGAAAATGAAAATGAACGTCTTAAAGGGCAAATTAAAAAGTTAAAAGAACGAACAGAAGAAACGCTTTTACCAGCAGACAACATCATTAGTAAAACTAAAAAGAAAATTGCTTTACAGGAAATACTTAATGAAAAAAGACTGAATGATGAGTCATTGAAGAGTCACAAAAAAAGACTTAAAATAATGCTGAATAGCATGGAAGATCAGGAAAAAATCCAGGATGTTGATTCTCAATCCATAAGGGAATTAAAATCTACCCTAGATACTTTCATTGAAAACAGGAAACTCCGTACCTCACTGATATCAAAATTAAATGGTCAGAACCAGGAGCTCTTTGAAGAAAATCAGGATTTAAAATTTTCTGTTGGCAAACTAACCCATGATTTAAGATCTTTGATGTCTTCAATAACCGGGGTGATCACACTTGTTGAAATGGGCCAGGAAGACGCTGCTGAAAAGTATTTACCGGAATTAAAAAACAGATGTGATGTTTTTATGGATCTGATTAATATTTTAAATGATGAACCCATTAAAAAAATTATCATCGACTTCGATGAAATCCTCCAACTTATCGAGTTGAAGGGGGAAAATGACGAATCCATTGTTATGGAAATTGATGGTAATTTATCAAATATCCTGGCCGATAAAGCAGCATTATACAATATTCTACAAAACATGGTTAACAATTCAAAGAAATATGCCGGAAAGACTGAAAATGAGTTAGTCATTACCATAGAATTATCGGAAGATGACGAAAACAGTTATATAATAATCGGTGATAATGGTGTCGGTATCCCGGAAGAACATATTTCGGATATTTTTAAGTTATATAACCGGGCCGGTAAAAAGGATGCAAAGGGGAAAGGTTTAGGACTATTTATGGTGAAAAAACTAATTGATCAGCATAGTGGTATAATTGAGTATGTTAGCTCGTTTGATAGGGGTGCTCAATTCAAAATGACTTTTCCAAAAAACACATCCAGTGATAGCTAATGTTTTCTGGCAATTCTCTGTCTCAATTCTATTTTTAAGTTTTCACGATCTTCAGAATTAATCAGATTCAGCGGTATATTCAATTTAGTTTCACCTGAGTCCAACGTTAGCTGGATGCTTTTAGCGTTATCAACCATACCCAATACATCTTGGTAGTCAATCACACGTTTTGAACCCATTGGTGTTACCTGGTATTCGAAGGTATTTAGGTATAACCTTACTACGATATGCTTTCTGAAAAAGGCATAAAGAGCGATTCCAAAAATCAACCCGGAACCTGCTGCAGGTTTTTGCACCTGAAGGTAACTCGTCACCAAAACAGCCAGACCGATTAAGGTCATTATCAAAAACAGATATAAAAACCGACGATTATAGTAATAGAATTTTTCTGCCTGAGGTGATGTCATTTTTAAACCTGTATATTTGATAGATGTTTTAATAATTACTGATGAATAATTTCTATATCTTTTTTTTCAATCACAATGAAAATCTCGGAATTAGTTTCAGGCAAGTTAACCTGGTTTTGAAATTTGAAATACAGTTTTTCGCCGCTATCAAGCAGGATTCGAATTTGATAATACCCCCCCAAAAAAGTCACACTCGTTAAAATACCTTTAATCAGTAGCTGACCCAGTTGAATGGGTGCTTTTTCACCAATCAATTTAGCTGATTCAGGTCGGATTAACGCCGTAACCTTCTCTCCAGATAAAAAAGTCTTGGGATTGATATCAATGGTCCCAAAAGGAGTTTTAACCTGGTGTTTCTTATCAACCATTGTATCAAATAAATTCTTAAATCCCAGGAAGGCTGCCACTTTTTTATTTTTTGGTTTAAAATAAAGTGTTCTGCCTTCATTTATCTGAACGATTTTTCCTTTGTCCATCACAGCAATCTTATCCGCGATTGAAAAAGCCTCTGTTTGATCATGGGTAACGAAAATAGCAGTCATTTGCGTCAATTTTAATATATCCCGTAATTCAAACATCAACTCTTCACGTAAGGCTCTATCCAGAGAGCCCAGTGGTTCATCCAATAATATTAATTTTGGTTTTGGCGCCAAAGTTCTGGCCAGGGCAATCCGTTGTTTTTCTCCTCCAGATAAGTCCTGAATATAGCGATTAGCTGTATGAGATAGATTAACCAGACTTAATACTTCCTCGACCCGGTCAGCAATTCGTTTCTTATTCCCTGAAAACAATTCGTTAATTTCCAATCCAAAAGCAATATTTTCATATACTGTTTTATGTGGAAATAGAGCAAAATCCTGAAACATCATTCCGAAATGCCGCTTATGGGTCGGTAATTGGGTAATGTCTTCGTCATTTAAAAATACACTACCATTATCCAACCTTTCCAACCCCGTAATCAAACGCAATAAAGTCGTTTTCCCACATCCGGAAGATCCCAGTAAAGCCAATATGTCGCCATGCTCCAGTTCCAGGTTAATATTGTCTAGAATCCAGGCATCCTGACCAGCGACATTTGAATAGACTTTTGAAATACTTTTTAATGACAGATATTTCATTTATATTAACTCTCCGGTTCTTTTTTTCCTGTTAAATTCAAGCACAATGAACCCGATGGCAGTTATCATTAATAAAACAGAACTCATTGCCATGGCTTGACCAAAATTAATGTCCCCGGGTTGGTTGAGAAATCGAAAAATCGTTAAAGAAATTGTGGGTGTCTGAGGTCTGGCGACAAGAATAGTGGCACCGAATTCACCCAAACTGATCGTAAAAGCAAAAATAGCCGCCACGATTAATCCTCTGCTAATGTGTGGCAATTCAACAAGGTACCAGGCTTTATATGGAGTTGCACCCATAGTACGTGCGGCATCTTTTAAATTCTGTGGTACACTCCTGATAACCGGTAACAGGCTCCTTAACACAAATGGCAAAGCAATTAATGAATGCGTAATGGGAATAATCAAGGGTGACATTCTTAAATTTAAGGGAGGTTGATCCAAACTAATTATTATCCCAAAACCAAGCGTTACAGCGGATGTCGATAAAGGCAGCATAAATAGAGGATCTAGAAAATACTGGACCCTGTTTTTTTGATTATTGATTCCGTATGCGGTCAGTAAACCTAAACTCAGGCTGATAAATAAAGTAGCCAGAGCAAATGAAAGCGACATAAAAATAGAATCCATTGGGGGCACATAAAATAATGAATCATTTCTATTTTCAAATAGAGCTAAATAGTATTTTAAGGATAACCCATGTTCACTATGAAAGGATTTATAAATCAGGGACAAAACCGGACAACTGATAAACAAGAAAATCAAACCATTGAATAAAACTAATACTATTTTTTTACGGTTACTATTTACTTTTTGTTCACAAATACCCACTAAATTTTGATCCATTTTAAAGGAGGCTCTTTTTTGGATACCTGTGTATAAGGCCATTAATATGAAACTAAATAATATCTGAATTAAAGATAAAGCAGCAGCTAAGGGTAAATTAAAAAAATTGACCGCCTGATGGTAGATTTCAACTTCAATGGTACTGTATCCGGGGCCACCTAATATCAAGATTACGCCAAAACTGCAAAAACACAGGGTAAAAACCAATAAACTACTGGCAATAATCG
>JABHWU010000033.1 GCA_018657625.1 Deltaproteobacteria bacterium | reverse complement strand
GACTCGAACCGAATCGGTCCCGTAATCTAAACCGATGACTAATGGATGATTCATGAGATAACCCTTGTTTAGATGTTTTGATAATGGGCCAGGTTTTCCCTGGTAATGATGTCCAACGGTATATATATTCTTTTTTTAGCTTTCCTTCCTAAAAATTGTGAAAGCTTTTGCCAAACGCTTGACACCGGTGATAAGTTTTTCTTCATTATAAAAGGCGTAACATAAACGGGCATAATTTTCTGATTTTCGGCTACAGGAGAAATCGATACCTGGTTTAAAATTGACTTCTAGTTGTTGAGCTATTTTTAATAACTTCTGAACGTTAATCTGATCCGGAAAATGAAGCCAGTAAAAATAGCCCCCTTCTGATTCACAGGGCAAATTTAAGTCAGGCAAATGCTCTTTTAATGAAGCATGAAGAGTTGTTGATCGTTGCTGATAGACCTTCCGGATATGATCAAGATATTTATCCAGTAGACCGAGCTCAAGCACACTGCCAATAATTGCCGAAGTAAAAGGATTAGAGCCACCACCACTTTTCAACAAACCGGTAGAGATTAATTGTTTAATGATAGATGATCCAGCCTGAATCCAACCCAATCGTAAACCCGGTGCTAATATCTTTGAAAAAGTACCCAATGATATAACTGTTTCTGAACGTATAAAACTACCTAAAGGTACTGGCGGAGTGGTGTTGAAAGACAGTAAATGATACACTTCATCGGCCACAATTAAAAATTTATTTTTTTGACTGAGTTCGACCAGTTTCTCCCGGCGTTTACCAGAAAGAGTCACTCCTGAAGGATTATGAAAAGTAGGGATTGTGTAAATGAATTTCGGTCGATGCCGTTTCAATTTTTCTTCCAGGGCCTCTATAATCAAGCCTTCTTTATCAATGGGAATCCCTACCACATTAAGCTGATGATCGGTAAAAATATCTATGGCCAGGTTATATGTTGGATCTTCGACAAAGATAGTATCGCCGGATTGGCAAAAAAGAGTACACATAAAGTCCAAACCTTGCGAATTGCCATTAGTGACCAGTATATGATCCGCCTGTACCGGTGTTTGATAATGATGTTTCAGAAAATCCGCCAATAAGGTACGAAATTGTCTACTACCCGGTTCAGCACCATAGGCCAATAAAGCTGGAGATATATTGTTTTCGAAATGATGCTTCGACGCTTGTTGTATAATATCCAAGGGTAATAAATCCGGATCCGGTTGACCGATACTAAAATCAATTATTGTTTCCGCTACATTAATTTGAGTAGTATCCACTAAGTTCATATTTTGTTTTATTTTTGATAATTATAAATGAAAGCTTTTTAATATTTACACAGTTGAACCGCATCTCTGATCATTGAAGCTGCGGTAGGTATTGGTTCACGCTCCCAAAGTTTGTGATAAGATATGCCATAAATATCGCTATGAATTTCAACGCCCATTTCCCAACCATTACAGGTACCCAAAAAGTCAGATAATGATAAAATTGTGGGTTTAACACTGAAAACATAATTGTTTCCTTCAAACACTGCAGCTGCGACCAGCTTAATCGTTTCATTTTTATCTTTATGAAGTTTCAATTGATCTGCTGTCACTTGAGTGATCCCCTGGACATCAATATCTTTTAAGTAAATTGAAACATCCAGTACTGTGTTTGCCAATAGAACCAATTTATTAGCGGTGTCCCAGCCTTCAATATCCAATTTGGGATCAGCTTCTGCCGCACCTCTTTTTTGAGTTTCCAGTAGTGCTTTATCAAACGATTGACCTTTTGCCATTTCATCTAATATAAAATTGGAAGTTGCATTGAAGACACCTTGAATTTTGGTAATTTTTCCGGCAATCATATCTCTTCGACAAATATTTAATACCGGTAATCCCCCACAAAATGTAGCGCTATATAATATTCCAACATTATTGTACCTGGCTTTTTCATGTAAATCTTTAAAAGCGATCACTAAAGGTGCTTTATTTGCCAAAACCAAATGGTAACCTTTTTCAATGGCTTTTTCACAATAAGACAAGGCGGGTTCTGCTGTTTCAAGGTTTACCGGTGACGCTTCGAATACCAGATCGCAATTAATTTCTTCCAGGGCCTCCAGAACTGTTTTACCATTAGAATAACTTTTAAAGGTGTTAATTCTTTTTCCTGAATGTTTATGTGCCAAAATTTCCAATGGTTTAAAACCATCAAGATCAATTGCAATGCCACTGCTATCAGCAATACAAATGATAGAAAACTCGACATGATATGAATTCTTTAATTCGTTTTTTTTATTTTCAAGGATTTGCAATAAGTTACACCCTACATTTCCTAGTCCAATAATTGTTACTTTTACTTTTTTTGTCATATTGAATATTTATAAATGTGTCGTTTTCCCAGAGAACATTTACAGATAAAAATACTTTTTAAATTGCTATTGTAAACTGTTTGTTGAAGATAAAATTTTAAATGGTAATTCGTCGATAGAAATACTTTCTTATTTAATAAAATTCTATTTTTAAGGCAGAAATAGAGAAAAGTGGTTGGGATTCTCAATACACTTTTTCAGACAGCGGGGCCACTGTCAATAAAGTTAGAAATGCCACTAAAACTCCAATTGAGTTTGACTCACAAAAAGACGGTTTGTGTTGATGAAAGATCTGATATTTTAGATGACAAATGTTATACCTATGATGACTAATTCATTTGCTCATAAGGTAACATGATACTAAATATTGCACCTCCTTTTGGATTTTTTTCTGCCCATATCTTTCCATTATGTGCTTTTATTATTTCTTTACAAATTGATAAACCGAGACCCGTTCCTTCAGCGCCAGTTTTGGTTTTACTGCTTTGAATGAATTTGTCGAAGACAGTGTTCAGTTCAGTATTAAGAATCCCAACTCCTTCATCCAGTACAGAAATAGTGAGTGCTGAAACTATTTCGTTTTCGATGGGATTGTTTTCAAACGGTAATTTACCTTCTTTAAACGAAATAGTAATTTTTTTATTTTCCGGTGTGAATTTAAAAGCGTTAGATAACAAGTTACGAATCACCTGTTTCAGTTTTTCTTTATCACAATCGATTTTAGTTGATATCAACGGATCTTCAATATTGACTTTCAATTTTTTTTCTTTCCAGTTTGTATCCATTTCTGAAATGATATTTTCCACGATCTGTAAACTATTGACGGATTCTAAATTATAGATTTCTTCTCCTGTCTCCAATTTAGATAAATCAAGAAGGTCGTCGAGAAGAACCATCAGTTGATCTCCTGATGTTTTAATTTTTTGAAAATAGTACATTTTTTTTTCTTCACTAATCTGCTCTAATTTATCAATACCAAATTTAGAGAAGCTGAGAATCGCATGCATTGATGTTCTCAATCCATGAGACATGTTAGCTAAAAACTCACTTTTCAGTCGATTGGCTTGTTCGGCTTCTTCTTTGGCTTTAATGATTTTCTGCGTTCTTTCCTTAATACATGTTTCCAGTTCCTCATGGGCTTTTCTAACTGCCAAATGGGTTTTGATTTTGGTTAGCAACTCGGCTGTTATAAAAGGACTGGTAACAAAGTCAACACCGCCGACATCATATCCCTTTACAAGGTCTTTTCTATCAATCTTATCGGAAATAAAGATAATTGGAGTATGTTTGGTATTCTGATCATTTTTGAACATTTGACAAACCTCATATCCATCCAATTCGGGCATCATGATATTCAATAAAATTAAATCGGGTGTTTGATCCTTTACAAAATCCATGGCCTGTTTATCATCGGGAACTATTCTCAGTCGATAACCAATTTCGGTCAGCAAACTATCTATATCATGTGTATTTGTAGGATTATCATCAACAATTAGAATTAAGTTTTCTTGACCAGGCATGCTCTTACTCCTTTATTTTGATGAAGTTTTCCAGCACTGATATTTAGGTTCGTCATTTTTCTTCAAAGCTGGAATATCAAAAAGTTAGATATCGTTTCTCAGTTTTATTTCATGTTAAGTCAGTTTCTGGACATTATATTCATTTTTGACTAAGTGCAGTTATCTATCAAATTCTCTGATATCCGTTATAAGCATAACCTCTTTTTAAACTTGAATAAAGGGCAAAATTTCATCCTTTAGTTTTTGGACTAATTATCATCCAAGCCATTTTCCAAAGTGATAAAATATTGGTCATAACGTAAAGTCCAGTAATTCTGATTACTATCTAATGAAGATCGTTACGAAAATCCTGATACAATTTGATATACTGTGCTAAAGATTGAATGGCGAGTATAGATTCAAAAATCGGTATAAAAATTGTACTTAATGAGCGTGCTTTATTATGGAATGTTAAAATTGGAACATGTTATTTCTGTATCAGGATACCGAATTTCTATATTCTGGAGTTTATTTTTCAACCCAATTGGCCCAGAAAATAAATGGTAATTTTTTTTTAGTGACTCTATTGGTCATTTAGTCATAATTTATTTTTTATAGATGGTGAATTAGCTATATCTCCCATACATTTTTCATTAACCTTATTAATAAGTGAAGTCTGCCGAAATGGGATTTCAAGAGCTTCATTTAAAGCAGGCCAATTTGAATGACTATTATTATATGATTTCAATTTCATTAAGTTGAGTAAAAATAGGTAAGTTCAGTAATAATAGTCAAATTAATAGGTCTCATGTTTCCTTCTGTACCCTGATATAATTATAATGCAACTGCCTAACAGGTATACTTGATATAATAGACGTGTTATAATCTTTTTTATGTATCCTTTTCTTTTGTATATTATCATTTTTTTTAAATACATCACCTATTGGAAAATGAGGCATTTCCCAAATCAATTCCTACTAAGGAGTTAAGTAGAGGTGATCTACAATCTAAGCTCTCTTAAAATTATATTCATGCGGTGTTTATGAAATTGTCTGATTTTTTTCGAAATGGATTGACTGGTTGGATCTGTATTTTATGTGTTTTTATTATCTTGTTATTTTATCGAGTCTTCTGGTGGCAATTGGTTATACTTGCTGGCCTTGTTATACTGATTTCTTGGGTTTTAACAATTAAAGGACGAGAAAAGTGGATAAAAATATCTCAAATTCCAAATTTCTTAGAGGCAGTTCTTAGTGGTGATATGCAGACCGTAAAACATTTACAAAGCGATAGAAATACAAAAGAAATCACTAATTTAATAAATCGAGAATTCAAGACTAGAGTCAATGAGATAGTTGAGCAGCGGATACAGAATGCAAAACCAACTGTTCAATTTAATAACCTGATTCCAGGGTTAAAAGCACTATTAGCGGATGATTCTCAACAAGCACAGACCTTTTTGGGAATTGAAGCAGAGTCCGCAAACAACCTGATTAAAAGCTATTTGAAAGATAAGGTTGAAGCGCAATCAAAAAACGAAAACCAATTTCTCCAATTGATCATTGGATTAAAAGCATTATTGGTTAAGGACCTTCAACAAGCTCAGAATATTTTTGGAACGGAGTTGGAGTCCATTAACAACCTAATTGATAACTATTTAAAAGATAAAGTTGAAGCATATTCAAAAACTAAGAATGAATTATCATTTACTGACGATCAACTTCGCCAGGTGACGATCAAATTAGAGGATTTGGTGAATTCCATTTTTGATTCAACCAGAAATATTGCTGATGCCAACCGATTTGCCGCAGAATCACATAAAATTGCTTCCGAAAATAAGGAAATCGTAAATAGCACACTGGAATCGATCTCCCTAATAGCAAAGAGTTCACAAAAAATCATAGATATTGTAGATATCATTGATATGATTTCTTCCCAAACAAATCTACTTGGTTTAAATGCAGCTTTGGTAGCTACCCGAGCAGGAGAAGCAGGATTAAGTTTTAAAGTTGTTGCGGATGAAGTTCGAAACTTGGCACACCAAGCAGCTGAATCTTCTAAGTCCACTCGAAAGATTATTAGGGAAATAGTAGAAAATGTCATATCTACGGAGTCTCAGGTACGACATTCGACCGGTGCATTTAATGATCTAGCAGAAAAATCTACTAAGGTAAAAAAACTAATCAATGAGATACATGAAGCAACTATTCACCAATCGCGCGGATTGGAAACGGTACATGTTGAATTAATGCAAACAACAGTTTCGCTCAGGAACAAATTGAACGAAGCGACTGTACATCCTGGTCAAGAACTGAATCCAGTCTCTCCGGAACTATTATCTAAACGTATCTATCGAATCCAGATGCATTGGATGCCACAAGCTCAGTTTGCCGGCTATTATCTGGCTAAAGAACTTGGGTATTTCTCTGAAGCAGGTTTGAATATCGAAATCATGGACGGTGGACCAGGCATCAATCCTTTGTTTGCTCTTACAAAAGGCGAAATCGATTTTGCCACAGCTTGGTTATCATCTGTAATCGTCCTTAAATCCAAAGGTGCTGAATTAAGGCAGCTGACTCAGATTTTTCAGAAAAGCGGACTGGTAATGGTTGCCTTAAAAGAGAGTGGTTTAAGAAGCCTTGAAGATTTTCAAAAACGTGTGATTAGTTCATGGGGAGGAGTATTCAGTTACCCGATATTGGCTCTTGATCAGTCTAAAAAATTGGATTTGCAGCATATTTACCATGGATGCGATCTTGAAATTCTACAAAGTGGGAAAGCTGATATTGTT
>JABHWU010000110.1 GCA_018657625.1 Deltaproteobacteria bacterium | reverse complement strand
TAGCGTTGAGAAAAGCTAATTTAGAAAAAGCCAAACTAAATTACGCGAGTTGGAATAAAATTGACTTACAGGAATCTAATTTAAAAACATCGGAGCTAAAAAATATAAAATTAACGAATTCAAATTTAAGCAAGGCTGATTTAACAGGAGCGGATTTAAGTTATGCAGAGTTTCAGAAAGTGGTATTAACCGAGATAAATTTAAGTAGTGTTAAAGCTATTGGAGTAAAATTTGATGGTGTCATTTTAAAAAATGCGAATCTTGATCAAGCAGATTTTTCTAATGCCAGTCTTAATCGTGCGGTGCTTACCGGTGCCATATTAGATCAGGCAGTATTTTTCGAATCACAACTGGAAGCAGCAGATTTATCGAAAACATCTATGATTGGTGCAAATTTAACCAAGGCTAATTTGGAAAAAGCCAATCTTGAAAAAGCCAATTTTATTGGTGCGATATTTAAAGAAGCGAATTTGTCTGGTGCAAATTTAAGAGGAACTAACTTAAAAGCCGCTGATTTTGAAAAAGCGAATTTATCGGGCATAAAATTTCAAAGAGCAAGATTGTCGAGAGCTAATTTTACCGGTGCCAATCTTAAAGGTGCTGATTTAGAAGGTGCTTTTTTATCAAAAATCAATTTTACCGATGCCAATTTATCGGAAGTGAACTTAACCGGCGCCAATTTGACCGGCGCTATATTAGTACGGACCAATTTTAATGGTGCCATACTGAATGATACCATATTAAATGACGCAAACCTGGAGCAGGCGAAATTAACCGGCGCTAGTTTTGAACAAGCGAATTTAATCCAGGCAAATTTTGAAAACAGTGTTCTTATCGGTGCTAATTTTAAAAATGCCAATTTATCCAATGCTTTTTTTTATAAAGCTGATTTACGCGAGTCTGTATTAACTGGTGCCAATTTGACAGACGCTAGTTTTAAAAAAGCACGACTGGAAGGTGCTAATCTTTCATTTGCAGATTTAACCAATACCAATTTTTTCTCTGCTTATTTGGAGCGCGCTAAATTTATCTCTGCCATTATATTAAATACCAACTTAAATAAAGCAGCTATGCAGAACGCAAAATGGCTGAAAGGACAGCGATGTAAGCCGGGATCAGTTGGAAAATGTATTTATTAGAATAATATCACAATTCTAAAAAAAATGGTTCCGGTCGTCACAGGCATGATAGAAATGATTCGTTACCAATTTATTGCCAACAATTTGAGTAATCTATGACAAAGTCACAGCACAACTTGCATTCTCAAAATTATATTCAAATTTCAATCCCGGATATGTTGAATCAACCATGTCAAATAGTTGATGTGCGCTCCCCGGACGAATATTCAGAAGGATCCATTAGCAATTCAATCAATATTCCATTGCTGTCGAACGAGGAAAGAAATTTGGTGGGGATATTGTATAAAAAATTCGGTCAAAAAAAAGCGATTGAAGAGGGATACCAAATTTTGGATCCTAAACTAGATGTTTTAAAAAAATGGTTTGATGAAATTGTAAGCAAAGAGCGGATTGTTATATATTGCGCGCGTGGAGGGATGCGTTCCAAAGTAGTTACTTCATTGTTGAAAAGCTGGGGTTATGATGCAATTCAACTGTCAGGTGGTTATAAAGCTTATCGGAACCATGTGATCACAGCAATTGATAATTTTAGGGTTAAACATCTGTTTGTCCTGCATGGACAGACAGGTGTCGGGAAAACACTGATTATTAATAAGCTTGATAATGCCATTGATCTGGAAGGGATTGCGCAGCATAGAGGGTCGTTATTTGGGGCGATTGGGAAAACCCCCAGTACGCAAAAACAGTTTGAATCCGAATTATTTAACCGATTGCTGGAGTTAGATAATAGTAAAGCTGTATTTGTTGAAGGAGAAAGTCGAAAAATTGGTAAAGTTTCAATTCCAAATGCTTTTTTTAAACAAATATTAACAGGATCGGTGATTTTGTTGGAAGCTACTGTTGGCACCAGAGTAAACCGGATTATTGATGAATATATTCATAATCAGGCAAATTCAGCTCCTGAAATAAAAATAATCATTGGAAAATTGAAGACAGAATTGGGTAAAAAAGCGGTCGATGATCTACAGCAGAAGATTGATAATTGTGAATACAGTGCCTGTTTTCAATACTTGTTGGAACAGTATTATGATAAAAAATATATTCATACCATCAATCAGTTAAATGTCATACATACGATTGATGCTGAAGATCTTGATCCGGCGGTTTTTAAGATTAATCATTTGTAATCAATAATATTTAAATGAATTTCAATCTAAAATTAACCCTGAAATCTTTTCCTTTGTGGATATTTTTATGGGGGATCAGCTGTATTTACAGGATGTTATTATTATGTCGGAATCAACTGTATCAATTTCAGATTATCTCTCAATTTCAATCAAAAAAAACAGTTATATCCATTGGAAATATTACCGTTGGTGGAACAGGTAAATCACCAGTGGTTTCTTCGGTTTTATCGTTTCTAGAACAAAATAACTTGCCAACAGCCGTTTTAACCAGAGGATATGGGCGAAAAATAAAGACAGACCCTGTAATTTTGAATCAGGCTAATCAATCAAAGTTAGATATATCAGAATGCGGTGATGAACCCTGGATGCTTTTTTTAAATCATACCCAAACCTCCTTTTATATTTCAGCCAATCGCTCCAAAATTGCACAGCTTGCCGAGGTTCAGGCAGATGTTCTGATTATGGATGATGGTATGCAGCATATTCGCCTGAAAAGAGATTTAGATATTTGTCTGGTTGATGCCGTCAATGGATTTGGAAATGGTTATTTATTACCTCTAGGCCCATTGAGAGAGTCGTTCGATAAGATTAATAGGGCCGATGCGATTATTATTACAAAAACAAATCTTGCCAGCCAAACGATTGTTGAAGAAGCCTTAAAGACTAATTTAAAAAATAAGATTCCCATATTTATCGCTAAGTTTTGCCCTATATTTTTGAAAGGAAATCATCCAACTGAAACGATTTCTGTGGAAGCGTTAAATGGCAAAAATTGTGTACTGATATCCGGGATTGGCAATCCCAAAGGATTTGAAAAAACGATTCGGTCATTAAATGGTAATATTTTAAACCATTTCATTTTTCAGGACCACTATCAATTTGATGAAAAGGATTTAACAAACCTTGAAAAAGAAATCAGCCATAAAAACGTTGATTATCTGATTACCACGGAGAAAGATTTTGTTAAGTTGAGCCATTATAAACGGTCTGTTTCCAAACTGTATTTTATTAAAATGGAAATGCTTATTGAAGATAATTTTTTCTGTTTTTTAGTAGATTTTCTTAACAATAGAGGAATGCAATTGGAGTAAAATTATTTTCTCACTTTGACACAATCCAATGTCACGGTTAAAATTTATTTTTCTAAATTCGAAAAACAAGTAGGTTCAATCGTTCAATAGATTATTTCGATAATTTAAAAAATATTCAGAGGCTGAAATGATAAAAAAATTAGTAGTAACAGTCATTCTTTTAAGTTTATGCTTTTTACCTTTTAATTTAATGGCAGATCAATTTTCTTTTGGTGTTGGGTTATCAACCCGATCGGGACAACCCAATTTTGAAACTGATCGATTTCCAATACTTGTCGCTTTCGAAACGATAACACTTTGGCGTTTTTCATTCACAGACACGGCTTTTCAACACGAAGATGAAGCTTCTACAAAAATAAAAGCTCAAATTTTAGGTGCTGAGCGAATGTGGGTTTATGAAATTGATGATGGATTTTCCTTGATCGGCGCTTTTGGCCCGGGTTATTATTCAGTTGCGACAGAAAAACCGGGTGGTTCAGGAATTGCTTTTGGTGTCATGGCGACAGGAACCCTAAGGTTTGCACTTTCAGACAACCTTTTTCTAGATGGTGCTTTGCACTATCGTAACGTTGCCGTTAAAATTGATGACGAAAGTGTGAATGGTGGATATCAGGGACTTGTTATAGGTGGTGGTTACTTCTTTTAAAAAATCCTGATCATACGCTTTGTCAGGAGTTGTCTTGCTTTCCTAAATGAATTAAGAACTCCTGATTCCCACTTTTCTTCCCTTGAATCGGGGAAGAGATTACACTATTCCGACAGAAAAATCCGACTGACTCAGCGTATTTTGTAATTGAAGCAATGACATCTGCTTTAATGTTCTCTTTGGATACAAATCCACCCTTGTTGATATTCTCTTTTCCGGCTTCAAACTGTGGTTTGATAAGTGCGATGAGATCACCTTTTTGAGTTAAAAAATTGAGACAATTATTGAGAATCTTGGTCAAAGAGATAAAACTGACATCAATGACAATGATATCAACAAAGGTACCAATGATCGAAAAAGGCATATTTCGAAAATTTGTTTTTTCCAGATCTTTTACTTTTGGATGTTGTCTAATATCCCAGGCCAATTGGTTATGTCCGACGTCAACCGCAAAGACGTAAACGGCCCCGTGTTGCAGTAAGCAATCTGTGAAACCCCCTGTTGAAGCTCCGACATCCATTGCAATTTTATTTTTGATACTTAGTGAAAACTGTTCAATGGCTTTTTCCAGTTTTAAACCGCCTCGCCCGACAAAGGGTTGGTCCATACCTTTTATTCTGATGGTGGCATTAATATCTATTTTTGAACCGGATTTAGTTACCGGTACTTCATTAACCAGCACATTTCCTGACATAATATACGCCTGGGCTCTTTCGCGGCTGGGGGCAAGCCCTCTTTCGAATAAAATTTTATCAATACGGTTTTTCTGACACATATTTTTGAACTATAAAAATGAATACCTAATTGAGAGTGATGGACTAAGAAAGTCAAAATAAGCATAATACATGCATCTATCAAGTTAAATTTCAAATTAATACATTTATCACTGATTTGATTTGTATTGTACCTTGATTTATAGGGAACTGTCATAACAATCATTGAAAAAGAAACTGATCATTTATGTTAAAAGAAAAATTTGAAACAATTCCTGAAAAAATAAGATTAGCGATCAGGGAACTTTCAGCCGGATTCAAACAAGAAGGGTATGAATGTTATCTGGTGGGGGGAAGCTGCCGGGATTTATTATTGGATGAAATCCCTAAAGATTTTGACTTTGCCACGAATTGCCCACTGAAGGTTACTAAAAAAATCTTTCCAAGAGTTATCGCTACCGGTGAATCCCATGGGACTTTATCGATTATTATTAAAGGAATTCTATTTGAAGTTACACGCTATCGTAAGGATGTTCAAACGGATGGACGACGAGCAGTGATTGCCTATTCTGATAGCATTGAAGAAGATCAAAAAAGAAGGGATTTAAGAATAAATACAATTGCCTATGATATTTTAGAAGATAACGTGGTGGACAGCCAGGGAGGACTTTCTGATTTTAAAAATAGACTAATTCGCTTTGTGGGCAAGGCCAGTCAGCGGGTATTGGAAGACCATTTGAGGGCGATTCGTTATATTCGTTTGACATCTCGCTTATTCCCCCTGGGCTTTAAGTATGATGACAAGGAAATGGATGAAGTCATTAGTGTCTTCGATTGTCATCGCTTATCTTTAGAAAGAATTTATGAAGAAATGCATAAAATATTTGCGAATCCTAATCGGGATAAGATATTTCTCAAAGAGTATTTATGTCGCTTAAACTTTTTTGATCACTATTTTGATGATTCCGATATTGCTAAAAAAGTGATCGCAGATATTGTAGAGAAAGATACTGTATTTCCGTTCTTTTATGCTTATCAGAAAAATCATTCCATTAAAGATACTACCATCGATTTGAAATTGTCCAAAAAGCAAAAGAAAATCCTACTATCTTTGGTTCGTTTTCAATCAAAAGATTTACAGGATGTATCCATATTAAAAAAGCTGATTAGCAAAACAGATTCAGATGACATGTTTGATACGATCAAAATATTCGAGAAGATTCTTGGAATAAATTTATCGGACAAGATTGAGTTGATATTAAAAAGTAATGATCCCATATTTTTAAAAGATATTTCTATTACCGGTGGAGAGTTACAAAAATTAGGCGTTACCGGGAGGAATATTGGGATTATGCTGGAGTATCTTCAGCATAAGGTGTGGGAAAACCCCAGTCTTAATACTCTCCGACAATTGAAAACTGAGGTTAAAAATCGATTTAAAATCTAGGCCTTAAAGATGATCGTATTCATCAACCAGTGATTCCAGATAATCTACATCTTTTAATGTGATGTGATGTTTTTGCATGTGAATCACTTCTTTCTTTTCCAGCCGCCCTAATACCCTTACAACAGTTTCCGTTGTTGTTCCCGCCATGGCAGCAATTTCTTTTCTCGTTAAGGGAATGTCCAGCTGATAGAGACTGTTTTCACGGTAGCCGATTTTCTGGGTCAGATTTAGTAAAATTTTAGCAACCCTGGATTCGATGCGAGTTAAGGCCATTTCAGGAACTTTACGGACCATTTGATGATTCTTTAAACTAATCAAACGCAGGAAATCCCGATATAAAAATGGATGTTTATCTAAAAAATCGCAAAAAATGTCTCTGGGAATCTCGACTAAAGTGACTTCACCCTCACTGACGGCTTTGGCTGCGTATGGTTGCTCACTGAAGATGGCTGTTGTTCCAAAAAACTCTCCTTCGGTGATAATCCTTAAAATCATTTCCTGGCCGGGTTTTATCGTTCGAATCATTTTTACCATGCCTTTATTCACAAATGTGAATTTACTAGGAACAGCACCCTGCTCAAATATAAGATCATTTTTTTTAATCGTACTGATCGTGGTAAATTTTGATAGCTCTAACAATAAATCATGATTTAAATCTTTGAATAAATCTAATGTTTTTAATGTTGCAACGCGAATTTCGTGATCGAACTTAATGTTCATTTGAGGATTTTTCATTATCTGTTTGCATATTATAATAGTAAAATCATCTTCCAGACCTTAGGCTATTATATTACTATAAAAATTAATCTTAAATCATTTGGAGTAAACAATCATTCTAAATGAGCTATTTTTCATTTAATATGATCAGAAACAATAAATCAATATAATATTCTAATTATTTTTAATTTTTTAAGCTATACTAAAAAGATTTGCTCCGATATGAATAAAATCACTAGGATACTGATGTTATTTGAAATCTAAAAGTGGTTGTTCTATGGCTGAAAATTTAACGGCGATTCTATCGCAAAAAAAGAATATCAATTGGTTCCCAGGCCATATGGCAAAGGCGATTCGCCAGGTGAAAGAAAAAATAAAACTGGTGGATTTAATCCTGGAGGTTCGGGATGCGAGAGTGGCACTAACATCGGGGAATCGATTTTTGGACGAAATCATCGCAAATAAACCGAAATTGATTGTTTTGAATAAATCAAACTTAGCAGAACCTGAAAATATTCAAATTTGGAAAACCTGGTTTAAAAATCAAAATCAATCCTTTGTGTTTATCAATGCTTTAAACCAAAAATCAATTAAAGCGATATCCAGTGAAGCCCGGAAAATGATGCAGCAAAAATGGGACAGGTATATCAAAAAGCAAATTAAACCACCGCCATTGCGGATGATGATCGTTGGTGTGCCTAATACAGGTAAATCAACTTTAATCAACCGGCTGACAAAAAGAAATGCAGCGAAAACCGGTGATCGGCCAGGTGTCACACAAGCCCAAGAGTGGATTGTACTTGGTAAAGATCTCGAATTGCTGGACACTCCCGGTATCATGCCATCTAAAATAGATACCAAAGAGCAGGGATTATGGCTGTGTGCCATTCATGCCATTAAAGATGAAATTGTGGGTAAAGTCGAAGTTGCAACATTTCTGCTCGAGTACTTATTGAAAAAAAACAGTGGGTATCTCCAAAAAAAATATCAAATAGATTTCACTTCAGGATTATTGATCGATGAATATGTTCATAGTATTGGTGAACGTTTAAATTTCTTAAAATCCAAAGGGGAAATTGACTTTGTTAAAACATGTGACCAATTATTATTTGATTTTAGAAAAGGTTTATTGGGGCCATGCAGTTTTGAATTACCTCCCGAAAAAAGGAAGTAAACCAATCAAATTATCACCTAAAATAATGTAATTATCAATATTGATCTGAATATCTCTTGACTATTTTTCAGGGCTTTCTATATATATGCACTCCTGTATTAGAATAAAATCGAAAATTACAATTTATTTTTATATAAAATAAATATCATATAGTTTATAATCAATCCGTATCATATTGTTAAGATTTGCTGTATCAATAAATAGATTATTAAAATTATAAAAAGCTTAATTTAATCCTTTAGAGAAGAAATGAGAGAAGTAGAAGGCAAAGTTGTTCTGGACCAAAATGAACATCTGAATTTAAAACCTATTCTGGAAGATGGTAAATTTAAATTTAAGTGTTATCCGGGCATTTCATGTTTCAATGAGTGTTGTCATGAAATTGACGTTATTTTAACACCATTCGATGTTTTAAGGATGAAAAATCAATTGGGAATTAAATCGGATGAGTTTCTGGCTAAATATACCCATCTTCAAAAACTTAAAGGTACGGATATTCCTTTGGTAAAATTAAAAATGCATGATGCTGAAGACAAGAAAAATCATTGTGTGTTTTTATGTGAAAAAGGTTGTACTGTTTATGAGAGCAGACCAGCTGTCTGCCGAAATTATCCAACTGGACTGGCTACTCAGGACCCTAATTCCGGTGAAAGTAGTAACCCATTTTTTATTATTGAAGAAAAAATGTGTCAAGGCCATTTTGAAAAAGAAGAATGGACAGTGGACAGTTGGAAAAAGAATCAGGGGGTTACTGAACTCGATGAGTTGAGTAAACCCTGGATGGAGCTTGTGGCACGATTAAAAAGCTGCAGTCTCAAAGATGCCAGTGATCAAAAGATGAATTTCTTTTTGATGGCCTGTTTTGATTTGGATACATTTTCAAATTTTGTATTCAATAGTTCGTTTTTACAGAAATTTAAAATTGATGAAGAAACAACACAAAAAATCAAAACAGATGAGGAAGCTTTATTGAAGTTCGGATTTGAATGGCTCAAATTCGTTTTATTCAAAGAAGGTTCTTTTCAGACTTAAAAAGTGGTAAAATGAAAAATTAATTCGAACTTTTTTATTAAAAACTGTGATCGGATGAAATTTTGCCAACTCCTTAAGAGTCGGCAATAGTCTAATGTTCATACTGAATATCAACATTGATACATATCTAAAATATCGGATATATCATTTTTGATTGTCTTGACAAAAAATCAAGAATTATTTTAAAGTTGCCACGTTTTTATAGATCAACTATAATTTAGGTCTTTAAATTTTAAGAAACAAAATTTTCAGGGAAGTTGATTAACTCAACACGGGATATTCTTCCAATTCGAAAATAAACTAGGAGGTATTAAATGCCAAGTTTTGTTATTAAAGAAAAATGTGACGGTTGTAAGGGTCAGGATAAAACAGCTTGTATGTATATTTGTCCTCACGACTTGATGAATTTGGACAAAGAGACAATGTTAGCATGGAACCAGGAACCAGTACAGTGCTGGGAATGCTATAATTGCGTTAAGATTTGTCCTCAACAAGCTATTGAAGTTCGTTGTTACGCCGATTTCGCACCTTTGGGAGCAGCTTGTATCCCATTGCGAGGTTCAGATACTATCATGTGGACCATTAAGTTCCGTGATGGAATGATTAAGCGATTTAAGTTCCCAATCAGAACAACAGTTGAAGGTCAATTAGACATTTATGCTGGTGTTGGTGAAGCTAAAGCGGATCCTGCTAAAATTAAGGATCCTGGATTTTATAATCAACAAGCAACTGGTGTTGAATTCAAAAAGCCTGAATAAACCGCTTTGTTAAACAATATTTCTATATTGCTGATTAAAACGGGATAGATAATTTATTCTTCGCTTAAATCATTCATTACAATTACTTACTTAGGAGATATTACGTAATGGAACAAGCTCAAGATTTTAAAATGGAACCTAAAGTAAACAACTTTGAGTTCTGCGAAAAACCTGAAATTGTTGAAGTAGAAACTGATGTTTTGATTCTTGGTGGTGGAATGGCTGGTTGTGGTGCTGCGTATGAAGCAGACCGATGGGCTTCCCAACAGGGTATTAAAGTGACATTAGTTGATAAGGCCTGCATGGACCGATCCGGTGCTGTTGCAATGGGATTATCTGCGATTAATACTTATATCGGAAAAAACTCCGGTGAAGATTATGTAAGATACGTACGTCAGGACTTAATGGGAATCACTCGAGAAGATTTAGTTTTCGATCTTTCTCGATGGGTTGATGATTCTATTCATCTGTTTGAAGATTGGGGACTTCCAATCTGGAAAAAAGGTGATGATGGTGGACCACTTGATGGCCACCAGGCTAAAAAAGCCGGAAAACCTTCTCTGAGAGAAGGTGGAGAGCCTGTTCATTCAGGTCGATGGCAAATTATGATCAACGGCGAATCATATAAAGTTTTGGTTGCTGAAGCTGGTAAGATTGCTCTGGAAAACAACAGAAAAGAAACTGGCGTTGATCAGAACGTATATGAGCGTGTATTCGTCGTAAAAATGTTGAATGACAAAAACGATCCTTCCAAAGTAGCTGGTGCGGTTGGTTTTAGTGTTCGTGAGCACAAACTATATATATTCAAGTGTAAAACAGCCATGTTAGCAACTGGTGGTTGTGTTAACTTCTTTAGAGGTCGAGCGACTGCTGAAGGTCAAGGTCGAGCTTGGTTTCCAGTATGGAACGCAGGTTCTAACTATGCTATGGGTGCTGAAGCTGGTGCTGAATTAGTATTGATGGAAAACAGATTCGTCCCTGCCCGATTTAAAGATGGTTACGGACCTGTTGGTGCTTGGTTCTTACTGTTTAAAGCAAAAGCGACTAACGCTCTGGGTGAAGACTACTGTGTGACACATGCAGAAGAATCCAAGAAACTTTATGGCCAGTATGTTGAAAATATCGGAACATGTATGAGAAATCATATGATGATCACCGATATGAAAGCTGGTAAAGGACCTATCTATATCCATACAGATAAAGCCCTTCAAACTTTGGGTGAGACAATGGATAAGAAACAAATGAAGCATCTGGAAGCAGAAGCTTGGGAAGATTTCTTAGATATGTCTATTTCACAGGCTGGTGTTTGGGCTGCTAATAACATGGCACCTGAAAAAGTTCCTTCTGAATTGATGCCATCTGAGCCTTACCTGTTAGGATCACATGCTGGTTGTGCTGGTCTTTGGGTATCTGGACCTGGCGATTTCGGACCAGAAGAATATTCTTGGGGATACAACAGAATGTCGACTGTTAAAGGTCTGTTCTCAGCTGGTGACGGTGTGGGTGCTTCTGGTCACAAGTTTTCATCCGGTTCTCATGCGGAAGGTCGAATTGCTGGTAAAGCAATGGTTTCTTATGTTATGGATAATCCAGAAATGCCAGAATTCGCTGAAACTAATGACGAATTGGCTGCTGAGATTTTTATGCCTATGGAAACTTATGCTAAGTATTGTGATTACACAACTGATCCAGAAATCAATCCTAACTATATCAAACCTGCAATGCTACAACAAAGACTGCAGAAAATTATGGATGAGTATGCTGGTGGTGTAAGTACTTACTATATGACTAGTAAGACCATGCTTGAAAGAGGATTAGAATACCTGAGAATGACTAAGCAGGATTCTTTTCACATGGGTGCTAGAGATCTTCATGAACTGCTAAGAGCCTGGGAAAATTTCCATAGACTGATCGCAGCTGAAGCTCATGCTAGACATATCATGTTCAGAGAAGAAACTCGATATCCTGGTTACTATTATCGAGGTGACTTCCTGGCTATTGATGATGAAAACTGGAAATGTTTCACTAACTCTACTTATGATAGTAAAACTGGTGAATTCAAAGTTTTCAAGAGAGATTATCATCAGATCGTATCCTAATCAATGATTAGATGACGATAGAATTGCTGATAGGGAATATGTGGCTATCAGTAATTTACTCACATGATAAAACCAAACTGAGCAGTGTTAATCTGGCTTTTCAGATGAGCACTGCTTTGTCTTTATGAACATTCGATCTTTTTATCAGTCTCATATCAGAACTGAATCGGTTCATTTCAAAATACCAGAGACGAATAGTAATAATGACATTATTTATCAATCCGATCCAACAACAAGGGAATTGAATGGCAGAAAATAAAGGTAAAATTTTAGTTATCGGTGGCGGAATCAGTGGAATGACTACTGCTTTAGAAGCTGCTGAGGTCGGTTATGAAGTAATTCTTGTTGAAAAAGATCCTATCCTTGGTGGACGCGTTGCTAAGTTTTATCAGTACTTCCCTAAGCTTTGCCCTCCCCCATGTGGACTGGAAATTAACTATAAAAGAATTAAGCCTAATACTAAACTTCAGACTTTTGTAAATTCTGAAGTAGAATCGATTAGCGGGGATGCCGGAAACTACAAGGTTAAGATTAAAACCAATCCGACCTACGTCAATGAAAAATGTGTGTTATGTGGCAAGTGTGAAGATGTCTGTGCTGTTGAAAGAAGTAACGACTTCAATTATGGCGTTGATAAAACCAAAGCGGTATATATGCCTCACAAACTGGCTTATCCATCAAAATTTGTTATTGATAGAGCAGCCTGCGATGATTCTTGTAAAAAATGTGTTGAAGCTTGTACTTACGATGCCATTGATTTGGATATGCAAGTTAAGGAAACTGAAGTTGAAGTGGCGACTATTGTTTATGCGACTGGTTGGAAACCTTACGATGCGACTAAATTGACACACCTTGGTTATGGCGCCTTATCCAATGTCATCAATAATGTGACCATGGAACGTTATGCATCAGGTCAAGGCCCCACAAACGGCCAAATTGTTAGACCTTCAGATAACAAAAAAGTTGAATCAGTTGTTTTTGTGCAATGTGCTGGTTCCAGAGATGAAAATCACTTGGCTCATTGTTCATCTATTTGCTGCTTAGCGTCTCTGAAACAGGCTAAATACGTACGCGAAGCTAACCCGGATGCCAAGATAACGATCTTCTATATCGATTTGAGAACCCCAGGTAGATATGAAGATTTTGCGGCAAAAATCAGAAGTGAAGAAAATATTGAGCTGATCAAAGGTAAAGTGGCTAGTATTACCGAAGGTCAAGACCAAAAAGTGATTGTAGAAGCCGAAGACATTTTAAAAGGCGTTAAAATCAAAATGGAAGTAGACCTGGCAGTGTTAGCAACAGGTATGCAATCGAGTGTTGCAGATGATAAGAAGCTTCCGGGTTTCATCAAACTTGATGAGAATGGTTTTATTGCTCCACATTTACAAAAAGAAGGTATTTTATCGGCTGGTGTAGCTAATCTTCCTGCTGATGTCAGCAGTTCTATTCAGGATGCAACTGGCGCTGCTTTAAAAGCGATTCAAAACGTAGTGAGGAACTAAAACATGGAAAAAAAATTAGGTGTTTATATTTGTTCTGGATGTGATATTGATAAAGCGATTGATGTTGACGAGCTTGGAAAAGTCGCGACTAGTGAATTTGGTGTGCCTGTTTGTAAATCACATTCATATCTTTGTGGTCAGGAAGGTGTTCAGCTGATTAAAGATGATATCAATAATGAAGGTGTCAACAGAATCGTTATTGCTGCTTGTTCTGACCGATATCAAAGTGAAAAGTTTTCTTTTGGAAATGAAAATTTGATCTGTCGGGCTCCTGTAAGAGAATATGCTGCCTGGACAATGCCTCAACGGAATGAAGAAGGCGTTGTTGACGAAGATACTCAAATGGCAGCTGAAGACTATGTTCGTATGTATATTACGAAAGTAAAAGAGATGAAAGTCATTGTACCTTACGAGCAAGAAACGAATAAAGATATTCTGGTTGTTGGCGCTGGCATTACAGGTCTGAATGCAGCCCTGGAAACTGCCAAAGCAGGATATAAAGTTAATCTGGTTGAGAAAGAAGCCCAATTAGGTGGATTTGCACTAAAATATAAAAAGCGCTTACCGACTGAAGTACCGTATACCCAACTGGTAGACAACGATATCGCTCAATTGGTTGCGGAAATTGAAGGACATGAAAATATCACTGTTCATAAATCAGTAACTGTCGAATCAATTGCTGGTGAACCGGGTAATTTTGATGTTAAAATTGCTGGCTCCAATGCCGTGGAATTCAAATCGGGTGCTGTTGTCATGGCTACTGGGGCAAAACCATATGATGTTAGTAAAATAACAGAATTGGGTGGCGGTCAGGATAATGTAATTAGTAGTACTGAATTTGAAGAAATGGCTGCCAAAGGTGAGATCAAAACCAAAGATGGTAAAGCGGCTAAAAGTGTTGTTTTTGTGCAGTGTGCTGGATCGTTGGATGAAAAATATTTATCCTACTGCTCAGGTACTTGCTGTATGCGATCTTTGAAGCAAGCTTCCTACGTTAGAGAGAATGATAAAGACGCTAAAGCTTATATTCTTTACAAGCATATGAGAACACCAGGTCAATACGAAGAATTTTATAAAAAACTTCAGGATGATCCCGGTGTCTTTTTAACCAAAGGTGATGTCGTAGCAGTCAATGCAAATGGTAGCGGTTTATGTGTAGATGTTGATAATACTCTAATTGGAGATCAAATTTCCATTGATGCGGATCTGGTTGTTTTAGCTGAAGGTCAGGTTCCATCAACAGTTGATGGTGATTCAGCTTTGAATTTACAATATCGTCAAGGTACGGACCTTCCTGAATTGGCTCATGGCTATCCCGATTCACATTTTGTTTGTTTTCCTTATGAAACCAGACGAACCGGTATTTACGCTGCTGGTACGGTTAGACAACCGATGGATGCCAACTTCGCCAAAAGAGACGCGACGGGGG
>JABHWU010000035.1 GCA_018657625.1 Deltaproteobacteria bacterium | reverse complement strand
TGATTGATCAGGTGCTGTTTAGGACCATATTAATTAATATCATTAATATCATAATTACAATTTTCCAGTTGTCTAAACCGAATTTTCCATTTATTCTTCAGTAATAAATTAGTCCTGTTAGTTTCAATATTCCCCGGTGATTCGTCACAAATCAATGATTGAATCCAACCCTTTTTTCAATAATTAGTGTCTGAACGAAAAGTAGGTAATTTGGGGACAGGTACAATTTGTAGAAAACACTTTAATAATTAAATACCAAGTTGTTACGTGTACCCTAATTACCGGACTTATATCCAATAATTGAATTTTCGTTCAGCCACTAATTATAATTTTTACCAAAGGGTGATATTCAATCTTCTAAATCAACTTCAAAAGCTATGATTCACTTGAAAAACATTCATAAGTCTTATATTACCGGATCAACAGAGCTGCATGTTTTAAAAGGGATCGATCTTCATTTAAAGCCAGGAGAACTAGTTTCCATCATGGGTTCTTCCGGTTCCGGAAAATCGACCCTGTTAAATATACTCGGTTTATTGGATGGTTATAATCAGGGCAGCTATCAATTGGATGGGCAGGAAATCAGTCATCAAATTTCTGAAAAAGAGGGTGCAAAACTTAGAAACAGATTATTAGGGTTTGTGTTTCAATCATTTAATTTAATCTCGTTCAAAAATGCCATGGAAAATGTGGCACTTCCCCTTTACTACCAAAAGCAAAACCGTAAAAAAAGAAATCTGAAAGCCCTGAAATATTTGGATAAACTGGGACTTAAGGAATGGGCACATCATCTTCCGGGCGAACTGTCAGGAGGACAAAAACAAAGGGTAGCCATCGCCAGAGCCATGATTACCCAGCCCAAAATTATTTTAGCGGATGAGCCAACGGGTGCCCTTGATAGTCAAACTTCGATGGAAGTGATGGATCTATTCAAGGCGATCAACCAGACAGGTATTACTATTGTCATTATTACCCATGAAAAAGATATTGCTGAACAAACTGATCGCATCATCCACATTAAAGATGGCATCATTCGGACATGAGATATTATTTAGCTTAATTAATGAAGGACAGCTGTGTTTTTCAATTTAGACAAATTCCAGGAAATACTGGAGAATATCAAAAAAAATAAACTCAGGACTATACTCACCGGTTTTAGTGTTTCCTGGGGGATATTTATGTTAGTCCTGCTATTAGGTGCCGGGTATGGAATAGAAAATGGCGTAAAATCAGATTTTGAGTCCGACGCTGTCAACAGCATTTGGGTCTATAGAGGACAAACCAGCAAACCATATAAAGGGTTGAAACAAGGACGTCGAATTCAGTTCAAAAACAATGATTATGAAAATATCCGAACCCAAATAAAGCAAATTGATCGAATTTCCGCCGCGTTTTACTTAAACCAAAAAAACACCACCCGATATAAAAATGAAACCGGAAGTTTTGATATGATGGCTGTCCACCCCGATTATCGTGAAATTGAAAAGATTTACCCGGTCAAAGGTAGACTATTCAACCAACTGGATATTAACCAACATCGAAAAGTCGTCATCATTGGCGCAGATGTTGAAAAAGCCCTGTTTAAAAAAACAAACCCGGTAGGGGAAATCATCATTATTAATAGTATTGCTTTCAGGGTGATTGGAGTGTTCGCCGATGATGGTGATGAACGTCAACATCGATATATTTATTTACCAATTTCCACTGCCCAACAGGTATTTAATGGCCGAAATCGCGTACACCGTTTAATGTTTACCACCGGTCAGGCAAATGTCGAACAGGGAAAAGAAATCGAAAAAAATGTCAAACAGATACTCGCCGATAATCATCAGTTTGATATTGATGATAAACGCGCCATATACGTCCGAAACCGTTTAGAACGATTTCAAAAATTTATGACCCTGTTTCAAAACATTCGCATTTTTATATGGATTATTGGTATCGGTTCCATAGTAGCAGGCATTGTGGGTGTTAGTAATATCATGTTGATTGTGGTTAAAGAACGAACCCGCGAAATTGGTGTTAGAAAAGCATTAGGTGCCACACCCGGTTCTATTATAGATTTGGTTTTAACAGAATCAATTTTAATTACCCTTTTCTCAGGCTACTGGGGCTTGGTGGGTGGAGTGATAGTTTTGGAATTAATGGCAAAATTTATTCAGGGGCAGGAATATTTTTCCAACCCTGAAGTTGATCTGTCTGTTGCCTTTGGGGCTTTATTATTACTAATCATTGCGGGCGCTCTGGCAGGTTATTTCCCAGCTAAGAGGGCCGCGAATATCAAACCGGTTGAAGCTTTACAGGATGAATAAAAATGTGGCTGGATCCAGATAACTGGCAGGAAATATTTAACACGCTACAGAAAAATAAAATCAGATCCCTTTTAACGGCTTTTGGGGTGTTTTGGGGCATCTTCATGTTGATTATCATGCTCGGTAGTGGCAAAGGACTGGAAAACGGCGTCACAAGTGATTTTTCCGGAACAGCGACTAATAGTGTTTTTTTATGGACCCGGAACACGACAAAACCCTACAAAGGTTATCCTGCCGGTCGCCGTTTTCGTTTTAATAACAGTGATATCGCGGCAATTTATAAGAATATTCCTGAAGTGGAATATTTAGCACCTAGAAATCAACTGAGTAACAACGCAAACAGTAACAATGTCGTTTATAAATTGAAAACCGGCACCTTTAGTATTTATGGAGATTATCCGGATATTCGAAATATTTCATTGGTCGATATCGTCCAAGGTCGCTACCTAAATGCACTCGATATTAAACTTCAACGCAAAGTGGCCATTATTGGCGAACGGGTACTTCAGGAATTATTCGAAAAAAATGAATTAGCTATTGGAAAATATATCCGGGTTAAGGGAATCTACTTTAAGGTTGTCGGGGTCTACAAAAGTAGGGATAAGGATGATCCTGATGAAAGGAGGTCAAAAGCGATCAATATTCCATTCACAACCTTTCAGAAAGCCTTTAATTATGGAGATAGCGTCGGTTGGTTTTCAATGACTGCTAAAAAGGGCTCTTCAGCAGCACAACTCAGAAAAGATGTTATGGTTTTTCTAGCCAACAGGCATCAGGTTGATCCCAATGATGAGCGTGCCTTTGGATACTGGAACATGGAAAAAGAGTATCTAAAGATTTCCAGGTTATTTGATGGTATTAATTTTTTAATCTGGTTTGTGGGAGTCTTTACCTTAATGGCTGGAATCATCGGTGTTAGTAATATTATGCTAATCACGGTCAAAGAGCGCACCAAAGAATTTGGAATCAAACGTGCGATTGGTGCACCTCCATCCAGCATCATTACACAAATTATCCTTGAAACAATATTGTTAACATCAGTATCCGGTTATTTCGGTCTGGTAGCCGGGGTTGGTTTAATTGAAACCGTGGCTGCTGTTTTGATTCATTTAAACGTTAATTCAACAATGTTTGCCAATCCTGAAATTGATTTCCAGGTTGCAATTACGGCCATCATTGTACTAATTTTTTCCGGAGCCTTGGCAGGATTAATTCCAGCCAATAGAGCAGTTTCGATCAAACCCGTTGATGCCATTCGTGACGAATAACTTTTACAGGAAAACCATGAAGCGTATTTTTAAAATCATCCTTGTCGTTATTATTCTTAGCGTTTTTATAGGAACAATTTATTTTTTATATCAAAAATCACAAAAAAAACCGAGACTATTTAAAACTACAAAACCGATCATTACCAATATTATCAAAAAAAGTGTCGCTACCGGGTCAGTTAATCCAAGAATAGAAATCGAAATCAAACCTCATATTTCCGGAATTGTCGATCATATCTATTTAAAATCCGGGCAAAAATTGAAAAAAGGAGATCCCATTGCCCGAATTAAAATCATCCCGGATATGATTAATCTAAACAATGCTGAAAACCGACTGAATAAAGCGATTATTGGTCTGGAAGATGCGGAAAAATCTTACAATATTCAAAACGAGCTTTACAATAAATCCATGATAGATGGTATTTTATTAAAAGGGACACTAAATAAAAATAAGGATTCATATAGTATGCTTAAACTCAGCAAGGCTGAGTTTAAAGTTAACAACGCCTTACTGGCAATTGACGATGCTCGTAAAACATTTCAAAGAAATCAAATGCTATTCAACAACGCCCTGATTTCAGAAACAGTACTACAGGAATCAAGCCTGGCCTTAAAACAAGCCCAGGAAGCGCTAGTGGAATCGGAGAATAATTTCTTACTCGTTAAAGAAGATGTGACACTGGATACCCAAGCACAATATCAAAAAGCAGAGGTATCATTAAAAAAAGCCCGGGAAGAACTGGTATCAGCCAGGAATAATCTGCAACTGATCAAAGACGGTTTCATTAAATCAAGCGATAATGCTACCAATACAATCATAAAATCCACCATTGATGGAATGATCCTGGACATCCCGGTTAAAGAAGGTAATTTGGTTATCGAGAGTAATTCAAATAATGCCGGCACAACAGTAGCTTCAGTCGCAGATATGACTGCCATGATATTTGAAGGTAATATTGATGAATCCGAGGTAGGAAAACTAAATACGGGTATGGATTTAATTCTTGCAATTGGTGCCATTGAAACAGAAAAATTTAAAGCCACTTTGGAATATATCTCCCCAAAAGGAAAAGCAGTAAATGGTGCGATTCAATTTGAGATTAGAGCTAATTTACAACTGAAAGAAGCGTTTTTTATCAGGGCTGGATATAGCGCGAATGCAGACATTGTTCTGGAAAAAAGAGATCAGGTATTGGCTATTAATGAAGCAACTTTAATTATTGAAGATGACCAAACATTTGTAGAGGTGAAACAAGAATCCCGGATTTTTATAAAACAACCTATTAAAGTCGGTTTGTCAGATGGGATCAATATTGAGGTCATTTCCGGGTTAAACCCAGATGATCAAATCAAAATCCAGAATTAGTTCTGAAAGTATCTTATTTCTGTTTTAATTTCAATTTCAAAATTCCAATCCTTTCTTTGGCAAATTCATACTCCCACCAATCATTTAAATAAGAACCTAGTGCTTCTTTATAGTGAAAAAGTGCTTTTTTATAATCTTTTTTACCTTCAGCCCAAAACGCCAGCGCTGTGTGAGCAGTGAGTAGCAATTCCGGTTGATTGTTGGCCTGGTTCAATAAATCATTTTCAGGCGTTTTTCCTTGTAGTGTGGTACAAATACTGCGATACCAGGGGTCTTTGATCATACGGTAATATTCATCCAGGCTGGCTTGTACTTCATCCTGATTATCTGTTGTTATATTTTGTATTTCAATCTTCAACAACCAGGCTGCCAGTCGGGTTCTGTTTTCCCAGCCACTTTTAGACAGATACTGACTGATATAATCCAGACTTTTTGACCAGTTATCCTGAACAGAGTAGTAGTAAGCTAAAGCTGCCAATATATCATTGTTGGAGTTATCAAGGGCATAGATACTTTCCAGAAGTTGCGTTTTTTCAAATATACCGATACCAATATTCAACAGTTTTGTTGTATAAGGAATGATTTTTTTCCGAACTTCTGCCTGGGTTTTGATAATATCTTCGACCTTATGATTAAAGGTATTAATGGTTTTCTCATATTTCTTTTTTAAAGATTTCTTTTTAATGGTTGAAAACATATCTTTTTGAACTTGAAACAGTTTAGCCTTAGCCAGATAAAACACCCAGTATTGGTTTTTCCCTTCTAAAACGGCCGTTTTCAAAAATTCTTCAGCTTTCTTAAGGTTTTTCTTCTTGTATTGAATCAATCCCAGGGTATAGTATATCCAGCTTTTCTCTTTGGAGTGGCTCCAACTTTGTTTAGCGATGTTTTCCTTGATCGTTCCCTCCAGTATTTTAGCCAGATGTCCATAAAATTCTACCTCTGAAATCCAATTTAAATTCAGCAATTGTTTGTGATAGATATTGTTTTCACTGATTCCTTTTTCCCAATCGATCATATAATAAAGCAGCTTGGCATAACTATTACCCTCTTCAACAGAAATATTCTGGATTAACAGCTGTTTAGCACCCTGGAGATCATCATTACAAATATGCATCACTGCCGCAGCTATTAACAAAGAGGGCTCAAGGCTATATTTCAGATGATTGTCAGCAAAATCCTGTGCTTCTTTCCATTGACCCATTGCAGCCTTATCTTTGATGGCTTCCAGTTTCTTTTCAATGGATAAATCCAGTTGGCCATTCCATTTCGCCTGACCCGTTTTTAACTCATCCAGAAACTTTGCAGCTTTAGAAATCGGTAAAATCAATCCGATATCGGATAACGCTGTCACGACAGGAACGATAGAGCTCGCCTGGTCAATAACGACACCTGTCGCAATACCAATGACTTTACCTTCACTGTTCATAATCGGACCACCGCTATTACCCTTGTAAATAGATGTATCCACCTGGATCATATCATTAAAGGTTCTTCTAACATTCCCCCTGGTTACACTGACGTTTACAGCATTGGCCTGAAGCCGACTTCCCAATGGGAATCCCAGTGTGATCACTGGAGCGAGCTTTGAAATTTTTTTCGGATCAAAGTTCTTATCCAGGGGCAATGGAACTAAACCAGACGGTATTTGATTAATTTTTAAGACAGCAAAATCATCTTTTAGAGGAGAATTATTTAAATAGCCCATATTTACTTTTGGCCTGGAAACACCGGCGATAATAACATTTGGTTTAGCATCTGAACGGTAGGCGTTTTCTATTGAATAAATATCTTCTATATCAGAGCTGCCCGCTAAACCTGGTAAACGTTTATAAGCTTGTTCACCTTCAAACCATAAAAACAGACGATAATTAAACTGAATATTACTTGAATTAGCCTTCATTCGATTTATGGCTGAAAATAGATTCATATCTTCTAACCAGGGGCAGACGACGTGTCGATTGGTCAATAAGTACCCTGCCGAATCAACTAAAAAGGCTGTCCCCTCAACCCTCCTGCTATAAATCAAGTACTCTTCAACATGTAATGAATATTCAACCATTACGAAAGCTATCGAACCTGAATATTGATTCGCATACTCTTCAAATAATACAGCAGTATCTTTGACGGGTGTTTTAAAATAATACCAGCTGGAAACTCCGCCAGCCAAAACAAGCATAAACAAAGTAGCTAATATAAAGACGGTTTTTCTCAGTTTCAAGATTTCCCGGGAAGTTTTTGATAAAGCGGAACTTTTTGTTTTTTTCCCGTTATCGACTTGCCCAATCAATCTTTTCAGGGCATGAACCACTTCTTCCATCGAGCCCGGTCTTAACCCGGGATCACTGGAGATCATTAACTTTAATAGTGTTTTACCATCCTGTGGAATTGATAAACTGTTAATTCCTAGCGGTCCTGGGCAACTACTAACATCCGCAGACAGCAATTCATAAAATACTTTCCCTAATGACCAAATATCACTGCGATAACCTAATGGTCTGTTGTTATTAATATCCGGATGGCAATTGATCAGATTTTTTAACATCGTTCCGGTCATTTGCAGCTCTGGGTCTAAAAATCGTGATAACTTGTAATCAATTTTAACTTCCAGTTCACTGTCGGTATTCCGGATGACCATGATATCATTTAATATCAAATGGGGAATGAAATGGTTGGTTTTATGTAGTATATCTAATTTTGAAGCAATGGTTAAAAACAATTTAAAAGCTACTTTATTGTCTTTTAGTATCCCCGATGATAATATTTTACTCCAGCTTTCAGCTTCAACCCATTCACTGACCCGATACCAAATACCATCGGAAGACTCTTTAATATCATGATGTCTGACAAACCCATCTTCCGGTAAATTTTTTAGCTCAATCAATCTGTTTTTTAGGCGATCGGCCACTTCCTGATTCATACCTGATTGAGGTTTATATATCCGAATCATCATTAACTCGCTGGAACTACTGACTTTTGCTTTACACAGGATACTGGCATGACCTTCGTATAACACATCAATAATTTCATAGTCATCGATGTACTTTCGACCTTGTTCCACGCCAGCACCACATGAGGGACAGGTAGTGATAATTTCAGCTAAAGGTTGATGGCAGGATTGGCAAAGTTTCATAAGTACTTTCTGGGAGCAATTAACAGATTGTCATTATATTTAAGATTTACCTGTATGATACATCAGTAGGGAACTTAAATCAATTATCTTTATTGCGGACAAAAACTGAATTAGGGCCGGATCGCAAATCTAAAGTAGCCAAGAGTAAAAATACAGTTGTTACTACCAAAAACTCATGGGATGACAGGTATTTGGACTAGTTCACTAACAGCTCTTTCATATCAGAAATAATATAGGTAGGACCTTCATCCAGTTTATCGATGTTACTAAAGCTCCAGTCTACAAAAGCTGTATCTGTTCCGGCTTTTTGTCCGCATTGGATATCAAAAATGGAATCACCAATAAACAAACACTGATCTGGTGTTGTTTTCAAAAGATCGATAGCCTTGATAGCTGGCATAGGGTGAGGTTTATGATGGGTTGTCATTTCGGGTGTCACCAGAACCTCAAAATATTGTAATGAATCTGTAAAAGTTAAATATGGCTTCAAAGACTCCAGTCGTCGGGATGTTACAGCCGCAATTTTTTTACCCCGACTTTTTAATTGACCTAATACATGATTAACATGGGGAAATACTTTTAAGTAGTCTTTGTAAATTAGGCTCTGGTATTCTTTATAATCCCGGATCGCTTGCTCCATATCATAATCACATTTCCCATCCAGGCAGTTTCCAATCACACGATCCAAAGGCAAACCTGTCAGACTGGCAATAAAACCAAATTCGGGATCGAAACCGGCATGTTTAAGGCAAACTTTTTGACAACTTTTATAAATTATTCCAGTGGTATCAATGAGTGTTCCGTCGATATCGAAAAAGTAACTATTATAATCTTTCATATTTATCCGCCGATACTGTGAAACTTATTACTGGTACTAAAAACGCCCTTTTTAGGTTTACAACGAACAGCCTCCAATATCGATTCTTTAAAGCCCATTTTTCTGATATCATAGGACATATCATTGATTAAACAGGGTTTTAATTGTCCATTACTGGTTAAGCGGAGGCGATTACATATCTTACAGTCTCCGCCGGTTCCACCCTCTACCACCCAGTATTTTCCTGCCTGCAAATCCATTTGGCGTATATAACGAATTTGAAGATCATTCTCCTCACAATACAGACCAACTGCTTTGGCATCTGGTTCGGTAGAACTTTTTTGAATGACACAGTTTATTTTGATGTTTTTAAATCCAGCGGCTTTAGCTGCTTCTATACCACTAAACACATCATTGATATTTCCGCACCGTGTAATTTTATGATATACCTCAGGCGCCATAGAATCCAGGCTGATATTCACTCGATGTAAACCAGCTTCTTTTAAGGATTTGGCGTATTTTGTTAAAAGAATTCCATTGGTTGTCATTCCAAAATCTTCAACACCTTCAATTTCTGCTAACAAAGATACCAATTGAACGATATGTTTTCTGACCAGGGGTTCTCCACCGGTTAATCTGATTTTTCGAACCCCCATTGAGACAGCAACTTTTGTGAACTGAACAATATCTTCAAATGATAATACATCTTCGTGTTGCATTAATTCGACGCCATCCTTTGGCATACAATATTCACAACGTAAGTTACAACGGTCAGTAACAGATATTCTGAGATAACTGATCTGGCGGTTAAACTGATCGACTAAGGCCACTCAATTCTCCAATACAAGATTTACAAAGCTCCATTTCTTTATTCATCAGACATTTTCACAGATATATCAGATAAAGCAATTATTAAATCATATAAGTTTTTTAACGCTTCAGATATGATTTTAATCATAACTGTTAAATCTTTCAATGTCGTTTTGTACGTTTTTCCTAAAGTATCACGGTTAATAGTCTTAATCTTTATCTCTATCCTTGGTTAGTAATTAGTGGCTGAACAAAAATTCAATTATTGGATATAAGTCCGGTAATTAGGGTACACGTAACAACTTGGTATTTAATTATTAAAGTGTCTTCTACAAATTGCACATGTCCCCAAATTACCTACTTTTCGTTTGAACACTAATTAAAATGTAATCGGGAAATAATTATAGTCCTAAATCTTCATTGATCAAAATTATCTTTATCCGTCTCTTAGGAAAAGACTTTTCAGTAATCGACCATACGTTACAGATTCGATCGGGGCTTTGACACTCCTGGCAATATGAAGTTGTGGTACATGGTGATTTTTTATCCAGGCGCATGGCATTTGTTGGTGCAGCATAGTCCTTAATTCTTATCATGGCATCATGAATATCAGAAACGATTTTATTACGACCAACTAACAACAAAACATATTTAGGACCAAAATTGATGGCAGCGGTTCGATTCCCGATCATATCCAAATTCACTAATTGTCCGGATTCTGTAATCGCATTACAACCGGTAATAAAAAGATCAACCAATAGCGCATTTCTCCTTCTTTCAAGCATGTCGTCTTTAGCAATGCCTTTTTCAAAGGTGTCCAAGACTACATATTTATTTTGATGAATCAGCGCATCGTATAAACCGCTTGACTTAAAAGTCATCGATCCCCCCCAGGATATCGTCTGAATGGGTAAAGAAGCCAACACTTCATTAAAAACCATCCGTGAAGCTTCAGCTTTATTTTCCGCAATCCAGGCATCAAAATTATTCTTATTCAACGATTCTTTTAAATCTTTCAGCCTGATTTCCCAATAATTGTTGATCGAATTATCCATAAATTATCTCTGATTTAAATGAGGTGATTGGTAGTTTAAATGTTTAATGATTATCTCACTATCTAAATAGTATAATTTCTAATAAGATTCAAAGGTTATCTATAAAAAGAGATTTGAATAGGATCTTTCTCTAGGGATTTGTCCCATTATTGAAAAAAGCCGTTAGTCCCATACTTAATATTATTTATGACGACTTTCAATCTAAAACTTTTTGTCCGGCCACCAACCTTTTTAAAAAGTAATTTACAGAAAAGAATTATTAAACAAAAATAATATATTAACGACAATTGGATTAGCGTTATAAAAAAGATTATAATAATCTACACTTATATGAATAAACATATAAATAATTTAAACTTCCTCTTAGAGATAAAATCATGGCTTATAATTTATTATCAGGTAAAAAAGGAATTATATTTGGTGCTTTAAACGAAAAATCAATCGCCTGGCAGGTTGCTGAAAAAGCATTTGAGGAAGGTGCCCAATTTACACTGACCAATACACCGGCGGCAATCCGCTTTGGTACCATTAATGAGTTGGCCGAAACATGTAACGCCGAAGTGATTCCTGTCGATGCAACGAGAGTAGACCACCTGGAAAAACTAATCGATAGAACCATGGAGATTTTTGATGGACAGATTGATTTTGTGCTCCATTCAATCGGGATGTCGTTCAATGTTCGAAAAGGATTAACCTATGAGGATGTAAACTATGATTTCTTCCAGAAAACCTTAGATATATCAGCTTTGTCATTTCATAAACTACTTAAAGTTGCTAAGCAAAGAGACGCAATCAAAGAGTGGGGCTCCGTTGTTGCTTTATCCTATGTGGCAGCCCAAAAAACACTCTATCGCTATAATGATATGGCTGATGCTAAGGCCATCTTAGAATCAATTGCCAGAAGTTTTGGCTATATTTATGGGCGGGATAAAAAAATCAGAATCAATACTATCTCACAATCACCAACGAAAACAACGGCAGGAAGTGGTGTAAAGGGTATCGATGGCTTAATTGATTTTACCGAACGAATGTCTCCGCTCGGCAATGCTACCGCTGAAGAATGCGCCAATTATTGTATCACCCTTTTCTCAGATTTAACCCGTAAAGTAACAATGCAAAATTTATTTCATGATGGTGGTTTTTCAAGTATGGGGATGAGCCTGGCAGCCATGGAGCAATATAACAAAAGCTTTGATGATGATTTAATAGAAGATTAATTAGTTTTGTCATCCTGACGAGGTACGGGTAGGATCTTAAGGCTTGGAGATAGAGATTCTTCGCAGAATGACAGTTAGAGTGAATTTATTAACAACTATTATAAGTGACGATAATTTAAAATTATTTTAAGTATTATTGGAGAAAGAGATGAGAAGGTTTTACTGTCCTTATTGTAATGAAGATCTTACGGTTCTGTCAGGTTCTGCATTTAAACTTAAAGGTATTCTTAGTTCTGACTTCTTTGATTGCTCATCTCTTTTTTATCTGCCCTCAACACCTGGTCATTTTGGAGCGCTTTTCGATGAGCAAATTACAATTAAAGAAGGTGCCCGCGTTAATTTCTGCTGTCCTAATGATCAGTGTGGCAGAAGCTTTACAACCAAGTACGACCATGACTTGTCGCAAATTAAAATGCTTGATGAAAATAGTGAAGAAAGTGTTGCGATCTTTAACCGTATTTTTGGGAAACATGCAACATTTATCGTGGATTACCAAAAAAAATCGCTACGCGCCTCATATGGTGAAGATAAACTAGAATACATTCACGAGTTTGATAGCGAAATAGATCTGATCTGGTAATTTACTTAATCAATTACTACCAATCATCAGGTAGTTCTGCCAAATTTAAGATAATTGTAAAACTCCCTAACCCGTTTATCCCGAACACTTTTCAATAGATTTTGCCTGACGCCTAATGTGTGGATTTTGTGAAGAAGTATGCCCAAAAGAGCCTATAAAAAACGGTTGCCATATAATTATGCCTGTTTGATTCCAAAATTGCTGATATTAAAACAATTTAATATCTCTAATATTTTCTTTTCAAACTGACACTTTTTTGGTAAGGATTATTTCTAAAAAGGGTTATTCCATTTGTTTTTTTTGGGTTGTTTTCTCTGGTAAAGATACTGAAATCATATCTCATTCCAGTTAATGTAATGCATTCATCATGAATCATTCAAAAAGAGGAAAAATGATGACAAAATATAGAAATGTTGCCGTTCTTTTTTTAATGGCTTTTTCGCTGACATTTACCACCATAGTCAGTGCGGCGGTAAAAATCACTATTCTCCAAACGTCCGATATGCATGGCAGGATTTATCCACATGATTATGCACTGGATAGTATGGACAAAGATGCAGGCTTCGCTAAGATCAAAACATTAGTGGATAAACAGAGAATCGAAAACAGAAATGTCATCCTGATTGATAATGGTGACACCATTCAGGATAATAGCGCAGAACTTTTCAATGATTTGGCTTACCATCCAATGATCGCTGCCATGAACCTAATGCAATATGATGCCTGGACACTTGGAAATCATGAATTTAATTTTGAACTCTCCTTCCTGGAAAAAAATATTAAAGCTTTTAATGGAGCCGTTCTTTCCGCAAATATTTACAAAGAAGGTACCTCTAAAAGATGGGTACTTCCTTATAAACTTTTCCTAAGAGACGGTGTTAGAATTGCTGTAGTTGGTATGATTCCGCCTGCTGTTCCTACCTGGGAATCGGCAACCGTCAGCCATTTTAAAGGTTTGGCCTTTAAAAGCCCGATGCAGGAAACGGCAAAAGTTATTGCTGAATTAGAAGGTAAATATGATGTGCTAGTTGGTTCCTATCATATTGGTCCTACAGGTGAACATGGTTATAAAGGTTTGGAAGCAATTGCAGAAAAATTTCCTCAGTTTGATGTTCTGTTTGGGGGCCATGCCCATGCCAAATACAATAAGGAAATTAACGGGGTAAAAATAATTGAACCCGGTAAATATGGTTGGGCCTTAGCCAAAGCAGACATTTATGTTTCCACTGATGGCAGTACTAACAAAGTGTTTTTAGTCAATACGACCAATATCGAAACCAAAAATGTTAAGCCTAACCAGCAAATTTTGGATAGCTTTGCCTATGTTCATGATAAGTCCGTTAAAGATGCCAATTTAGTGGTTGGTAAAATTTCCGAGGTTTTTATCGATGAGGTCGACTACATTACCGGTGCAGCTAAAGTGACCACCATGCCGACGTCGCAATTAGAAGATTCTGCAATCATCGATTTTATAAATGAAGTACAGATGTACTTTACCGATGCAGATGTTTCATCTGCGGCACTCTTTAATTTTGGTTCTAACTTAACGGCCGGGGACTTTAAGAAAAAGGACGTGGCTTATATTTACAAATATCCAAACACTTTAGTCGGCGTTAATATCACCGGAGCCAATCTTAAAAAATATATGGAATGGTCAGCTTCCTATTATAACACCTTCCAACCGGGTGATTTAACAGTCTCTTTCAACGGAAAAATAAGAGGTTATAACTATGATATGTTTTCTGGTTTATCTTACGATATCGATCTTTCAAAAGAAGTCGGCAATAGAATCGTAAATGTCCAATTAGGTGGACTGGATCTGGTGGATTATAAAACTTACAAACTAGCTGTTAACAACTATCGGTTTGGGACCATTACTAAGTTGGGATTAGTAACCAAAGAGGATCGGTATTATGATTCAGTCGCTAAATATGCGGATGTTCCTGATGGGAGAATCAGAGATTTAATCATCAAATATACCAAAGAAAACAAGCAAGGTGTTATTAAACCTTCAGTGGATTATAACTGGCAGTTGCTAGGTGTATCGATAGATCGAATACTGGAAGAGAAAGCTTTTGATATGGTCAGAAACGGAACTTTAAAAATCCCGACTTCTGCTGATGGTAGAACCTTGAATATCAAATCAATTACAGTTGCTGACGTACAATAAAAATTAGGAATCCTCTCCGCCATATCTGTCCTCCTTGGGGAGCTTGCGACGAAGGATCTCTATTAAATAATGTTTGAGATCCTTCGTTTCTAAACTGTGTCGCAATAGAGAATCAGTACTATGGAATTAAAACCCATTATTTCACAGACTTCAGAAATATGTCTTCTGTCTGATTGCTGAAGTTACAAAATCGAGCTAAAGTAAAAAGATAGTCCGATAATCGATTTAAATATTTCCTAATGGTAACCTCAATCTCATCTGGATAACCACTACTTTGATCCAATAACATCAAAACTTTTCTCTCAGCCCGACGACTGATACTCCGACACAAATGCGCAAACCCAGAACTGGGATGTCCCCCAGGTAATATAAACCCTGTTAATTCAGATAACTCTTTTGTCATTTCATCAATCCCTGATTCCAATTGTTCAACATCTTTTAATGATATTTTCGTTAAAAAAGATTTTCGATCCGATGAGGGATCCGTTGCTAACCAGGAACCAATATTAAACAAATTCGATTGTACCTGATAAATATCTGACTGCTTAGTTTTTAAGTTTCCATCTAAATGGGCCGCAAGCAGCCCTAAAGATGAATTCAATTCGTCGATGGTTCCATAAGCATCAACTCTTTCATCATATTTTGTAACCCGTTCACCACTAAATAAGCTGGTTTCTCCTTTATCACCTGTTTTCGTATATATTTTCATGTCATTCCTGGATAAGATTAATCGCCGCTAAGTATCCTTTGACTTTCATTGAATATTATCATTGTTTCAATAAAAAAAATTAATATTATGATACCAATTGTTATAATAATAGATTATGAGCCTTTACCCTGAACAGTGCTTTTTTGTTTCAATACTAATGATCTTGAATTTTACATCTGTAAGTCCAAATAGCTGTCATTTCGACGAGTTCTTTGCTCACCCTGCGACTTCGCTCAGGAACCACTGGTTACCGAGCACTGAATTTGCGATGCTCTGAGCAATGAACGAGGTGTCGCAAGTTCAGTACTCAGGGAATAGCAAATTTGTTGTTCGAAATGAAAAGTTCAGGGATAAATCATCTTTTTTCTATTGTGGCAGAGTCTGGAAATAAAGAATGATATTCCTGACTAAAATCAAACATATTCAACTATTTACTATTTTATAAATTAAATGGTTTGACATCTTTCGCACATAGAATTATTTTTATTCGTATATACAAATTAAAATAGTTAGCAAATCATAAAAAGGAAGTAGAGAATGAGCATCATCAACCTTAGAAATATGGAAATTAATCAAACAGGAATTGTATCTTCTGTTAATGTTAGTGGTGAATTAGGTAGAAGAATTCGGGATATGGGTTTAACCAAAGGTGTTGCCATTGCAATTCAGGGGCGTGCGCCACTATTTGATCCCGTAGCCATTCGTTTAAGAGGCTTTACACTAAGTTTAAGAAACAATGAGGCTGATTTCATTAATGTAGAAGTTAAGGATCAGGAGATCAATTAAATGGAGCAGACATCTGTAGCCTTAGGCGGAAATCCCAATTCAGGCAAAACTACCTTTTTTAATGCGTTAACCGGCGCCAGACAACATGTGGGGAACTACCCGGGCGTTACGGTTGAGAAAAAAGAAGGGTTTTTATCCCATAACGATATAAATATACATCTGGTGGATCTCCCTGGAACCTATTCTTTAACAGCCTATTCCCAGGATGAAATCGTTGCGAGGGATTATCTAACGGATACAAAACCACAGGCAATCATTAATATTGTTGATGCTGCCAATCTGGAAAGGAATTTATATTTCACTGTGCAGTTACTGGAATTGGGAATCCCTGTTTGTATCTCTTTAAATATGATTGATGCTGCTAAAAAACGTGGAATTTCTATTGATGATAAAAAGCTTTCAAGTCTGATCGGTGCTCCGGTAATTCCGACCATTGCCAGAACAGGAAAAGGAAAACAGGAGGTGTTGGAAGAAGTATTAAAGCTAACCAGGGACAGTCAAGGCAATGGTAAATTTGAAATCTCATATGGTGATGATCTTGACCAGGCTATGATCAAAATAGAAAAAATTATTTCAGATCATCAGTTTTTAGCAGATGCTTATCCCACCAGATGGATCGGGCTTAAGTATCTGGAAAATGATAGTCAGGTCATCACGAAAGGGAATAATTTTAATAGTGTCATTTCTGATCAATTATCAGCCATTGCGGACAAAGTCACAAAACATCTAAAAACCACCTTAAACACATATCCTGAAGCATTAATTGCTGATTATCGTTATGGTTTTATCAATGCTATTTTAAAACAGGATGTCATTTCCAGGGTTCATGATGAAAACAAACTACAGCTATCTGACAAGATAGATAAAGTGGTCACCAACCGATTATTTGGTCCCTTGATCATGATAGCTGTTATTTATGGTTTATATCAATTTACATTCACTTACAGTGAAACACCTGTGGGTTGGGTGGAAGGTTTTTTTGAATGGTTGAATGGTTTTGCCTCTACATATTTAAGTGATGGATTATTAAAGTCACTGCTGATATCAGGGATTGTTGATGGCGTGGGAGGAGTCCTTGGATTTGTCCCACTGATTATGTTTATGTTTTTTGGAATATCCCTCATTGAAGACAGTGGTTATCTGGCCAGGGTGGCATATATGCTGGACAAGGTATTCAGCACCTTCGGATTGCATGGTAATTCCGTCATGGCTTATATTGTTTCCGGTGGTATTGCAGGTGGTTGTGCGGTACCCGGCGTCATGGCATCCCGTACTCTTAAATCACCCCGGGAAAAACTGGCCACGATTTTAACAGTTCCTTTTATGAATTGCGGCGCCAAACTACCGGTAATGGCTTTGCTGGTGGGTGCTTTTTTTGGAAAAAATGAAGCCATGATGATGTTAATTATTACCCTGATTGCCTGGGGAGGTGCTTTACTAACTGCTAAATTGTTGAGAATGACCATCATCAGTGGACCATCAACACCATTCGTGATGGAGTTGCCACCTTACCGATTGCCCACCATGAAAGGCTTGTTCATCCACACCTGGGAAAGAACCTGGCAGTATGTTAAAAAAGCCGGTACTGTTATTCTGGGAATATCTATTGTGCTTTGGGCTTTGATGACTTTTCCGGGGCTATCGGATTCAACACTGGAACAATTTGAAACTGAACGACAAAACCTTAAATCAGGTGCTGCCATCGTTACAATTAATGAGATTGAAGCAGCAGCGCTAGATGACTCGATTCAATTATCACAAGCAGCTCAATCCCTCCAAAAGCAGCTCACGATTGTTGATTTTAAAGCAGCTGAGGCAGCGCTTAAAAATTCTATTGCCGGAAAAATCGGAACAGCTATGGAACCGGTTTCAAAATTTGCCGGGTTTGATTGGCGAACAAATATCGCGCTGGTAGGTGGTTTCGCTGCTAAGGAGATAGTGGTATCAACCCTCGGCACAGCCTATTCGTTAGGGGCTGTAGATCCTGAAGATACCAGCACTTTAGGGGAAAAATTACAATCAGCTCCGGGATGGAGCCCGTTGGTGGCACTAAGTTTAATTCTTTTCACGATTTTTTATGCCCCTTGTTTTGTAACCGTAGTTGCTATTTCTAAAGAAACCGGTACCTGGAAGTGGGGTGCTTTCTCAATGGCGTTTAATACAACACTGGCCTTTACAATATCCTTTTTGGTTTATCAGATTGGCTCTTTTTTCGGACTTTTAGCAGGATAATTATGGAAAATATAATAGTATTTATTATCGTAGCCATTGCAGTTATTTATATGGTCCGTTCCTTTTATCGGCAATTTAAAGGTAAGGCTGGTTGTAGTTCCGGCTGTTCTTGCAGTGCCGCGGTTAAGGAAAACTGTACTTCCTCAGAAAAGACTTTGGACCACATCCTGCCCAGAAACTAGACAACAATACTAAGAGCTTAGAAAAACAGTCTCGTTGTTTCTAAGCTCTTAGTGACAACGGTGTCCAAAATTACAAAAAGAAAGTGCTGAAATATGAATATTTAAAGTGAATTGAGGGACGTAGTTGCGAAATTGCGATTTAATATCAGGTTCATCATTAAGATCATCAAGGAAACCGAGCACTAGTGAAGAAAGCAGAATAGTAAACTGTCCAGACTGTTTTTCGGATTCAATCACACACCCAAAACTGTAAAGGAAGGCGCTCCGAGAAGACTCAACGCGGACTTGTTACGGCAAACATACTACTGGTGGCATGTAGCCAAATACCTAAACATAAAATTATAAAGACAGGGCGGGTACCAGATTCTTTTGAAGTGTGTCGGTTCTTATCTTGCTCATTAAATAGAGAAGGCATTAACAAATATGGTATAATTTAATTTTTAGATTGTAATATAAATTGTAGTATTAACTCACTACAAGAGACTAATAGAAAGTCTGATAATTAACTGTTTATTTTTCAATTGTTAATGTACCAATATTCTTTACACATTCAATATCAACAGCTACAAATATAACATTTATTTACTCGCAACCTTACAAGTAGAAGTGTGGATAATTATTCTATAGCTTATTGAGTTTAGGTTTGGGCAGAGAAATTAGTTAATGAAAAATAATGTGTTCCCTATTTGGAGATAAATGATGATAAGAGGAAAGAGACATATCATTTTGCTATTTATTGTCTTTTTTTTCGGATATATGCTCTTTTCTATCTATGAAGAGGTCAAGCAAAAAACGATTGATGACTTTAATAGCCAACAATTGATTCTGGCAAAACAGGCTGCTCGGGGAATAGAAAATTACTTTAAACACTTTTTCCTTGAACTAACTCATCTATCCAGCTTCAATGATGTCATCTTATCCAATTCACGGGGAAGGAAAATTCTCACTGATTTTTATAAAATAAATTCAGATCAAATTAATGCCATTACCCATGTGAATGCTGCCGGTAAAATAATTTATACTGTTCCCTCGAATTCAAATGCTATCGGCGTTGACATTTCTCACCAAAAACATGTTCAAACTATCCTAAAAACGCATAAGCCCGTAATAAGCGATGTT
>JABHWU010000133.1 GCA_018657625.1 Deltaproteobacteria bacterium | reverse complement strand
TTTACGAGCAGTTCCTTGGCATCGGTTGCCGACGAACATATCATGGTTAGAAAACTGCCAACTGAATCTAAAATTCAAGTAGAACTATATCTGTAAAATTCTTATATGTTATGACGGTTAAAAACAGTGCGAAAATCAGTGTTAAATATTCATTTTTGCTCATTTTTTACGCCTCCTTACGAATTGAAACTACTTTTTGACCTGCTAGGATTTGTATGATTTTTTCTTGCCATATTTTAAGCGCTTCCACTCGTTCATCAAAATATTCAGCTTTGTTATAAACGGCCATAACACCTTGCATTTTGTGGTTTAATATTTTTTCAACAACGTGAGGTAAGACACCCAATTCATTTAACTGAGTTGCTACCGTTCGTCTTAAATCGTGGGGAATCCATTTTTTTAATCCAAAATGGCAATCGATAGACTCCTCCTCCGAATTAAAATAATTATCTTGGGAGTATGCGGAATAATAACCAATCTCATTCAAACGATTAATAGATCGGTTTACAGTAGTCACAAGAATTGGGATTTCCTTAAGAATAGCATCGCTTTTGCGGTTTCGCTTGATTTCTCGTCGAATTTGGGGACTTTGACACACAAACCGACTCTCTTTTGGCTCCGGGTCAATATAGACAGATAGCTGTTTTAAATCTTCAAAACATTCGATTGCCATATCATGTAATGGTACCCGGTTTTCAATTCCGTTCTTTGCTTTCTTGGCTGGTATAGTCCAAATTCTTTTCTTAAAATCGATTTCAGGCCATTCGGCATTGCATACTTCCCCAGAACGTTGCCCGGTTAAAAGTAAGATTTTAAGTACAAGCTGTACCGTTTTTGAAAATGGTGCCGTGTCTATTCTTTCAAAAAAGCGCTTTATTTCATCGAGTGATAAAAATCTATTCCCTGGCTTTTCTTTTCCTCCAACTTCTGATTTGGCTATTTGAAACGCCGGATTATCATCGATTATTCCACGCCCTACACAATAACCAAAAAACTTTTTCATAGAAGATAATGTTCGATTGGCTTGTATTGGTGCATTTCGATCAACGATTTTGTCCAAAATCATGATCAATTGACGGCGGGTTACTTCTTTGATTTTCTTTTTTCCTATTGCCGGGCTAATATCCTTTTCAAAATAAGAAATTTGTTTTTCAGGTGCTTTCAATTCCTTCAACAAGTACCGCTCTTTGAATTCGTCGAATGCTTCATTTACAGTTGGTTCAGCTTTGCGTTTAGCTTTTTTTTCTCGTTTTTTTTCAGCAATATCAACCCCGTTGCGAACCTTTTTGCGTGCCTCAAATAATAAATCTCTTGCCTGTTTTAATGAGTTTTCCGGATAATTTCCAAGTCTGTACCGTTTCGCTGACTTATCACCAGCCATTTTATAGCGATATTGAAATTGTTTGACTCCGGTTGGTAGAATTCGGATCGATAATCCATCACCCGCACTTACCGTGTATTCTTTGTTTTTTGGTTTCAGTGCTTCAAATTCCTTCACAGTCATTGACATAAGCGCCTTATGGGAAAACTAGTGTACCATTTGAGATGTGGTACACCATATGGTACACTTAATCTTGTTGCTAGTTAAAAAATATTACGAAACAACTTGACTTATAATAGGCACTTAATTATTTCATGTCAATGAGTTAGAGAGGTTTTTTGGAGATATTACAGAGTGAGGAAAAACGATAAAAATCGAGTTGAATAGAGGCTCATAATCGCAAGGTCGGGTGTTCGAGTCACCCCTTCGCTACCAGTAAAATCGCCATCTTCCGCCTATCCCCATCCTCGAAAATAAGTGATACCACACCTTGTTTTTTGATACCACAAGAAAAAGCCATAAATACCAAATAGATAAATCTGAAATTTTGTAAGTATTCGGTGATTCCGTGCCTCTATGAAATTGCAAGCAATGGTTTAAATTTTTTTGACAAAGGGTAGAGCCAGATGTCTTTGATGGGGACGCTTATTTTTCCTGCAGGGCCGAGTTTGCCTCTGCCTTTAGTTT
>JABHWU010000036.1 GCA_018657625.1 Deltaproteobacteria bacterium | reverse complement strand
TGTAAAGTTGGAGCTTCAGCGTCAATTCCAGCGAATCCAACTAGTGGATCATATACAGGAACTTTAACTTTTAGAGTACTATATAACTAATAGAAATTTAGAAGTAATACCCCAAGATTCTTTTTAATCAACACTTTCCTTTAGGGAACTATTTGATAAGAATAAAATCTTATCAAATAGTTCCCTTTTTTTATTATCAAACGATTATTCAAGCGTAACGCCTGATAGCCAGACATCTCCATCCTTTAGCTCAAGAGGATAGTTTTTTGGGATTTCAAAAACTCCTTTCAATTTGAGTAAGTAATTGCCAGGAACTAAACCTTCAATAATAAAAAAACCATCAGATTCAATAAAAACGGTCATCAGGACCGTTTGATCAGAAGCCCTAATTACATCAAAACTAGCTTCAGCCGGGATCTCTTTTTTAAGATTTAAATACCCATCTAATCCTATATTTGCCATTAATTCAGGGTTATAAGTTATATATGTACCGGGTCTGAAATATATAATTTCCTCCTCTTGTTTTGGCATCATTCCTATGTCTAGCGTTCCTAAGTCGATCTGGACTTCAACCCGCTGATCGGTTGGCAATCCTGTAATTTTATAGAATCCATCTTGATCGGTAATCCCTTTTTTAGAACCAGCTTTTACAAGCACGCCTTCCATTGGAAATGGCTCCTCTCCATCAGCTACTGGAGATAATATTATTCCACTTAAGGTGCCAGTCCCAAATTCATCCCAAGTTTCTGGACCAGGATCAACAGCTATAATATCTGACCATGATGCCCAAACTGCTGAATTATCAGTTTGTTTTCTCAATCCTGCTTTAATTTGAGGTATAGGACACCAGGTAAGTGAAGCTTGAAAATTTATTTCATCTTCATCTGGTTTCATTAGATTGAAAGTAATATACCACGACTGTTTTTCCTGACTTTTTAACCGATAACCGAGTGACCAACTATTTTGTACCTTACCGGATGTTCTAGCTAGTTGGATGTTGTGTTGGTTATAATTCAACTCCGCTCCTAAACGATGTTGTTGCAAATGATTTGCTTCTTTTATTTGACTATGTTCATTTTCGATAAACATAAAAAAATTTGGATTGAAATGGTGCGTAATATTGCTGAAATATTCTTGTTTTTCTAACGTATCTGTTATCGTCACTTGCCAAAGCCATCTAGCAATTCCAATATTATAGCTGATTTGTTTAAACTCTGTGGTTTGTTTATTGTCTTGATAAAGAGAAAGAAGAGGGCTTTCCTCAGTCAATTTATGGGCCTCAAGTTTTAAATTTAAAGGGAAAAAATATGAAATATCAGATTGCACTGCGTAATCAGTGCCGAATTCAGACTCTAAAGATTCAAACATCAAATATAGTCCATAGAATGGGCGCCAAGCGAAATATGCCCCAGACAGAGATAGTTGCTCTTCTTCTATACTTTGATCTTTAGTAATCGTATAGGTTTGAAGACCAAGAGTGCCACGCTCAGTAAATCCATGGCTAATATCCAATCTGGAAACTTGTCCCCAGTCTTTTTCTCCAGTGAATAATCGAGTATTCCATTCTCCATCGTTGAGTATCCAGCCATTGTCCGAAGCGATTTTAATGATTTCTTCTTTTTGTGATCCATTCGGATAATAAAAAACTAACCGGGCGTATTCACCTCCAGGAACAGAATAATTATCTATTGTATATAACCCATCTTCTCCAACAAATGTTGTGTTTATCAAAAAACCATTGTAATACAAATCAATTTCGGTACCTGATGGAGCAACTCCTTGCTGGTTAAGTATTTCAACGCCAACATTGTTTTCAATATGATCAAGTCGAATCCCATTTTTTGCAACCATAGCTGGCATTAAAATTGTTCTGTCTAAACGCATATCCCCAAATTCTAATACTTCAAATAAGGGCTGATGTTTCCTTTTATAATTCCAATACGAATCAGTACTTTCAGTTGTCTGCTTTTCAGTATTATACTGCGAAAAGCTTCCACCAACTTTGAGAGTACCTTGCCAAAGGTCAACATTTAAAGCGGATTTTACTGTATTGTTAACAACTCCATCTTCAGTGTAACGTTCTTCCATTATTTGGTACTTTAACTCTGGACGAAAGGATCCTTCAGGCATCAAGGGTTTCTTATTATCTTTTTTTTGTTGTTTTTCATGCTTTATCACCATTAATTTTCTATGTTTCTGACGGGCTTCAATCAATTCATTTAACAAAGTGAATTGGGGGAAGAAAGTCAAATGATATTCATTTACACTCCAATTAGTAGTAACCGGAATCCATTGACTCCATATATCATACCTCAACCATAGATTTCCCTCATGTTTCACCAAAGCATTTTCTGGTAACTTTTTTGGAGTGCTTCTTTCCAGTTGATCGCCATATTCTTTTTTAAGTCCATCAATCCAATAATTCTTATTTCTTAAGTAATGGTTAGCTTGGCAGGATAATATATCAGGTTTGCAATCTGGAAACAAATTTAGCCATTTACCTAAAACCGCTTGTACGTCAAGATACGGTCGTTCCTCAAAATCAACCATTACTCGATAAAAGCTTTCACCGCTTTCTTTTCCGGTTTGAAAAAGAATAAATTCTTCGATTAATTGAAAATCATCAATTTCATATTCTGTGATTAATTCCTCTGTTGCCTCTACTTCGATGGTTATTATCGCACTTTTACTTGTTTGCTTTCCATCATTGACTTGATAAATAATAAGATCTTTTCCAGTAAATCCGGAGTTAGGAGTATAGGTTATATTTGGTGGGGTGCCCACCAAAAGACCTGAAACGGGTTGCGTCTTTATTATATACTCTAATATTTTGCTATCAACATCAGTGGCTTCCAAAACAATGCTGGTTTCTGTATCATTGAAAGTTTTGATGTTAAGATTTTGTACTTTTGGAGGATCATTGATAGGGTTGATTGTTAGGAAAATATCAAAAGTCTCTTTAGAATTATCCTGTTTTTTTATGCTAAACGCAAATCTATCGAAACCAGAAAAATCTAAATTTGGTTTGTAAATGATTCCGGAGGTTTCAACTTGTATGACTCCATTTTTTGGTTGGTTAATAACATTAGGCAGGAGAATTGTACGCAGTTCTATATTAATTGAATTCTTGGCAATACTCTTTCTGAAAGAGTATTGTTGTATTTCATCACTTATTTTTTTTATGATAACAGAAAATTGTGTGTCTTCCTCAATTTCATGTTGATAAGTCGATACTGATATTTCAGGGACTTGGTTAGTTTGCGCGAAAATATGAAAAACACCAAATAAAGGGAAAAAAAGAGTAAAAAAAATCCCCAATAATATTCGCATTGTGAGTTGTCATTCAATTTCTATATTAAATCCGAGTTTTTACTAAACGGAATCAGTAATTAGCATAGAAACTTATCCTATCTTTGGTATTACTTAAAGGAGGAAATGAAAAAAAGGATGAAGAAAAACAGCGTTTATAATCTTTATATAAACGAAAATCAAAAATCAATTAATTATAAATCACAAAGATACGAACCTTTATCATGAGTATTTTGTTTATATCCCCATCGAATTTTGAAGGTTTTCATTGGGGGGATTCTAATAGGAATAGCCCTAACACTATTTCTTAGTGAGATCAGTCTTACTTCTGTAATGAGTTTTTCATTGTTTTCTTCAGGGCTGTATACACCAAACCATCCTCTAAAATTCCATTTTGATTGATTGATGGCTTGAACAAAGTATATACCTTGCTTGTTCTGGCCGCAACGCCAATCCAATTTGGTATCAGGAGTACCCGCTCTACCATAGATAGCGATGGCGGTTTCCATTTTGATATTTAGATTAATGCTCATACCCTCTTCTGAGCCCAAAGGAGTAGTTGCGTTATCGGCTGCTTTCCTGGTTTCTAATATGTTTATTAATAGGTGAGCGCGGTAGTCACCCGGGGGTAACTTTTTTTTGGAGCGAATGGAAAGTCTGACTTTTCGTTTTTGACCTGGACTCAAGACTACTACCTTAGGACTAACACGGATCGCTTTGGTTAAATCATCTTGATTGGCATTTTCAAGATTTATTGGTGCTCCCGCTTTTAAAGAATTTGAATCAATTCCGAAAAAGACTGGTCTAACCATGAGCCTTATTCTCTCATCCCCGCTGTTTGAAATAATAAAAGACTTAGTTTTACGTTCTTTCAAGTTAAATTCTATAACACCTGGAGCGACAGAAAAAGAAGCTTTTCCAAAAACAATATGAGTAAAGCCGAATACTGCTAAAACAATGCTAAAATGAATCAAAAAAAAACGAATAGCGGTTGTATTTTTCATAATTAACTATCGTTATTTAGGTTGTTTTATTGATAAACAGCTCTTAATTTAAATTTGCCTATGTAATTTCCTGGAACTGGATTAGCTGGAATATTAATTTTTGCGCCGATTTTTATCCCGTTCAAATCACCACCAACATCTACAGTCCCAATACCTAACGAGTCCAGAGATCCTCCATAGTAGAAAGTTTCAATAGGTATTTTGTCATTAGTTCTTGTTAATTCCAATGTGCCGAGAATAGAAATTGTGATAGTTTGCAAAGGTTCTCCAGTTATATTAAATTCCGCCGCACCTGCATCTCCTGGTAAAACTACTTCTGATTGTGCACCCGATCCAGCCATAGCACTAGTGAATTGTAAAGCGCTAAGCTCTGTAATTAGTATTTTAGTTGGTGGTTTGGCTAATAAAACGCAGGCAGTTGTCAACCAAGTAACCGCTGATAGTATTAAGGCAAAAAATATTAAAGACCTTTTCATATTTGTTCCCCTTTTGGTCTACCATTTAAATAAATGATAATCTATTTCCTGACTTTGATAGTTCTTGAAACATATACTGTATTTAGAAGGCAAATCTCACTAAATAGTGTCTGAACGAAAAATAGGTAATTCGGGGACATGTACAATACTTAGCAAAGACTTAATCATGAAATACCAGATAGTTACGTGTCCCCTAATTACCGGATTGGTGCATTTTCGTTCAAGGACTAAATAGGATATCCGGTATTATAACAAGATAATATGTTTAAGGAAAGAATGTGTTCCTTTTTTTTATAAATTTTGAGAATCGAAGGATCTTATTAGCGGAGTTAACAGCTATATCAACATTTTTATAGAGGTTTGAGTAATAAGCTACTTTCTCCCGGTTTTCAATTAAGTATCAATAAGTATGTCTGAAAAAATTGAAATAATCAGAGGGAACATCACTCAATTAAAATTGACATTATCGTTAATGCAGCCAATGAATCCTCACTGGGTGGTGGCGGTGTTGATGGGGCAATTCACAGAGGAGCGGGACCTGAATTATTGGAAGAATGTAAAACCCTTAACGGGTGCCCCACCGGGAAAGCTAAAATTACCAAAGGATAAAGTGCCAACCTCTGTTAACGAACTTGCTTTTTATGCCTTTAAAATCAAAGTCTTATCAAATGTCAACTCGACGAAAAATGAGGAGAGATCTTTTTTATCTCGTTTATAAGATTTCTCCTCGCGGGCTCGTCGAAATGACAACCGCAAGTTCGTTGCCAACATTTCACAGATTTATCGGTGTAAGATAAGTGTTAGAAATAACTTTTATCGTTGGATTTCGCCAATAACAACGCGATCAACAATTCCCAAATAGCTTTCCAATTCTTGCTCTATATACAATGCCTGTTTTACATTGTGAAGACCAGCCACAAGTCTAAAATGTTTATCTAATTTTGTAATTGCATGTACTTCATATGAAGACCAGGAAATACTTCTTTTCCTACCGTGAACCACTTTTTCTTTGGCATATAATTGATCCAACTCATCATTTACAATATCAACATTTCTGAAAAAGCTAAGCGGTATATCTTTGACACTTAACAGTCCTCTGGAAACTATTATTTTGGTTTTATTAAAGAAACCTGCCAGACAATAATAGACCAGAATAGCTCCTAATACTATGTGAAAGATCATATAAGATTTTACCAATAAACTGTTTTCTATGGGGAGATTGTTTAAATAGAACATAATGGGGATCATAATCCAGGCAATAGAAAACGGTGTTAGAAAAATCAACTGACTCCCCCGCCAGATATATTCGAGATGAAGACAATCATCGCATTCTTTCAGCTTAATACTGTTAGGTAATACAACCTCAGCCCGTTTGACACTTTTGGTGGATTCAACCTGGAACTTATAATCAAAGCTATTATTGCACGCAATACAGGTTGCAATTCCTTTTTCCTGATCCAGGTTTACATCATCAATTTCTTTTTGACAGATATTGCAAATTATTTTCATTTTTGACCTTTAGGTAAAAATATAATAATTTCCGATCATTTGTGCTAATATAGTAATTAGCCCGCTTGATCACTGGCCTTGGTTATCCAGAATAAGAATTAAGTTCCGATCATAGGAATCATTAATCTAAATCAATGGTTTTTATATACTCAGATTTTATCAGTTTATCCATTAAAATTTCAAGTGATTATATCAATTTACAGCAATTATGGATGAAATCGTCTGGCGTAAAGCATTTCTTCATTTTTGTATTGTAAATTGAAAAACTGTCCGGATTACCACCGAAAATTCCCTTGTTTTTAATGCCATTCACTTTCCTGACGCAATTCGATGAGTGTTT
>JABHWU010000038.1 GCA_018657625.1 Deltaproteobacteria bacterium | reverse complement strand
CGTATCCACGGGCGGATTAAAAGCTATCTTTCAACATGTTCCAAGAATGGTGTTGGGACAAGGCAAGCTCTTGAACTTCTTTTTAACGATAAATTGCCCGATTTTATAACTCAAAAAATCAGTCCAACTGAATAGTTACTTAAATTTTTAAATAATACGGGTTAACCCCAAACAAAGTAAGAGTATCAAAATGCTGAAATTAGTAGTTAGGGACCCACTGCCATTCGAACCAGGCAGAAAAGGTGAGGGTGGTATTCCGACAGTCGAAGGTGCCGGATTAGGGATCTACCTCCGATATTCAAACCTTAAAAATTAATTCGGCAGTGATGTCTGAGACTTTGAGATCATTTTGTATATTTCAGGCCTTTCAACGAGCTGTTGCCAAATTTCGAACCAGCTTTGACTTCGATTCAGAAGGTGGTTATCATATACCTTGTTAGATAATTGAACTAATTGAGAATCAAAAATAAATCAAATATTCAAACCTGAACAAACTGCATGAAACAGTATTCTTGGAAAAGAAATAAAAAAGGAGAGATTATCTTTGATTACACTGATGCTGAGCTTTCCAAAAGGAAGAACTACCTGAAACAAGTGGTTGACGCAAATTCAAAAGCAAATTGGCGTGATATTCAAGATATTATTATTTATCAAAGTAATCCTGGGAAGAAGGTTGTTTGTTGGGGAGCAGGATCAGGAAAAACAACAGCCATTAGACAATATATAACGAAGAATTACAAACAAGGTTTCGTATACGCTGCTCGCACGATAGATGAATGCAATCTTTTTTATTATGATTTAATTGCTTTTATTGGCGAAAGTAGAGTTGTAAAGTGGCACAGCCAAATTGATAAAAGCACGAGAGAATCAATTGACAGAAATCCATCTTATCTTATGAGTAGATATGTTCTTGTGATGACTCATGAAAAACTAATCCAAGAATCGCCATACGTATACTCAACCCTGTCGATCTCTGATAGCGTTCAAAGAGAATACATATTCGTTGACGAAAAGCCCTCATTTTACAAATCCCATGAATTCGATGAAACCAGCGTTGCCACGATTATGAACTGCGTCAGTGAAATAAAACCTGATAAATTATCTGGTTACAAGAAAATTCCTGCGGAGAATCAACAAAAAGCCGTAAAAATTCTTGAAGGGAAATTGGTATTGAAAGAAGCCTGTGTTGAAAGGAATGAAGCCGAAACTGCAGTCAAAATTTTGTCTGGGAGCTCCGAGTTTAGCGAAATTAATAGATATAGGGCTTATGCTAACCTTAAAATATTTTATGATTATGTTTTGAATTTCCGAGATACTTCAGAGAGGGAACATTCTGCTCAATCCACACTATCAAACCTGAAATTCTCAGAGATAGCGGAACTCAAATTTTTCCATTCCCTGTCAACATTGGATGTCCCTAATATTTTAATTTTTGATGGAACTGGGGATCTGATATTGAGAAACTCTAGAGTCTGGCAGATTATTAAACCCGATAAATACTCATATAATTTCAAGGGGACAGTTGGAATTTTGAACCAATGGAGTGTTGAACGGACCAGAACTAAAGATAACGTAAGTGAAGAGGAGATCAACACTGCTGTCATCGAGATTATTGATAGAATCATTGAGTTGAAAAAGAAATCTGACAATTTATTGGTAGTTATTTGGAAGTCTTTCAAACCTGCCGAAGGGGAATTCATTGAGGAAGATATTTCAAACCAGTATACAAAAGAGCTGTCTTTAAAAGAAAATCTTATTGAAACACTTAAGAAACGTATCAGTAAAGATCTAACTGGAGATGAAATCGTTGATGATGAGATATTGAAAAATGATCACGGTATCATGTTTACTTCTTATCAGTCTGGGAAAACCAGAGGTACTTCAGAATTTTCTTCTGCTGATTCCATTGTATTCTTTGGAAAGTATTTCATTCCGAATTCAGCGATCCAGCTATATAACAAGGTCAATTTTTCAGAAATGACAACATTTGATAACACCATTGCTGAGTTAACTCAGACAACATATAGAACAAGAATAAGATCCGATGATCCGAAACCTGTAAACATATATTTTACTGATGATTGGGATCTTGCCGTTATCGACCAGTTCTTAAAGTACATAAATGCAAAAACTGTCGACGGTGATCCGCTCGAAATTTATGATTACACCACAAACGTCGAGCGAAAAATTGGCGCTAAATATCCCAAATTTATCGACCTCAGGAGTAATCTCCGAGCGGACATCATATCACTCGCTCAAGAGTACCCAAGTTTAGCAACCACATCGAAACTCAAAATACCGTTGGACAAAATTTCTACGATAATCCCAAGGAGTAAACGGAAACGTGATCGATATCAGACGTTAATCAACAGAGCAAAAGAATGTGGATTGGATATTGAGATAATTTGAGGGTTGCCTCGTCATAGCGATATTGAAAAGGGCCTTTTTTTCGGTTCCTTAAAAAGGGGTTAAGGAAGGGCCTTTTTTTTAGTCTTTATTCTAAGAAGCAATGAAAATCAGATAAATAAAAAACGAAGTTTTTGAGCGTTGGCTGGCTTGCGAAGCAAAAGCCAGCCTAAATATTAAAGTTTACAAAATTTTGTAAAACCTAACCTATTTTTTTGGGTTGAGTTGCCCGCTCTCTGCTTCGCAGAGCGGGCGTATTAAAAAACTCGTTAGGTAAAATTATTGTACAACTACTTAACTTGCGAAACGTAGTACTGCATTTCGAGAACCAAGTTAGGGGAACGGTACGGCTAATTTCCCTCTTTTCACAAGACGTGGCACCGGCAGAATTAAACTCAGTAACTCTATCTTGTGAGATTTTAGGTACACGCTCGCTCACTAGCGTTGGAGATTGAATGCGTTGATGGTAAGCATCAATTTGGACGCTCGTTTTGAGCGTTCTCTTGGGGAAAAAAGAGAAAGGCGTTTTTGGAGCGGTATCGACCTATTGCAAGAAAAACTTGATAATAGGGTTATTTTGAATCTTGTTTAGCTTTAAAGCACCGGCTATAAATTCATTGTACCTGTCGTTGTCCTTGTAAATCAGACTTCCATTTGGAAAATGAAAGTCTTTTTGCGAACTCCTTCTGACTGAGAAATCTGAAAGATTTCGATGCACCAAATATTATCTGGTGAATATGTCTGTTTTCCTTGGATCTGGTATTCTTTTTCATGATAAACCAGTTTTATTGAAGTTGGGAGTCCGGGTACTGTTAACAAATCAAGAAGAGCACTAGAAATAACTTCCAAAATAAATTCATGTAAGATAACACAGGTATTCTCGTCATTGACATACGAATATCTAAATTCGCTTAGTCTTTTTATCTGCTCATATTTAATAAATTCAGGGTCATCAATAACTCTCAGATGCCCATCTATTCCTACAAAGCAAATTGGTTTACAAAAAACACCTTTTTCAAATTGTGGGTCAATAGTGATTGAATATATGTACTCAAGTTTCGAATTTGACATACCATTCGCAACGCCAAGTTTTATGGGGATTACGAACGATTATTAAGGTTAAAATAGGTTTCTTGACATCTATAATGCACCTTTTTTCTCTGAATAATCCAGTTTTTGGATTTCCTCCG
>JABHWU010000039.1 GCA_018657625.1 Deltaproteobacteria bacterium | reverse complement strand
TTTAACGTGGGAAATGGGAAAAATCTCATGAATTATCGTTTTTTTAAGTGGAAATCAAGTAACCAATCAATAATCTAAACATTTGAAAACATACTACGATGCTATTTTGAGGAGGCACAGCTGTTTGGTAGCTTTTCGGTTTTGCATGGTTGAATTATATTTATTTTTTAAAATCAATTTCTTTGTTAAAATAATCAATATTAATTGCAAAAAGACTTAATATGTCATTTCCAATAAATCCGTTGACTCCCAAATCTTCATAAAAATCTCCAAACTCAATATTGATATTTTCTAGTTTGATATTATCAATAGTAATTGCATCAATTGTCTGAGAAACAACTTCCTGAGTACCACCACCAATTCCAGACAATCGTTTTATTTCTGTGGGTTTACGATAATTAAATTTAACTAAGTCTATATCAATAGCTGTAGTTGCTGATCCGGTATCTACTATACAATTATCAATTCTAGATTTTCTGTTTTCATAAATAATATCTAAAGATAGCCAGATTAATCCCTGATGCCATTTAAAAATCATTTTATAATTCCTTTAAAAGGCACATTTTCAACAATAAAATCGACTGGAGTCGAAGGTAATGAATATAGTACATTAACTCCTTTTTTTTTGTAATCCTGATAAAGCTTCCGGATTTCTTTTCCGTTATCAGTCGCTTTAAGGACATGTCCTTCAATTATTTTGAATTTTGTTTCTGATAGTTTTTCTTCTACAATATCACTAAGTAAAACAAATTTATCAGGATACTGCTGGCGTATTTCAGACCATTTCATCTTGGACCCCATCAAATTAAATATGTGTTAAATTTTAATAATTATATATTATCAAAAAAACTTGGTTAAGAAAAGCTGAACAATTTATTTTTTGGTGGGAAGGTATGTTGTCCCTGTTACACGGAAATGGGACTACTGAAAAACTATAATAATCGATGTTATAAAAATTAAAATCAGGAGATAACAAGGTGATCGGAAGACCAATAAGGAATATCGAAATCAATTATAAATGAAAAAGGTGTTGATCCTCAAAATAGTATCCGAATCAAAAACTTCCAATCCAAAATAAACTATTGGAAGAAATTTGCATTACCCATTTCAGTCATGTAGTATGGAAACATATCAACAACTTAGTTAATAACACTCGAAAACACACTTTTTTGGGTTTAAAAAATATGTCAATAATATTTCATTTAATAAATCAGTATGTTATCTCCTGGTGTGTTCGATTCCTCTCACCCCGACCATGATTTCAATGCATTAGTTATTATTTTACAAAAATAAGTTGCTTTCATAAAGTGCTCAACAGGCAACACAGGGCCAGTATTCGGTCAGCAAATCTCAAAAAATATAGTAGCAGTTTAATTAATACCAATATTAGTAGGTAACTACAGCATTTTTAGTCCACTAGAACTGGTACTCTCGGGAGGCAGAACCGGGGATGTAAAACTTTTTCATTTTGATCCAATCAAAAAACTTCCAAAAATCTATAATTGTCAGGATGTCCCTTTTTTTTCCGACAATGAAGTGTCTATATTAGGAAAACCATACCCCTTCTTTCCCATCCCGCCTCTTGAGTGCAAAGACGTATTGTACTTTATCAGAGAGCATCCAATAAAGCATCTCAAGATGATCATGGAACGTTTTTTATACCGACTCTCAATATCTTCTTATCAGGATGAATTCATCCTAAAAGGTGCCAGCCTTTTCCTCGTGTGCAGTCCCAAAATTATCGAATCACCAAAGATGCGGATTTTCTGGGTTATGGAGAACCAAGCCCAGAAAGACTAGTGGATGTGTTTAAGGAAAAAACTTTTCAGGGAATTGTTTTTTCATGTCCTGATATGATTTTGACGAGAGACAATTTCCCAGTTGCTGATCTTAAATTCCATATGTTTTGTCGTGAGGACCTAAAAGAATGAATTTGATTGTTTGATCGTGTGTGCTTTTGCAATCTGAACACTGAACTACAAGATCATCTCCTTTTTTACGACACACCTCGCAAAAAAGATAAATAATGATAAAATTGCGTTTAACCGATGATGAATAAAATCCTTGCCAGTTGCCTTTTAATGGTTCACCAACCACTATCGGGTTTTGAATAATCATTTCGACTTTTTTCTTGACCGCTTTTTTAATCGAGGCGTGTTTTTTTAGAGCTTTTAAAAAAGCTTCTTCAAACTTGATTTCCATCAGTCGCTAAATACCTCATCATATGAGTGCCAAATGGCAGATCCATTGCGAAGCTTATTTTGTGATTCTTCCATTGCTGACTGAAACTTAGGATGAGATAGTATTGTTTCTGAGTTTTGATTTTCAACCTTATGTTTCAATGTCAACAAATATTGAGTCATTATATCCGCAACTGTGATGCGGTTTTCTGCCGCAAATATTTTAGCGAAATCGGCAAGATCTTGATCAAGACTTATGTTAATTTTAGTTTTTGGCATTTTAATCTCCTAGTTTATTCCTAATATGCGCCTAACAGGTCACACTGTCAAGAACCGAAGTCGGGATAATTATCTTATGGCAAAGATATGCGGATAAAACCCTAATTCAGGAAACGATACCGCATTCGGCCAGGACAACATTTATTACTCAGGCACTGGAAAACAATTGTCCATTGGATCAAGTATAAAATAGCGTCAGTCATTCTCAAATCAAAACGACTCAGATATATGATAAAAGAGTAGCCAAATACCGAGAAAGCGCCAGCTTTTCGGTGAGGTATTGATCGTTATTTTTTTTACACTATATGTATTTGTGTAATTAAAATGAATAAACCTCCATCTGTTAGCTAGAGTCTCTAAAAGTTTGACTTTTACGGAAGTTTTCTAATATCTCAAAAATAAACCTATCAAAAATTAGAAGGTGTGAATATGGCACTCTCAGAGGTGCAAACTATGCTAGAAGGCATTACCGTAGGGGCTATAAATTATCCGATCAGGAAATGGCTGTTAACCAGGCAAAAGCCTGGAAGAAGGATTTGAATTGATTGAGTCTGATTCATGGGAGTTCTCAAAAGAAACAGCCTTAACAATTCGCAATGTTGCCGGTTTTAAGAATCTTGAAGGGTATAACCAATTGACCTATATCCACTAAGCCTTCTTTTATACATTCTTTCCAGTATCGGAAAGGATAAATCGGAATAGTCATAAATGATGACTTCGGACTTTCCATAGTATAATCTATGCAACCTTCCTGCATATTGGGCCAGAGTTCCTTTCCATGATATAGGAAGAGTAAGAAACAAAGTATCCAATCTTGCGTCATCAAATCCTTCCCCAAGGTATTTTCCTGTTGCAACTAATAATCGCTCTTCATCTGGTTTTACTGCACGCATATTTGCAAATAGTTCTTGTCGTTGCTTCTTTCCCATCCCGCCTCTGAGTGCAAAGACGTATTGTACTTTATCATAGAGCATCCAATAAAGCATCTCAAGATGATCACGCCTTTCAGTTAGGATTAAAGGGGATCTTCCTGAGTCCACTGCCTTAATAGTATCGTTAACTATTAATTCATTGCGTCCTACATCAGCGATAAGATCGGAATAGATCTCATGAATCTTGGGTGCTTCAGTCTCAGAAATAGAAGTTGAGGGTTTATATTCGGTAGGCCTGGATATAACCGTATGATTGAAGGGTCTTTTTTCAGCGGTTTTCTTATCACTTACCCGGTGCTTTACGGTACCGCAATTCATGAAAACAATTGGATGATGACCATCTTTTCTGACAGTGGTAGTGGACAACCCAACAACATATTTCGCTTTGCACTGCCTGGCTACGATTTCGAAACTACTTGCGGACATGTGATGACACTCATCGACAATAAGCTGCCCATAACAAGAAAGTTCCCAGTTTTCGTGCTTTACTTGCGGGGATGGCATCAGAGAAAAATATCCACCCATGTGCCCCGTCCCCTGATCTGGATCGCTCAAGAGCAGTCGGAACATCGAATTTATCACAAGTATCTAAAAAAGCCAGTACGTCACTTGCCCAAGCTTTCTTGTCAAAATCGACTGCTAAAAACCAGCAGGTTTCATCGGGCAAGATAGGATATATCCCAACTGAGTAGTCTTTTTTTGAATAACTATTAATGTCATATCCCTTCAAATGACTTTCAATAACGGTATCCGATACAGCAGTAAAAATACGATTTGCACAGTCAATACATTTAGTATCGGGCTTTTTACAAATTCCATTTACCCATTCATTCTCACAATTTGGTGTATAACCACTTTTGCCTGATTTGGTATTTTCGTATCTTTTTGGAAAAATATCATCACGTCCTTTAAATAAAGAGCGAAATAGGAAGATTTTCTTTTCTTTAGAACTCAAGTTCGTCACTTTAGGAATATCGTCGTCTGCCAACGAAGCAACGTCAGCAAGTTGTTCCTTTCGCTTTTGGAGTAGTCTAAGCTTCTCCAATGCAGCACTGCGTTTCTTCTCTATATCATTTAATTCGGCTTGTGTTTCTTTGATAAAACGATCAATTTCATCTATTCTTTTCACTTCCATTCATTGTTATATTTATAAAGATTGATTATCTTATGCGATCATCCTGAAATGCAAATTAAAATCCATAATCCTATAAATTTCATGTACAATATTGTAAATCCTAGAATAAATTTGTGAAAAGTTAAAACAAAATCTTGTGCAAAACATCTTCATTTGTTATCTATTGAAGAGATATTGAACAAAGGTAAAAATGGATAGAAAAACACAAGTACTCAAAATTACAAAAGCTAAAGGAATCATCAAGGCAAGCGATATCGAGGCCAAAGGGATTTCCCGATCTTATCTGTACGCCCTTAACAAAACTGGATTGCTTCAGAAGGTTGCCCGAGGACTTTATACGCTCCCAGATACACATGCCACGGAACATGTTACGCTAATAGAAATCGCAAAACGGATTCCAAATGCGATAATCTGTCTTATATCTGCGCTCAGCTATTATGATCTTACGACACAACTTCCACATGAGGTTTGGATTACAATACCCAGAGGGGCATGGCGACCAAAAACCGATTATCCTGCATTGAACCTAACGTATGCTTCTAAAGAGATATATTCATATGGCGTTCTTGAACATAAGATTAATGGAGTCAGTGTTAAGATATATAGCCCAGCCAAGACAATTGCCGATTGTTTTAAATTCAGAAACAAAATAGGGCTTGATGTAGCTATCGAAGCCTTGAGAAATGGATGGGAGACAAAGAAAATTGATATGGATGAACTCGTCAAAGCGGCCAAAATATGCAAGGTGTCGAAAATCATACGTCCATACCTTGAGGCAATCATATGACCCAGAAGAAAAAAACTGATGTCGCTTCCTCAATTTTTCAGCGTTTATTGAATCAGGCCCGGGCAAACAAGGAAGATTTCAACCATATATTGAATCGGTATGGCATGGAACGTTTTTTATACCGACTCTCAATATCTTCTTATCAGGATGAATTCATCCTAAAAGGTGCCAGTCTTTTCCTTGTGTGGCAGTCCCAAAATTATCGAGTCACCAAAGACGTTGATTTTCTGGGCTATGGAGATCCAAGCCCAGAAAGACTAGCGGATGTGTTTAAGGAAATATGTGGGATTGAATGCTCTGTTGATGACGGAATAACCTACTTGTCTGAATCAGTTAAAGCGCAAGTAATTAAAGAAGAACAAGAATATGAGGGTGTTCTGATTACATTAACCGGATTATTAAAACAGGCTCGCATCCTTATACAGGTTGATGTCGGTTTTGGAGATGTTATTACACCCACTCCAGAATTTATAGAGTATCCATCATTGCTAAAACAACCGGCACCAAAGATGAGAGCATATCCACGATATACATTGGTGGCAGAAAAAACAGAGACTATGGTAAAACGGGGCATGGCAAACAGCAGAATGAAGGATTTTTATGACCTATGGATACTTTCGAAATTGTTTGATTTCGAGGGAAGGATTTTAAGTCAAGCAATTGCCAATACATTCAAACATCGGGGGACAAAAAAACCTGGCAATGAACCATTTGCGTTTACAGATGAATTTTATCTAGACACGCAAAAACAAACACAATGGAAAGCTTTTGTTCGTAAATATAAACCAAAAGAGGTAATTGAAGATTTTGGATTACTTATTGCTGAGATTTCAAAATTTCTAATGCCCGTATTAGGCAAATCAGGAGACACTAATATTGATGAGCAAATCTGGAATCCTGGCAAAGGGTGGGGGAAATCAATATAACATAAATTCATGACAAAAAAATTAGGGAATCGAACCCACATCCTAATTTTTGTCCATTTTTACTAGACCTTTTTTAAGTCTTTATTATAGATTTATTAGGAAACAAAATCTATTTTAAATCAGTAGTTGTGGACGTTAAAGATAAGTTTTTAGATTTCGATTTGACTGACCAAATACTGACCAGAGTCTGCCATTTGAGTGCCTGTTGAGTACCTTATGAAAGACAAATTCACTTCGATTTTTGTTTTTAAAAATTAGGTAATTAACTGAAATAATATGTTAAGTGTGCTATCGATAGTGCAATAAAGACAGAAAATCAGGTGTCTTCGGGAGGTAGAGGCCGGAGGTTCAACTCCTCTCACCCCGACCAGGTTTGAAGAAATTGACCATTTTGGTTCCCACAGTAGTCCTGTGTATCCTCAAAATCCCATCGAGATGGAAATTGGCACTATTTCGAACTAGATTCCAATAAAACTTTCAGATATTCAAGCTAATTTTGGGAAGATAAGTTTGGTGATAAAGGGTAACCTCTTGGTTT
>JABHWU010000120.1 GCA_018657625.1 Deltaproteobacteria bacterium | reverse complement strand
GATCAATATTTTTTCTAAACGCATAATCATTTCTCATCTCAATGTGATGATCAGACTATACGAAAAATTTCTGGGTTTGTCCAGTTTTAATCTGAACCCTTTAACATATAAAGATTTACGCTGCAGAATAAATTAGCCGTGAACAATACGAATTAAACTGTTGCGTTAGATCATATAATAATTTTAGTTATTCGGTTTACTAACTAGATATTAAAGATTACTTTGAAATTAGTTTGAAGTTATAATTTTAAATATTGAGAATAGAGTTAAATGAAAATCACAACTAAGTGCAGGTACGGAACAAAGGCTATCATTGAAATAGCAAGAAACTATAACGATCGACCCACTACTCGAAAAGACATTTCAGTCAACCAAAATATCCCCGATTCATATCTTGAAAATATTCTCATCGATCTTAAAAAAAGCGGTATTATCAACTCTATTAGAGGGACAAAAGGAGGTTTTGTTTTAAATCGCCCACCAACAGAAATTACTCTTTATGATATTTTTAAAGTTTTAAAAAAATCAATTAATCCAGTTGGTTGCATTAAAGACCCGGAATTGTGTTGTTGCACAGAGTTTTGTATTACACGTCCTGTCTGGCAAAAAATGTATGACGCTCAAAAGGATATTTTGAAAAGTTTCTCAATTCAGGATCTACTTGAAAAAGACACTGCCGATGAACGGCACAGCTTTAGTTATTGCTAGTAATTCTAGGTTATTAACCAGCTACAATGATTATTAACCGACTTATTATATCCGCTTGAATACCTCGTAAACGGATTGAACACCGCAGTCTTACTCGAAAAGATAAAAATCAAATATTAATTACTATTAAAAACAAATAGTATTTTTCGAATATTCGTGAAAATAGCAAATAAAAACCTTCGTAATTACAAATAAGTTAAAACTATTTCTCATGTCATTTCCGCGTTTTAAATCTTATAGATTTTGTGAAGATTCGAAAAATTTTCTTCAGATTGACTTTTAAAGCCAAAAAAAATATTTATTACTGTCTTAACTAACAATAGTAAAACTTAATGCTTGAAGATATTTGTCTTATGAATTATGTAATAAATTAACTTGAAAATCTCAAAAAAAAATTTTAGTAAAATTGTGTACATTGAAACTGGATTAACACAATTGCTGAATAAAACTTAGATAGCTATTTGGCTATATTAAGGATTAAGATTGAAAATTAAAAAAATGTAAGCTTAGCGCAGGAGAAATTATGCCTTTTAAATTCTATCATTACCTTATTTCTTTTTTTCTAATTGCGCTTCTACTTCAGGGCTGTGATATGAATACAGTCGACACGTTGAATAACGATATTAATTGTATTTGTGGAATTGAAGATAAAATAAAGCCCAATCAATATATAGCTCGCTTCAAGTATATTACACCTAAAGCTCATCTTATTACTGTATCAATTCAATCAAATATATATTCATTACAATATGATTCAAATACTGATTGGTACTGGGACAATCAGGTAACGGGTATCAAAGACTTGAATAATCATTCCGGTAATTGCGCTATTGTCGAGTTTAAAGAACAATTAAATACAAGATTGATAACCGAGTTTCGTTTATTACCATCAGTTGAAGTGAAATCAAATATGGAAATTGATTTTGAGGAATTCAATAAAAACACTAAGCTTTCTAAAACAAATCCAGATAAAGTAGTTATTATTGATAGTAGACTTCCAGAAGTGTACAGCGCAGGATACGTTCCCGGCTCAATAAACATACCGTTCACTGAAATTAGTAAAGGAAAAAGTGACTTTAAACTGCCAAAAAATAAGGATAGTCTGCTGATCTTTTATTGTGATGGGAAAAATTGTAAACGTAGCCCGCTAAGTGCTGAAATAGCAAAGGAAAAAGGCTATAAAAATATTAAAGTGTATCATAATGGATTTCCTGATTGGGAGGAAAACCAAAAAGCTAGTTTTGTAAAGTCCTCATTTATTGTCAATAGTCTTAAAAACAATGAACCTGTTTTATATATTGATATTAGAAATTCTGCAGAAATAGGGCACATTCCAGGTGCGATTGCTATTAATAAAGATAACATCCAGCAATACAAATCTCAGGTTCCTAACGATAACCTTCACTTAAAAATGCTTAGAATTGTTGTATACGGAAATGGAACCTATGATGAAGATCAGGCATTGGAAGTAGCCAGTATCTTAAATTCATGGGGATTTACTAAAGTTTCTGTCTTAGCTGGTGGTTGGTCTGAATATAAAATCCATGGAAAAGTCGTTCGTCACGAATTATTAAAACAAATTAAGGTTCGTGAAAAAAGCATTATGGGGAAGTTCTCACCGATTGAGTTCGTTCGCGTCATGGATCATTTAGATCTGAAAAAAAATGTATTTGTTGATGTAAGAGAAGAAAGCGAAATTTATCGGGATCCCGGTATTACGGCTGTCAGAGCTAAAAAAATACCGTTAAGTAAATTGAACAATCAAATACAGTTATTGGATAAAACTAAAACATACTTTGTGTTTTCAGGTGTTGGGGGAAGAGCTTTTACGGCCTGGAATATATTAAATCAGAATGGTTTTGACTGTTTTTTTATTGACGCGGTTGTTTCTTATAGAGAAATGACAGGATTAAGCATAGGTAATCATTTGGTTTCTCTTGAAAAGATAAAAAATCTAAAAGAAAAAAGTGAAGCCTACAACTAAAAAAATTAAAGTAATATTTTGTTGAATGGTTCATTAAATTTAAATTTATTGACAAGGAACTCTAATGGCCAAAATAACTCGAAGAGAGTTTATTGATATATCTAAATCAGCTTTAATAGCAGGATCTGTTGGATTACCTGCTGTCAATATGCTTTGTGATACAAAAGCTTCAGCAGCTTCACAAAATAGAAGTGAAAAAGTCATACCATCCTATTGCGATGTCTGTTTTATGACCTGTGGGATAAATGTAACAGTCAAAAATGGTAAAGCAATTAAAATAGAAGGAAATCCACATCATCCTATTTCTCGGGGTAAACTATGTCCTAGGGGGACAGGGGGGTTGGGGCAGTTATATGATCCTGATCGAATAAAGACACCCCTAATTCGGACAAGTCGATTAGGTATACAGCGCTTTGATAGTGTCAGTTGGGACGAAGCACTAGAATATATTGCTACAAAGATGAATCGAATTCGGCGTGATTTTGGCCCGGAAGCGTTGGCACTACTAAAACACTGTAAAGGATCAGCTCCTTTTGTTGAATTATGGCATGCTCTGGGGTCAAAAACAGAAGGACATGCTTCCTATGCTCAATGTCGGGGAGCCAGGGATCTTGGGTTTAAACTAACATATGGAGACGCGCCTGGTGGTATTGAACGTGTAGGCCTCGACAAGGCAAAAGTTGTGGCATTTATTGGTGCGCATTTGGGCGAAAACATGCATAATATAACAGTCCAGGATTTTACGAGGGGTCTTAGAAATGGTGCTCAAAATATCGTAGTAGATCCTCGATTTTCAACCACAGCTGGTAAAGCAAAATATTGGCTACCAATTAAACCTGGAACCGATATCGCGCTTTTACTAGCCTGGATCCATGTCTTAATATACGAAAATCTTTATGATAAAGAATATATTCAAAAAAATGCAATCGGATTTGAGGAACTAAAACTTCATGTTAAAAACATGACTCCAGAATGGGCCGCGCCGCGTACTTCATTACCTGCTAAGGAAATTCGAGCTACAGCGCGCGAACTTGGGAACGCGATTCCGTACGCATTGCTCTTTCCCGGACGTCGATATGCATGGTACGGCGATGATACACAAAGAGCACGAGCCGTTGCCATTGTAAATGCGTTATTGGGTGCCTGGGGCAGTGAATCTGGCTTTTTTCTAGGTGACAAGTTTAAGATTCCAAAATATCCAATTGAAGCAAAATATCGCGGGAAGGCACGGGCTGCTTTTAATTTCAAAGAAAATTATCCTTTAGGTAGTAGTACACCTCTTCAAGATATAATTAAGGCCTCAATTCCAGGAATGTATGATAAAACTGATTCTGAGGCGCTGATAAAAGGATGGCTCGTATATAGTTCTAATTTAATGAGAGCCATACCGGAGCCTGAAATAATTCGTAAAGCGATTGAAAGTCTTGATTTATTAGTAGTGGTTGAAACCATGCCTTCTGAAATCGCAGGATTTGCTGATGTGATTTTACCTGATACCACATATTTAGAACGACATGATGTTTTAAATAGCCCTCCCTGGAGAGAGCCTTTTGTTTCTATCCGGCAACCAGTTGTTAAACCACTGCATAATAGCAAACCAAGCTGGTGGATCGCTCAGCAACTAGCTAACCGTTTGTATTTAGATGATTTCTTTCCCTACAATCATTATCAAGATGTCATAGAGTACCAGCTGAATCAACTGGGGTCATCGATTAAAGATATCAACGCAAAACATGGTGTACTAAAAAAGCCATATAAAAAACCACGTTTAAAGTTTAAAACCCCATCCAAGAAAATAGAACTATATTCGCAACGGTTAGTAGATTTCGGACATGATCCTATGCCTGAATATCATAAGCAAAAAATGGTACCGGAATCCTTTTTTAGACTGCTATATGGCCGAACACCTCAACATACATTTACCAAAACAACAAATAATTCGATGTTGTTAGAACTTTTTCCTGAAAATGAAGTCTGGGTAAATAACGTGATCGCCGAAATGTTCAATTTGAAGAATCAGGATTATGTTATTTTGGAAAATCAAGCTGGAGTTAGAAGTAATAAAGTTAAAGTTAGGTTAACCAAACGTATTCGACAAGATTGTGTATTTTTGGTTCATGGTTTTGGTAGAGGAGATCGAAGATTGAAAAAAGGTTTCGGTAGAGGTGCCGATGATAATTCGTTGTTAACTGATTATGTGACAGATCCCATAATGGGTTCAACAGGATCACAAGTTAATTTTGTTACTTTTGTAAAATGAGGATAATATGGCAACATACGCGATGTGCATTGATTTAACGACTTGTGTGGGATGTGATGCATGTGTTTTAGCTTGTAAAATGGAAAATAATGTTCCGAATGGTTATGCTCGAGACTGGACTGAAGAACATGTAACGGACAATGAACCAGAAAAGAGCACAGATGTATTTGCTCGCGATAGTCGTTTGCCAAACTTGAAATTAGAATTGTATTCAAATCGGTGTCAACATTGTGAAAACCCACCTTGCGTCTCAATATGTCCTACTCAGGCTAGTTACATAAAAGATGGGATTGTTCTGATCAATCGGGAGAAATGTGTTGAGTGTACGCATTGCATATCTGCATGTCCTTATGGGGCGAGATATTGGGTTCCTGGGCGATTCGTTGATAAATGCACTTTTTGTCAGCATCGAATCGGAACAGGTATGTCAACAGCCTGCGTCGAGGTATGCCCTACCAATTCTTTAGTATTTGGCAATATTGAAGATCAAAACAGTGAGATTTCCAAACTTTTAAAACAACGAAAATATAAAGTATTGCAACCGTTAAAAGACACGATTCCAAAATATTTTTTATTGCTCTCAGAAATAAATAGAAAGGAGCTGACTTATGACACTTGAAAAGCAAAATGAGACATCTGCCGGACAAGGAGTAAACGTAACTGAAAGTATACTCGATCAACCGCTTTGGGAAACAATCGCTCAAAAACTTAAACAGGCAAATTTAACTAATAATAAGGGATCCTCGTTCAGTAATCCCTATTTTGCGGGTATGGGTATCGGAATCGCGCTGTTCCTAGCCTTTTTCCTAGTTGGGAGAGGTTTTGGTGATTCGGGGGCTATGACCAGAATATTTGCTTATTTAATGAGCAAATTTACCCCTGAACACACAGATACTTTATATTATTTTAAAAGATATCTTTCTACCTCCGGACATCCTCTCTATCATTGGGTAGTATTTGTGTTAATAGGATCAGCCATTGGAGGATTAGTATCAGGTTTAAAGGGTAAGCGAATGAAAATGGAATTCATTCGAGGCCCTAACGTTTCAAGAAAGAGACGTATAATTACTTCCTTAATAGGTGGAATATTAGTAGCGTTTGGAGCCAGAATGGCTGGTGGATGTGTGACTGGTTTAGCCATTACAAGTGGATCCTTATTAAGTGTGGCAGGTTGGCTATTTTTCTTTGTGGTGATATCAGCTGGAATGCTTACCGCCTACATTATTAAGAAAGAATGGCTATAATTATTAATCAGAGGAAATTTTATGCTGGCTCCATTATACGAGTTTGGAAATTTAAGCGAAACTGGAATGATTATTGTCGCTTTAATGGTTGGTTTTATTTTCGGTTATATCGTTGAAAATGTTGGATTTGCAAACGCTAAAAACTTTACGGCAACTTTCTATGGAAATGATTGGCGTGTTCATAAAGTCATTTTTTCTACAGTTATAACAGCAATGATTTTATTGTACTTTTCTTTCTATTTAGGTTTTTTGGATATCTCAATGATCTATGTTCCCCAGCTTAAATTGAAACCAATCATTATTGGCGGTGCAGTATTAGGTGCGGGTTTGGTTATTGGAGGCTACTGTCCTGGAACGTCAGTTGTCGCGTCTATGACAAGAAAGATGGATGCCTGGGTGTATATTCTCGGCTATTTTATTGGTGTATGGATATATGCAGAGTTTTATTCAAGTTTTTCATTTTTAATCATCTCAAAAAATCTGGGTAAGATTACATTTAGTGAGTTGTTGGATCTACCATACGGATATTTGGCTTTTATTGTTATTATTTTCGCAATTATAACATTTTATTTTTTAAGTAAAGTTGAAGGGAAAATTTATAAAACCAAACTACCCTAAAGTAACCGAGGAGATAAAAAAAAATGATCAAAATAAGTGATACACAGGCTCGTTTCGCAATTACTGTTGGTTCGCTTCTTCTAGGAATACTATTAGCACTTTTAAGCTTTTTGTCAGGTAACAAACCAATCATTGAAGCGGATTTAAGAGCTTCAAAAGATTATATTTGGGAAAATAAAATTTATGTAGACGATTTAGCCAGCTGGTTGGTTAAGGGAAAAAGAGATTTTTTGCTAATTGGATTTCGTAATCAAAAAGATTGCATCTTGCAACAAGAAAAGACACGCTTTTTTTCTTGTTATCCCATTGAAAATTATAAAGATATATCATGGTTAAGAAAAAAGTATCCCAATTTACTGATACCAATGGTTGTTTATGGGCAAAATACTGATGAAAGTTTTGATATAGCAGTTCAACTAAGATATTACGGATATAATACTCGGATGTTAGAAGGTGGTTTTAACCGGTTTGACTCAGAATACCTGCAAGCATCAAAGTTGATTGATAAAACTAATAATAATACAATTAAGCGTATGAGATTGTATGAGTTTTTTACAGGAAAACAAATATTAAATTAAGATATCTATTTGAAAGATAATCAAAAAAGGTAATGTTATGATTTTTAGTTTTAAACAAAAAAAAGTTGTTACGCTTATATTTTTAATGCTTTTCTCGTTTGTTGTATTTAATTTTGCCTTATTTGGACAAAGCCAAACGGATAATTACATCGAAAGTAAGGGGCAAAAAAATGTACAATATTTGGTGAAAGACATCCATTCAATCGAGAAACCTTACAACTATATCATCGGTAAAACGAAATATTTTTATTTCGAGATTTTAGGTATATTATCAATAATTGGCGCTATAATGTTTGGTGTTTTACACGGTTTTGGCCGTTATATTGCCTATAAAAAGAATCCGGTTAAAATGGAATATGTTAATAGTGAGTTTATTTATAATATTATCATCCGATTGGGACATTGGATTAACGCCATTGCAGTTGTGGTTTTGATAATTACTGGATTTAGTATGCATTATATTGGACCAAGTCATCAATTGGGTCTGGTACACAATATTTTCGGAATAGTGTTTTTTGTGTGTAATTCACTATTTATTTTTTACGAACTGGTCACCTTTGATTTTAGGCAATTTGTGGTGGAAGACTGGGAACTTAAAGAAGGGATCGTAAAGCAAGCTATGTTTTATGCGATTGGAATATTTAAACAAGAAGAGCATCCATATCATATGGAGAGAAAACATCGCTTAAACCCTCTCCAAAAAATGGCTTATTTTAGTGTGATGTTTTTTTTGGTTCCCTTTGTTGGGTTTACTGGAATTACCTTATTTTCTCCCGATTTAATGAGCTTTTTCATGAATTACATCGGCATGGAAAATATGAAGTACATCTTTGTGCTTCACTTGCTTAGCGCTTTCGCAATGGTATCATACTTGTTCGGTCATATTTATCTGGCTACCACTGGAGACACGATTAAGCAACATTTTGAGGTCATGATCACAGGATATCACAAGGTTTTTAAATATATCAAATCATAATAGTATTATTTGCTATCCTCAGCCTAAAGAAATATATAGTCTAAAATGGGCTAGGTTTATAAGGTCCATTTTCTCAATTAAGTTTTGAAGCGCTTATATTATGCTACTACTAACAGATGGACAATCCAGATTGGCAATAACATTTGGATCTGTTTTTTTTGGACTGTTATTAGTTATTCTTGCCTATTTTAACGGTAACAGTGTTGCTGTTAAACCAGATTATCGGGACCATCGCTCATTTGTTTTTGAAAAACGAATCAGATTTTCTGAATTATATAATGCTATGGTGAATGGAAAACGTAATTTTTCAATCATTGGCTTTCGCACTCCTAAAGAGTGCATGCGTCTAATAAAATTCAATCGATTTTTTAAGTGTTTTAATAAGGAAAAACTGCTTGATATAAAATGGATTAGAAAGCAATTTCCGAATTTAAAATCTCCATTGGTTATTTTCGGTGCGGATAAAGACGATAGTTTTAATTTCGCGGTTAAAATGCGATATTATGGCTTTAATTCACGTATGTTGGATGGGGGGATTGATGATTACCTTTATGATTATTTAGCTATCCAAAATCCACTTCTCAAAGAGTCTTCAAACACCCAAATCATAGAAAAAACCTCAAACGATAAATTTTCAGCATCAGAAAAAGAAAAAAAACATCTATTTTATAGTTATTTAACAGGAGAGATTGAAACTTTTCAAGAAACTCAAAGGAAAAATTTTCTAAAACCTGTCGTAAGACCTATTACAGGAACTGTCCAATTTGTTTCTTGGAAAAACCGGGTGTTCGAAGTTAAAAATTATATTAACAATGAAATATTGATTTTGTCTTTTGATAAAGAAACTCGATTTATCAATGCGAAATCATTTTATCAATTTGATCGCGGAGATCTGGTAGATATTTGGATTTCCGATAACAATAAAGCAATTCAAATTAAAAGAAAAATTGTTAATTTACCAGCGATTAACACTATTAAAACCAAGAAATTAGAAAGGGTTATCAGGAAACAGAAGGACTTTATTCTAATCGATGTTAGAAAAAAACAGGCTTATAACCAGGCGCACTTACCTTACGCGATTAACATTGAAAACTACAAACTGGGACTGTTAATTAAAACATTAAATCTATCCCAAAATACACCTTTGATCATTTATGGTGACGGACCAACTCAACCATTGATTAAGAGTGCTTTTGAAACTTTAAGAAACTTAGCGTTTAAAAACATAGAAGTTTACGCGGCAGGAATTACGGAATGGAAAAAACAAAAAAAGATCTTAGTAATTGATAATAAACAATTGGCAAAATACCAATCAGAATATTTAGTTCTTGACATTCGCCCACACTATCTAAGTCAGATATCCAGCATCAAACATGCCGTTGCAATTGAATCCTATCGAATAATGCAAAAAGAGTTATCGTTTGTTAAAAATAAAATACCAAAAAAACAACGGATTTTGAAAAATATCAAAGATAAAACTTATCCTATTGTTTTATATGACTCTTACATGGTTGAATTAAAATCTCTGGATATAAAAGGTAATTTCTTTCAGCCAGATATCAATGATATTTTCGAAATTTTATTGAATTGGGGTTATAAAAATATCGTTGTTTTAGAAGGAGGATTTTTCGGTTGGCAACATAACTACCCTATCACACATGAACAGAATGAAAATGAAGTTCAGCTTGTATCGAGGAAGGAACATCCTGGTGCTTTAAGCTTAAGCGAGTTTAAACAACAGGTCGAGAAAGAGAAAGCCAAACTACTGGATGTCAGAACAATTAATGAAGTCAAAAAAGGTAAAATTAACAACTCCATTCATATCCCACTGCAAATCATAAAAAGTAAATCTCAGCAGCTTGACAGATCCAATTATTATATCATCTACTGTGCAAATGGTATGAGAGCTAAAAGTGCTTATTTAATCCTTAAACAAATGGGATTTAAAAAAGTAGCCTACCTAAATTCAAACTTCCAATAGTCTTCTTACACAGATTAAGTTTCCTGTCTGAATCAAAACTGTAGATCTAGTATTAATCTGTTTCTCTAAATTATTAGTACAGTGATATATTCACAACTCAAAATTCAAGAAAGTTTAGGATATAATAATGGCCCTGGAATTCAAACGAATTTGCCTGCTATATTTAATATCGGTTTTTTTAATATCATTAAATTAGTGAGATTTAAAATTTGATCCAAAAAAATATTCTCTTGTAAAATGTAAAATAAATAAAAGACACTGATATTATAGACTAAAAAAAAATGTTTTTTAATTTGCCAAACGTAATTATAATCGGAATAATGTCAACCAGTTTGATTAAGTTTAATAATGGTCTGATTTTAACTTTACAGTAAATCCCAAATTTAGAATTTGACTTTATTAAGTAAATTTTTGTCATTTTTTCAAAACTTAGAACTAAGGAAGATCTTCCGTGAAATTAACCACCAAATGTCGATATGGGGTACGCGCGGTATTGGAAATTGCCAAAAATTATAATATTCGCCCAACTTCCTGTCGGGAAATCGCTGAACTTCAAGATATTCCAGAATCTTACTTAGAAAATATTCTTATTGAGTTAAAGCGAGCTGGCTTGATTATATCAGTCAGAGGAGCAAAAGGTGGTTTCTTGTTGAATCGATCACCCAGTAGTTTTACAATGTTGGACATAGTATTGGTATTGCAAAAATCAATCGTACCGGTAGACTGTATTCTAAATCCCAAGAAGTGCTCAAAAGTAGATTCTTGTATTGCACGTCCACTCTGGCAAAAGATGTATAAAGTCCAAGAGAACGTACTTAAAAGTTTTACAACAATAGATCTTCTTGATAATCAGTTAGCCGATCTAGATTGCCTTCCAATATAAAACTCCAAATTGCTAATAAAATATATAATTTTTAAAATAGTAATCATTTATTGGTAAGATTTGCTAATGAATATGGTTTGTATATTCAAGCAATTATATTGTTTGCAAATCAATTAAGTTAATTAAAAGCTGTAGAGGGTTTATGAAATTAGGCAAGTTTAAAAGAAGAGAGTTTATTAAAATCTCTTCAGCCTTTCTAGCATCATCAGCGGTGGCTCATAGTGGTTCTCAATTTCTATCAGCGGAAAGTGCAGAAGCTTCTGTTAAATCTGGAGATCGAGTTGTAAAATCCATTTGTGAGATCTGCTTTTGGAGGTGTGGAATTGACGTCCATGTTAGGGATGAAAAAGTTTATAAAATTACCGGACAGAAAGATCATCCTTTAAGTAGAGGAAGATTATGTCCAAGAGGTGCCGGTGGTCATGGACTCCTTTATGACCCTGATCGATTGAAACATCCTTTGATTAGAGAAATTGTTAATGGACGACAATTTTTTAGAAAAGCCAGTTGGGAAGAAGCAATGACGCTTGTGGCTGATAACGTTAAGCAACTTGGACAAGATTATGGACCAGGTGCCTTGGTATCTTTTACCCATGGATTTGGTGCTTCTTTCTTAAAAAGACTATGTAATTCATGTGGAATTGTTTCTGCCCCATCATATGCCCAATGCCGGGGAGCCAGGGAAGATGGTTTTAAATTAACCTATGGACATTCTGTTGGCAGTCCGGAAGGTGTTGATGTTGCAAATTGTAAATATCTGGTTGTTATTGGTCATCACCTCGGCGAAAACATGCATAATACAGCCGTTCAGGATCTATCATTAGCTATTAAAAAAGGCGCAAAATTAGTGGCTGTCGATCCCAGATTTTCAGTATTAGCCTCCAAAGGTAAGTGGCTACCAATAAAACCAGCCACAGATATTGCACTGGTGCGAGGTTGGATTCATATTTTGATTAAAGAAAAGAAGTATAATATTGATTTTGTAGCACAAAATACTGTTGGTATTGATGAGTTATGGGATGGCGTTAAGGATGCCACACCGGAGTTAACTGCCAAATTAACAGGCATTCCGGTAGAACAGGTTGTCGAAGTAGCCAGGGATTTAGCTAGATATGCGCCAAATGCTCTTATTCATCCTGGAAGAAGGGCGAACTGGTATGGAGATGATACACAGCGAGCAAGGTCCATGGCGATTTTAAATGCACTGCTAGGAAACTACAAGATGCCTGGTGGACTGATTACACAGAAAAAATATGGTGTTCCACCCATCAACTTTCCGAAGTTTAAGCACCCTCGTGTTCAATACAGCTCAAAATATCCTTTGGCCAGTAAAGTCAGTTCATTTGAAATTATTCAGCATACTTTGGAAGGTAAACCTTGGGATATCCATGGCTGGATAGTTTACGGAACCAATTTAATTCACACTTCAGCGAATCAGGCGTTAACATATGAAGCAATTACGAAATTGAAGTTCATTGCTTCGATAGATGTTTTACCTTCTGAAATTACGGGGTATTCTGATGTAATACTTCCGGAATGTACCTATCTGGAAAGGTATGATGATCTGGATGACCGTACTTATAGAGAACCATATGTCGCCATCAGACAACCTGCTGTTCCTCCAATGTATGATTCAAAACCGGGTATTGAAATATTTAAAATTCTGGCAGAGAAAATGGGTCGTTTTGATTTATTTGAGGATGACATTGAAACATATTTGGATAAACGGTTGAAAAAAATCGGGAAATCGTTAGAGGAATTGAAAGAAAAAGGTGTTTTTGTGAAACCGGAAACCCCTCTATATCGTCAACCAAATCAAAAATTAAAGTTTAAAACGCCGTCCGGAAAAATTGAACTGGTTTCCTCAAAAATGAAAGAACATGGTTTTGACGGTGTGCCTCAATATACGCCTCATCGTGAAAACCCAGATGGATATTATCGATTGTTATTTGGTCGAGCGCCGATGCACTCATTTGGAAGAACGACCAACAATCGGATATTGTTGGAAATGATGCCTGAAAACACAATTTGGGTTAACGAGCAAGCGGCAGAACGTATCGGATTAAAGGATGGAGAATATGTTTATCTGGTTCATGAAAATGGAACACGGTCTAACAATAATATTAAAGTTAAGTTGACCCAACGGGTACGGGATGATGTTGTATATATGGTCCATGGATTTGGGCACACTGATCCAAGGTTACGTGCTGGTTATATGAAAGGCGTCAATTCCAGTGAGCTTACTATAGATACTGTCATTGACCCGGTGATGGGAGCTGTTGGTATTCAACATAATTTTGTAACATTTTCAAGGGGGGCATAAGTGGCCAATCAAGATAAAAAATATGCGATGATTATAGATACCCGAAATTGTGTCGGTTGCACCGCATGTGTCATAGCTTGCAAGTCTGAAAATAGTGTCCCTATGGGGTTTTGCCGTGATTGGGTGGATCAGATTGTAAAAGGGCACTATCCTCGTTTAACATTAGTAAACCGATCGGATAGATGTCAGCATTGTGAAGACGCTCCTTGCGTAACGAATTGCCCTACTGGTGCATCATTTTACCCTGGAGACGGGACAGTTATTGTTGATAGAAGCAAATGTACAGGGTGTAAAGCTTGTTTAGCAGCTTGTCCTTATGACGCTAGATATGTTCATCCAAGTGGTTTTGTGGATAAATGTTCTTTTTGTCGACACCGGTTACTAACAGGTAAAACCACTACAGCTTGTACCTCAATTTGTCCGACGAATGCTTTAACCTTAGTTGATCTCAACAGTAGTGATGGTTTAGCAGATCGATTAATGGATGGCAGAGAGGTAGTGCAGGATAAAACACATGCTGGAACGCATCCCAAATTATTTTGGTTACTCTAAAACATACATCGAGAATAATATATGATTGAAGTAAGCACTACTAAATTAAATCCTAATGTAATTCCACATTTACATGTTTGGGGTTGGGAAGTTCCGATTTATTTGTTTTTAGGTGGACTTTCCGCGGGTTTGCTAATTATTGCGTCTGTCATTTTATTGACTAAAAAAGATGCGGTTGAAAGCAAAACTGTAAGATTAGCATCTTTGTTGTCTCCATTGGTGTTGAGTCTTGGAATGGTTTTTCTGTTTCTGGATTTAGCCAATAAATTAAACGTTTGGAGATTCTATACTGCTTTTATTCCTACTTCCCCAATGTCTTGGGGATCCTGGCTTTTGGTGATATTTATGCCGTTTTCATTTGCCCAAGCTTTGATTCTTTATAAAGAATATAGTAGTAAATTTCCGATAATCAGTAGCTTAGTAGAAAAATTTGAGGGTAAACTTTTTTTTATAGCAAAAGTTAACGTCTTTATGGGAGTAGCCGTTGGCGCATATACCGGTATTCTGCTTTCATCGTTATTTGCGAGACCTTTGTGGAGTAATTCAGCTTTGGGTCTGGTTTTCCTATTATCTGGACTATCGGCAGCAGCAGCATTATTGCTTTTGCTTGCTCCTGAAGAAGAAAAACATTTATATTCCAAATATGACTTTACTTTTATTGTCGTGGAAGTATTTGCGATTGCTTTATTGATTATAGGGGCTTTAAATGGAACTGTTAATACCAATGACGCAATGATGTTTTTATTAACCGGGCCTTACGCAACATCTTTTTGGATCGTTACCATTGGTTTGGGAATTCTTGTTCCACTACTTTTTGAAGGACTGGAGGTACTTGGAAAAATTAAGTATTTGCCGTTAATTCCCTTATTAGTGTTGATTGGAAGTCTTTCCTTGAGATTTATTCTGGTTTATGCTGGTCAGGAAGTCCCAACACTTTCTTAGTTAAATGGTTACATTCCGGGTAATTCCCTTTTACCCGGAGCCATATCTTTATTTTCAATATCATCTTTGTTGAATACGTTTTGAAGTTCACCGCTGGTTTTATTCAAAACGCATACTTGAAACAGGATCATCAAGGCACCTCAAATGTCCCATCTTTAGAAAATCGTACGCCAATATTTAAGTGTTTAACCTTCTTAAACCCATTTCTTACCAAAATTTCATAAGCAAAAAAAGACCGGGAGCCATTGTTGCAAAAGGTGATAATTAATTTATCCTTTGGCAATTGTTGGTAATTATTTTCTAAAATATAGAGCGGGATATTGATTGTGTTTTCAATCTTACCAAAACGAAGTTCTGATTTTCCCCGAACATCTAACAAAATTGCCGTTTTGGCCTTTTGGTATTTTTTAAATTCTTCAGGGGTTGCGCGGCTTGTTTGATGAGATATTTCCGATTGTCCGGTAGTTTGTGAAAAACTGGTACTGGTTAAGGCAACTGTATAAATGAGAATCAATAGCGCGATAACTATTTGATGACAGAAAATAACGAGTCGATTTTTCATCCTTTTACCTGTAAATATCCATGAATCACGGAAGTAAATTCCAGGATCATTCATTCTGATTAAAGTTGATTAATTCTTTTGGAGGCGAACGCAGGGAACTATCCTCAAACAAGTTATCTGGGATATCCGTATTATAATAAGTATTTTTTACGTCCAGTAAAAATACAGTTTTGGTTTCTTCTAGTGGAGACAGCATCTCACTTTTGATTATTGTTGGATATCCATTAATAGGTTTTATCAAAATAGCTTTATAAATTTTATACTGTTCACTGAAATGATCATAGAACACTTTTCGGACAGGTAAAAAAGTTTTTTGGTCAACCCAGGTAATGGTTTTTGAAGTATTTTCTTCTTTAATTTTTGGAATGCTTTCAATGACATATGTTTGATAATGTAGCCTTTGTTTTTCTGAGGTAACTGAATACATTTCTTCTTTAAGTATTCGATGGTTGTCCATCTGCTCATGGCGTCCTGTGATATCTTCCGCTGAAAAATCTGACCCCATAAATGGACATTGTTTTTTTTCACCATTGATCATCAAAATCTTTTGACTTGCAGGTAAATACAAGCGGCGATAGTCATCGGTATTAATGTGTTTATGAACAATGAAAGCAGTTTTATAAATATCCGGAGGGTAGGTGAAATACAGAAAATACTTCTGTTTTCCACCATTTTTAACATCTTTTTTGATGTAATTAAATATCTTCTTATTTGGTTTTTTAGCACCTTCATAATAAACCAGCATTGCGATACGGGTTTTTAAGTTACTTCCAGCATAATGTTTTGCTAGGTTAGCTTTTTTGATGATATCAGATGCTGGATTTGCATAGGTCGTCAAAGTGGATATTAAGATGATAAAATATGGAATAGCCCTTTTCGTAAAAATACACATTTTGTTTACCTGATGAACTTTGATTTTTCCCGCATTTCCGGTAGCCAAGGCTGAAGCAAATATATCAATGCTGGTAATAATAATAAACTAGCGATACCACTGATCAGTATAATTGCAGAAAAAAAGACACCCACTGTAATATAGGGGACCAGTTCCGCGAAAAAGAGTGGTGTAAAACCGATGGAAATTACTAGAATATTTCGGCTGATCGCTGAACAGGGCTCTTTAAAAACTCTCTCTAACGTTTTATGGAAGGATTTTGTCTGTTTAAAAAACTCCCTGAAAGTCTGATTGAAATGAATCGCGAAATCAATTGATAATCCTAAAGCTAAACAAGATAAAACAGCAATAGGCATGTCGTAATATTTGCCAGTCCATCCGATAAATCCATAAATAAATAACATACTAAGCGCAAGTGGAATCATTGAAATAATTGCCCAAATAGTTGAACGGAAAAGGATATTCATCATAAAAAAGACAGCTAAAAAAGAACCAATCAGGGCATATCCCATTCCTTTTACCATCTCATTTTGCCAAACGTTATTAATATGCGTCAAACCGGACCATTTTATGGCTAGCTTTAGATCCCCTGTGGGTAATTTTAGAATCGGAGAACGGTTTTCCGGCTTTTTAATATAATGATCTAATTCACTAATCAAATGATTCATTATTTGATTATCACCATTTTTTAGTTGAAGCCAGATCTGTGCTTTTTGATAATCCATAGTAATAAATTTCCAAAGATCTCTTCCTTTATCATGATCACCACTTTCATATAAAAACAAATATTGAGCGATGGTTTTCCTGGACATTGGTATTTCTGGATTTTGAAATGCAGTCTGACCTACTTTTTTCAAAAAATCAGCAATAGATGTAGTGGCTCCAACAATCTTATTACCTTTTTCGTCCTGAACCGTTAATAAAAAAGATTGTATTTTATCAATATATCTAATTAAACCACCATCTTTCAAATCGGGAGTGAGTAACGGTAAATTTTCTGTTTCGAATACATTTGTTTCAAAATCAATGGGTTTGGTAATCGCGTTTTGAGATTGTTGTGGAGATGATTTTTTTTTGGAAACAGGTTGTAATTCAAATATCAGATTTGCCATATATGTTCCAGCAAGTTTGTTGTTCATAACACGATCTGATTTTCTGAGCTTGTGATCAGATTTAAACCAACGAACAGGATTATCATTTATGGTAATCATTCGAATCCCGAATAAAGAGAAAATCATTAAGAGAATACTTGCGATCACTAATTGTTTTGGAAATCGAATTGCAAATATTCGAAAAAAATTAATTAGTCGGTTAATTGAATAATATGAATCCTTTTTATCGATCGTCAAAGGTTTCTTGATTGATGGGTCAATTAACAATAAATAAGCAGGTAAAAAAGTCATCGATAATAACCAAGCTAACATCACTCCTAACCCAATTGTTATTCCAAAAACTTTTATAGGTTGAATGCCTGTGGTAGATAAAGAAATGAATCCAACCAGAGTCGTCAGACTGGTAAATAACATTGGATTGAACAATCCGGACATTACCTGCCAAATGGCTATTAAAGGCCGCTTAATCGGTTTGTTCCTATCTTTTAAATGACTGATAATATGAATACTGTCTAATAAGGCAATCGGCATCAAAAAAATTGGAATCATCGAGCTCATTATGTGAACTGGATTTCCAGAGTATATCAATCCACCCATGGCCCAGATTACCGTCATGGCAGCCAATATCATAGAACCAGATGCCAACCGCCAATCTCCGAAAAAAAGAAACAATAGAAAAAAAATAAGCACTCCGGCTATCGGTGCGTAGATACCCATTTGAAAAAACATTTCTATCCCAAAAGTCGTTTCAGCGATAGGTAATCCTGCCAGGTAATACTGTTCGCCAGGTCTAAGATTTTGATCCATGATTTTTTGAATTTTGAGACCTATGGAATAACTAAGGTTTTTTTTCCCTTTTACCAGCGGTAAAAAAATACCAATTAGTGAACCGTCCACTGAAGCTAATTTACCATTAAATATAGCATTTTTATTGATCTTTTTTAGAAGGTTTTGTGCTTCTGTTTCAGTTTGCGGCGGCTTCCGCATTAATGGAGCAATATTAAGCTCTCCTTTTTGATTAAGGATGATATCATCGACAGTACTAGGAGAAAGTATATCAGCATTAATAATTAATTTTTTAAAGGTTTTATTTAACAGAATATCAGGTTTTGACCACTGAATAAATTTGAACAATGATGTCCAAAACGTTGTTGGTGAGGGAGGAATACTAATTGCCTGGATGTCTTGGGTAATTTTGTGAATGCGTCGCAAGCGGTCTACAGTGAATAGAGAAGCTCCGGAAAGGTCTTGAATCCCAACTACAATCATATCTGATAACCGAAATTCAGCTTTCATCTGATTATATAAAACTACAGCTGGATTATCCGGCGTTAACATTTTTACCGGATCAGTATCCGTTCGAATGTTAGGCATAGCAACTAAAAATAACAAAGTAATCAGAAATGATAAACCAATGATCGGTTTTGGATGCTTTAACGAGTAACCTATTAGTATTTTTTTAATAGACATACAATTATTGTTGAAATTTTTTTCCAAAATGTAGTAATAAACCTTTGGATATTAGTTAAAGGAACCCAGATTATCGATTTTTCAGATTTGAGACAAGTATAACTGCTGTCAAATTTAAAAAAATCTATGCCTAAATGCACAATGAAGCATAAGAACGTAGATTATTCTGAACGCCACTCTTATTCTTTAGATCCAATTTAGAATGCAATCATAATTGCAATACAAAAAAAGATACTAAAGCACTATCTTATTATTTATTGTGTCATAGGTATTCTTAAAAAAAGTATGGTGTATCCATTTTAAGTGATTTTCGTAAGAGCATTGTTCTCATTTGGTGGTTGTGTTAACCTTTAGATAAAGCAACATACCTATTTGTTGTCCTAATATCATATTTTAAGAGTAATCTTGAGATTTTATTGGTTAATGCAGTTTTATTCATGCCTATTCGTTAAAATATCCTGTGAATATTTTCTTTTAGGTCGCGTTAACTTAAAAAATAAATGATAAAAGTTTTGTGGAATGTTTTTTTATTTGTTTATGAAAATTTTGCGAAAAATTAATTAGACAATAAATGATTACTGGGATAGCTTCCTGAAAGTATTATTTTTAATTATATTTTCAGTGATCAAGGGGTTTTTGAAATAGTGTTTTTCAATTTGCCTTATTCGCGCCCTTTTTGTTTTTATAAAATTCAATTTGAGGATAACTTTCCATGAAGTTAACCACTAAATGTCGATACGGGGTAAGAGCGGTGCTGGAAATTGCTAAAAACTTCGATGTTCGTCCGACCACGCGTAAAGAAATTTCGAAAAATCAAAATATCCCCGAGTCATTTTTAGAAAATATCCTCATAGAATTAAAACGCGCAGGATTGATTATGTCTGTAAGGGGGGCAAAGGGAGGTTTTTTATTAAATCGAACACCAAATAGTATCTCAATGTTAGATATTGTGTTAGTATTACAATCTTCAATTGTGCCGGTTGATTGCATTTTGAACCCTAAAAAGTGTTCGAATGTGAAAAATTGTATGACCAGACCAATTTGGAAAAAAATGCATGAAACCCAGGAAAAAATTCTGCAAAGTTATACTGTGAAAAACCTGATTGATAAAAAAGACACAGAAAGAGATTGCTTAAAAATTTAAACGATATCAAATCCTATTAACTTCCCTATTATCTCACCTCCCTATTTTAATGTGCATATTGATTAATTTAAGTATGAATATCTACATTTTATCTCCAAGCCAGTATTTTTTTTATTAAATTAAAATTAAACAAAACTTAAAAACCGTATGATTTTAAACGAATAAGTGATTTTCGTTGAATATTTTGCAAATAATTCACAAAACATATTGATTAAATCATAATAATCTTGCTAGGATTTAATTTCATGTATTTAAGTCTTGACAATATGTAACTGTTTCAGTTAATTTACTTAGTTAAGTGTCATATCTAATAAGAATTCTAAATCCAACGACAAAAATCATGAAATTACCCTTCCTAGTATTTATTAAAATATTTCTGTTTTCTACTCCCCAAAATTTAAAGTCATTGTTTTTAAAGAGTATTTTTCTACATATTATTATTCAAACATAATCTTTTTAAATAAAACGACTAAAAAACGTAATGTCGAGTGTCGTTCGACTACCTAACTTTTATTGATAGTTTTTCAATTATTTCATTTATCATAAAATACACTGGAAAGTACATATTTCCGGTTTTTCCGAAGAGTTGCAGATGAATGTAAATCCTCGTATACAACGACCGAGAGTTGATTTTGGAAAAATCAACACTGTTCTTAATCCACCTTCTCTTTTAAAAATCCAAAAGGACTCCTACGATTGGTTTTTACAAAAAGACATACCACCTGAAAAACGGATAAACCAAGGGCTGGAAGCTGTTTTTAGCTCTGTTTTTCCTATTTCTGATTTTGGTGGCACATGCACCCTGGAATATGTTTCTTACCGTTTGGGTGATCCAAAATATGACGAATCTGAATGTAAAATCAGAGGCGTTACTTATGCAGCCCCTATTCGTGTTTCTTTAAGATTAATCATTTGGGAAAAGGAAGAAAATTCCGATAAAAGAAGTATTCATGATATTAAGGAGCAGGAAATTTATCTGGGGGAATTTCCTCTGATGACAGAGACCGGTTCTTTTATTGTTAATGGAACTGAAAGGGTTATTGTCAGCCAGTTACATAAATCATCTGGTGTTTTCTTTAGTCATGATAAAGGGAAAAGTCATGCCAGCGGGAAACTGCTATATTCAGCCGGAATTATTCCACAACGGGGTTCCTGGGTTGATTTTGAATTTGATGTCAAAGATCTTTTATTTGTCAGGATTGACCGTCGCCGAAAGTTTATGGGAACCATTCTTTTAAAAGCACTTGGTTTTTCAGGTCCGGAGTTATTGAATCTTTTCTATTACACAGAAACAATTATATTAAAAGGTGCCCTTGGAAAAGCCAAGGATAAGGGCATTTATAAAAAATACTTCGACGCTCAATCGGCCCAAAACCAAAGAGCCTTTGACGATATTGTCGAGCCAAAAACCAAGAAAGTAATCGTTGCGAAAGGGAAGAAAATTTCAAAAGCTTCTATCCGAAAAATTCAAGATGCTGAAATTGAAATAATTCCAACGAACTCTGAAGATATATTAGGTAGATATAGTCTAAATGATATGATGGCAGAAGATGGTGAGATTATTGTTGAAAGTAATGCACCAATTACGGAAGAAATTTTAGAACAGCTATTAGAAAATAACATTGAAGAAATTTCATTACTGTATATTGGTAATAAAACAATTGGGACATCTTTCAGAAATACACTGGCCTCAGATAAAGTAAACACAACCCATGAAGCATTAATTGAGATATACAAGAAAATGAAGCCGGGTGATCCACCGACAATCGAAGTGGCTAAAAACCTACTCCAGAATATGTTTTTTAACGCTGATCGCTATGATTTATCAGCAGTTGGAAGAATGAAAACCAATAAAAAACTAAACCGTGAAACCGATATTGATCAAACCACACTGATGAAAGAAGATTTTGTGGCTGTGGTAGAATATCTTTTAAGATTAAAAGATGGTGCAGGCGGAACGGTAGATGATATTGATCATTTAGGGAATAGACGTGTCAGAGGTGTTGGAGAATTGCTGGAAAATCAGGTTCGAATTGGTTTAATTCGAATGGAAAGAGCCATTAAGGAAAGAATGTCTTTACAGGAAACGGAAACAATGATGTTGCATGACATTGTTAATTCCAAACCTGTGTCTGCTGTTATTAATGAGTTTTTTGGTAGCAGTCAGCTTTCTCAATTTATGGATCAGACCAATCCTCTTTCGGAAATCACCCATAAACGGAGATTAAGTGCACTGGGACCAGGTGGTTTGACACGTGAAAGAGCCGGTTTTGAAGTTAGGGACGTGCATACTTCTCATTATGGTCGAATTTGCCCGGTTGAAACACCAGAGGGTCCTAATATCGGTCTAATCTCTTCAATAGCAACTTACGCCAGACTTAACGAATTTGGATTTATAGAAACACCTTATAGAAAAGTAGAAGAAACAAAAGTAAAAGATGAAATTGCATACCTGTCTGCCATTGATGAAGGACGTTATAAAATAGCACAGGCCAATGCATTGCTGGATAAAAATAATCAATTCATCAGGGATTTGGTTCAGGCCAGAATCAATGGTGAATTTAAAATGATTGCCAAAGAAGACATTGAATATATGGATGTCTCTCCAAAACAGCTAGTGTCTGTGGCTGCTTCACTAATTCCATTTTTGGAACACGATGATGCCAATAGAGCCTTGATGGGTTCAAACATGCAACGACAAGCTGTCCCGGTTGTAAAACCCGAAGCACCTTTTGTTGGAACGGGAATGGAATACCAGGTTGCCCATGATTCTGGTTCCTGTATTATTGCCAAGCGTTCCGGTTTCATTGATCGCGTTGATTCAGAAAGAATTGTGGTAGAGGCTGAAGTAGATTTAACCTCTGATAGTGCTGCTATTGAAGCGAATGTGGATATTTACCATTTAAGGAAATATCAGCGATCGAATCAAAACACCTGCGTGAATCAAAGGCCTTTGGTATCTGTCGGTGACAGAATTGAAGCCGGACAGATTATTGCTGATGGTGGTAGTTGTGAAAGTGGAGAGCTGGCATTAGGCCAAAACATCCTGATCGCTTTTATGCCCTGGAATGGATACAACTATGAAGATTCAATATTAGTCAGTGAGAAAGCACTGCATCAAGATCGATTCACTTCGATTCATATTGAAGAATTGGAAGTTTTAGCCAGAGATACCAAACTGGGTAAGGAAATGATCACCCGTGATATTCCCAACGTTAATGAACACACACTCAGAAATCTCGATGATTCAGGAATTATTCGGATTGGTAGCTACGTTAAAACGGGTGATATTCTAGTCGGAAAAACAACTCCGAAGGGCGAAATGCAATTGAACCCTGAAGAGAAACTATTAAGGGCTATTTTTGGTGAAAAAGCCGGTGATGTACGGGATACCTCCTTGAGAGTGCCCCAGGGAATCTCAGGCGTCGTGATCGATGTAAAAGTATTTAATCGCCGTGGTGTTGAAAAAGATGCCAGGACTTTGGAGATTGAAGATATAACATTGGCAAAATTGCAATCGGATTACCATGATGAAATCAGAATTGTTAAGAACAATCTGGCTAATATCGTGCTGCCACAACTGGAAAATCAGCCGATTGCACATGATATTCTGTCACCGGAAACCCATGAGCTAATCATCCCGGCTAAATCAATAATTGATCGTGCAGCATTTGAAAAAATCCCAATTAAAGCCTGGGTCGATATTGCCATGGACAACCCGGATAATAATAGCAAGCTTCAGGTTGTGTTAAGGAATGCAGCATCTCAAATAGAAATGCTAAATAATATTTTTGAAAGTAAAAAAGAACGTGAATTTAGAACCGATGATTTACAACCAGGTGTTATTCGCGCCATCAAAGTTTTTGTGGCAATGAAACGAAGACTTTCGGTTGGTGATAAAATGGCTGGTCGACACGGAAATAAAGGTGTTATTTCCAGAATTATTCCCGTGGAAGAAATGCCATATATGGAGAACGGTAGTCCTGTGGATATTGTTTTAAATCCATTGGGGGTTCCTTCACGGATGAATGTCGGGCAGGTATTGGAAACACATTTGGGACTTGCAGCCAAAGGACTGGGAGATAAAGTAAACCAGATGTTGAAAGATCAGTCTCCAGTTCCAGAAATTAAAAAAATGATAAAAACCATCCATGATACTGAATATATTAACGAATTTTTAGATTCCCTTGATGATGAGGGTGTCATCAAATTTGCTAAGAAATTCAAAGCTGGATTTTTCATTTCAACACCGGTATTCGATGGTGCCACCGAAGAAAATATTCATAAAATGCTTGACATCGGGAATTATGATCGAACCGGTCAGATGTATCTTTTTGATGGTCGAACAGGTGAACGCTTTGATCAAAAAGTAACTGTCGGGTATTTATACATGTTGAAACTGCATCATTTAGTAGACGATAAGTTACATGCCCGTTCCATTGGTCCTTATTCTCTGGTAACTCAACAACCACTGGGTGGTAAAGCACAGTTTGGTGGCCAACGGTTTGGAGAAATGGAGGTTTGGGCTCTGGAAGCCTATGGCGCAGCCTATACCTTGCGTGAGCTACTGACAGTGAAATCAGATGATGTGGCTGGTAGAAATAAAATTTATGAAGCAATTGTCAAAGGGTATCATGATACCAAAACAGGCATTCCGGAATCGTTTAAAGTGTTAATTAACGAATTAAAATCGCTTTGCCTCGATTTTCAATTAATAAAAGATAAGGGATTTTTTGAACAAGATACAACGATAACCTAAAATATACTTTTTATTCTTTATTAATAATTTGATTAACATATATTTAAATTACCCTGAAATTAGGAGCTAGTCTTGAAAAGATTACTATATAACGAAAACATTGACCCGCAAGATTATTACGCGGTTCAGATTAGTCTCGCTTCGTCCGAAACAATTGCATCATGGTCTCATGGAGAAATCAAAACTTCTGAAACCATCAACTATAGAACCTTCAAGCCGGAACGGGACGGTTTGTTTTGCGGAAAAATATTTGGTCCGGTTAACGACTATGAATGTATCTGTGGAAAATATAAACGAATGAAACATCGTGGAATCACTTGTGAAAAATGCGGTGTGGAAGTTATTCAATCAAAAGTACGTCGTGAAAGATTAGGACATATCAAATTGGCATGTCCGGTTTCTCATGTTTGGTTTTTAAAAGGTTTACCTAGCAGACTTGGTAATATCCTGGATATGACCCTGAGAGATTTAGAAAGAGTATTATATTTTGATGCTTATATCGTGTTGGATCCGGGTGGCAGTGAGTTAATGGTAACAGATGTTGTTGGAGAAGAGCAATATCGTCAATTACTTGAAGAGTATCCTGAATTTAAAGCGGGTATGGGAGCGGAAGCCGTTCAGGAACTGCTTGAAGATTTAAACGTTCATGAATTAAGTGATTCATTGCGGGAAGAGCTAAGAGAAGCAACATCTGAAGCAAAAAGAAAGAAAATTATTAAGCGTCTTAAAGTTGTCGAAGCCTTTAAATCTTCTACGATTAATCCGGCTAATATGGTCCTGGATGTGATCCCTGTCATATCACCGGAATTAAGACCCCTGGTTCCTTTGGAAGGTGGGCGTTTTGCAACCAGTGACCTGAATGATTTATACCGACGTGTTATTCACCGAAATAATCGTTTAAAACGACTGATAGATTTAAATGCGCCTGAAATTATTGTCAAAAATGAAAAACGAATGCTTCAGGAAGCTGTCGATGCCATGTTTGATAATGGCCGACGGGGAAGACCAATTTTAGGTACCAATAAAAGACCTTTAAAATCATTAAGTGATTCTTTAAAAGGTAAAGGTGGCCGGTTTAGACAAAACCTGCTGGGAAAAAGGGTTGATTATTCCGGGCGTACTGTAATTGTGGTTGGACCGGAATTAAAACTTAATCAATGCGGGATTCCAAAATTGATGGCTCTGGAACTGTTTAAACCGTTTATTTTCAACTATTTAATTGAAAAGGGCGAAGCTGCCACAATCAAAGTTGCTAAAAATATGGTTGAAAATAACGACCCTGCAATTTGGGCAGCGCTTGATTCTGTGATTGTTGATCATCCAATTATGTTAAACAGAGCACCAACCCTTCACAGACTTGGTATTCAGGCATTTATGCCAGTCCTGATTGAAGGTAAAGCTGTAACCTTACATCCCTTGGTATGTACCGCATTTAATGCGGACTTTGACGGCGATCAGATGGCGGTTCATTTACCATTAACGATTGAATCACAACTGGAATTGAAAGTTTTGATGATGTCTACCAACAACATACTATCTCCTGCTACAGGTCGTCCATCAATGACGCCAACTCAGGATATGGTGCTTGGTGTTTACTGGATGACACGTGCTGGTAAAGGTGTTATTGGTGAAGGTAAAGTATTTCCGAATCCTAATAGTGTTGTGCAGGCTTATGAGAATGGTTTTATCCATTTACAGGCAAAAATTAAAGTTCGTTTAAATGGTGAAATGGTGGAAACAACTTCTGGCCGGGTCATTCTTTATGAAGTTATGCCAAATGAAATTCCGTTTCAGAGTATTAATCGCTTAATCAAAAAGAAAGATCTTGAAGCATTAATTGATCAATCTTACCGTATTGCAGGAAACGTTAATACAGTAAAAATGTTGGACGGATTAAAAGAATATGGCTTTTACCACGCTGCGAAAGCTGGTTTCTCTATTTGTATGTCTGACATGATCATTCCTGATGCCAAGGAAAAGCATTTGGAGAAAGGATTTCAAGAAGTTAAAGAAATCCAGGAACAGCATGATGGTGGTATCATCACAGACGGAGAACGCTATAACAAAGTTATTGATATCTGGTCCAAAATTACCAATGAAGTAGGTGAAGCAATGCGGGCAGCGATGGCTGAAGAACGGCCTGGTGGTGATGGACTTATGATCCCGAATCCAATTTTTGTGATGGCAGATTCCGGTGCACGGGGTTCTGAACATCAAAGTCGGCAGCTTGGAGGAATGCGTGGGTTGATGGCCAAACCAACCGGTGAAATTATTGAAACACCGATTACATCAAATTTCCGTGAAGGATTGAATGTATCCCAGTACTTTATTTCAACTCACGGTGCTCGAAAAGGTCTGGCAGATACCGCACTAAAAACTGCTAACTCCGGTTATTTAACACGACGTTTGGTTGATGTTGCCCAGGATTGTGTGATTACCTCTTTGGATTGTGGAACCACAGAAGGTATTGAAATTGAAGCCTTACTGGAAAACGGTGAAATTATTCAAAATCTAAGTGATCGAATTCTGGGAAGGTATACTCTGGAAGATGTTATTGATCTCTATACGAAAGAAGTGATTGTTAAAGCTGGCGAAATGGTTCAGGAAAGACATCTGGAAATAATCGAACGTTCCAGCGTAGAAAAAGTTAGAATCCGATCAGTATTGAGTTGTGAAAATGCAAATGGAATTTGCGCAACTTGTTATGGTCGGGATTTGGCTCGTGGAACCAACGTTAGTGTTGGTGAAGCTGTTGGTGTTATATCAGCCCAATCGATTGGTGAACCGGGAACTCAGTTAACCATGCGTACTTTCCATATTGGTGGTACTGCCAGTAGAAAAGTTGAAGCAACCTTTTGGGAAGCAAAACAAGATGGAGTGTTAAGCTTCAAAGATGCGAAAGTTGTAAAAAACAGAAGTGGTCAGTACATATTACAGTCCAGAAAATCTGAACTGTCCATTATTGACTCAAGTGACCGGGAATTGGACAAACATTTACTGCCAGTTGGAGCTCTTTTAAATTTCAGCAACAAAGCTAAAATCAAGAAAGGTGATAAGATTGCCAGTTGGGACCCGTTCTCCATTCCAATCATTTGTGATGTCGACGGTAAAGTAAAATTTGATGATATTATTAGTGGAAAAAGTTTAAAGATTCAAAAAGCTGAAGATACTGGTTATGAAAGGCGTGTGATTGTAGAATCCCCTGACCATGACCTTAAACCACGGATTGTTTTCAAAAATAGCAAAACCGGTAAAGATATCAAACGGGAAGATGGTAGAATTCATTCAGGATTTTATCTTCCAAATAAAGCAGAATTAATGGTTGGTGAAAATGATGAAGTTTTTCCCGGTGATATTTTAGCCAGAATACCGCGTGAAACTACCAAAAATAAAGATATTACTGGTGGTTTACCACGGGTTGCTGAACTTTTTGAGGCACGGTCACCTAAAGATCCCTGTCAAATATCTGATATCGACGGTTATGTTGAGTTTGGTGAGGATTTAAGAAGAAAACGAAGAATTATCATCCGACCTGATTATGGTGACACCAAAGAATATTTGGTACCCAAAGGAAAGCACGTTATTGTTGTCGAAGGTGATTTTGTTAAAACCGGTGATCCTCTAACAGATGGTTCTCCGAACCCACATGATATTCTTAGAGTGAAAGGAGTTAAGGCGCTCCATAAATTCCTGGTTGATGAGGTTCAGGAAGTATACAGACTTCAGGGTGTAAAAATTAACGATAAACATATTGAAGTTATTGCCCGTCAAATGATGCGTAAAATTAGAATTATTGAACCGGGTGATTCCTCTTTCTTAATTGGAGAAGCTGTTTCTAAATCAAATCTGGAAAAAGTCAATTCAGTGCTGATAGATGAAGAGAAACGTTTAGCTATTGGTGAACCATTATTGCTTGGAATCACCAAAGCTGCCTTAAGTACCGACTCATTTATTTCTGCAGCTTCATTTCAGGAAACGACCAAGATCTTAACAGAGGCTTCAATTCAGGGAAAACTAGATACTTTTAAAGGGTTGAAGGAAAATGTAATTATCGGCCGATTAATTCCAGCCGGTACAGGTTTTCAATATGAGAAAACATACTCATACGTCGATCAGCCAGAAGTAACTGAAGAAATTCCTTCCACTGAAGAAACCCATGAACCATTGGCTACTTCTGAAATTTCTTGATCTGAACCGATTTAAATCATGTCGTTATGTCAGATAAAGTACAGAAAATCCAGGAAATCACCGGCGCTAAAGCGCTGGTGAAGCTCTTGAAAACTAAGAAAGTCGACACAATCTTTGGTTATCCTGGTGGCGCTAATTTACCAATATATGAGGAACTTAGAAAATCTGGTATAAATCATATATTATCCCGCCATGAGCAAGGCGCTATTCACATGGCAGATGGCTATGCCCGGGTTAAAAAAAAACCTGGTGTCTGTTTAGCGACATCAGGGCCTGGAGCAACTAATCTGGTTACCGGTTTGGCGAATGCCATGCTTGATTCAGTGCCTATTGTGGCATTAACTGGGCAGATTCCTTCTAATATGATTGGTACTGATGCTTTTCAGGAAGTTGATTGTATCAACATTACGATGCCTGTCACAAAACACAATGAATTGGTTTTACATGCAGAAGATTTGGTACCTGCTATCAAATCTGCCTTTCACATCGCTAATTCCGGTAGAAAAGGACCTGTGTTGCTGGATTTCCCAAAAGATGTCCTTAATAAAAAATTTGCACACAATTTTCAGTCGGAAATTAACTTACCTGGTTACAATCCCACAATTAAGGGTAATGTCGGGCAAATAAAACGAGCTATTAAAACCTTAAAAAAAGCTAAACAACCGGTCGTTTTATTTGGTGGCGGTATTTATTTGTCAAATGCTATCAACGAATTTTTAAAATTTATTCGACTGGCTCAAATACCAGTTGTCAGAACATTGATGGGAACCGGCATTATTGCGGAAGATGACCCACTTTATATCGGAATGATCGGTACCCACGGGAATACCATTGCCAATCGTGTGGTGAACAAAGAGGCAGATGTTGTTTTTGCTATCGGAACACGGTTGGGAGACCGTTCCATCATGAAAACACATCTTTTCGCAAAAAACGCAAAAATAATCCATTTGGATATTGATCCGGCCGAAATCGGAAAGACAATCCCCATAGATATTCCAATTGTCGGTGATATTAAAGAGGTGTTAGCTGATGTTATTCAAAGGCTGGAAGAAAAAAATCTTGGCCTAGAAACACCGTGGAAAATAAATAATAACAAGCGGACTCTACTTTCCATCAGAGACGCTGCACCAGTGATGCAAACCATATTTAACGAATTGTCGAATATTGATCAGAATATTCATGTCAGTACAGATGTTGGGCGGCATCAAATGTGGGCAAATCACTATTGTACCAATCCAAAACACCTGCCTCTAATTACCTCAGGTGGTCTGGGTACGATGGGATTTGGTCTTCCGGCGGCTATTGGCGCCTGGTTTGCAGATCCGGATACCCCTGTTGTCAGCCTTTCCGGAGATGGAAGTTTTATGATGAACATGCAGGAATTTATTGTTGCGGTAGAAAACCAGATTCCGCTAACTGTTATTATCTTAAATGATTATCGACTAGGCATGATCCGCGAGCTTCAAACATCATTCTATAACGGCCATTATACAACTCATAATTTTTCTGAACACGTTAGTTTTACTAAATTTGCAGAAGCAATGGGTGGTAAGGGCTTTGATGTAAAAAGTACAGAAAAAATCGGATCAACGATAAGGAAGGCAGTACAGAGTCGAGTACCTACAATTATAGATTTTGATCTGGAAAATATTTCTAAATCCGCACTTCTTTCTTTGAATTCTGTTGCTTCATAACCTATTGTATATGCAGCAGATATTATTATCTGCTACTGTATTTTCCTTAGAATTTTTCAAATAAAATAATTATGGATCAGCATCAAACCATAACCCTAGAAGTTGAGGATAAACCAGGCGTTTTAAGCCGGATTTCAACTTTATTCTCACGGAGAGGATACAACATAGAGAGTTTAACGGTTGGGCATACTCATATTCCCGGTATTAGTCGGTTTACGATTGTCGTAACGGGTGATGAAGCAATTTTAGAACAGATTCGAAAACAGTCTCAAAAATTAATTCACGTACTGAAAACAGAAAATCTGGATAAATCACAAGCTGTAATGCGTGAATTCGCCATTGTAAAGCTAAAGTATAGTGGGGAGCATATTCCTAAAATCAATGAACTGGTGGATCTGTATGGGGCAAGGATGCTTGATTCGAGGAATGAGGTTCTAATCGTGGAATTTTCCGGAACGGAAGAGAAAATTGAAATGGTTTTTAATGATTTAAAACAATTTAAAGTTTTAGAGTCCATCAGAACCGGGAAACTTGCGATGCGAACCGGGCAATAATTAATTAACCTATTGTATATTTAAATTTAAGTGAAAAGAAAACCGATTCCACAATCACATATTCGAAATTTCTGTATTATCGCTCATATCGATCATGGAAAGTCGACGATAGCAGATAGGATTCTTGGATTCACAGGTGCTTTAAGTGAGAGAGAATCTCAGGAGCAATATCTTGACAGTATGGATATTGAAAGAGAACGCGGTATTACGATCAAAGCACAGACTGTGTCGATTAATTACACGGCAAAAAATGGAGAAACCTATTTGTTAAATCTCATTGATACTCCTGGTCATGTTGATTTCACGTATGAAGTATCCAGGTCGATTGCAGCTTGTGAAGGGGCTTTACTGATCGTAGATGCAGCCCAGGGTGTTGAAGCACAAACATTAGCCAATGTTTATTTAGCTTTGGACAATGATTTGGAGATTATACCGGTCTTGAATAAAATTGACCTTCCAGCTGCAGATCCTGATAAGGTAGCACGCGAAATTGAAGAAATTATCGGTCTGGATGCATCAAATGCAGTTAGAGCCAGTGCCAAGCAGGGAATTGGTATTGAAGAAATGTTGGAACAAATCGTTGAATTAATTCCCCCACCAGAGGGAAGTAGTGAAGATCCCTTAAAAGCCTTGATTTTTGACTCCTGGTTTGACCCCTATCTTGGAATTGTGGTTTTATTTAGAATTAAAACCGGCATATTAAGTCATCGGGAATTAATCAAATTTATGGTCACTGATAAAGAATACCAATTAACACAATTGGGCAAATTCAATCCTTTTAAGGAAGATTATGAAACCCTTAAAGCTGGCGAAGTTGGATATTTAGCAGCTTCCATTAAAAGTATTAGTGATATTAAAATTGGTGATACGATAACATCAGTTAAAAATCCAGCTGCAGAAATGTTGCAGGGATACTCCGAGATTAAACCCATGGTTTTTAGCGGTATTTATCCGGTAGAATCAAATGATTATCTGGATCTGAAAGATGCCTTAAGCAAATTGGTTTTAAATGATTCTGCAATTGCTTATGAACCCGAATCCTCAGTAGCATTGGGTTTTGGCTTTCGTTGTGGCTTTTTAGGATTGCTTCATATGGAGATTGTACAGGAGCGTCTGGAACGAGAATTTGGACTTAATTTATTGATCACCTCACCGACAGTTATTTACCAGGTTCACATGGTGAAGGGTGAAATGCTGGAAATTGAAAACCCAAGTCAGTTACCACCTTTGGTGGAAATCGATCATGTCGATGAACCTTATATTGACAGTCAAATAATCATACCCAGCCAGTACGTTGGTTCCATTATGAAATTAGCTTTAGAACGACGGGGAATTCAAAAAGGAATGGATTACCTGGGAGAGTATAAAGTATCACTAAAATACGAGTTTCCATTGAGTGAAATCGTTTATAACTTTTATGACCAACTCAAATCACTCACCCAGGGTTATGCTTCTTTTGATTATGAATTAAAAGATTATCGCCAGGCTGATCTGGTAAAAGTGGATATATTATTGAATGGTGAAGTTGTTGATGCCTTATCAGTGATTATTTTTAAAGAAAAGGCTGTCTATAAAGGTAGGGAATTGGTAAAAAAATTGCGAAAATTAATTCCCAGGCAAATGTTTGAGATCGCCATTCAGGCTGCAATTGGTAGTAAAATTATTGCCAGAGAATCAATCGGTGCCCTTAGAAAAAATGTTACGGCTAAGTGTTATGGTGGTGATATCAGTCGTAAAAGAAAACTGTTGGAAAAACAAAAAAAGGGTAAAAAGAGAATGAAGCAATTGGGTTCTGTGGAGGTTCCGCAGGAAGCATTTTTAGCTATTTTAAAATTAGATGAATAAAGATATTTATAAAAGCACTATTTGTGATGGGTAAATCCTTCACTTTAACACTTAAACTAAATTTAAAACTGTAAACACAATTGTGTCTGAAGAAAATTTAATTCAATATATCGATATCGAAAAAAATTTTTTAGGTAAAAAACCAATATTTACCGATATCAATTTGACTATTAATTCAGGTGAGTTTGTATTTCTAACCGGTATCAGCGGTGCTGGAAAATCGACCATGTTCAATTTATTACTTGGGACTGAAACGCCGAATGAAGGTAGAGTTATTTATAGAAACTATGACGTACATAAACTCCCGAAGAGAAAAATACGCCATCACCGCAGATCTATTGGTATGGTGTTCCAGGATTATAAACTACTGACAAACAAATCTTCCAGAGAAAACATCAGCATCCCTTTAAAGATTGCTAATTCATCAAAAAATGATATTGATTATAAATTAAATGAACTGGCATTAAAACTTAATATCGAACATCTATTGGATCAAAATGTAGAAACTTTATCTGGTGGAGAACAACAGTTGGTCGCTATCGCCAGGGCCGCTATTCATTTACCGGATGTAATTCTGGCTGATGAGCCAACAGCGAATCTGGATCAGAAAATGGCACTTAAGATTTTTAATATTTTTGAAAGACTAAATGCAGAAGGCATTACTGTTATTATTGCAACTCATGATATCCACCTAATTAAATCTCATAAAAAGAAGACAGTATTGTTAAAAAACTCCGGTTTGATTGAGGTGAGGTAATTTTCATGATCATTAATGCAATTAGTCAGGCAATTGAAAATATAAAAGAAAATTTTTCGGTTACTTTCTCAGGAATAATAACAACCAGCGTTTCATTAATTTTAATTGGTATCTTTTTATTAATTTATCAAAATATTATTCATATATCCCAGCTGTATTTCCAAAAAAGTCACTATTCTGTTTTTTTAAAGTCTGAAGTATCAAAAGTTAACCAGCAGGATGCCATTAGGGTGATTGAAAGTGTATGGGGTGTTTACGGCATAAATCTAATATCATCAAAACAAGCAGCACAGGATCTTTTGGAAGGATTTGGTGAAGCCAGAAAACTACTGGAAAAAGTCGAATTAACAGATATCCCGGGAATCATTGAATTTTCTATTGATCGTCCGGAACCCTTAAATAATAAAGAGTTAAATAAGATAAATGCCATTCCAGGAGTGAAAGAAATCATTTTTGGTAGAGAAACTAAAGATCAAATTGAGACTTTTTTTGCGATCTCAAACTTTATTGGCATTTTTTTGGTGGGTTTATTGATCGTTAGTGTGACTTTCATTATCAAAAACACCGTTCAAATTGCTACACAAATTAAAGAAAAAGAAATTGGTATCTATCGTTTACTTGGAGCCAGTAAGTGGTTTATTAGATTGCCTTATATATTGGAAGGAATATTTATTTCCGTTTTTAGTTATTTCGCCGCATTGGGGGTAATTTATTTTCTTTATCAATTTGTTATCGCAGGAATTACCTATAATGAGGCTACCTACCAAATTATTCATTTAACAACTTTTTTTCAGATTGAGCAATTGTTGATTTTGTGGGTATTTTTGATAGTACTTGGCATTTTCTCCTCCATCTTGGCAACAAACAATATTATTCGAAAAGTCAGCTTCTAAAAATTGAATGTTTCTGACAACTAGTCATGAAAATAATGAGATACCTCACTTTTTGCTGTGTTTCAATCTTTCCGCTCCTATTCGGTTTCAATTTATTTGCACAACAGGATTCTATTGATTCAAAAATCACATCCAGAAATTCTGAAATTCAAAGATTGATCAATGAAAAAAAAGACACCATCCAGGTCATTGAAAAAATTAAAACAAGTGAATATAGGGTTCTTGAACTTTTGAAAGTTATTGGTGAAAACATCAACAAAACTCAGTCTAAAATAAAAAAATTAGGCTACAATAAAGATAAAATTCTTAACGAAATTAAAGAAACCAAAGGTAAAATTAGTTATTTAGTTCAAATCATCCAGCAAGATAAAGTATTTATCCAAAAAAAACTTTACGCCATATTTTATATTAAGAAAATTCGTGATTTAACACCATTTTTGGGCCTAAAAACATTCCAGCATTTTTATCGAAACAAACATCTGATTGAAACCAGTGCCTCTATTGACGTTCGTTTGTTAAACAAATACGAGGCGAATCAAAACCGATATAAAAAACAGCAAAAGAAATTAGGTCAGCAATACTCGGAGTATCTGGTACTAATTGAGCAGGAGAAAGAACAGAAGGAGCTATTAAAATTTGAAAAAACACAGCAATTAACTTACCTTGATCATATTCAAAAAGATCAAGTGATACGAACCAGATATCTCAGGGAAGTTCAAATAGAGATAGAAAAACTGAACAATGTAATTTTTGACTTAGAAAATAAGAAGCATAACGAAAAAAAAGCAATTTCATTTCAAGGGTTTCGGAAACATAAACATGATTTACCGGTTCCTGTAAAAGGGAAACTCATCCAAAACTTCAAATCAAAAACTACCATTGGAAAGTCACTGTTTAAGAGAGGATTATTAATTGAAACGTCACCTGAAGAAGAAGCGCTGAGTATTCTTGAGGGGAAAGTTGTTTTTGTAGGTCCTTTCAGAGGATATCAGAAACTAATTATCCTGGATCATGGTAAAGGTTGTTTTTCTGTTTATGGAAACCTAAGCGAAACTTTTGTTCAGATGAATGATATTATAGATTCACAGGTATCATTGGGGATCGTAGGAACTTTTGGTACCGAAGATCGCTCTCTTTTTTATTTTGAAACACGATTTAATAAAACGGCAATTAATCCGATGCAACTTTTTCAGGCTGTTCACTGGAACCCATAAAATCTATTCATGGCTCCTGACAACAACTTACTAAAACGGTATTTCAACTCAGATGTTTATTCAATCTCTCGATTAAAAGGAGATGGATCGGATAGATGTATTTATAGAGCAGAATTCGAATCTATCTCAGCGATTTACATCCAGTCACCTGATATCAATGAAAATAAAGATTTTCTCTACCTTAGCGAAATTTTAAAAGAAAAAGGGATCCCTGTTCCCGAAGTTTACTTAGCCGCTGATGATTTTTCCGGCTATATCATTGAAGATCTTGGTCACCATACCCTGGCAGAAGTTTTATATGGAGAGAAAGCAAATGATCAATCTTTTATCCTAGATGCCTACCAAAAAGTCATTCTGCTTCTGATTGAAATGCAGGGTATTAATAACGGCTGCCTAAAATCATTCCTTCAAAGCCGTCAAATGGGCCTTGATATATACAAAGCAGATTTACAATATTTCAAAACGGAATTTTTAGAACAATTTCAATATCATTCATTAATATCCAGTAATGTACTATCTGATTTTAACCGACTAATGGATTGTTTGATGATTGTAGATCACCACCATTTCGTTTACCGGGATTTTCAATCAAGAAATTTCATGTGGGTTAACAATCAACCGGTGTTTATTGATTATCAATCGGCGATGATGGGATCATTATACTATGACCTGGGCTCTTTATTATATAGCTCCAGATCCGGTCTGTCTCAACGGGAAAGAGACATAATAATCAAATTTTACTTTCAAGAAAAGCAATTGAAAATAGATTTTCCTGATTTTGTAAATCAGCTCTATCAATTTATTTTGCTACGACGCTTAAGATCACTGGGGAGTTATGGCTATTTAAGTCGGAAAGGTAAAACCCATTTTGCTGAATATATCCCCCAGGCCTTGAAAGAACTCACTCAATTATTTGACCAGGGGGATTTATCAAACTTTAGATATATCCGAATAATGCTTGGGGCAGTTTATGATGATTGGCTATCAAATACAACTAAATGTATTTAATATCAGTAATCTCAACTTCTATTTTTCCTTTTGGTACATGAATCAAGACATCATCCCCCTCTTCTTTTCCAAGTAGTGCTTTGGCAATAGGTGATTTGATTGATATTTTTTGTTGCTTAAAATCAGCTTCTTCTTCACCAACTATTTTCCAGGTGGTTTCCTCTTCTGTCTCACTATTTTCGTAGGTAACAGTAGCACCAAATCGTATTTTATCTGATTTCATCGTTGTAACATCGATTATTTCAGAATTTGCGATCAGGTAGTTGATATGTTGAACTCTGGTTTCAATCCAACCCTGTTTTTCTTTAGCAGCATGGTACTCTGCGTTTTCTTTTAGGTCACCATGTGCACGGGCTTCTGCGATATCTTCTATAATCTTAGGTCGTTGGTTTTTTATTAAATCTTTCAGTTCGGTTTGAAGGTCGTTAAATCCTTCCTGTGTTATTGGTTGTCTATCCATATTTTTTTTATTTTAGTCAGTAAAAACAGATTACATTATTTAATGGTGGAGCTGAGAGAAACTAAATAGGATCGGAAAAATTGTCAATATTAAGGTATTACAGTGCAAATAAATCATTTAAATCTTCAATATTCAGCATCTGTTCTAATGGATCAGATGCACCGACGACACTATCTGCCAAGGCTCTTTTTTTGTTCTGTAATTCAATTATTTTTTCTTCAATACTATTGCGCGTGATTAATTTATAAACAAATAGATGATTCTTCTGGCCAATTCTATGAGCGCGATCGGTTGCTTGAGCCTCGACAGCAGGGTTCCACCATGGATCATAATGAATAACATAATCAGCAGCGGTCAGATTTATTCCGGTGCCTCCTGCTTTTAAACTGATTAAAAAAACAGGATATTCGTCATTTTGTTGAAATTTATTGACTAAACTTTCTCTGTTTTTAGTACTCCCATCTAACTGTAAAAAGGGTATTTGATGTTGATTCAATTCTGCATGCATCAAATTTAACATCTTCACAAACTGACTAAATACCAGGACTCTATGTCCTTCCTTAATGATATCGGTTAAGGTTTCGATGAATAGTGAAAATTTTGCACTTGGTGGTGGATCATTACCAGCCAGGGAACTGAGACGTGGGTCGCAGCAAATTTGCCGTAGTTTTAATAACGCATCAAAGATGGCAATACGGGCTCCCTTAACACCACCTGCTGAAATTTTTTCTTTAACCTGTTGCCGAACAATTTCAAGAATTGAATTATACAATCGCTTCTGTTGTTCGTTCATCTCACACATTAGTGTTTGTTCAGTTTTAGGTGGTAATTCTTTAGCTACATCTTGCTTTAATCGCCTAAGGATAAAAGGTCTGGTTTGTCTCCTTAAAAGATTATGATTAGGTTGCTTTTTCTTAAATTTAGATCTGGATTGCGGTTTGACATAGTCCCTTTCGAATTCCTTTAAGCTGCCAAAAAATCCTGGCATTAAAAAGTTGAATTGAGACCATAACTCCATCACTGAATTCTCGATGGGGGTCCCGGTTAGTGTTAACCGCCGTTTCCCGTTCAGTTGCATGACAGCTTGAGCTGTTTTGGATCGGGCATTTTTAATGTTTTGAGCTTCGTCCAAAATAACGACGTGTAACTCAAGTGAACTTAACCAGTCCAGATCCCGTTGTAATAGACCATAGGTTGTGATAATTAAATCTGCCTTTTTTGCCTCCTCGTAATGTTCTTTTCGTTTCTGTCCGTGCAGTAGAACAGCCTTGAAATGGGGTACGAATTTACGAACCTCTGCCATCCAATTCGTTACTACAGAAGTGGGTGCAATAACTAAATTTGGTAATTTGCTTCTTTTCTTTTTAAGAATCGCTAAAAAGGTCAAAGTTTGTAAAGTTTTTCCTAAACCCATATCATCGGCGAGTATACCTCCAAATCCAAATTCATTTAAAAAACTTAACCAATTCACGCCTTCTTTTTGATAACTTCTTAATTTTCCATTGATTTCCTTGGGTATTCTTTGACTACGTAATTTTTTGAAAGAACTAATTTTATTCAAAATCTTTTTCCATTCGTCATCACTTTCCCGAATACCAGCAACTGCTTCCAACTCGCTCAGTAATCCAATTTGAAATTTATCTACTTGTAGTGTCGCCTTTTTCTGCTCTTCTTCGGCAATTGCTTTTTCTATTTCTTCCGACGTTAAAGGTTTTTTATTACCTTTGGAGGTACCAATAAGGCGGTTTAAAATGGGTGCATATTTATTGATCCAGTTTTCGTCAATAACAGCGACACCGGCACTTTTTTTGCCATCCTCACTTTTCAATTCAATCGCTTTTTCATTTTTCTTCCACATTTCAACGATTTGCTTGAGATCATATAATTTCCCATCAATGGTCATTGAAATATCTACATTAAACCAATCGATACCGGAAGAAATCGAAGTGCTGATTTGAGGAATAATTTGCTTGGTTTTCCAACGTTTAAGTTTCGTTGCTCCCATGTAAGTAATCATACTGTCAGGGCTTTGATTAGGTAGTACTTCAAGTACGAAATTCATACTGTGATCTTCACGCATCGAATAATCACCATCTCCTTCATCTACCCAACCTGTTTCAAGCATTTCCTCTTTTAAACGTTGCTCCTGATTAAAGTCTTTAGGAACTTTAAACTTTTTACTATCTAATGTCTGCTGAAATTCATCTGCGTTTAAAGTAAATGGATAGGGATATTGACCGATATCCGTTTTCATATATGTATCCATTCGACCCATCAATACACCGGTGACCTCCCATATGGTCATCTTGCCACGCAATTTATAGTTGAATAGGGCAGAAACACGTAAAACCCCCTGTGGGTCATTGATTTTAATATTTCGCTGTTTTAAGTAGGGTAAGGCTGCAGCATAAAAATCACTAATTTCGGATTCTTCGACAATAACACCTGAAATCGTATCATTGATTAAACGTCCGCTCATCATAGACCCAATACGGACCAATTGATCTTCCGTCAATAGAAATGAAGGTGCCATTCCGATTGCTTTAGGAGGATTACCTTTTTTATGTTTAAAATGTTTAAATTTTCCCCGTTTAGTAAATAATCCTATCTCTCCCTTAAGTAGGTACTGATTTTCATTTCCTGGATTTTTGATAACTGTTATTCTAAAGTCCAGATATTCATTCGATATTAGTGGCATTTCATTATAACTAAATGAAAAAGGGTATTCTTCAGCTAATAACAGTAATTGAGAAGCACGATGTCGTTCTACAAAATAAAATTCTTCCAGTTTTCTGCCATGATAAATAGAATGAACAACTTCAAATAGCTTAGCTGCTTTAAAGGACTGGGCCGGGTTAATAATTTTTGAATTTTCTCCATCATAGTTTTCAATTGTTAAGGCCAGGCAGTTGGTATTCAAATGTTTCGTCTCCTCGTGCATTCGAATACGGGTAATATCTTCTTCTTTTGCAAATAGATCTACTCGTTTTTCAGGTTTGACTAACCAATATCGCCAAACTTTTACACTACGAGCTTCAAAATTGGGTGGATCGACTTTATTAGGGTCTATAAGGTTTAATTCTTTATCAGGATACCAACTTTGCCAATTACTATGGAATTCTTTCCACTCATCATTTGGAATGAGAATTCCTTTAAAAGAATCTTTGATCATTTTTGCCGGTATCGGTGTTGGAAGAATCTCATGATACTTCATATCAAAAATGATTGCTTTAGGCAGTCCATACAAAATAAATCCATTGTCTACAAAATCTTCTGTGATAATGGGTAATTTTGATCCCTTTTCTTCATGGTAAAATATACCGGCCAGGATTTTATGGTTACTTAAGGTATGCACATTAATGTCAAATTCTACTTTTTTAAATGAATTACGAATGGGGAAGGTTGCATCTTTATAGTATAAAAAAGGATGTCCAAGTAACAAAAAAATCAAGGAGTGCGTATCTCTGGATGATAATATCAAAGGGTTCGGAATATCTTCTGTAGATCTTAAGTCGTGATTTTCATCTGTTAACAGACGATTTTCATCCAGAAATGTTTTTACAACCCATCCAGGGTTATTATTATTATCGAGCAGGGATTTTGAAATAGATTTGATCTTTTTTTCATTTCCCCATCCACGAATACCATAGCGTGATCGATTAAAGGACCAAATATACTTCTCCTCCATATCTTTGGTAAAGGTAGGTTCAAACCGGATAATCGTATGGATATCCCCTACCTCGATAGGAATGGAATCAAAACCATGTTCTTGTTTCCAATCTTTGAATGAAAACTGGGGGTAATAATTAAATGGTACAACTTCTTCGATAATTTTTTTTAAGTTTTGATCTTGTGCAAATTGATCAAAGCTTGCGTCTTCAAATGTTTTAAGTTCTTTTGGTTTTTTCCAGGTGGCCTGAACATTTTTTGGAGCATCAAATAAATCTTCAATGATGGTTTCTATTTTTTCGCCTTTGTCCTCAAGCAGATATATAGCTTGTCCTTCCCAATCTTCATACTCGGACAGAAATTTAGAAAACTCCCTGGTCAAATCTTTTGATAGATTTTTGCTTTTTTTAAGAGCGATTGATATGGGATGTCGAGCAGGTAACTTTTTCACTGGCGAATTCTAAAAAAAAGTCGAGATTCAAAGCAAATATTGACCTAGTAGATATTATCGATTAATCAATAACTATTAGATTTTAATATTTAGCTAATACTATTTAATTTCTGATATTATCAGATTAATATTTGTGTAAAAATAATTATTTCTTTAATTTTACACAAAAATGCAAGTTTTTTCAACAAACTGATTAATGTCATACAGGAAAAATATTAATTCAAGATCAATATTTTTCAAATAAATATATTACACCACAGAAAGATTGATTTGAGGCGTAAATATGTTTAGTATCATCTGACAATGTTTTAAACAATAGAAAGTTTTCACAAATTATCGTTTATTCAACTTGTGATAATTATTCTTCCTTAATTTGAACCTAAAATAGTTTACTGAAATGTTTGAATTAGTATCAAAAGTTTTCTCTAATGATTTAGCAATAGATTTAGGCACCGCCAATACACTTGTGTTTTTAGCCAATAGAGGAATTGTCATTAGAGAACCATCAGTTGTTGCCGTTCAAAAAACTGAACGTGGTGAATTGAAAGTTCTGGCTGTGGGAGAAGAGGCCAAATCAATGTTGGGAAGGACCCCCGGGACCATCCAGGCAATTAGACCTATGAAAGATGGTGTTATCGCAAATTTTGACGTTACTGCAGAGATGATCCGGTATTTCATTAAAAAGGTTCAAAAACATAGTTCACTGATAAAATTTCGCCCCAGAGTGATTGTTGGTGTACCTTCAGGTATTACTCAAGTAGAAAAAAGAGCCGTTAAAGAAGCCGCTGAATCAGCTGGTGCCAGAGAAGTGTTTTTAGTTGAAGAACCTATGGCAGCTGCAATTGGAGCAGGTTTGCCGATTACCGAAGCTAATGGTAATATGATTATTGATATTGGTGGTGGTACCACTGAAGTAGCAGTTATTTCTTTAGCAGGGGTAGTATACAGCAATTCGACACGTGTTGGTGGCGATATAATGGATGATACAATCATACAATATATTAAGAAAAGATATAATTTATTGATTGGAGAGCGGACAGCAGAGCAAATAAAAATCAGCATCGGATCCGCCTATCCGGTCGATGAAAATCATACCATGGATGTCAAAGGTCGTGATTTACTGACTGGAATTCCTAAAACATTGATATTAAGTAATGATGAAATCAGAGAATCATTAGCTGATGTTTGTGATCAAATTATTCTGGCGACAAAAAATGCTTTGGAAGATACACCGCCTGAATTAGCCGCCGATATTGTCGATAAGGGTATCGTTCTGGCTGGAGGAGGTTCTCTATTAAAAGGAATGGATATTTTATTAAGGGAAAGAACTGGCCTGCCCATAATTTATGCCGAAGATCCGTTATCTTGTGTGGCACTTGGTGTTGGGGCAATGCTGGATAATATTAGCCTATTGAGAAGTGTTGCTGTTTCTTAATTTCATCCGTTTAGTTTAATTGAATATTTTTTTTGATAATCAACAACCTTTATTACCGAAATCGAAATGTTTAAATTTTTTAAGAATCATCGATTTCGTATTTCTATTGCGCTGCTGCTGATTTATTTTCTGCTGACTTTAATTGTACAAGTTGAGAAGCCTAGAACAGATAACTGGTTCTCGGCTTTCAACCAATCGATTGCTTACCCTTTTCAGACAACCTATCATTTTATTTCAAGTCATGTTAATGAAGCATGGTTGCACTACATTTGGCTGATTAATGTTAGAGAACAAAATCGAGAACTGCAAAAACGACTCTACCAATCAAAAGCAGAAAATGCTGAAAACAGGGAAATTAAAATAGCCTATAAAAGACTACTGGATTCATTAGACTTTAAAAAACAGAACAGTGATATTAAGGTATTTGCGGAAGTCATCGGCGAAGTACAAAATGGATTTTCACGTCTAATTATCATTAATAAAGGCGCGTCGGATGGTATTAAAAAGAATTATGCGGTTGTTTCCTATGAAGGAATAATCGGAAAAATTCAAAGTGTGACAGCCTTTCAATCCATTGTTCAGCTGATCACAGACTCTCATTCTAAAATTCCAATATTGATTCAAAGAACCAGAACGAAAGCTTTTTTACAGGGAAGTGATGGTGATTTAATAATTACCGATATTTTAAGACGCGTTGAATTGAAAAAGCAGGATAAAATAATCACATCAGGTTTGGCAGGAATATTTCCAAAGGGGTTTCCAGTGGGATCAATCACAAAAATTAATAAAAAGAGTTTTGGTTTATTTCAAAAAGCTGACATTAGACCATCAGTCGACTTTAGTAAAATTGAGGAAGTGATTGTGATCCTAAAAAGTATTAATAATATTCATCAACCTATTTTTACCGAATGTAAATAATTTATGCTTCCGGCCATTACCTGTCTGATATTCTGGTTAATAGCGATTTGCGGTGAAACATTTCTGTTCGCTGCAATTCCCTGGTTCAATCCCTATTTGTTTTTTCTGTTTCCGACGCTAATTTGTCTAAGGTGGCGGGGACTGGAAACGATATATATCTATACATTTTTTGGATTAACAGCGGATTGTTTTTCCACACTATCATTCGGTATTTTTGGACTGACTTTTTTGCTGTTTTCATTTTTCGTACGATGGTATTCAATTAAAATCTATCAAAGTGATATTATCATTTTGTCTATTGTCATTGGTATTTTTTCTCTGTTATCAGACGCATTAGCCTTTTTACTGAATACGCTGTTTTCCGAAGTAAAAGGTATTTCTATTTTCTGGGTAAAAGATGTATTTTTCTATAAAGTTTTGCCGACCGCTTTGTTAGCGATACCAAGTTGTAAATTATTGATTTATTTGGAAAGTAGATTTAGAATCCATCTTGCAGAGAGAAAATTTTGAAAGAAGAACCGCTAAACACAGAAGAATTACAATTGTTCAGACGGCGGGATTTCATCATTCGTTGTGTTATCGGCTCACCGTTTATTTTAATTCTCTGGAGATTATGGAATTTACAAATTAGAAAAGGTGATATCTTCAGTGACCTTTCTAAAGGTAATCGAATTCGTTTAAAATCAGTTCCCGCACCTCGTGGAATCATTTACGATCGGAAATCTATTGTTCTTTCTAAAAATATTCCATCCTTTAATCTCAATTTAATTCAGGAAGATACCCCGGATATTGCTGCAGTATTAAATAAAATTTCTTATGCACTGAAAATTCCTTTAAAAAAGTTGGAAAGCGCCTTAAAAAACCGTAAAAAAGTGGCTGAATTTGAGCCAATTCGAATATATAAGGATTTGACATCCAGGCAAATTGCAATTGTAAGTGCTTATCAAGAGGAATTTCCTGGGGTGACAATGGAAGTCAGTCCCCGAAGATATTACCCTCTGTTAAAAACGGGTGCACATATTTATGGTTATATGAATGATATAACCAAAGTACAATTAAAAAAATTACCATTGGAAAAACTAATGTCAGCTAAAGTGATCGGTCAGGATGGTATAGAAGCGATCTACAATGATATTCTGATTGGTACAGATGGTGGTGAACAAGTTGAAGTCGACAGTACAGGTCGTGTGATAAAAACCCTAAAATCAATCGAACCCATACCGGGTAACGATATTCAACTTTCCATTGATAATCGTTTACAGGAAAAAGTTGAACAAATGATGAAGGGGAAAAAAGGTGCAATCATTGTGATGAATCCTAATGATGGTGAAATATTATCCATTGTCAGTTTTCCATCTTTTGATCCCAATGAGTTCTCCCAGGGAATGACTACCGAACGGTGGAATCAATTGAGTAATGACCCTGCCAAAGCCCTAAATAATAAGTGTATAAAAGATTATTATGCACCTGGTTCTACTTTTAAAATGGTTGTTGCTATTGCAGCTTTGGAAATGGGTTTAATTACTCCTGAAACAGAAATTCAATGTGATGGTTTTTTTAAATTTAATCGGGACCGGTTTCATTGCTGGAAAAGATCTGGTCATGGGTTGCTTACTGTGACGGAGGCTCTGAAACAGTCATGTAATGTCTTTTTTTATAAGCTGATTGTTGAAATCGGGGTTGATAAAGTAAAAGAATATGCAAATTTATTGGGGCTGGGAAAACTAACCGGAATAGATTTGTTGAATGAGAAATCGGGAGTTATACCTAGTAAAGAATGGAAATTAAAACGCTACAAGAAAAAATGGTTTCCTGGTGAGACTATTCCTGTTGCAATTGGTCAGGGATATGTCTCAGTAACCCCTTTGCAGTTGTTAAATTATGTCAATGTCATTGCCAATGATGGGTATCGGGTCAGACCTCATCTGGTGAATAAAATATTGACTGATTACCCAAATATAACCAAACGTCAAACACAAACTTTAATCAGGCAGATCAACAATAAAGTCCAAAAAAAGATAAGCCTTAAACCAGAAACGCTTGATGTTATTAAAAGAGGGATGGCACTGAATGTACAATCACGAAAAGGTACAGGTATCCGGGCTAAATCTAAAAAAATTCCCATCGCTGGTAAAACGGGAACAGCCCAGGTGATTAGCTTAGCCACCAGGGATAGATTAAAAAAAGAACATGGTGAAGTGAAAGAAAAATATTATGATCATTCCTGGTTCGTTGGATTTGCACCGGTCGATAAACCCAAGATTTCAATGGTGGTGTTTATTGAACACGGTCAATCAGGAAGCAATTCAGCGGCATTATTTAAAGAAATTGCAGAATATTATTTTTCCAAAATAGCACCGATTTCCGAAGAAGAAATCGGTAGTTTTGTTACAGAGGATATTCTCAATGAAGTTTAATCAAGTTAAAAAAATAATTCTGGCATCAGGATCCCCAAGAAGAAAAGAATACCTAGAACGTTACCAGTTAACCTATGAAATCATTAAACCGGATATCGACGAAACACCAATAAGAGGTGAAAACCCCGAAGTTTATGCCAGAAGAATGGCTAAGGAAAAAGTAGCATCGATAAATGGTGATCTTGGTAAAAATGAAATTGCTTTATCTGCTGATACTATCGTTGTTTTCAAAGAAAAAATTTTAGGAAAACCCCGCTCAAAAGAAGACGCTTATCAAATGTTAATACTTTTAAATGGGCAGACTCACTCGGTAATAACGGCCTATGCATTATTAGTAAAAGAGCAAAACAGTTTGACAGTCAACGCGGTTTGTACCAAAGTGACTTTCAACGATTTACCGAAAAAACTGTTGCGTGCCTATATAGACTCAGAAGAACCACTGGACAAAGCCGGCAGTTATTCAATTCAGGGAGATGGAACTTTTCTGGTGAATACGATCAATGGTTCTTATAACAACGTTGTTGGATTGCCAATTGAACAGGTTATCCAGGATTTTTTAAAATTGAATGTCATCACTTGCTAAATACAACTACACTTTTTTATGTTACAAACGATTTTTATTATTTTGTTGTTGTTGATTAATGTGCCTTTTTTATTGGCACAAAGCCTCAATTTTATTCCCGAAGGCAAGTTCTTTTTCAACTACGAACTCAATCAAAGTTCATCGAATTCGATTTATAACTCAGCCCGGTCAGAGGATTCGATTTTAGAATCAAAATTATCTAAGGAAGGGTTAAATTCAAATGCTGTATCCGGGGACATCGAATACGAATCTTTGAACCACCTGTTTCAACTGCAATATGGACTGGGAGATTCATACAATTTAGCTTTTTTAGTGCCTTATTTATCAAAGAAAAGAAGTTCATCTTTAGAGGACAAACAGGGTGGAAATCAAAGTTTTCTTGATAACTATCAAAGCGCATCAGCCTCCGGTATTGGCGACTATGAAATTCAAATCATCAAAAGACTTAACTATACTGATGAACATGACTTTCAGATGGGGCTTGGTTATAATCATAATAATGCCGCTTTTAACTATGATAAAAATGATAAACTGGCATTAGGAAGTGGCACGAGCGAATTTTTTTGGTTTTTAAAATGGACAATATTTTCAATAGATTCTAACTTAAAAACAGATCTTCGATATAAAGAGATTTATACTATTTTTAATAAAGTAATAGATGAAAATGGTGATACCAGTGCTTTAAAAAGGAAAAACTCTCGAGTTACTTCATTATTTGTTTCTAGTCACCCGGATGATCAATATTACGGTGCAGGTATCGAAGCTGTTGATCAAGCTGCGACTAATATCGGAGGTAGCAATCTTTCAGATGGGTATGTGCATTACTCCTATAAATTATTTTATGGCCTGGGAAACTTAGTTGAATTAGAATCTGGTCCGGTTGAAACACCATGGGAAGGTGAATTATTTTATCAATCGGTTTTTTATGGATTAAATGCCAATAAAACAACAACCTTGGGGATAGGAGCAACTTTCTATTTCTAATTACAATCGACGTGGTGGTGATGGCAAATGGAGAACTATTTGATCAGTTGACATTAAAATCAGCTTTATTTTGTGCATTGTTAATGGCTTCAGTTGATGGTTCATTTGATGTGGCAGAAAGAAACGTGTGTTTGTCGTTTCTGAATGATCATTGGAAACCTGAATACGGTAGTGCCAAAGACTTTTTTCTGGAAACGGTCAAAGATGTTAAGGGTTATATCGGTACCCGACAAAAAATTGATAAAAGGATAATGGCGATGGCAGAAACCTTGGGTGCTCGCCAAAAACAAGCCATACTAGCTGTCGTTGAAAAAGTAATGATGGCCGACAATCAGGTGTTAGTAACAGAAACCGAACTGTTTAATCGTATTAAAAAGTTAAAAATACTGGGAATCAATTTCTAAATTGTTCCCTTTCGGAGGTGGATGAGTCTCTGGTGGGCTCCCCGGTCTTCAAAACCGTGCGTGGGGCATGCGTAATGTCCCGGATAGGTTCGATTCCTATGCACCTCCGCCACATTAAAGAAACAATAAAAATTTACTTATCACAGACAACCCCCTGTTTTGACCTTTTTTCTATGTGAGATTGGTTCAGCTTTAGGAAGATTTTCAATTGCGAGAATCAAGTACAAAATTAATTTCATTTCGATAAGTCACCAAAACCTTTCTTTATCGTCTTGCTCCTTTAACAATGTTATTAACAAAATAAAAAGGTCAATATGTTCGAAGCTATAATTATCACTCGCTCAATAAGGGTTCACAAAAACATGAAATATCATGCAATTGATGAAAACGACAATTATTCAGCTAAAACCATTGAACGCCTTGTTTTAATAATGCTAAAGGACGGTGCTTTATTCGAAGATTCAACAGATACTGGATTTTCTGTAACAGTTTTGAATAATAGGATTGTTGTCGGTACTGGAATTCTGATCACTGATAGTATTTTCAGGATAATACTCAAAGATGGATCAATACAAGACTATGATTCTGATGGGGATTTGCTTGAATATGCAGACTAATGGCAAGGCTACCATGGGGTATCTTCTGATGCCAAATATTTTCAGTTTTAAAGATTTCTCTGTAATTTTGGGCTTAGATTCTGTAAAGAGCATTTTTTTTAAATACTGCCAGATCATTGTTAAAATGTTTAATTCAGAAATTCCGTATGCGGTTGTCTCCGGATAAAAAATTTTGGAACAAATCTTGATTCAAGATTCAAGGTTTGACACCCTTTCTGTTTCCAAGATTAAGGTTTGACACCCTTTCCTCTTTTTAAATAAATCAGCAGTTAACAACTTTTTTTACTACTATCCGATTGTGATATGATACTCTAATAATTGGGTTTTATTCTGCTATCACTACCTATACACAACATCAATACTTTTTTACATTGCATTGACCGTAAAATAAAGTATATTTATTACCTAAGATAATTTCTGCCTCCAATAGAAACTGATTTATAGCTGATGTCTGATCACATTGGCTATAAAATGCTGGATTGCTGATAGGTTACTCCCTCCCGCAATCGGGCAATAATAGTATATTTCGTTTTGCTAACTTTACTTTATATCAGATTGCTTGGCAGCATTATAAAATATTAACCTCGGGTAACAATGCGCCAGTTAGTATTATCATTATTATTTGTTTCTATCACATTTACAGACAGCGATATCGGAATCTCATCGAAATCTAATAAAACTGTACCAGTGATTGGTAACTCCAATTATCAATTTTTACCATTAAGAAATCCAGTTCATAATACCAATGATATGGCTTTGGTGTTTAAAAATAAGGGGTATGGAGCTATATTGCAGACTAATACAACCAAATGTCCATCTGAACTTTCGTTAACAAAGGTGACATTAGAAGTAAGAAAGGATATTCTTCATGGTTCTGAAAATGAACAAACACCCTTTGATGTGTCTTCATTGATTGTGTCACAATCCCAACCGACATCACATAAACTGGAAGAAGAATTATGGAATAAGATTAAAGGTTCTATGATTATCGGAAAATTTGAAGACTATTTATCTGCAAATCCATGTGGAAGATTTATCTCCCTGGCTAAATTAAAAATAAGGCAATTAAGTAGAATTCAGAAAAAGTAAACCATACAAACCCCAATTTAACAGAAAAGTGTAAGGACTTCCTCTTATTCACTGTAAGTTATAAGGGGTCGTACCAAGATGAATTCCTTCCGACCCTTTCTCCGCTTTCATAGTACGGTCCGACCGACCCTTTCACCCTTTCTCCAAAGTTGCTAGGCATATCTACTTTGCCAAATATAGCAATTTGTGGTTACACATTTGACTAAGTAAAATTTTAGTAATTGGAAAAATCAACATGATAGTTACACCAGCAACTAAACGGGAGTTAAAAGTGGCGATTCTCTTATTTGAGTGAACGATATCATCATGTATTTTTATATAAACGCATAGCACAGCGGTGCATGAGCCAAACATTATGCTGGGTTGATATATGCCTTGCTTCAATGTAACAAATTTGTTACTTTTAATCTATGAAATGGTAAATCAAGTATTTTAACAAAAATCTTGAGGACGATATCTTAAATCTACCAGAAGGTCTACTGGCGCGTTATTTGCGACTAACCGATTTAATGCTTCAATTTGGAGCCAATCTCGGCTTACCTCACACAAAAGCAATTAAATCAGGCTTATTTGAACTTCGGGTAAAGAGCAAAGAAGGTTTAGCTAGGGTTTTTTTTTGTACAAAGATTGGTAAAAAAATCGTCATGCTTCATTCTTTTATCAAGAAATCCCAAAAAACGCCAAAAAATGAGATTAATATCGCAAAATCAAGAATGAAGGAGGTACAGGAAAATGAAACATTCTGAATTAAAAGAAAAAGCATTAAAAAGAAAAGATGTAAAAGCTGAATACAAAGCACTAGAGCCTGAATTTACAATCCTTTATGAACTACTTCATGCAAGACAAAAAGCTGGATTAAGTCAGGCTGAAATTGCAGAAAGAATGGGAACTAAAGCTCCTGCTATTACCAGATTAGAATCTTCACTCAGCAGTGGAAAGCATTCACCTTCTATTGCAACCATTAAAAAGTACGCAGATGTATTAGATTGTCATCTGGAAATTAGGATTATTGCAAATAATTAGTTAAATTTGTAGCTCTCACTTAATCAGGCAATTTTCCGGGTAAACTACAGCTAAGGTTTTGGAGATATTACCATCTTACATAAACAACCATGCGACGATTGCAACTAAAATAAGTTGCAATTTATTCTCTTGTCAATTATTCTGTATGAAACAAGAGGAGAAAATGAGTAAAAAAGAAAAATTATTATCAAGACTACGCCAACGGCCAAAAGACTTTACTTGGGATGAGTTGGCAACTTTGTTGAGTAAATTGGGATATGAGCCAAGGAAAAAAGGCAAAACTGCAGGTTCAAGAAGGCAATTCATTCATCCTACCGCAGCACCAATTATACTTCATAAGCCACATCCACAAAATACTCTCAAACGATACGCTATTGATGATATAATAGAAAAATTGAAAAACGAAGGAGTGATATGAAAGATATGATGCATTATAAAAAATATTATGGATCAGTGCACTATGATGATGATGACCAAATATTTCATGGTAAGGTGGAGTTTATACGCGCATTGATAAACTATGAGGGAAATGATGTCAGAGGCTTACGAAATGCATTTGAGGAAGCTATCAATGATTATCTGGATTTATGTAAAGAAGAGAAGATTGAACCTGAAAAACCGTTCAAAGGTAGCTTCAATATTCGGACAGGTCCAGCATTACATCGAAGAGCAACCCTATTTGCTAAAAAGCATGGTACTAATCTAAATAATGTAATTGTCGAAGCTGTAGATCAATACCTATCAGAGCATCAAGCATAGAAATTAGATAACAAAACGTTTGACTCGGAACATTAACATCGTTCGCTCCTTACTCTTGTGGTGTCGGCTTGGCTCAGTGTTCTAACTCTCACTTATCCTGTCAAACCGATATGCGAAAGAACATCTTTGGTTTTGGAGTTACTTTGATAATAGTTTGTCTCAAAATATTCTTCTTGATTTAAAATTAGGGAAGTAAAAAGCCCTCTTTTCGGGCTCTGGAATCCCTTATCCCTAATATAAAATTTTCACCAATCCTCTTCGAGTTATTGAAAATATCCGGGGACATAGTACTAGTTTTTACAAGTTCTTAACTAAAACTGGTATGTCCCCGGATTTAGTCGCTGGTTTATCAGTAGTTAAGTATCTGTCACCGGATCTAAAGACCATACTTTACCCTAATCTAAGTATTCGGCATAATGCAAATGCAGCTATATTGGATATAGCTGCATTGTAAAAAGACGCAAAAACGTTATACTAATAATATTGTTATGGAAGCAAAGATGCCGAAGGCTCAGCAATTTGAGGTAAAGCTTCAACATGATTGTGCTTTTGCATTTCATGCCAAAGGTCGAATTGCTGTTGGAGATTTAACCAGAATTCAGGATTTGTACCTAAAGCATCAGCAAAGGATAAAGCAGAAGATGCTGTAACTTTTCTATGCTTGTTAATTATTTCATTCAAGCGAGCGTAGGTCCAACCTAAATGTTTGGCAAATGCTTTCTGTGAAATTCCGATTGGTTTTAAAAATTCTTCCAATAGCATTTCACCTGGATGAGTTGGAGTTCTAAATTTTGGTAACATTTTTAATTCCTAGTGGTAGTCAAGTATATCGATATTTGATGCATCTTTACCATTCCATAGAAAAATGATTCGCCATTGTCTGTTTATTCGTAAACTCCAATATCCAGACAAGTTGCCTTTCAGTTTCTCAAGATGGTTACTCGGTGGTATTAAAAGTTCGTCAATTTGCTTAATAATATTCAATTGATCTAGCAATCGAGAAGTTTTTCCAACTAGTTGACTGGGATATTTTCTCGATTTAGATGTTGAGCTACCATCATAAATGTCTTGTGCGAACTTACTTTTGAAATTAGATATCATGTTTATATCCTATATATCGATACACGATATAGTCAAGCAGTAAATAAATCCATAACAAGTCGCTAGAGACCGAACACAACTGACGCTTGTACCTCGTTCTGGTTGCGTCGACTTAGCTTTGCGTTCTAAATTTCTCAAATCTCCATTCTCAACAAACGACCGTTTGATGAGAATGGTTTCCTCCAGGCAATAACCCTTCTGAAAATCCATTAAAGCAGTTTCATTTCCCATCTCATTATTTAAAGCTTCATAAACTTAACTCTTAAATCAATGAATAAGATTTAAAGGTCAGAGGGTGCATTTATCAATATTTTTGTTTCCCGGTGACTTCAAATGCGGTTCGCATCAATACTTTAGTGTAGTCATGGGTCGGATTGGAGAAAATCTCACTGGATGGACCTTCTTCTACAATACTGCCTTCTTTCATTACCAGCACATGATGGCAAATTGATTTAACCACACTTAAATCGTGACTGATAAAGATATAGGTCAGCGCATATTTTTTCTGTAAATCCATTAAAAGCTGGAGTACCTGGAACTGTACCGAACGATCCAGGGATGAAGTGGGTTCATCCAGGACAATAAAATCAGGTTTTAAAATTAAAGCTCTGGCAATGGCAATACGCTGATGTTGCCCGCCTGAGAATTCATTAGGATATCTAAAACGGGTTTCCGGATCTAACCCGACTTCCTGCATGACCTTGATAATGAGTGATTCCTGCTCCTCCTGGGAGTAATTAAAATGTATTTTCAGCCCTTCTCCAATGATTTGTTCAACCGACATACGTGGGCTTAGACTACCATAAGGATCCTGGAAAATAATCTGCATCCTTTTTCGAAAGGGACGTAACTCTTTCAAATCAATTTTATTGATGATTTTATTTTGAAAGAGAATTTTACCGGTGCTATTAATTAACCTTAAAATGGCTAACCCGGTTGTCGATTTACCAGAGCCACTTTCTCCAACAATCCCTAAAGTCTGACCTTTTTTAATGGTAAAGGAAACATCAGTAACTGCTTTAACATGACCAACAGTTCTTCTTAATACACCGCGTTGGATTGGAAACCAGATTCTTAAGTTATCAACATCTATTAAGGTTTGTGCTTGCGGATCTGATTCGGGTGGGTCACCTTTTGGAGTTGCCGCCAGTAAATCTATGGTATATTGGTGTGTCGGTCGTTGAAAGATTTCCTGGGTGGTGTTGGTTTCTACAACTTGACCATTTTTCATAACGGCCACCCGGTCAGAGAGCTTTTGAATGATATTCAGATCATGGGTAATAAATAGAATGGCCATACCCATTTCATTTTGCAAATCCTTGATTAAGGCGAGTATTTGGGCTTGAACCGTAACATCAAGCGCTGTTGTGGGCTCATCGGCTATTAGTAAATCAGGTTGATTAATCAAAGCCATGGCAATCATTACCCTTTGTTGTTCACCACCTGACAGTTGATGGGGAAAGGAATTGATTCGTTTCTCCGCCTGCCTGATTCCCACCCGATCCAGCCATTCCATAGATCTCATTTCAGAGTTTTTTCTATCAACATTTTGATGCAGTGTGATACTTTCAATGAGTTGTTTTTTAATCGTATGCAGCGGGTTTAGCGACATCATTGGTTCCTGGAAAATAACACTAATTTTATTTCCCCGAATTTCACCCAGTCTTTCATCCGAAATCGTTAAGGTGTTTTCGTTATTGAATAAGATTTCTCCCTTAGGATACAAGACTGGTGGTGAGGGTAATAATCGTAGAATTGACATGGAAGTTACTGTTTTTCCTGAACCGCTTTCCCCTACCAACCCCAAAGTTTCGCCTTTTAAAATTTCAAGGTTAGCCTCCTTTACCACCTGATTCACTTGATCGCCTTTTGTAAAACAGATATCCAGGTTTTTAATTTCCAGCAATTTGTCGTCTGCCATATTTATTCTCAATAACTTTTTCTTGGGTCAAAAGCATCCCGAACAGCTTCACCAATAAAAACCAGTAAACTGAGCATAGAAGCCAAAACGAAAAAAGCAGAAATACCTAACCAGGGTGCTTGAAGATTAGCTTTTCCCTGGGCCAAAAGATCTCCAAGAGACGGAGAGCCTACTGGTAATCCGTAACCTAAAAAGTCCAGTGAGGTGAGGGTCGTAATGGAACCACCTAATATGAACGGTAAGAAAGTTAAAGATGCCACCATGGCATTAGGAAGGATGTGGATAAACATAATTTTAAAATCGCTCAGGCCTAAAGCCCTGGCTGCCATAACATACTCAAAATTCCGACCCCTTAAAAATTCAGCTCTGACAACACCCACCAGCGACATCCAACCGAATAGCAATGTAATTCCTAATAGCCACCAGAAGTTTGGTTGAATGATACTGGAAAGAATAATCAACAAAAAAAGCGTCGGCATGCCTGACCATACTTCCATAAACCGTTGGGCTAAAATGTCAATCCGTCCACCATAATAACCCTGAATGGCGCCGGCTGCAATTCCAATAATGGTTGAGCAGATAGTCAAAATTAACCCAAAAAAGACTGAAATTCGAAAACCATAAATCAATCGGGCCACCACGTCTCGACCTTTATCATCTGTTCCTAACCAGTTATCCGTGGTGGGGGGAGACGGTGCCGGGCTGGGAAGATCAAAGTTAATCGTGTTGTCTCCGTAAGGGATAATGGGAAATAATATCCAACCATCTTTTTCGATAATTTCAACAATATAAGGATCACGATAATCAGCTTCTGTGTCAAATTCTCCATCAAATTCAACTTCAGTATATTCCACTAAAAAAGGTACAAAAAATTCAGATTGGTAACGAATCAACAGTGGTTTGTCATTCGCTATCATTTCTGCAAAAAGACTGATAAAAAACATGGCCAGAAATATCCATAAAGACCAGTAACCCCGCCGATTATGTTTAAATTTAAGCAGACGTTCATGGGTCAGCTTACTCAGCTTCATTGACGATACTCCCTATCGTTTTTCAAAATCAATTCTGGGATCTACAATGGTATAGGTAATATCTGTGATGATTCCCATTATTAATCCCATTAAAGTGAAAATATAAAGTGTGCTAAACATGATTGGATAGTCTCTTTGCACAACGGCTTCAAATCCTAATAAACCCAATCCTTCCAAAGAAAAAATGACTTCTACCAGCATCGATCCGGTAAAAAACATGCCGATGAAGGCAGCAGGAAAACCGGCTATTATAATAATCATGGCATTTCTAAAGACATGTCCATATAGAATTTTTTTCTCAGTGACACCTTTGGCACGAGCGGTAATAACATATTGTTTTCCGATTTCATCCAGGAAGGAGTTTTTGGATAGCAGTGTTAAAGTTGCGAACCCCCCAATAACCATAGCCGTAATCGGGAGTGTTAAATGCCAAAAATAATCCAGTATCTTTTGCCACCAGGACAATTGGTCAAAATTAATTGAAACCAGTCCCCTCAAGGGAAACCAGTTGAAATAGTTACCTCCGGCAAATAATATAATCAGCAAAATAGCAAATAAAAAGACCGGGATGGCATTACCCAGGATGATCAAAGTACTGGTCCAGACATCAAAACGGGAGCCATGGGTAACGGCTTTTTTGATTCCTAAAGGAATACATACCAGATATACGATTAACGTGCTCCATACCCCTAAGGAAATTGAAACAGGCATACGTTCCACGATTAATCCAATGACGGTTCGCCCCCGAAAAAGGCTCTCCCCAAAATCAAACATGAGATAGTCTTTCAACATGATAAAATAGCGAACGTACATGGGTTTATCAAAACCAAATCGTTTTTCTATTTCTTTAATGGTCTCCGGTGTTAAGCCTTTTGCCCCTCTATACTTGGAACTTTCACTGGAACCGGAACTTTGGGCGATATCTGCCTGGCCTACTTCTTTTTGATTGGTTCCGGCGATACGTTCCATTAAGGCAGAGCTTATTCCGCTCATATTGGCAATCATTTGTTCCACCGGGCCACCCGGGGCGATTTGAATAATAAAAAAATTGATGGTGATGATTGCCCACATGGTCGGAATGATAAGCAACAATCTTCTGACGATATATGCTGTCATGGTTATCTTTTAATTAGTAATATTTCTGTTAGGGAGCTTCGCTTCCTTTGCTTTATCAACCCACCATGAATCAACACCTAAAGCGTATTTTGGTCTGATTGCAGGTCTTGAAAATTTATTCCAGTATGCCACTCTGAATTTGCTGATGTGCCACTCTGGAATAACAAAGAAATTCCACTGTAATACACGATCAAGGGCTCTTCCATAGTGTAGCAAGGCTTCTTCATCCTCCTGTTTGGCTTCAATTCCTTCCAGAATAGTATCAATGGCCGGATCTTGAACACCGGCAGCATTATAGGTATAGTCCAGGTATTTTGAGTGCCACACAATTTTTAAGTTACTATCAGGATAATAATTAGCGGAATAACCACCGGAAATCATATCGTAATCCCGGGTGCGCATGCGGTTAGTAAATTGGCTGGTATCCACTTTACGAATGGTCATTTTAATTCCCATGCGTTTGCAATTGTTTTGAATAGGGATTAAAACCCTTTCCATGGTCGGACTATAAATTAATACTTCAAATTCAAGTGGTTTACCGGTTTGATCATTTACCAGTTTTTTATCTTTAATACTCCAGCCCGCCTTTTTAAAAAGTCGCAACGCTTTTCGGATATTGCTTCTGATATTTCCGCTGCCATCTGTTTTTGGCGGTTGATATTCTTCCGTAAAAACACGGTCCGGGATTTTTCCTTTCAAGGGTTCAAGTATTTGAAGCTCTTCTTTGCTGGGTAGGTTTTTGGCCTCGTACTTCGTATTTTGAAAATAACTTCGGGTTCTGGTATATTGATCATAAAAAAGGTTTTTGTTCATCCATTCAAAATCCATTGTATAGATAATTGCCTCTCTGGTGATCGGATTTTTGAAAACCGGTTTTTGGATATTAAATACCAGGGCTTGCATCCCTTGTGGAATATCATGAGGAATATCCTCCTTGAGGATATATTTATTGTCAAAATTAGACCCGGTATAGAGCGTTGCCCAGTATTTGGAAACATTTTCCTGACGTAAATCGAATTCCCCCGCCTTAAACGCTTCCAGAGCCACGGTTTCATCCCGATAATAATCATAACGGATAAAATCGAAGTTAGATAAACCTTTCATTACCGGTAAATCTTTTGCCCAATAGTCCTTAACACGTTCATAAATAATATATTGCCCCATCTTATAGTCTGAAATTTTATAGGCCCAGCTGGACAGTGGTATTTCAGTCGTAGGTTCACCAAAATTTTTAGATTCCCAGTAATGTTTTGGTAATATCCTGGTTGAAGCCAATGAAACCAACATTTCCTTATTTTCTTTTTTCAGACTAAATTTAACCCGGTGTTGATCCAATACTTCAACTTTGTCTACATCTGCATAATACTGTTTATATTGGGGAACACCTTCGTTGAAAAATTTATAAAATGTAAAAACAACATCGTCTGCCGTGATCGCTTTTCCATCATGAAATCGCGCTTTGGGATTAATATGAAAGATGATCCAGGTGTAATCAGTTGGATATTCTATTTTTTTGGCCACCAGTCCATAATAAACTTCTATTTCGTCGTCAGAGCTAACCATCAAGGTATCATAATAATTAGCAGCCAAGGCCACAGATATACCTCTTCTGGCGAATCGATGAAATGAATCAAAGGTACCAGTGGTGGAGTAGGTAATACTGCCCCCTTTTGGCGCCTGTGGATTTACATAATCAAAATGTTTGAATCCAGGCTTATATTTCGGGGTTCCACGTAGTGTCAGTGATTCGGAAGTAATAATTTCAGTGCTTCCCCAGAGTAATGACTGACCGATCAGTATTAAGAGTAGAAAAAGATTAAAACTTTTCATAAATGCCCCTGATAAAATGAAAATTCACGTAATAATGAATGAAAATTGGTTGTTTCTATTTGTCCCTATATTTATACCATAATTATTTTTCTTGAGCAATCTATCAGGGAGATTGCTCACTTATTTTATTGTGTGAGAATCAAAAATGGTCTCCTTTGTTGATATTCATTTTTCCATTTGGTATTAATTAGTCTTTGAACGAAAATGCATCAATCCGGTAATACGGGGACACGTAACTGTCTAGTATTTTGTGGTTAAGTCTTTGCTAAGTATTGTACATGTCACCGAATTACCTATTTTTCGTTCAGACACTAATTAAAGTAAAAATGATAATCGGACATTTGAAGATTATTATGGAAATTTTTCATAATGCTATGGACACTATTTCACTTTTAACAATCGGTATATTTTAGACTACACTCTAATTTATACATGTATATTTTAATGTATAGTCTAAAATGGTATTATTATTTAAATCTATATATTAGATACATAAGATGGTTATTGAACGATATTCTGAAATTGAAATAAAAAAAGATCTATCTGAAAAAATGATTTTTTTAGGTGGTCCACGACAAGTGGGGGAAAACGACCTTAGGTCTTAATATTCTATAAACACAAGATCCGCACCATCCGGCTTATCTGAATTGGGATATTGTTCAACATCAATCTTCTTTATTAAAAGGAGAGCTACCAGCAGAGGAGGCACTTAAAAGACCAACAACGCTTCTGGAATCGTTGGCAAAAAGATCGAATTACGCGCCTTATCTATAATGACTTAATTAACCTGGAAACAGTCAGGGAAGTTAGCCAAATAAATCTCTTAGCCCACATAGGTAACACCCATCTTAGAAGAAATGGCTTTTCCAGAGTGTGCTTAATCAAATATATTTATTAACAGTATGTTATCAGAACAGGAAGAATTTTAATTGCAAAAAAGTGAACATATGTTTACAATAAATTATCAATCATAATTTTTCCGAGTCAATATGAATACATCTATCAGACAGACGTATCAAAACTTGCAGCAGTTGAGATCAGAAATTGGGAACAAATTTCCAGGTGTTTGCCTGGAATCGGGCGCGCAGTATCGTCAACAAAATAAACTGACATTTGAAATTCCCCTATTGGATGATTTTTTAAAAGGTGGTTTACCTTTTGGAAAGGTGACTGAATTAGGTATGCCTCTGGGAAAAGAGGGGCGGTCTTTGCTGGTAACATTATTAGCTCATCATCAAACCCAGGCTCAAAAACCGTTTCGGGTGTTATGGATTTCCTGTTTTCCAGGGATATCCATTTATCCGCCGGCCTGGTTTATTCGGGGTGTTTCTGAAAAAGATACCATATTTACCTATTCTGAAAAACCAATTGTGGAGCTAAAACGGGCCATTATTCACTCATTTTTCAATATGATTATCCTGGATGCCCCCAGGGGATTTACCCGGGATGATAGTCTCTTTTTGAGTACACAGGCCAAAAAAAACAAGCAGGTGATTATTTTGGTAAGGGATTTTTTTCTGTCCAATTTAAAAGGAAATATTTGGGCACAACTTCGCCTGAATTGCTGGCGGCGACCACACAAGCATGAATTTGTGATTCGGGTCGTCCGGGGGTTGCCCTCAGGGGAAATCCGACTGAAGGAGTCATTGATATGCAGTAGCTAATAAACCCCATTTCCGTGTATTCAGTGGTTGTAATTTAACATCGTAAAGAAGGATTAACCACGGACCACACAGACCACACGGAAGTTGGATCTTTGGAAGGGCGACTCTTGGAAAATACGTTAAAATTATAAAATAAGTTTCCGTGTGTTCCGTGGTCGTAATTTAACATTGTGAAAAAGGATTAACCACGGACCACACAGACCACACGGAAGTTGGACTTTTGTACCGGAGACTGAATCGGCGGCGTGAGCATTTGAAGATAAAATAAATTTCCGTGTATTCCGTGTGTTCCGTGGTCGTGAACCCAAACAAAACTCAACCCCGGACCACACAGACCACACGGAAGTTGGACTTT
>JABHWU010000040.1 GCA_018657625.1 Deltaproteobacteria bacterium | reverse complement strand
GATATTTGAATTCGTGTTCCATATTCCATGTCGTAACAGACATCGATTCAGAACGCACGCAAAAAATGAAAAATTTTGAAAAAAATTAGGTGAGGAAAAAATGAGGGAAATTAAGTTTTTGCATGCTTACCGAAAGGACACTGTTTTACTGATTCTAACTGTTTAATATCTCTTACATTGAAAACAATTAGTTCAATTTTTTTATTCTTATTTAAAACCGGGGTTGCTGTTGTAATAATTTTCTCACCATACGGAGATGTTTGCTCAACGGTTATGCGTTTTTTTTCTTTCTTGGAGATAGGTAAAGAATTGGGTTCCCATTCAGACCAAGTTGCTATTTCAGAAACATGTTTACCAATTAAGGTACTGTGTCGCTCGCAATAATGCTTTTCTGAAGCTTGATTAGCATAAATAACTATATCATTTTGATCGACAACAACGACTTCATCAAAAATATTGTCCAAAATCTTGGTCAGGGTTTCAACATTTAAATGAGGCACCTTACCCATCACTATTTCCTTGATTATAAATTAAAGAAAAATAATTTCACATTGCGCTGTAATTAGGGACAATCTTTACCAACATGTGAAATCGTCCCCCTCTTTGATTAATTAGAATCAGTCCATTTTTTGCAAATTGAATTATTCAATTGATAGTTTCTGATCTGCTAATATCTCTATAGGAAATGGTTTTGATTTTGAAATTAAATCAGGATCATTGAAAAACTTATCAGGCTCTGAAATCTGAACATCTACGAAAGATGGCATTCCACTATTCAAAAATTTTCTGGCGATCAATATATACTCATCGTGAATCAATTGTTTATACTTATTGGTACATCGCTCATCCGGTGTCACATCTTTTAAGTAAAAAAAATCTTTTTTACTATGGGGTGCTTTTAAGATAACTTTTAGTTTTTTTTGATCATTAGTTTCTAAACGTCCTCTAATGGTAGATTCAAAAAACATCGGGCTCAAGTCTTCGTGGCTGAGGTCCCAATCCTTTTCATATGGTTTGTGAGTAAAAAAATCGAGGGTATTTTTGTAGTTCACTGAAATTGCAAAGACACATCCTGGAATGGATGCTTCAGATTTTTTATAGTCATTATAAATAATTAAACCACACTGCTTGTCTTTATTTGAATCAGGTTGATGAGTATACACTGATTGCTTAATCGGACACGAATTCCAAACATTGGATATATTAATTTTACCTGTTTTATCCAACATTTTGATATTAACGTTTTCCTGCTCATTTCCTGTTTTGAAGTTAAAATATTTTTCACATTTGGACTTTTTTATTTTTGGTCTGGTTTTTCCCTCTAGATAAGGGAATCCAAGTGTGATCATAGCCCCTTTGCCCGGATTACTTTCTATAGACACATTTCCATTGAACATTTTAATGGTTTGTTGGACAAATACAAAACCAATTAAATGTAATTTCCCTTCTAAACTTTGCTTTTTAGATAACAAATTCTGTGCTTCTGTCTTGGTCATGCCTGTACCATTATCCTGAATACTCAAATACACATAATCACCCTCTTTAAATACCCTGATTATCAATTGTCCGTTTTGTTTGTTTTGCATCGCATCAACAGCGTTTTTGACCAGATTGAAATACATGCGACGAAATCGGGGTCTGTTACCACCGATAACTGCAGAATCAAATTTTTCAAATACAATTTCCACTGTAGAGCTACTATTTTCTGTTACATATCCATGAATAACATTATTAGTGAAAGCATAGATATCATCTGCGACATCAAATTCTTCATAATGATGCTGGTTGTTTAGTTCCTGAAAAAAATGATCAATCCGATAGTAAACGTTGCATATCCAGCGTAAGTAATTTCGATATTGGGTTCGTGATTGATAAGAGCGGGATGTTTCTGGCAAAAATGCGATAACACGATCAAACCTCCCCCATAGGGGATTAAGAACTAGTTCACAAATCTCCTGAACTTTCAAAATATAACTGGTTCCATTTTGAATAATATCCGTATTGGAAGCAAACGTTTTTACGGTGTTTCTATAGAGATTATAAGACCTGCGCATTTGACTGGCTAATAACTTCAATTCCTGAAGATCCTGACCATGAAACATTTGTGCTTGTTCTATGTTGTGAATTTCAAGGTCGGTGTTTAGCGTGGCGTGAAAATGAATAATATCATCAATGAACTTTTTCACTCTCAAATCATGAATAAGGAATTTAACCTCAGCCGCCTTTCGTTCCTTTCCTTTTTCTTTTACAGTCATTTTCTTATTATTAATAATAATCAGTGATCGTCTATTGCTTGTAATTGATGGATTTTCCTTTTTTTTTAATGCACCTTTTAATTTATGATGCAAGTCAATCATTTGATTAGTTGACTCATCGATCATTTATGGTACATTTGTTTTTATTCTCAATCGGAACTATAAAGATGTTCTATTGCTATCAAAACCTGTTTTTGTTTATCAAAAATAGATTTATTAACCTATTATACAGGCCAGTTTTAATATGCTTTCTTTTTTTAACAGTATTAAATAACTGGTTTTTAAACCTATTGACAAACAAACATCACTGTGTTTTCTGATTTTATTTTTTTTTGAGAATAATTCAAATTTCATTCCTCTGTTATCAAAACTCAAATGATAATCCAAGTTTTAAAACAGTGTTATTAATAAAAAATAACAAATCATTGATTTATGTATACAAAATCAATGATTTGTAAACATTAATAATGAATCATAGCGCTTTGCAAATGTATCAAACTTGTAATACATATAGTTAATATTAGGTGTTTTAGAAGACACCTATAGGATTTTTGGTAAATAACTTTTCATTATTTAATCGTCCCCGGGAACAATTTAAATTAAAAGGAGATTTTATGAAGCTAGCAATTTCTGGCAAGGGAGGTGTTGGGAAATCAACAATCGCCGCAACTCTTGCTCTTTTATTGAGTCAAAGAAATCGGAAAGTTCTGGCAGTTGATGCTGATCCGGATGCTAATTTAGCTTCAGCGCTTGGTCTCTCGGCTACGGAACAAAATAAAATCATTCCTATATCTAAACAGGTCAGTCTCATTGAAGAAAGGACAGGTGCCAGAGTTAATCAATATGGACAGATGTTCAAACTTAATCCGAAAGTTTCAGATATAGCGGACTCATTTGCAACCTCGTATAAAGAGATCACGCTTTTAGTACTGGGGGCCGTTGAAAAAGGTGGAGGCGGTTGTGCCTGTCCGGAAAGTGTTTTAATTAAAGCGCTGATTAGGGATTTAATTCTCTATAAAGATGAAACCGTTGTAATGGATATGGAAGCTGGAATCGAACATCTGGGTCGATCCACTACTAAAGGCGTTGATCTAATGATAATAGTTGTCGAACCGGGTCAGCGTTCCATTGATTGTGCTCGACAGGTAATGCAAATGGCCGGTGAAATTGATCTGTCTAATTTTCTTCTGGTGGCTAATAAAGTCAGTGGACAGGAAGATGAAGATTTTATTAAAAAAGCCCTGCCGGAATTTAAGGATATTGTCTTTATTCCCTATAATAATGAAATTCGTAAAGCAGACCGCGATGGTGTGTCTATTATTGATGTATTGAGTCCTGAACTGGAAGCCAAATTCAAAGACCTTTTATCCCAAATTGATCGGGAACGCTAACTTTATCGAATGAGCGACTGTTGTCTACCCTGTTGATTTTACTCAGCATACAGATAGTAGCAACCGAATTGAAATTTGTTATAGAACAGTCAAAAGCGAAAGGAGGGACGAGTGACACCGGACAAAACAAACATCGAAAGGATTAACTTTAAAATTTCACTATTAACGGGAGAGATTGATGTAACAGGAGTAGGGGAAAGCAAAAATTCTAAAACTGTTTTTCTTTCCCGTCGTTCTTTATCCAGGGCAGATTCACCACCAGGCAATCATTTACAGAATACAAAAATGATGCTTCTTCCTAATTATATTCAAGTCCTCAGATAAGTCGATAAGGCAAATTGTGAATGATCCCTGATCAAACAATTCGCCATATTGTTATACCTTTAATATTGAATCATCCTTACATACTTCGAAGCATATTCCGCATTTAGTGCACGCTATCTTATCGATGACTGCAATTTCTTTCTTTTTCCAGGTAATTGCGTCTGAAGGACACTTCTTAAAACATATTCCGCACATAGTACATACTTCACTATCAACTTCATATTCAAACAAAGCCTTGCAGACACCCGCAGGGCATTTTCTTTCATTAATATGCTGTTCATACTCTTCACGAAAATGCTTAATAGTACTTAAAACAGGGTTTGGCGCGGATTTTCCCAATGCACAAAGAGATGCTTCTTTAATGGTTACAGACAGCTCTTCCAACTGTTCTATATCACCTTTTTTACCTTTACCCTCTGTGATGCGCTGAACAATATTATATAACTGAAAACAGCCTTCACGGCAAGTTGTACATTTTCCACAGGATTCTTCCACCAGGAATGAGAGAAAGTATCTGGATATATCCACCATGCATGTATCTTCATCCATTACAATCATTCCGCCTGATCCCATCATTGATCCAGCATTTTCAAGTTCATCAAACCCAACCGGGAGATCTAACATACTTTCCGGAATACATCCACCGGAAGGTCCACCAGTTTGAACGGCTTTATATTTTTTCCCATTAGGAACACCCCCACCAATATCAAAAATTATTTTCCTGAGTGAGACCCCCATGGGAACTTCAACTAAGCCCGTATTTACAACATTTCCAACCAATGAAAAGAGCTTAGTACCTTTGCTGGTTTCTGTGCCGATTTTACTGTACCAGTCAGAACCACGGTTTATAATCAGCGGAACATTTGCCCAGGTTTCCACGTTATTTAGATTAGTTGGCAAATCATACAAACCACTTTCAACCGTATGAATATGTTTTGTTCTCGGTTCTCCTACTTTTCCTTCTATAGAAAGCATCAAGGCTGTGGATTCACCGCATACAAAAGCACCCCCACCAATACTTATTTTAATATCAAAAGTGAAACCAGTTCCAAGGATGTTTTCACCTAATAGACCCCAGTTACGGGCTTCATCAATAGCAAACGCAAGGTTTTCAACAGCAAGCGGATATTCAGCTCTAACATATACATAACCATCTTTAGAGCCGATGGCAAAAGCGGCAATCAACATCCCTTCTATAACTGAGTGCGGATTTCCTTCCAGAATACTTCTATCCATATACGCACCTGGATCACCTTCATCTGCATTACATACCACATATTTTTTTTCTCCGGCAGCATTTCTGCAAGAACGCCATTTTCTACCTGCAGGAAAACCACCGCCACCTCTACCACGAAGTCTTGATTTCTCAACTTCTGAGATTACTTCTTCTGGCTCCATTTCGGTTAGAACTTTGGCTAATGCAGTATACCCTTTATAAGAGATGTAATCCTCAATACATTTTGGATCAATGTATCCATTTTGTCCGAATACCGTTCGTACCTGGTTTTTATAAAAAGGAACGTCATCTTCTTTGATGACCAAATTCCTTTTTTCATCGTTTTTCTTTTTAGCTTTCTTTTTCTTGGCCTTTTTCTGCCCTTCATGAATTATTTCAAACAGTAAGTCTTCCAGTATTTCTTTATTCAGGATGGTCTTTTCAATAATATCAGTAACATGCTCTTCATTAACTTCCTGATAAAAAATGTTTTCTGGTCGAATAACAACCAGCGGTCCTTTTTCACAGAATCCATGACAGCCTGTTTCCTTCACAACGACTTTTTTCCCCAACTTACGGCTTTTTATTTCCTTTTTGAACGCAGCAACTATTTTTTGAGCTTTGCTACCTCTACAGCCTGTACCACCACAAATTGCAACCAAAGTCTCAAATTTTGAAAACTCTTTTGAAAGCTTTTTTTGTAGTTTTTCCAGGGCTTCTTTATTTTTTATTTTCATTTGTACTGTTTCAAAATTTTTTCAATTTTGTTTCTGGTTAAATGTCCGTGATAATCCCCGTTAATAACTTTAACAGGTCCAAGAGCGCATGCTCCCACACAGTTTACGGATTCTAATGTAAACCTTCCATCAGGAGTCGTGTCTCCACACTTAATGTTCAACAGGCGTTCTAATTCATCAACAATATCCGGGGCTCCTCTGACATGACAAGCAGTTCCCAGACACACCTGAATCACATATATACCTTTCGGTTTTAGCGAGAAGGCGTTATAAAAAGTGGCAACTGCGTATACCTGATTCAACGGCAGTTCCAACTTGTTTGATACCTTTTTTAAACACACTTCAGGTAAATACTTATATTCTAATTGCACATCCTGAAGAATGGCCAACAATGATTCCCCTATGGCAGGGTACTTTTTTAGAATCCCTGCCAGCGGTTTTGTATCAACCTTCTTTTTTTTAGTTAATGTATTAGCTTCAGTCATTTATTCTTCTACCTTTTTAAAGACGGATATTTACTTATCTCCTCTTACCTATGCAATTTCATTTATAGGCAAATATGAAATTGCTTTTATTAAACACCAGCTGGTAAAAGCAGGTAATTCTCCTTCAAACAATTTTTTACTGTACAAATCACAATTAGTTAACTGATTACCCCGTACATTTGAATCAACTCCAAATGGATAGACAACACCTTTAATCATTATCTATAGTTACTGGTTAACCAGTGACCTTTATTGATAAAGTGATTGTTGGGTAAGTTAAGCTATAATAAATATTTTCGCAATGCTTGCAATAAACCGGAACCGAAACACCATCAATCTGATCCAACGGTATGCTGGATAATTGACAAGTACGATTTTTAACTACATTCCACTAACCGTGTGTTTGACCAGTTGAGTTGCCTTTAAAACGCATTTTGATTGTGGCAAACATATGAAAGTTTTACAAATAGAGCAAATTAAAAAAAAATCCTTGAAGAGCTTTGTTGACTCAAATCAATAAAGGATCTGCAGGATGTTTGGATAAAATTGAATAGAAATCCAATAAAAACTGAATGTTATATGTAGATGCCGGATAAATTAAAAAAATTGTTCAAAGGAAGAAGAATATAAAATGGAAAAAAAGCTATTATTCAATTTATAGCGCGGGTTTATTTAACCTAATAATGTAACTATTCAGCAGCAGTAACCACCAAACCAGAACTATCCACATTTAATCTATAGATTATTCAAATAACACTGTTGGATAAGTTTATCGATATTTTCCAAAATAAAGTTTTTTATGAAATAAATTTTACTATAAAATAATGACCTGCGTTCACTTTTACCTTGATTATTGTCAAGTATTTAAGCCATTTGAAATTTTATATTTTTTGACTCCATTTTGTTTTTTTCAATAGTTTAATATATTATTCTGTTTTTATTATTATTTTCTTAATTTGACCTTTTTTATCTCCTTTATGAAACATTGACCCGTATCAATAAAGCAATATAAGGTTTTTTTTTTCTTTGCGCTATTTGTAAAACTTTCATATGTTTGCCATAATAAAAATGCGTTATAAAACTTGTTGAAGTTAGTCGGTGACATAGTTAGAAGGCATTTGTGAAGTTGGAAGATCTTACTACAAACCTCTTTTTTTATTAATGCAAATGGAACATTGCATCACTTATGCGAAGTGCAAAACATGATGAGATGCTGGCCAGAAGATATATTGTTGGTCAGTAAGGGTTATGAATGATTCCGGCGAATATGAACAAAAGGAACACTTTGTTTTTTCTAATCATCTAATCAAATGGAGATGAAAAATGGATATATCGTTTGCTGATAAAGCATCCCAAAAAATGATATTAAAGGCAGCTGATGAAAATATCGAAACTGTATGGGATCGGTACGAAGCGCAGCAACCTCAATGTGGATTTGGTACTACAGGACTATGTTGCAGACACTGCACCATGGGTCCTTGTCGAATTGACCCTTTTGGAGAAGGCCCTTCAGTAGGGGTTTGTGGTGCCAATGCAGACACCTTCGCAGCTAGGCATGTAGCCAGAATGGTTGCCGGTGGATCAGCAGCACATTCCGATCATGGTTTAGGAGTAGTGGAAACTCTTTTAGCCATCGCAGAAGATGATAACTCAGCTTACGAAATCAAGAATGTAGACAAGCTATATTCGATGGCTAAAGTTTATGATATTGAGATCAAAAACAAAGAACCTAAGGTAATTGCCAAAGAATTAGCAAATATCGCATTTGAAGAATTTGGGCGACAAAGGGGTGAATTGATTTTGGCATCTCTTGCTCCTGAAGCAAGACAAAAATTGTGGCGGGACAAAGGAATCATGCCACGTGGAATTTACCGTGAAGTTGTAGAAACCATGCACCGTACAACCATGGGTGTTGATGCTGATTATAAAAATATCATTAAGCACAGCATGCGGACAGCTTTGAGTGATGGATGGGGTGGTTCCATGTTGGCAACTGAACTCCAGGATATCATTTTTGGTGTTCCTACTCCTTTAAAATCCTCGGCAAATTTGGGTGTTTTGAAGGAAGATGAAGTTAATATTTTGGTGCACGGTCATGAACCAACGCTATCGGACATTATTGCTGATCTTTCCACCAGCGATGAAATCAATAAGTTAGCTGAAGCCAAAGGAGCCAAAGGTGTTAATGTTGCCGGTATTTGTTGTACAGCCAATGAAATTTTAATGAGACGTGGTGTACCTTTGGCGGGTAGTTTTTTGCAACAGGAATTAGCGATTGTTACTGGTGTAGCAGATCTAATGATTGTTGATGTCCAGTGTATTATGCCAAGTTTGAAAAAAGTGACAGAGGGCTATCACACAGAATTAATTACCACATCGCACCATGCAAAAATGGATGGTGTCAAACATGTCGCTTTCCATCCGGAAGAAGCCGTTAAAACAGCAAAAGAAATTATTACCATTGCCATTGATAATTACCCTAACCGGAATAAAGAACAAATTGATAAACCTGATGACCAGGAAAGACTGGTAGCCGGTTTTACCGCAGACTCAATTTCAAAGTTCTTAGGCGGGAAATATCGTTCTACTTATCGTCCATTAAATGATGCGATCATATCAGGTAGAATACGTGGTGCTGCTGGTGTAGTAGGGTGTTCCAATCCTAACTCTGATTATGAGAAAAACCATATTTTAATGGTCAAGGAATTGTTAAAGAACGATGTTATTGTGGTTACCACAGGCTGTAATGCCATTACTTGTGCCAAGCATGGCTTGTTGCAACCGGAAGCTGCTTTTAAATACGCTGGAGAAGGACTTCAGGAAATTTGTCGCACTGTGGGTATTCCTCCGGTTTTACATCTGGGTTCTTGTGTGGATAATAGTCGTATTTTAACAGTCCTGACTAATGTAGTTAATGAAGGTGGCTTAGGAAATGATATCTCTGATTTACCTGCCGCAGGTGCCGCTCCGGAATGGATGTCTGAAAAAGCAGTGGCCATCGGCATGTATTTCGTTGCCTCAGGTGTTTATACACTGATCGATCATCCTTTACCAGTGATGGGGAGTAAAAAACTTCATCAGTATCTCACTGAAGACATAGAACAGGATGTAGGTGGGAAGTGGGCTTTTCAGGAAGACCCTGTTAAAGGTGCCCATATGATGATCCGACATATCGATAAAAAGCGAAAGGCGTTAAAACTTAAGCCTTTAATGTATGAGCAATCTTTACCAGTCGAAGACTAAGGAGATGCACATGGAAAAGGTAGTCGAAGTTATTATTGGAAAATGTATGGGATGCCACAGTTGCGAATTAGCATGTGCAGTGGCCCATTCAAAAAGTAAGGAACTGGTAGAGGCATTTAATGAAGAAAAGACACCTTATTCGCGACTGATTCTTGAAATGGATGAAGGAGATGTTATTCCATTTCACTGTCGACATTGTGAGGATGCTCCCTGTATATCAGTGTGCCCTACTAATGCAATGTCGCGAACAGATGCTGAAAGCCCGGTAACATTGGTAGATGAAAAGTGTATTGGTTGCACGGCCTGTTTATTGGTATGTCCCTTCGGTGTTATCCAGAAAAAAACGGAAGGTGATAAATTAGCAAAATGCGATCTATGTATTGAACGATTGGAAGCGGGCAAGGAACCAGCTTGTACAGAAGCTTGTCCGACGGGTGCTATTCGATTTGTTTCCAGTGAACGCCATTCAACCGATAAACGAAAAGAGACCATTCGTAAATATCGTGTGGCATTGACGCAAACTCAAGAGGAGGCTGGGGCATAGAAATGAGTGAAGAAAGTGAAACCAAGGGAAAACAGGAACTAGTCAAAGTCACGATTGACGATCAGACAATCGAAGTGCCCAAGGGGACCACGTTACTGCATGCCGCCATGAAGTTGGATATTAACATCCCCACGCTGTGTTTTCATGAAAGTTTACCACCGCAGGGTTCCTGTAGGGTTTGTGTTGTGGAGATTACGGATAAAACCGGAAAATGGACCTGGATTGATGCTTCCTGTGTATATCCGGTTAGTGAAGGATTATCGGTTCAAACCCAGTCTCCGAACGTTATCAAACATCGAAGAGCAATCATTGAACTTCTGCTGTCCAGAGCACCGAAATCAGAAGTTTTATTGTTGTTAGCCGAAAAATACGGTGCAAATCCAACTCGGTACACTGCAATAGACAAAGGCGAGGCTAATTGTATCCTCTGTCAACTTTGCGTTAGAACGTGCAATGAAATCGTAGGCGCTCAAGCGATTGGGACTGCAGAAAGGGGACTTCACAAAAAGGTGATTTCTCCCTTCAGTATCGCTAAAGAAAACTGTATTGGTTGCACAGCCTGCATCCATGTCTGTCCGACTGGTGCTATTGTTGCCAAACTAGGCAAAGAATCTTTCGAGATTGAGGATTGGGGAGTAGACTTGAAAATGGCAACTTGTTCTTGTTGTGACAAACCGTTTGCCCCTACTGTTCATTTGGAAAAATTAAAGTCTCAAGTCAATCTAAAGAATCAATTATGGGAAATGTGTCCCGAATGCAGGAGGTCGGCGAATAAGGTCGGTACTCCCTATTCGCCAATAATTTAATTTAAAGGAGAGAGATATGTCACAAATTATTGCTACTGCGGCTATTAGAGGAGCACATGCGATGGTGGCGCGAGCAGAAGCAGATTTAACAAAAGCTATTAAGGAAAAAGGAAAAGATGCTCCTGTTGCTTATCCGAATACCGCATACTATTTACCGATTATGTTGCTATTTCTGGGGCAAAAAGTAACCAAGTTGGGAGATTTAGAAGAATCATTGGCAGAAGCTAAAAAGTTATTAGGAGTTATTCCATCGGAAGAAATGTGGCTCCCATATTTGGGCGAAACTTTGGACTCCGGTGTGGCGACCTTGATTGCTGAAGAAATCATTGAATCTCTTAAATACGTAATGGGACCTGCCCCTGAAAACGGAATTTGGTTGGGATTTACGGGAGATAATATTCTCAGACTACAGGGGATCAAATTAGTAGATGGTCGGATGCCTGGTTTTGCCGCTATTGTTGGTTGTACTGAGACTAATGAAGAAGCAGTAACTTTGATTCGGGATCTTCAGGAAAAAAGTATTCTGGTATTTATTGCCGGTAATACCAATGGTCGTTCCATTGCCACACAACTGCAGGAAGAAGGCATTGAAATGAACTGGGATAGTTTCATTGTACCATATGGAAATGATATCACTGCTGCGATTTACGCTTTGAACTTTGCGGCCAGATCTGCCATGACGTTTGGAGGTGTGGAACCTGGAGATTTTAAAGCTGCTCAGGAAATTTTGATGTATAATAAAGAGCGTGTTTACGCCTTTGTTATGGCTTTAGGAGCTGATAAAGCAGTGAAAGGCCCACAATTAATAACCGATGAAAAATATGCCACAGCAGCCGGTGCCATCAATTTTGGATTCCCGGTTATTGCTGACGTTGGTATTCCGGAAATTTTGCCAACAGGTATCTGCACCTATGAACATGTGATTTCTGGTATTAAGATGGATGAGATTGTCAGCCGGGCTATTGAAGTTCGTGGTCTGACAATCAAACTTGAAAAAGTTCCGATTCCGGTACCATTTGGAGCAGGTTTTGAAGGTGAGCGTGTTAGAAAAGAGAACATGCATGTTCAATTTGGTGGCAAATATACAGATGGCTTTGAATTGCTGCGAATGAAATCGATGGATGATGTGGAAGATGGCAAGATTGAAGTTATCGGTCCAGAAATTGAAGATATGAAGGAAGGTGAAGCTTATCCATTGGGAATTCTGGTTGAAGTTGCCGGACGTGAATTTCAGGAGGATTTTGAAAGTGTCCTGGAAAGAAGAGTTCATGAGTTTATTTCCTGCGCTAATGGTATTTTCCACATGGGACAACGTTCCATTATCTGGGTAAGAATCAGTAAAGAAGCCTTTAGTAAGGGATTTAAGATTAAAGATTTTGGAGAAATTTTAGTTGCTAAGATTCATGAGGAATTTAATCGGATTGTCGATCGGGTTCAGGTTAAGCTTTATACAGATAAAAAAGCTGCTGGAGAATTGCTCGAAACTGCCAGGGAAATTTATTCTTTCAGAGATGATAAAATTGGTGGTATGACCGATGAAGATGTGGATCAGTTCTACTCTTGTACACTTTGTCAGTCTTATGCTCCGAACCATGTCTGCATTGTTACACCTCAAAGACTTGGACTTTGTGGTGCTTATACTTGGTTAGATTGTAAGGCATCCTACCAAATTAATAAACATGGCCCCAATGAACCGGTGGATAAAGGAGAATGTGTTGATGCTAAATTAGGTCAATGGAAAAGCATCAATGACTATGTCGAAGTTAAATCTAACGGTACTTTGCAAAAATTTAATGCCTATTCCATTATGGAAGATCCCATGACATCCTGCGGGTGTTTCGAGTGTATCGCCGCCATCGTCCCTGAAGCCAATGGCATAATGATTGTGGATCGTGACTTCCTGGGAATGACACCGGTTGGTATGACCTTTTCAACCCTTGCCGGTCAGGTTGGTGGTGGATTACAGGTACCTGGATTTACAGGTATCGGAAGACTTTACATCAGTAGTCCAAAATTCATTTCGGCTGAAGGTGCTCATCCCAGGATTGTTTGGATGAACAAGGAATTAAAGGCAGCAGTTTCTGAACGACTGAAACCCCAGTTAGAAGATGCCGGTCAGGCTGGTTTATTTGATAAAATTGCTACAGAAGAAGATGCAGATGAACCAGATAAATTAGTTGAATATCTCACCAAAATAGGCCATCCTGCCTTAGAAATGGATTCACTCTTTTAACGATGAAATTCCTCACGCTGATTAGGTTCAGCGTGATATAATCACTTACGGAGAATATAATGGCATTAACAGGTATGCAGATTTACAAAGACCTCCCGAGAACTAATTGTAAGGAGTGCGGATTTCCGACATGTATGGCTTTTGCGATGCAGGTGGCTGCCGGGCAAAAAGCGCTGACAGATTGTCCGGAAATTTCATCCGATGCGATGTCAAACTTGTCTGAAGCTTCTGCACCCCCAATGAAATTAGTAAAAATCGGAACTGGCGACACTGCATTTGAATTAGGGCAGGAAACAGTTTTATTTCGTCATGATGAAAAATTTCATCGCCCTTGTGGATTAGCAATTCGAATTCCAGCCTCACTTTCTGACGACGAAGCCAGTAGTAAAATTGAAGCCGTCAACGCTTTAAATTTTCAACGAGTTGGGGCGACACTTGAGCCTAAACTTTGTGCAGTAGAGATTGAAGGAAGTTTTGATGCAGCTGCTCGTGCAAAGTTAGTGGCGGAAAAAAGTAATAAAGCGATTATCTTAATGGGAAGCGATGCGGCTAAAATGGAAGCAGCTGCCGAGGCAATTAAAGATAAAGCACCGCTTCTTTATAGTGCAGATGCTTCAAATATTGATGCTTTTGCTAAAATCGCAGCTTCAACTAAGGTTCCCTTAGCTGTTACCGGTGCTAATCTTGAAGAATTGGCTGAATTGATAGAAAAAGCAAAAAAGGCTGGCGCGGAAAATTTACTGCTGGGATTTAAAAATGACAAAATTGGTGATTCAGTTAGAATGTTGACTCGGGTTCGGCGTGCAGCTTTGAAACATAAATTTCGACCGTTAGGCTATCCCACAATATTGGATATACAAGCATCTGATGTTGAAGAAGAGACTGTCATGTCAGCGATATCGGCAGCTAAATATGCCGGGATCGTTATCATTGATAGTATTGAACCATGGTCAATGTTACCGATTTTAACCATCGTTCAAGATGTTTTTACTGATCCACAGGTTCCTAATACCGTGGAAGCCAAGCTTTATGAAATCAATGATCCGGATAAAAACTCACCGGTGATGTTTACTTCAAATTTTTCACTAACCTACTTCAGTGTAGCTGGAGAGGTTGAGAGAAGTAAGGTTCCTACCTATATATGTGTTGTAGATACAGAAGGCCTGGGTGTATTAAATGCGTGGGCCGGGGATAAAATTACGGCAGAAAAAATTGTGGCTACCATGAAAGATCAAGGGGTGGCTGATAAAGTTGATCATCGAAAACTGATCATTCCAGGACTGCTTCCAATGTTTCGGGCTGAAATAGAAGATATCTCCGAATGGAAAGAAGTTATTATCGGTCCTGAGACTGCTAAAGAGATTCCTGTCTTTTTAACTAGTCTTTAGAGGTTAAATGGCTGAATACAACGTCATTTTCTATCCACAAGCGCTGTCTGTCAGAGTCCAGGAGGGGACGATCCTCCTGGATGCCTGCGCCAAATGCAATATTACTATTAATAATCTTTGCGGGGGTGATGGGATTTGCGGTCGGTGTAAAATGATTGTAAAATCGGGGAAGGTCAAAGGTGAAGGGACCTCCCAATTAAATAGAGAAGAAATTAAAGCAGGATATGTATTAGCTTGCCAGGTCACTGTTCAAAGTGATTTGGTGGTTGATATTCCCTGGGGGACCTGGGCTAAAGAAAAATTGATTGCTAATGAAGACGCGCAGCGTTTCAGTTATCTCAGTAAAGGTTCTTCCTATGCTAAAAATTATGAAATCAAGCCGATTGTCCTAAAGTTGTATATGGAGTTGGAAAAGCCTACTTTAGCAAATGTCACATCGGATTTACAGCTGGTATGCGACAAAGTCAGGGAGGTCTTGAAAATTCCCTCTATGCAAACGGGACTCAAAATCATTAAAAATATTTCAAAGATTTTGAGAAAATATGACTACAAGGTTACAGTAACCTTGGGTTTGAGGCGGCAAATTGCTGAAATCATGAACCTGGAAGGCGGTGACACTGTTGATAAAAATTACATGATCATCGTAGACATGGGGACCAGTACGGTTGTTGCACATTTAGTGAATGCTAACAATACTGAAACCATGGACGGAAAAGCTTGTTTTAACTCACAAGGCGTTTATGGCCGGGAAGTTACCGGTAGGATAATACGCGCAGAAAAAGTAGGGACTGATGAACTTCAAAGGCTACTGGTTGAAGATATCAATAAACTGATAGAAGGGCTATGCAGCAATAATAATATTAATCTTCAGGATATTACGGCAGTTGTTTGTGCCGGAAATACGGTAATGACACATTTTTTGCTGGGACTTTCAGCAGAACATATCCGACGAACACCATATACACCTGTTTCGTTAATTCCCCCGCCTTTAAGAGCAGTTGAGGTAGGAATCGGAATTAATCCCCGTGGATTGTTATATGCACTTCCGTGCATCAGTGGCTGGGTTGGAAGTGATTTAACGGCAGGAATTCTGGCGACTGAGATGCATAAACATGATAAACTGTGTTTATTGGTTGATATCGGCACTAATGGAGAAATTATACTGGGGAATAAGGATTGGTTAATCGCCAGTTCCGCATCTGCAGGACCTGCTTTAGAAGGTGCCAGTGTAGAATGTGGTGTCCGCGCAGAATCGGGCGCTATCGAAAAAGTATATGTTGAAGATGGTGAAATTAAGTTCAAAACCATTCATGACAAACCGGCAATCGGTATTTGTGGTTCCGGGATTATCGATATTGTCAGTGTTCTATTGGATCAGAAAATTATCAATCGTTCCGGCAAGTTTATACAGGGAAGTCACGAAGGTATTTTTACCAGAAACGGTATTTCACATTTTATTCTGGTAGATAGTAAAAATGATCGTACGAAAAAATCCATCTATTTTTCGGAAAAGGATCTGGAAAATGTGATTGTGGCTAAAGCGGCTATTTTTGCAGCGATAAGAATATTACTTAAACGGCTGGAATTAAGTTATTCTGAAATTAATAAAATTTATTTAGGTGGTGCCTTCGGTAATTATATCGATATTGATAGTGCTATTAACATCGGCCTGATTCCACCGCTTCCTAAAGAAAAAATAGAATTTGTCGGAAATACAGCTATCAAGGGAGCAAAATTAACAGCTTCTTACCAGGAAGCGTTTCATGAAATAGCAGATATTCACACAAATACAACATATTACGATTTAATGGGAGCTGATGATTACGTGGAAGAGTTTAGGAAAGCGATGTTTTTACCCCATACGGACATCAATTTTTGGAGAGAAGAGTAATGGCTAAGAGTATTGCTGTAGCAGGAAAGGGGGGAACCGGAAAATCAACTACCACAGCTTTGATTATCAGTGAATTGGTAAATCGGGGAATGGGACCGGTATTGGCAGTAGATGCCGATCCAGATTGTAACCTGGGAACTTTGCTGGGTGTTCCTCCAAAACAAACCATCGGGGATCTCAGAGACGATCTTTTAAAAGAGATTAAGAATTTTCCGGCGGGAATGACAAAAGCCAATTACATTGAAATGGGTCTTCATGAAATTATTGAAGAAGCAGAGGGGTTTGATCTCATCACGATGGGAAAAGGAGAAGGGGCAAGTTGTTATTGTTTTATTAACAGTTTGATCCGCAAATTCTGTGATGATCTTGCCCCATCTTATAAATGGCTGGTCATTGATAATGAAGCAGGACTTGAACATTTAAGTCGACGGACCACCGTCGATATTGACGGACTTTTAGTTGTTGTAAACGAAAATCCCCTTTCTTTTGATTGTGCTGTTCAGATCGAATCAATCGTAAAAGATATGAAAGATCGAATCGCATATAATTTCCTGATTACGAATCTGGTTAAGGAAGAAAGAAAGGCAAAAGTTCATGAACGACTCGCTCAACTGGATATGGAACTTTTATGCGATCTTCCTTATAACGCGAAATTAGAAGAAACAATTTTTTTAGGGGAACCAATTAAGAAACTTATTGGAGATCCGGTTATGGATAATATCAATCTAATTATTAATCGAATTGGAGGTGAAAATGGGAATTCCTGAATTAAAAGAAAACTGGAAAAACACAATTAATGAAGTAACCATTGGAGCCACAAAAGAAGAAGGTGGAACAAGGTGTAAAACGATTACACTTGGAGGACAATCAACACTGCCTTTTCTTAGTTTTGAAGGCGATCTGCCTAATAAACCAGTGATTGCAGGATATGTTGCTGATATAGTACCTGATTGGCCTGACGTTTTAAAAAACGCGATTGGAAAAGAAATTAATGATCCGATTGAGTGGGCTCAGAAAAATGTTGAGGAATTTGGTGTGGAAGCGATAAATATGCGGTTCTTGGGAGCTTCGGAAGCAACAAAAAATCGATCACCGGATGAGTGCGCGAAAATCGTTGAAGGAATGCTGAAAACCGTTGATGTTCCTTTAATTCTTTGGGGATGTGGTGAAGAGGAAAAAGACAATGAAGTTCTACCTGCCTGTTCCCACGCTGCTCGTGGAGAAAACTGTCTGATCGGCTCAGCCACTGAAACTAATTATCAAACTGTCGTGGCGATCTGTAAAGCAGACAAACATAAGATTATTGCGGAAGCTCCGGTTGACATTAATATTGGAAAACAAGTGAACATTCTGCTTCAGGATGCCGGTTTAGATTTGAAAGAAGTCGTTATGCTTCAGACAACTGCTGCTTTAGGATATGGTTTTGATTATGTGTACACTATTTTAGAACGTGCCAGAATAGCCGGTCTTCAAGGTGATAAATTGATGGCATCACCACAACTTTGTGACATTGGCGGAGAAGTCTGGAGAGTTAAAGAAGCCTCTGTGGATGAAGATATTCTGACTGGATGGGGTGCGTTGGAAAAACGTGGTCCAATGTGGGAAGCTGTTTGTGCGGGTGGATACCTGCAAGCTGGAGCAGATCTTTTAATTATGGCTCATCCAAAAGCCATAAAAATTATTCAATCGACAATTAATAACCTTCTGTAGGAGTAGAGATGATTTTTATAGGTGAAAGAATAAACACTGGTTTTAAAGCAATCAAGGAAGCCGTTATTAATAGAGACGGTGATGTTATTAAGGAAACCGCCATCAAACAACAAAAGGCAGGGGCTGATTACCTGGATGTGAATTTAGGCGCTGTTTCAGCTAAACCGGAAGATCTCTGCTGGATGATTGAACAGGTTCAGGACGCCGTTGACTTGCCCATTTCAATTGATTCTAATAAAGTTTTAATGTTGAAAGAAGCGATTCCGATGTGTAAAAAACCACCGCTTGTAAATTCCACGACAGCTGATGATTTCAAACTTGATGCTATTTTACCTTTAATCGCTGAACATAAAGCCTCTGTCATTGGTTTAGCGATGGATGAAAGTGGTAGCCCCAAAACAGTGGATGCCAGAGTTGAGTTTGCAGGGCAGATTTTTGCAAAAATCATGGAATATGATATTACACCTGAGCAGCTTTTTCTTGACCCCATCGTTATGCCTTTAAAATTTATGCAGGATCAAGCCAAAGAAATCTTAGGGGCAACCGCTCAATTTAAATTGTTTTCAGATCCACCATGCCATATTGTCTGTGGGTTAAGTAATATTTCCAATGGCACCACACAAAAAAAATTGATCAATCGGACCTTTGCTGTTATGCTGGTAGCAAACGGACTGGATGCTGTTATTTTGGATGTTAATGACGAGGATTTGGTTAACGCGATATTAACCGCTGAATTGGCGTTGAATAAATCTATTTATGCCGATTCATATATCGATGCTTTTAGGAGTTAAAAGGATCTAAGCATTGTCTTAGTTTTAAGTATGCAAGTTTTGAATTAAACCGGGTAATCTAATTATCCGGTTTTTTTTTCCTTTCTTTAAAATATAGCTATGTCTCAAAATTCGGGTTTAGCAGCCGCGATCTACCTGGCTACCGAAAAACTTAAAGATGTTGATTTCCTAATTAAAATAACTCTGTTAAAAGACACCAAATGACTACAAACCGCTGCCCTGGACAAGATAAAAGATTTTGGAAACTAAAAGATATCATTGAAGTTAAATGTCCATATTGTGGAGAGGAGATCGAATTTTGGAAAGATGACCCCATGCGATATTGTTCTGATTGCGGCGAACTAATCAACAATCCCGCCATTAATCTGAATTGTGCTAAGTGGTGTAAAATGGCAGCTGAATGTTTAGGTGATATTCCTGAAGAAGCAATAAAAGCCTCTCCCATCATTGAAAGGTTAAAAGCACTTTTACATAAAAAACTGAGCAACCAACCCGGCCGGATGCAAAATGCTTTGGATGCTTTATTATTGGCTGAAACCATGATGATGAAGGAAGAGGGAAATCCGACTTTGATCAAACCAGCAGTTTTATTTATCGGGGCATTATTAAAATCAGAATTGGTCTCTGATTCCGAGCAAAATGAGATTGTTGAATTACTCGGTAAAATAGATATCTGGGAAGAGATGTTGGATAAGGTTGGCATCGAAGGTGAAGACATAAAAAAGATTTGTGAATTAATACAAACGACTTTGTCTGGTCAGCGATTGGAAACCGATGAATCCATCCTTGTCTGGGATGCCATGCATTTACAACGACTGATACTCTTAGAAAATGAAGTTCAATTACCAATTGCAGTGGCAGATGTCGTGAACATTATTCAAACAAAAAGTGGAAAACAAATGCTGAAACGCTTTAAAAAATAAACTTCAGATTCGCTTTCATTTTTCCAAGGTCTGATAAAAGTTTCTAAAAAATGATTGAAACTTCCATGCAATTTTCTCACCTAAAGCATTTCTCAATTAGGTTGCCCCTACCAGTATGCTGAGCGAAGTCGAAGTATATTATTGGATTAACCCTTCGTTCTCTGCTCAAAGTATCGCAGATTCAGTGCTCAGGGAACCGATGGAGAGACAAGTCTGGAAAACCACTTTTACTAAAAGTTAGTTATTGAATTTTTTATAAGAGAATAATAATGCACTTAAGTGAATTGATCATTGATCAAAAACGATTTCCGACCCGGGAAGCTTATCCGTTTAGTTTACCTATTTTTCAACAAACGAAAAAGATGGAGTTAACACATCCGATAACTATTTTTACCGGGGAGAATGGCTCTGGAAAATCCACGCTGCTCAAAGCGCTTTGTCGTAGATGCCGAATTCATATATGGGAAGGAGTTGCCAGATCATCGTATGATGGTAACCAATTTGAAGACATGTTAGTCGATACTATTGATATTAAGTGGCTTCAGGGAATGGTTCAGGGTTCTTTTTTTTCTCCGGAGTTGTTTCGTAATTATTCCCATCTGGTTGATGAATGGGCTATCGGCAGTCCTGGTATTTTGAATCATTTTGGCGGATCATCCCTGGTGACACAATCCCATGGACAATCATGTATGGCTTATTTTAAATCTATTTATAAAGTAAAAGGAATCTATTTTCTGGATGAACCGGAAGCAGCTTTATCTCCAAAAACCCAGCTGGATTTGCTGTCATTGTTAACCGAAATCAGTAAACAGGGACATGCACAATTTATTATTGCGACACATTCACCGATTCTAATGTCTTGTAATCAGGCCATGCTTTATAGTTTTGATAATGATTCAATTAAACCGATATCATATGAAGAAACAGAACACTACAAAGTTTATAGTGCTTTTTTTAAGGGGGAAAACGGTAAAATCTGAATTTCTATCTCCCAGGAGTGTGTTTTCCTTGTTGTAATAGGTACATTTATGGGAATCTTTTTTGGATCATCGCGTTTAAAACTAAGAGATTATAAAAAAGTCCTTAAAACTGAAATTGGGCATAGGATACTTTTCGAAAACACTTCGACTTCGCTCAGTGTCCGAATGTGTTCAATACAAATTGCTATAGTTATGCCCCTGATAAGAAGATTAGTAGTTAATTAAAATAGTAAAAATTTGATCCTCAAACAAGATTTGACATATAAGATATGATTACATTACCTTACAGATTATTGTTAATATAATGGCTGAAAATCTAAGTCATTCTTCAGACAAAACTTCCAAATTTTTCTACATTTCCAGTACAATTCATAATATATAAGGAGTCGATGGTGATCGCTAAAGTCAATGAAGTTGAAATTTCAAACGAAGAAGTTGCTCAGGAAGTAAAAAACATCATAGCCCAGCATCAAAACAACTTCACACCGGAACAAATCGAAGCCGCCAAACCGAAAATTCGTCAACAGGCAGTTGAAGCTACTATAAATAAATATCTGTTGAATTTTGAAGTTAGCAAACAAGACATCCAGGTACCTTCAGAACATGTGGAACAGGAATTCGATGCAATTGTCAAACGGTTCCCTTCCCAAAACGCTTTTGAAGATCAATTGAAACAAGTCGGCATTACAGAAAACCAAATTAAGGCTGATCTGGAACAGCAATTAAAAGTTGATAACTTAGTCCGTTCTCACATTAAAGGTTTAGGATTAACGTTAACGGCAGAGGAAATCAGCAAATTTTTTGATGACAACCCTGATAATTTTAAAATGCCGGAACGAATCAGTGCCAGCCATATATTATTTAAAGTAGATCCGGATGCATCAAATGATTTGAAAGCACAAAAACGACTGGAGCTATCAGGTTTATTAGGTAAAATTGAAAAAGGGGCAGAATTCTCAAATTTGGCCAGTCAGCATTCAGAGTGTCCCAGTAAAGAGAAAGGCGGTGATTTAGGTTTTTTTGATAGAGGTAAAATGGTTAAACCATTTGAAGATGCTGCTTTTAAAATGAAAGTAGGCGATGTTAGTGAAATCGTAGAAACAAAATTCGGATATCATATTATTAAATTGACCGACCGAAAAGCAGCCGAAACAGCCAGTTTTGATGAAGTGAAAGAACAAATTTCCCAACATCTTGTGGCTGGTAAAGAACAAGATGCTTTTGTTCAATATGTTGAGACACTACGGAAAGCGACTAAAATTGAATATGGACCAGAAGTCTGATATTTTTAATAAATTTATCGTATGATTTCACCATTCTTGCAATACTATGGCTGTTTTAGAATTTATCTTTAGTTTTAACTAAATTAATCAATAAAATGGCCAATTTAAACCCTACTAAAAGTATATCTCTAAGAACTCTGTCGGTTACCGTTCTTATCCTTGGAATTGTCACTTTTTTAATTGGTTTCGAACAGCTGTTCATACAGGGAACCTATTTAAAATTGATCAACAATTATTTACATTTTGTTGTCTGGTTCAACTTTCTATCCGGTATCGTATATTTGGTTACTGGTTATGGTATCTGGCATGTAAAACCCTGGGCAGTTTATCTGTCACTATTGATTGTGGTTTTCTCGATAATCGTTTTGGCAGCCTTAGGTGTGCACATGTTTATTGATGGCCAGTTCAGGGTTTGGCAAATCATAGAAATGGGTATAAAAGTCCTGATCTGGTCATTAATTTTAATATTTATTTCTAAAAAATTTGGGTTGAAAGGCTGGGCTTAGGATATAATACTCCTTTTTGAAAATTAAATTGGATTTTCGATATTGATAAAATCGTGCTGGATGCTGAGCTGACTACTCATGTGTTTTGCCAACGCCTGTAGTCCGAATTTTTCAGTTGCATAATGTCCTGCAGAAATATAATGAACGCCATACTCCTGGCTCAAGGTATATACCCACTCACTGATTTCACCGGTAATATAACAGTCTGCTCCTGCTTCAATGGCTTTAATAAAATAACTCTGGGCACCCCCGGTAATTATGGCTATTTTATTGATTTTTTCTGGTCCAAAAGGCAGTACCACAGGTTTCCTATCGAGCAGTTCTTCTACTTTTTGTGATAGTTTTTCAATGGAAATAGCATCCAGCTCGCCCAAAATACCTTCAGCATACTTAGGTGTTTCTGCAAAATTTTCCAAATTTTTCAATTTCAGTTTTTTAGCCAGCTGGTAGTTATTACCTAAACCGGAATGAAAATCCAATGGAAGATGATAAGCCGCAGAAGCAATGCCGGATTCCAGTAACAATTTTAGTTTACGTTTCATTGGACCCTTCACGACTCTGGGATCTTTATCCCAAAATAAACCATGATGGGTAATAATCAGATCGGCCTTTTTCTCAATTGATTTTTGAATAACCTCTTCTGTCATGGATACGGCAAAACAAATTTGCTTAACTTCCCGGTTATCCCCCTCAACCTGTAGCCCATTTGGTCCAAAATCCTTAATGTTTTCAATTACCAATAAATCATTAACATATTCAACTATTTCTTTTTGATTCATAATATTCCATACTTGAATTTTTCAAAATAACACCGTCCAGGAATTCAATGGATTTTATTAAAGCCCCACTATTTTCTTTGATTAGGTGATATCCATTTTTAGCCATTTTTTCAGCAGCTTTTTTCTGAGTGAGTGAGAATTTAATAAATTGAACCAGCGTATTACTATCCTCAATAATTTTGACACCCTCTGCTTGTAATAATAAATCCATTTCCTGTTTAAAATTGGTGGCATAAGGCCCCACACAAACTGGTTTTTGATAAGCAATGGCTTCCATCATATTTTGCCCGCCTCTATTGCAGAGAGAACCACCGACGAAGATGACAGATGCAATTTGGTAAAATAGTCGTAAAACACCGATTTCATCGACAATCAGGATTTGAGGATTGGAACTATTGATATTTATTGTCCTGTTTTCGGATGTGAAAATAGCATCGACTTTTAATCGTTCCAGAGTTCGCCTAAATTCATGACGTTTTTCCGGATGACGCGGAACAATCACCAGTTGTAAATCGAAATGTTCTATCCGCTGTCCAGCAGAAATAACCGTTTCAATTTCTTCCGGTTGAATTGACCCCGCTACAAAAATAGGCTGTTGCTTATTTAATTGATACTTGAGGTACAATTGTTCTAACTCAGTCTTGGGTGCGATGGTGGGTAAGTTAAATTTCATGTTTCCGAATTTGTGTACCCTATTTTGTGAGACCCCTAAATTAATAAATCGCTGTTCTGAAGTATCATTACCGACCAATACATATTTGATGGATGCCAAGGTTTGTTTCAATAACCATTTAAACCGGAAATAACGGTGATAATGTTTATTGCTCAATCGTCCATTAATGATTGTCACAGTTCCCACTTTTGACATCAAATGGATCATATTCGGCCAGATTTCAGTTTCAATTAATACCAAATGCTTTGTATTAAACCGTTTCTGGATACGTTTGACCATAAAACTAAAATCTAGGGGCGCTAAGATCACTGGAACATCCAATTTTTGTGAAACACTTTTCAAACCGGAAATTGTACCGACAGTTAGTAAAAACGCTAGATTGGGCTGTTTTAATCGCCAGGTCTTTATAAGCTTGACCGCGAGCCCAGCTTCACCGATTGAGGCGGCATGAACCCAAATGTTTTTTTGAGGGGATTCAGAAGAAGCAGTTTTTAGGGGAGTATCAATAACTGGCTTGAATCGAGCCAAAAACGTCTTCCGGAATTTTGAATCAAGTAGTATTTTAAGTAGAATAAACGGACTCAGGCATGTCAGGATTAGGATGTATAGCAGATCAAACCGTAACATGCGTATCTCTTTGGCTATTGGATGAGTTCAGGAAACCAATAGCCTAACCAACCACTTCTCCAAAGTATTAACACATAAAGAACAATAGCGGAGGTTAAGGTATTTCTTTCCGATTTAAGGGCGGTTTTATATTCTCCTGTTACTATTTCCTGATCTTCAATTTTTGAGAATAGAGAAGGAATCCATCTGGGAACCTTCTGAGTATAATCATCAAATGTTTTACCAAATATTTCCCTAAGATTATTTTCTTCCCAGTGAATAACAGGAATGTACTGGATAAAGAAAAAAGCGAAAAATATCAAATTGAAATAAAGCCCTACATTGGCAAAAATTGCAAGACCACCACTTAAAAAAAGGTTTCCAATATAAAGTGGATTTCTAACATGGGAAAACGGGCCACCTGTAATTAAATTTTGGCCGGTACTAAAGGTTCTTGTCCGACTGACGCCACCAATATAGGCCACACCATAAATCCGAATCAGTTCTCCCAACAATATACAGCAGCTACCAATAATGAGAGTATTAATACTCATCGTATTCTCACCGTATATCAGCATGTAGATGATAAACGGAATAGGTGTATAGTCCCTTAATTTAAAAAAAAACTCGCCGAGTTTAAGCATTGTATGATTATTTTATAAAATTGATTAATTAGTAGTTGATCTTAACTGGTATAAATTAAAGAAAAAAAAACATTTCGTCTATCTATTTGGCTATGATCGTTTTGATTGCTCTTTGACTGTTTTTACCATAAACCGGAGGTGATCCGGATCTACATTTTTATCAATACCGTGACCAAGATTAAAGATATGGCCACTGTCAGGACCAAATTTGTCTAAAATATTTACTACCTTTTCTTTAATAATCGATAGATTACAAAAAAGAACATTGGGGTCCAGATTTCCTTGAAGGGCAACTTTATGACCAATTTTTGCTTTAACTTCACCGATATCATTGGTCCAATCCAGACTGATGACATCAGCACCACAATCAGCAATTGTATCTAACAAATGATGACTTCCGTTAATATAATAGACCTTTGGTACTTTTCCAGCTTGGTGTATACTGCTAAAAATTTCCTGGATATAGGGGAAAATGTGTTCCTGATATTCTTCGGCAGAAAATATACCGGCCCAGGTGTCAAATAATTGAACCATTTGAGCACCATTTTCGATCTGGTAATTTAAATAATTTATCGTCATTTGGGTGAGCTTATCCATCAATAGTCTGGCCAGGTCTTTGTTTTCCCAAAACAAAGCTTTGGTTTTGCTAAAGAGTTTTGAGCTTTGCCCTTCAATTAAATAACTGGCTAAAGTGAATGGCGCTCCGGCAAAACCTATAATAGGTGCTTTTCCGGACAATTCAGAGCTTAAAATTCTTAATATTTCCCCCACATAAGGGGTACCTTCATCAGGGTCTACAATTGTTAAGGCATTGATATCAGATAGAGTTCTAATCGGATTATTAAAAACCGGTCCCGGGTTAAACTCCAGGTCCATTCCCATCCCCATTAAGGGCGTTAATATATCTGAAAACATTATTACAGCATCCACACCTATTAATTCAAAAGGTTGGATAGAAACTTCTGCCGCTAATTCCGGATTTTGGCATAAATCCAAAAAATTGCCGGCTTTCTCCCGCACTGCCCGATATTCAGAAAGATACCTGCCAGCCTGTCGCATCACCCAAACAGGCGTTCTTTCAATTTTTTGTTTGAAGGCTGCCCGAATTAATAAATATTCCTGGTCATTCATATCACTCCTTTATATTTATTGGTTTTCTTCCTGAAAATGTTCAACCTGGTAGCATGAAAATTCTATTGGTTCTTGTTGCCAGTAATCATAAGGTAAACCAGCTTTTCGACATAACTCCCCAATAAATTTATCTCGATCTGTTAATGAATCCCAAACCTGAGGTAGAAATGTACTACGATGAGGGCCAGATTTTAAAATAACGCCATCAACAAAAGGCCGGATTTTAGAAATTTTCTCATTATTATCTTTTCCTTCAATAATTTGTGGAACGCTTAACAGTGAAATTTCAATGATGATCCGGGATAATTCTTTAGCTTGAACGGGTTGGAATCGATGATCTTCAAAGGCGGCTGATTTGGCAAGTTGAATGACATGTTTGTAAATGGTATTTGCAGGTTCAATTCTACCAATACAACCACGCAAATTTTCTTTTTTCATTAATGTCACAAATAAACCACGATTTTCTTCAAACTCCGGAATTTTATATTTCCTAAAGTCATGTTCTTTTGATAAAAGTTTATTTTCCAATACATCCCTGGCCAGGTTTAATAAAAGTAAGCGATTTTTTTGATTCATCATAATTAACCCTGGTATTGAATGGTTTCACTCAGATGCTTGATGGTCAAAGTGTTTTTCTGTGTGTTACTTTTTTCACAAAAACCGATGATTTGTGCCTCAATGTCGCAATCTTTGGCAATTTTGATAATCGATTCAGCATATTGTTGATCAACAAACATTTCAAGCCGATGCCCCATATTGAAAACGGGATACATTTCAGTTAAGCTGTAGTTTCTGGTATCCGAAATATACTGGAAAATCGCTGGAATGGGTAAAAGTTTATCTTTAACATAGTGAATCCCTTTTCCAAATTTTAAACATTTGGTCTGTCCACCTCCTGAACAGTGAATAATGCCATGAATTTTGTTTGCAAACGCTTCCAAAACCATTTTGATTAAGGGCGCATAGGTTCGGGTGGGTGACAATACCGCCTGGCCTAAAGTCAAGGGTGTATTTGCCAGTGCATCCCCAATTTTACCTTTTCCACAATAAACCATCTCCTGGGGAATATTACCTGAGAAAGTTTCCGGATATTTCTCACCATATTCACTGTTGAAACAGTCATGTCTGGCAGCTGTTAAGCCATTACTGCCAATACCACTATTAAATTTTGATTCCCATTTTGCCTGTCCACTGCTACTGAAGCCTAAAATACAGTCTCCCGGTTGGATTTGATCCAGGGAAATGACCTGATTTCTTTTTAACTGGGTCATCATGGTGCTGTCAACAATGATGGTTCTTACCAAATCACCAACATCAGCCGTTTCTCCACCGGAAAGATGGATGTTGATACCGTATTCTTTCATCTTTGTTACAATATCACCATAACCCTCTATAACCGCCTGAATAACTTCTCCTGGAATGAAAAACTTATTTCTGCCGATGGTATTGGATAAGATAAAATTGTTTGTGGCACCGACGCATAGCAGGTCATCGAGGTTCATAACCATAGAATCAACGGCGATATCTTTAAAAACGGACAAATCTCCAGTTTCTTTCCAGTATAAATATGCCAATGAAGATTTGGTTCCGGCGCCATCTGCATGCATTAGTATGCAGGATTCCGGATTTCCGCTGAGGTAATCTGGTAAAATTTTACAAAAGGCACCAGGGAAAAGCCCCTGGTCGACATCCTGAATTGCCTGATGAATTTCATCCTTACTTGAAGAAACGCCCCTGGATAAATATATATTGGATTCCGTCATGGTTTTTATATTATTTGGCTGAGTGTCATATGAAGGATTACACTAATGATCGTGCTGTTTCAATAAATTCCTGTTCGCTGTCGCTTTTCATCAATCGGCCCCGGTGATATTTAGCATCCTGGAAACCGGTAATATATCCGGAAATGTGCTTTCGGAATTCAATTAATGCTTTTCGTTCCGCCTTATATGATCGCATCAGTTGAAAATGCTCAATCATAATGTTAACCTTATCTTTCAAAGTTAACTGATCTTTTTGTGACTGGCTCCAAAATACCCACGGATTTCCAATGGATGCTCTGCCGACCATATAACCATCCAGATTCTTTATCCGGTCCAAAGCATCTTCTTTACCTTTGACATCTCCATTTCCAATAACCGGTACAGATACAGCCTGTTTTAATTTGTAAATCGGCTCCCAATCAGCAGTTCCCTTATAAGCTTGTTTATAGGTTCTTCCATGAATAGAAAGCATCTGTGCCCCGGCATTGACCAAAGCCGTTGAAAATTCAATCAGATTTTTATCATCCGTCCATCCTATTCTGGTTTTTACAGATATCGGTAAAGTTGTATTCTTGACACAAGCTTCAACGATTCGACAAGCCAGGTCCTGGTCTTTGATTAGACTACCGCCACTATTATGCTTAATAATTTTTTTAGCAGGGCAGCCCATGTTGATATCAATGCCTGTAATTCCGGAATCGGTTAAATCCCGAACCGTTTTTCCAAAGAGTTCCGGTTCATTTCCAAATATTTGAACAATATAAGGTAATTCCAAAGGATCAAAATTAAGTCGATCCCGAACCACGTTACTATGCTCTATGCCATTAATACTGGTAAATTCACTGAATAAAAGTACTTCAGGATTTAGCTTGCGGACAATCTGTCGGTAGGCCAGGTCGGTAATGCCATCCATGGGAGCCAGGCATATAATCGGCTTGGTTATTATCATTAAAAACTAAAATTGAGAGAAATTGAAGAGAGCTGTGGAAAAAATTCAATGCTAGAAAATTAATCAATTTCAATCAATTAAAATCGATATTTGATTGGAGATTATCTGATATTCTTATAGATTTAAGTTGATATTTTTCATTCAAATTTTGATTTCTTTATTTGTCTCAGAAAAACAATCCAATTAAAACCAGCTAGACAATTTTATTATATTGAACTAATAATAACAGTTTTGAACTTTTTAGAAAATTAAATATAAACGATTTTGGATTCAAAACCGCTTAAAGAACTGCTTCGTATCGATCGGACCATCGTTTGTAAAAAGAAAGGTCAGATAGCCTCATTTATGGCTTGTCCAACCTGTGACTATTATGCATGTAATCAGCTCACAGACGATATGATTATGGAGTTAAATAGTTCTCCTTTTATGGATAGAACGGTTAAGCGGCTTGTACCCAGGAGGTGTAAATTGTATATTATTAAGTATTTAGATGGTACCTTGAAAGAAGCACCGGAACTCGATCCCAATCATCCTGATCGTGAATTGATGAAAGATGTGGATACTGTTTTTCAAATTGGAAAAGAACTGGTCCCGGTAATCGTATTAAAACCGAAGCCTAAAGAAGATCGCGAAAACATCGTTAAAAATATCCAGGCAAAAGCAAAGAAAAAACCAATTAAATAAACGCTTATTGATAAGAACTGATATGTTTTTAGAAAACTGGAAATTCAAGATGGTTGGCAATCATTTGAAACGGAATCTGGTAATATGAAGAATCTCAAAGGATTGCTTTTAATCGTAGGGAACTATGGTAGTGGTAAAACCGAGATAGCGATTAATTTGGCCATTCACCAGAAAAAACAAGGATACGATGTTGTCTTAGCTGATTTAGATTTGGTTAATCCATATTTTAGAACCAGAGAAGTTAAGGCTCCCTTAAAAAATTTGGATATCGATATTATATTACCACCAAATAATTATTTGCAATCTGATTTGCCGATCCTGACGCCTGCTGTTTCCGGTTTGATATCGAATCCTAAAGAGGTATCCATTCTGGACGTGGGTGGTGATGCAGCGGGAGCAACTGTTTTAGGTGCCTTAAAAGATGTGCTGGTTGATCAGTCCTATCAAATGATTCAGGTTTTAAATCCCAATCGACCTGACACCTGCGATGTTAAGGGAAGTTTGCGTATATTGAAAGAAATTGAACAGCAGACAGGACTACGTATGACGGGAATTGCAGGAAATGCAAATTTAATTGATGACACGTCATCAGATACGATCCTTGACGGTTATCAATTTGCAGATGAATTTGCTAAAACGGTAAAATGCCCTTTATTATTTGTAACCTGTGATCAGACAATGGTTTCTTCTTTACCAAAGGAACAAATTCAATGTCCTGTTCTTTCGATCAACAGACAATTGGTACCACCCTGGAAAAAAGCAGAGCAAATTTAGAATTAAAAAAAACCATTTTGGGGCCAGTAACGTTTGTGATCCAGTCTTTCTCGGTAATTTAAAATTCACTACTTCTGTAGTAAATTGACAGTTTATTTTTTTAGCGTTTATATAGGTTAATAGATCATTAAAAAGTTCATTTTTGTTGTTTTTTGAGAAAACAAAACAGCATTCCTGAAATTAACATTATTGGAAATTTAAGGTTAATTTCAAATCTTCCTGAACGAATAACAGGTATGAGTCGTGTCTTATAAATATCAAATTGAAGTGGATCGATGTAAAGGATGTAGACTTTGTGTGGATATTTGTCCACAGAATGTCCTTGAGATATCTACTACAGCTAATAATATAGGTTATTTCCCCGCTTTTCAGGTCAATCCGGATGATTGTACTATTTGCAGATTTTGTTGCAATATGTGTCCGGATGTTGCCATCACTGTAGAGCAAATTGATGATAATAAAGATAAATCCGGCAAATAAGGAATTAATATGGCTAAAGTTCTAATGAAAGGAAACGAGGCAATTGGAGAAGCTGCAATTAAAGCCGGTTGTCTGAATTATTTTGCGTATCCCATTACTCCACAAACCGAAGTTGCTGAGTATCTTTGTCGAAGACTACCCGAGGAAAATGGGGTTTTTTTACAAGCAGAGAGTGAAGTAGCTGCCTCATACATGCTTTTTGGGGCTGCCGGAGCCGGTGAACGCGTTTTTACGACATCTTCCAGTCCTGGAATCAGCCTGATGGGTGAAGCGATCAGTTATATGGCTGGAGCGCAGTTACCTGCAGTTTTAGTTAATATTATGCGGGGTGGACCGGGTTTAGGTGGAATTCTACCGGCTCAAGGGGACTATTTTCAAGCTACTAAAGGTGGTGGACATGGTGATTACCGATTGTTGACACTTGCCCCGGCATCTGTTCAGGAAGCCGTAGAGATGGTTATGGAGGCATTTACCCTGGCAGAAAAATATCGAAATCCGGTCATGATATTAGGTGATGGAATGTTGGGTCAGATGATGGAACCGGTTGAATTTCCGGAAGGATTAACCACAGCTCCCAGTAACAAAGACGAATGGGCAACAAACGGAATGGGAAACCGGAATAGTAACAAACCCAATATTGTTAAATCATTGTTTCTGACTGATACAGACTTGAATGAAAACAATCTGGTACTAAAAGCCAAGTATGAAGAGATGAAGAAACATGAGATTCGTTACGAATCTTATAATACAGATGGAGACTATCAATTGCTGTTGGTCAGCTTTGGCATGATGAGCCGGATTTGTAAATCTGCTATTGATGATCTAAAGGAAGAAGGGATCGAGATTGGCTTAATTCGTCCTCAAACATTGTTTCCCTTTCCCGATGAAGCAATCAGGCAAGCGGTTGATAAACCCAGTTGTAAATCAGCGCTAAGTGTGGAATTGAATATGGGGCAGATGGTTGAAGATGTGGAGCGATGTGTTCATGGTAAACGCCCTGTGAGCTGGTTTGGTACCGCCGGTGGTGTGATACCGACTCCTGAAGAAGTAGTTGCAGAAATAAAAAGAGTACTGGGCTGATTCCGTTACTATCTTGAAAACATTAGTTAAAAATAAGAGAAAACTATGGCAAAAGTATTTTTAAAACCAAAAGCTTTAGCAGATACTCATACCCACTACTGTCCGGGATGTACGCATGGTATCATTCACCGATTGGTGGCAGAAGTCATTGATGAACTAGGCGTGCAAGATACCACCGTTGGTGTGGCTCCGGTGGGATGTTCTGTTTTAGCCTATAATTATTTCAATTTCGACTTCCAGGAAGCCGCTCATGGGCGGGCACCAGCAGTTGCTACCGGAATTAAACGTGCCAGACCAGATTTAACCGTGTTTACATATCAGGGGGATGGTGACCTAGCGAGTATTGGAATGGCAGAAATCATTCATGCCGCAAACCGTGGTGAAAAATTTGTAACCATTTTTGTTAATAATGCAGTTTATGGTATGACAGGCGGGCAAATGGCTCCCACCACTATGCCGAATCAAATATCAACCACATCACCCGCAGGGCGGGACGTTGCTGATGTGGGAATGCCAATCAAGGTAGCAGAATTGTTAGCCGCTTTGCAAACACCCGCTTTTATTAGCCGACAAGCTGTATTAAAACCGAAGCAGATATTTAAAGCTAAAAAAGCGATTAAAAAGGCTTTCCAATATCAACTTGAAGGGAAATGTTTCTCAATGGTTGAAGTGGTCAGCACTTGTCCAACCAATTGGGGGTTAACACCCGTTGATTCATTAAAATGGGCTGAAGATAAGCTCTTAAGTTACTATAAATTAGGTGATTATAAAACTCCTGAAGCCGAATAATATAGAAACTAACAAAATTCATAACAAAATACCCTGATGATTTAATAATTTTTCTTCAGGGTTTTAAAAGAGGTTCACATGCAAAGTGAAATCATGTTTGCAGGATTCGGAGGTCAGGGAATTTTACTGATGGGCGAGATTCTGGCTCAAGCTGCGCTTAAAGAGGGTAAAGAGGTTGCCTGGATTCCATCCTACGGACCTGAAATGCGCGGTGGAACTGCGTATTGTACAGTAGTGATCAGTGATCGTCCGATCGGTTCACCGGTTATTAAAAATCCCAAGCATTTGTTAGCTATGAATCGTCCTTCCCTGGAAAAGTTTGCACCAACTGTTAAACCGGGTGGTATTATTCTGATTAATAGTTCCTTGATACCGATTGAAAGCGGTCGGGATGATGTTGATCAGATAAAAATAAACGCCACTGGTTTAGCCAATGAATTGGGAAATGTCAGAATAGCAAATGTAATAGCTCTAAGTGCTTTTGTGGCTAGAAGCAAGTTAGTTGACTTTGAATCGGCCCAGGAAGCTGTCAAAAATAAACTGGCAAAAAAGAAAAAACTAATACCACTGAATCTGGAAGCAATGGAAAAGGGCAAAGAGCTGGCACTTAATCAGTAGCATATAAATATTTAAACCCGTTTTATTTATTAAAACGGGTTTTCTTTATTACCTTCGTTCAGCCGCAATACTATAAAAATAGTTTTTCAAATTATCTCTACGCAACGCAATCTCCCAGTAGGAAACAGTGAAATTTTACTTAACTGCCATTTTCAAAAAGATTCAGAAAACTCCTGAAATTTGCCAACAGGTTGATCATTAAAATGTAATATGATCATTGCTTCCCTCTTATAGAGCATCAGGACGAAGGAAGACTGACACAGGAAAGAACCTAACTAACTGCACTTGGTTAAACTTTATGCGTTAGATTTGATTTGTTCCAATTCATCCCAGCGACTATATAACTGTTCTACAATGTTCTGAGCCTTTGATAACTGTTCACAATGATCTTTCAATTGTTCGGGGTTACCGGCGATTTTTGGATTGGCAATTTTCTGTTCCAGGTCTTCGACCTGTTGTTCAGCTTTAGCCAGGCGATCTTCAATACTGTTGATTTCTCTTTGTTCGTGGTAAGATAGTTTTCTAATCTTATTGTTCTTAACTCTTTTACTTTTAGATGAATCCGATTGTTTTTGTTGTTTTATAGTTAGTTTTTGAGATAACCATTGATCGTAATCGGCAAAAATTTGAGCAGTACCATCGCCATTAAATCCCACCACATTTGTCGTTAAACGATCCAGCAAATAACGATCATGCGTTACCAAGACCACAGCTCCGGGGAAATCAGCAATACACTCTTCCAGAATCTCCAGTGTTGAAATGTCTAAATCATTGGTCGGTTCATCCAGAAGTAGCAGATCTGCCGGTTGTAGCATAATTGTAGATAACAAGATTCTGGCTTGTTCACCTCCGGAAAGCTGAGATACCGGCATTTCCAGTTGATCGGCTTTGAATAAAAAACGTTTTGCCCAGGAGACGACATGGATTGATCGCCCCTGATGAACCACTGAATCGCTTTCAGGAGATAAGGCTTCCTTCAGGGATTGATTCAGGTTCAAATCACAGCGTTTTTGATCGAAATAGACAATTTTTAAATCCTCAACTGGTTTAACATTGCCGCAATCTGGCAGTGAGCTTCCTGCCAATATTTCTATCAAACTACTTTTTCCAGTTCCATTTCTACCCACCAAACCCAAACATGTTTTTGGAGCGAGCAAAAGACTTAAAGAGTGGAACAATCTGTTACCACCAAGTGTTTTTTCAATACTGTTTACTTCTAATAATTTTTTAGTTTTTCGTCCTGTTGAACTAAAACCAAGTTGGACGCTTTTATTCTCCTGGTTTCTTTGTTGAACACTTTTAAGGTTTTGTTTTAATTGAAGTGCGGCTTCAATACGATAACGGGCTTTTGTGGCCCTTGCTTTTGGGCCACGGCTTAACCACTCATTTTCTCTTCGTAGCTTATTGGATAGTACTGATTCCTGTTCCAACTGGTTATTTAAAAAGGTATCTTTTGAATAAATGAATTCACTGTAACTACCATTGATTTTTAAAAAACCTCCCGGGAACTGCTTGTTGATTTCCAGTGTTTGATTGGTGGTGTTTTCCAGAAAATAGCGATCGTGACTAACAACCAGGAAAGTAAGCTTAACATCATTTAATAGTTTTTCTAGCCAGATAATACTTTCAATATCAAGGTGGTTGGTTGGTTCATCCAGTAAGAGGATGTCAGGATTACCGATAATAGCAGCAATAATCGCGACTCTTTTTTTCCACCCCCCGGATAATTGCCGGATTTTTTGTTCGGGGTGCTCAAATTCTCCTAAAGACAGCATTCGCTTCATCCTGGCATATTTATCGATATCTTCCATATCCAGATGATTGAGCGAATGCGATAAAATGGTTTCAATACTACTATCGGGATTAAGATGATCAATTTGGCTCAAATATTTTAACGTTGTTCCTTTTTTTAAAATAACCGAGCCATTATCGAGCGATTCCAAAGCAGCCAGTATTTTTAAAAAAGTAGATTTACCGGAACCATTGGGACCGATTATACCAACATGATCTCCCTGATTGATACTATAAGAAATATTTTCAAACAGGAATTGATCACCAAAAGCTTTGCTAATTGCCTGGCAATTTAAAAGAAGTGACATATTTTAAATGTGAAGATTAATCGTAAGGTGGCGATGATGGTTATTTATGATGATACTATTATGAATCTATTTCGCTGATCATTTTTAAAATCATTTCTTCATATTCTTGATAATGAGAAGGATCTAATTTTATCTGACCAACATTTAACTCTCTGGATACCTGGTGAATCATTTCAATTTCAGATTCATCTAAATTATCGTCAACCATAGCAATAGCCGCAAGTGTTAACAGCATTAACTTTTTTGATTTTGTTGAAGATAATTGCTGACATAGTGATTGAATATTATAGTCCTTGGCCTGATCGTGTGATTTTATTTCCTCCGCGCTAATTCCACCGCTGCCCATTATTTTCTTTATTAAGCCTTTTTCCTGATTTACGATTTTAGAGTCTTTTAAGGCCATTTGAATAGCAGACTCTAAAATAGTTAACAAATCAGTTTTAGAAACTGAGCTCATATTAGTTGAGTTATCCTTAATTTAACGCGTCAAAATATCAATATCACTGAGTTGTTGAGAAAAATTGACACTATCGCCCCCTTTTTTCTTTTTAGATCTGGAGCGGGGCTTTTTTTGTGAATCTGATATTAGTTTCAAAACCATATCTTCACATTCTTCAAAAGTTAAATCACTGAGTTTTACCTGCCCCACGTCTAAGCTTTTTGTTAGGCCCGTCAGCATTTTTTTTTCCCTGGGATCAATTTTAAAATCGGCTAAAGCCATTGCTGCTAAAGTTAACAAAAATGCTTTTTTCGCTTTTAAAGAAGAGAGTTCCTGACTTAAGGCATTGATATCGTCCTGATTTGGAATGATGGTCTCATCCACTACCGTTGAATTGATTTTGCCTTTATAGACTAATTTTTCAAAAAAAGCCTTTTCACGCGGATCAAAACTGCCATCTATATTGGCCATTTGAATGACAGCTTTCAGCAAGATGACGATATCAGCTTGGGTTATTTGACTCATATATTTCCAATATAAATATTAGATAAATCGTGATTAATCAGCTTTTATCATTTCGGTAATTTCGAATTTAATTGAAGATTATCTGAATGAAGTTCATACCGTTTTCAGACAACCTGAATTTACCGATTAATGGATTACAAAATAGCAATTTAAACTGTGGTTCGTCAAAGTATCTATCTATTTTTCTTATTTTTTTGACCACTAATCATTTTGTAAATCAAAAAGTGAAGGACTTAAATCTTCCGGAACTTCCAGCCCTAACAATATAAAATTGGTTGCAGCGATCATAGAAAGATTCAATGGATGATCCGGTTGTAGTTTTTGTAGTTGATATTCATTCTGATAACCAGGATCAAAAATGATAAAAGGTACCGGGTTGATTGAGTGTTTAGTGCTCAACTCTTCTTTAGCGGTTTTTTTATTAATAATTAACATTTCATCAGCATTTCCATGGTCTGCTGTGACAACGACCAGGCCACCTTTTTTCTCCATTGCCTGACAGATGGTTTTTAGTGCAGCATCAACTGTTTCCACTGCTTTGATGGCAGCCTCCATACTCCCAGTATGCCCTACCATATCAGCATTTGCAAAATTAAGCAGTCCGAAATCATATTCATCTGACTCGATGAACTTGACTGCTTGAGCTGCAATTTCCAATGCTTTCATTCGCGGTGCCTCAGCAAAGGACGCGATTTTATCAGAACTGATTAAATGATAAGTTTCTTTTGAAGGATCTAAGGGATTTCTATATCCACCATTGAAAAAAAATGTTACATGGGCATATTTTTGTGTCTCTGTCAGTCGAAACTGATTTAAGCCTAATTCCAGAATACGTTTTCCAAAAGGATCTTCGACTGAAGGACTTGTCATGATTACATTTTCCGGAATATTATTATCTTCATCATAAATCATCATTCCCGCAAAATAAATGTTTGGACGGTGATTGATTTGAAAGCCGGAGAAATCTTTTTCTACAAAAGCTTGTGTGATTTCTAAGGCCCGATCAGCTCTAAAATTCATAAAAAGCACGGCATCATCATCCTCAATTTGAACAATTTTTTCGTTTTTATTGTATATATTAAATGGTGGACAATCCTGATCCACCAGATTTTCAAATTGATCTCGAAAATGTGACACAGCCGCATTGGCTGAATTGAAATTATTTCCAGATTTCCCTAAAACATGAGTGTTCCATCCGGCTTCTACTTTTTCCCAATTTTTATCCCGATCCATCGTAATGACTTCCCTGCCACCACCAGAAACAATACCGTAATCCCAGCCCGGATTACTTTGCATGATATCTTTGAATAGGGCTTCCAGCTCTGAAATATAAATATCTGCAGTCTGAATGCCAACGTCACGCCCATCCAGCAAGATATGAATATGGCAATTTGTGACGCCAACCTTTACTGCCCCTAGAATAACTGCTTTAAAATGGTCAATATGGCTATGAACATTGCCATCTGATAACAATCCCATTAAATGTAGTTTACTTTTTTTGGCCACCTTTAAAGCTTTTTTTAAGGCAGGTTGTTCAAAAAAGGAACCGTTCTTAATGGCTTTGCCGATTAGTGTTGATCCTTGATCGATTAATATTCCGGCTCCCATTGTCAAATGTCCCACTTCAGAGCCTCCTAGATCATCCTTACCCGGTAAACCTACGTTTTTGCCATGCGTTAATAACTGGGTTGAGGCAAAGTTTTGATTGAGATAATCAAAATAGGGTGTTTTTGCTTGAAAAACAGCGTCCGTATGATCCTTTTTCCCTAAGCCAAAACCATCGAGTACTATATTAAGCAGAGGTCTTCGATTTTTAAATCGATTTCTTAAATGATGATATTGTTTCATTTCTTGCATACCTGAAGGATGATTTGTTGGAGACTGATTCAGTGGTAAACAGCGTAAAATAATTACCAAATAGTTACTTAAGCGCTTAATTGCCTTTTTAGGCAATTATAATTATTGAAAATAATTACCTGTCTGGCAAGTATAATAATGGCTGTTTTTTAGGTTCTATTTCTGAGATTACCAGGATAACCAATGAAATATATTAACTTTTAAATTGTCATATAAATAGAATCAGTATAATGTAAAAGTAGAAACATTAAATAAAATCAACCAATTGGTATAAAAAATGACTGAAATCCATAATCTTCAGATTGTTATCATGCAATCGTCTAAACACAATAGAATGTTGGAAGGCATGTTGAATGGTGCAACGAATGGTGCTCAGATTATTAATGTTGTTGCTAAGGATAATAGAGAATTAAAACGAAGCAGTGTTCAGCAGGTTAGTAAAAGCGAAATATCAAGCCATGTGGAAAGAGAGGATAAAAGAAAGAAAAAATCCGCTGGTCAACAAAAAGAAGGACATCCATCGATTGATCTATTTGGATAAGAAAACCACCCTGCCGTGTAATAGAGTTGTCATCGAACCTGGTAATCCAGGTGGGAAAAGTGATAATAACTTTAGGCTTCCTTAAAAAAGGCATGCACACCATTACCAGTGACCGATCCCTTATAAAAATTTACGGCTCAATTGCATCTAGAAACACGAACAGGGTAGTGTCTCTTATGCTTATATAGTATTAATAAAGTGAGTTTGTTGTCCACCTCAAAATCAAATTAAAATGCATTGCTTATTCAAATATAGTCAATAGTTGCCGACATTTTTGTGTAAGGAGATCCTCACGAATTTTCAGAGTTCTTTCTGCTCTGACAGCATCATCTGCCAATAAGATAACGATTTTCATCGCATAATCTGACAAAATATGACCGGAATTACTGTATGACAGTGATTCAATGACTTCCATGATTTTATGCTTCAGAGCATTGACATGTTCTTCACCGTCCGTGCACTCAAATTTATAGATTTTTTTGTTGATAACTAAGGCGTATTCTTTTTCTTCTTCCATGTTTTGGGGGGTGAGTATTAATTTGATTTGCTGGTTGAAACCAAAGCCTAATTAAGTATTGTTTTTACAGAAGTTTGAAGGGTTGTACCACTAAAAACATACTTTTGATACTTATTTTTTAATTGTCAGCTTGAAATTTTCTATATCCAATCATTTTAAATATTAATAAAAAAATGCCGATGGATGGCTGGTTTTAGTTCCTGTCAGCTATTTGAAAAGTATTAATAAAGTATTTGAAATAAAAAGTCCAAATCAATTATAATAATACCAAGTCGCATAACTCTGTTCAGGTAGGTTTAGTTATTCAGGGTGAATATTAAGACCGAAAGCTCAACATTTAAGACAAACAATGCCTTCAAAAAAAATATTAATCAGTGCCTGTCTGCTGGGGCAAAACGTTCGCTATAATGCTGAAATGGTAGCTTTTAAGCATTCGATTATTCGCTGGTGGCAATCACAGGATTTATTGATCCCCGTCTGCCCGGAAGTTGACGGTGATCTAAGTGTTCCCAGAGATCCTGCTGAAATAGAAGATGGTGATGGGATTTCTGTATGGAAAAATCAAGCGAAGGTAGTGACGGTTTCTGGTGATGATGTGAGTGCCCAGTTTAAAAAAGGGGCTGAAAAAGCTTTAGAAATTACTTTGAAGTATCAAATTTCAATGGCTATTTTAAAAGAGAGAAGTCCTTCATGTGGTCATCGAAGAATATATAATGGCCAATTTCAAGGATTGACTATTGAAGGGATGGGCGTTACCGCAGTATTACTTGAACAACATGGTATTGCCGTTTTTTCTGAAGAAGAATTAGAATCTGCCCAATGCTTTTGGCAAGAAGGCAGATAGTTTTTTATTTACTGGTCATTGAAAAAACACCATCCCAATCATTCGTTAAGGGGTTTTCTTTGAAATACTGACATCTTTTAATGAATGTTTCTGAAGGGCCATCAGATTTACTCAACTTAATGGTATGCATGAAATATTTTATAGCCTCTTCCCATTGTTGCTTTCGGTATAAATTTAACCCTTTCGAAAAATATTTATAGCCATGAATGGTCTCTTCGGAAATTTCTCCTTTTACCCCTAGAACTTCATAAATCCTAACGGGTTTATTTTTCCCGACAACTCTGATTAAATCCAACTCACGGGTATCAACTTGATCCTTAACTGCTTCATAAGTAAATTCACTGATCATATTAAATGTTTTATATTCTTTATTAACCCCTTCCAAACGTGCCGCCAGGTTTACAGAATCTCCCATCATTGTATAATCCATTCGGTAAGCAGACCCCATATTTCCAACAACCATTTCCCCTGTATTAATACCGATTCTGACCAGGATTTCGTGCCTACCTTGTTTACGCCAGTTTTCTCTCATTTCTATTAATTTTTTTTGCATATCCAACGCTGCCAGAACGCACCTTAAGGCGTGATCTTCATGGGAAATAGGGGCACCAAAAAAAGCAATGATGGCATCACCTTCGAACTTATCCACCGTACCACCATGTTTCAGGATAATATCTGTCATAGCGGTTAAATATTCATTCAATAATACGACCAGCTCTTCCGGAGTTAAAGATTCTGATATAGTGGAAAACCCCTGAATATCTGAGAAAAAAGCAGTCAATTCCTTTTTTTCTCCCCCCAGTTTCAACATACCCGGATTTTCTACCAGTTGATCAATGACCTTGGGTGAAAGATATTGCTGAAAAGCACCCTTGATAAAACGTTTATCTTTCTCTTCACCGAAAAATTTAAATAAAACCACTGCAAACCAATTGATGATGATTACACAAATAATATAAACAAAACTGGTCCAGGTTTTTTCATTGATGAAGAACCAAAGGTTAAGGGAAATATAACCTACCAAAATCAATACTGAGAAGATTAAACCAGGTAATGCTCTTAATTTGGAAAGAACAAGTCCAACCGTTAGACCGAATACCAGGATTAGGATAAAAGTTAAAAAATCGACCAAATCTGAATTGTAAAAATAATCACCTTTAATGATGTTGTCTATAATACTGGCATGAACTTCAACTCCGGGATAGTCTATACCAACCGGGGTTGTTCTTAAATCATAGATGCCCACTTCTGTCGCTCCCAATATTAAAATCTTGTCTTTAAGAGCTTCTTTGGGCACTTTTTTATTGATAACATCATACACTGAATAATGAGAAAAGGTCATTCGGTCACCGCGATAATTGATCATAACAGACCCATCACTATCTGTGTTAATCAATTTATCATCCAGATAAAAACCATAGATGCTACCTTCATTAACAACCATTCGGATAGAGTTGCTATTATAAAATTTCTTTAGTATTTGCAAATCTAAGGAAGGATAGTATTTATCTTTATATTTCAAAACAAGATGAACTCTCCTAACCGTACCATCTTCCGGATCCGGAAACATATTAAAAAATCCGTTCAGATTATTGCTACTGGATAAGTCTGGGATGTTAGATTCGACGGCTTGCATGGTGGGTAGTGGGATGGTATCCAAATACTGGGCACCCTGTATAATCGTAATTTCAGATCGTTCTATCCGCTCTGCTGAAGATTCTAGTTCTTCAGTAGTCATATGCTTCAGTCGTTCATCAGTGGCAAAGAAAAAATAACCCAAAACAACATTTTCCAGCTTACTCAATTCAGCACCAAATATTTTGTCGTTTTTAACTTTAGATGCAATTTTAGAATATATTTTTTTGAATTTTTCATTTAATTCTTTAGAACCTTTGCTTTCCTTGCGAAAGGTTTGACTGATATTGCTAAGTATTTGATCTGCAGCAACATCATTTGGGTCTGTTTCTGAAAAGACCATATCAAAACCAATAACCTTTGCCTGATAATGATGATTTAGTTCATGGAGTAACTTAGCCATGATATTTCGTCCCCATGGCCATCTTCCATATTTGTCGACAGATTTGGTATCAACTGCGATGATAGCGACATCGGTCTGATCCATTTTTGAAGAACGAGCCCGGATGATTAGATCAACCAGTTTTTTGTCCATTAATTCCAGGTAGCTGTCTGTTCTCAATCCCAGGTAATTTGTCATAAAAACAGATGCAAAAATGAAAGTAACTAAAATTGAAATTCTAAATCCAGACGGTGCAAATAGTTTTTTTAACATAATATCTTTTATTTTGAAGTGAAAAATTCCAGGAACATTGCCCCATCTTTACCAAAGTAAAGTAAGACATTTGTCCAGTTTTTGAAATTTTATTACGACTTAAAAAAGTTTTGTCATTTTATGTTTTTTAGGGGTTAAACGAAAGACTTAAATAAAGTTTCTTTCATTTTTTTAACTGAATCTGGTTTTCGGTCCAAATTTTAAAAACTTCTACACCATGATAAAGCAACATTCCAAAACCATTACTACTCCTTTTCTTCAAAATACCCTTCGAAAAGATTTACTATTTTTTCCAGAACTATTTTTTCTTCATCAGGATCCGGACCTGAGATATTTACTTTGACAACGGATCCGACAATAGCAGCTAACATTAAAACATCCATAATAGATTTTCCATCTGCTGTCTGACCATTGAAACCGATCGTTACATCAGCATCAAATTCTGAGGTTAGCTGCACTAATTTTGTAGCAGCCCGCACATGAAGACCTAGTTTATTAATAATTGTTACTTCCCTTTCCAGCATAATCATACTCTTGTTTAGATTTTGAAAGTGCTAAAATACTTTTCCTTTTCTCGGCTGTCAAGAAATAGAAAACACCAATTTAACACCACCAGAATATTTTATTTCTGGTATTAATAACAAATTAATTTTCTTAAAAATATATGAATTAAAAGTTGTAATAATTCTCCCATACATATCCGGTTATCACGTTTTAAATTGCCGAATTTTAGATTAATTGATAGCATCACGAATAGTTTTATTAAGATAATTATCATATGGTTATAATCAACAGGCACCTACACTTCAAATGGGTTTAATAATTTAAATTATATCAATGTTTTAAATAGAAAATGATCTAATTCTTTAAGAAGAAACTTCTACCAAAAATCCAGAGATATGCTGAACACCTTTTCAAAAAAGCGAGAACAAAAAACAGCCGTTAAAGCAGTAGAACATTATCAAAAAGCGGTTAAATTGTTAAACGGTAAACTGTTTAAACAAGCAATGATTGAGTTTAATCACGGTTTAAAGTTAGATCCTAAAAATATTGGTATCCGGCTGGAGAAGGAATTCAAAAACTACCATGATTCCGGTGAAACCGAGGCTGCTTTTTCAATCGGAGGTATTCTATTTAAAGTAAAAAATAAAAATTATCAATTCGCCAATCAATTGGGAAATTGCGCTAGAAAACTCGGAAACTATAAGAGTGCTAATAATTTTTATCGTCACGCCCTTAAAATAAATAAACGATTTGAGAACGCCTTTTATAATCTTGCCGCCAGTATGGGGAAAGTGGATCTTTATGATGAAAATGTTAAATCTACTTTGCTGGGAATCTATAAAACTGAATATTTTATTTTACCGGAATACGTCGGTAATAAAGAAGTTATTAAAACCATCAGTACTGCTTTAACCCAAAAGAAAGAGAAAGATAAAGCGGATCATTTGCAAAGTTTGCAGCTGGAAAAAGATGAGATGGAACAAAAACACGAATTTGTTAAAGCCAAAAAAATTGCCCATGATATGAAACTGCTTGAAGAAAAAGCAGACCAACCAAAGCCGGAAGATGTTATTGATTATTTTTTACAAAATATTAGAGAACAAAAAAGCCTCGGCACACCGGAGTCAGAAGAAGATCTCATGGACAGCCAGTACAATCTGGCTATTTATGCCTTAAAAAACGGAAATGGTCCGCTGGCAATTGAAGTTCTTATGGAATTAATCGAAAAACGGTGTCCATTTGATTATGTCGAGATGTTATTGGCAATTGCATATAGTTTAATTCATAAGAGAGAAAAAACAGTTAAAATATTTGTTAAATTATTGGGGGAAAACCGGCATAATCGATATTATAATGTAAATTTGGGTTTGTTTTATAAACGGTCCGGTAACCGATTGTTAGCAGCCAAATATCTTCTGATTGGGGCTGTTTTACTTGGAAAATCCGATGGTTTATATCATATTTCCGATTTGATCAGAATAGCCGATGAGCATAATGAGAATGGTGCTTTAAAAAAGGCTTTAAAACTATATCAGGTTGTTATTTCAGAAGATAATAATCTTGACGTCTATTTTAGTATTGGAGAAATATATATAGCTCTTGAACTGTATGAAAAAGCCATGGTTACTTATTTCAAGGTCTTGGAATTTGATTCAGAATCTGAGAAAGCAAAAATGCAATTAAAAAAAATCCATGACTTTTTTTGCCAAAAAGGAGAAGCGTTTTTCCAGAAGGGTGTTTTCAATTTGTCAGTTAAAAATTATGAATCTGCATTGCGTGCCCAGAGGCTTTCTGTAACTCTCAAAACAACAGCAGATATTTATAAATTCATGAAAAATTATGAAAAATATGATGAATTAATGGCGGAATATCAAAAAATAAAGGACAAAGAAGAGGAAGCTCAAAAAGAGGCCACCCGTCAGGGGTACATAAAAAAGGGTAAAGCATATATGAAAAAGAAAGATATGAGAAAAGCAATCGAAAATTTTGAACTTGCTTTTCGCATGAAGGTCGATAAAGATGTCTTTGTTTTTTTAGCTTCAATGTATAAAGGGATGAAACGAACTCTGGACATGGAAAATTTATTAGAACGCTGGAATAAAATGGTTGAATATGAAGAAAAAATGAAAAAATATCAAAAAGAAGAAGAACGAATTAAAGCTAATCAATAATCTATGACCCCTAAATTGCTCTCAGTCATCGGTCGTTCCGGTTCAGGAAAAACTCAATTAATTACACAAATCATTCCTTATTTTGTTTCTAAAAACCTGAAGATTGGTTCCATAAAACATACCCATCATCAGGCACAATTTGATAAAAAGGGAAAAGATTCCTGGAAGCATAAAACGGCTGGCAGCGCCCAGGTCCTTTTAATGACAGATGATCAATTAGCCATTTATGCCGATATACAGGAAAAGAAGACTTTACGGGAAATAGCTGATTATTGGTTTCAAGGTTTTGATATGGTAATCTCAGAAGGTTTTAAAAAGGAATCCGGTTTAAAAATTGAGGTATGCCGCCAGGCAACACAGAAAACACCACTCTTTACTGATCCTGAGTTTAAGGTTAATATGATTGTTTCAGATTATCAGATACAATCAACGATACCTGTGTTTGATATTAATGCAATTTCCCAAATATGCTCTTGGATAGAAACTAACCTTTTCTTGTAGCCTACTTTTTACTCTTTTTTAATTTTTTTGTTTATTCTGTATAATTTCTGATATAGAATACTCAAGAAATGACAGTTTGATTAAGGCATTATTATAAAGTATCGAAAAAAGGCCAGAGATCAGATGCAAAGATGAAAAAAATTTAATGTTTAAAATCAAAGGTTTGTGTGATAAAAAATGGTAAACAAAATTCAGAATTCTCCGGTTAAAGATGCAAATGTTGTCCTTTCTTCAGAGAGTTATCGACAGCAAATTGCTTTAAGACGTTTAAAAGCCAATGAGGGGCGTAAGATGTTGTCCCAGGATGACATTCCTCGATATTTGGAATCCAGAATTAAAGCACTTTATGAACGTGTCAAAATTGAAGGCGCCTTAACTCAGGATAAAATACCAGAGTATTTGGCACAATTTGCCCAGGAAGCCAGCACAGTACTTAGTGAACGTGTTCCCGGAAAACAACGGAAAATCGTTGAAAAATTTAATCAATCTGCCAATGAAATTTTGGATCAAATTTCAGAGGATGTGAATATTGAGCCGGAGAAACTTCAAAACTATAAAGCTGATATTGCAAAGAAATCGGTTCAACTAAATTCAAATGATATTGGGAAACGCTTTGAAGCTGTTCAGGATATCGGTGCGAAAATTACAGAGGCTGCCACGAAATCTGAAACAGAACTGACGGCAAAAGATCTGAAGCCACAAAAAAAGAAATCTTTGTCTCAAACAGAATTACAGGCAATATTAAAGCAAAAGATTGTTCCTATCGGTTTTGAAAAAAGTGCTTCACTAATAACGGTCGGAGAGTTCTATGGGTTTCCATTTGGGAAAACACCACCGGACGAAGACAATTGGTTTGAAATTCATACCAGATACCTTGATGATTTATCTGAAAATAAAAAAATAGCCGATAATGAATGTTTATTAGTAAAATCTGTGATACCTTTTGTGCCAAAAACAAAGTTTAAAAAATATTTCGATATATATCCAAATGATAAATTCGAAGATTCTATATTGATGGCGGTTTTTAGCCTATATAAAAACCAGGCCTTTGATAAATTGAAAATTTCTTAGTGATTTTTTATTAAACCTTAAATCTTATTGAAATATATTATGGCTAAAGATGATCTTATAATTCAATCTGTGGTAGGTATCAACGATTTAAAAGAAAGAATGACAATTAACTCTTACAACGGATTTCATCCTAAATTTAAAGCAACAGATGAGAAAACCTGCCAGTGGTTAAGACATAATTTTAAAAACGTTTCTGCTACAATTGAACGTAATGGAAAATCATATGATATTAAGATAGATCAAATCCAGCAAGGGGACGCACTTTTCAAGTTATATAATTTTCCTAATGAACTCAGAAAATTAACAATTGTCACTGACCGGTTAATAAGGGAATTAAAATCACGTGGCTTTTTACGCTTTCATGTTGATCAGCTAGCAAGTTCGCTTTCCGTGGAACAACGGGAAATTGCGAACGTTAATCATTTGATTCAAAATATTAAAAAAGGTGCCCAACAAAGAGATAAAGGTAAGGTTGTTGTTGAAGAATTGTTAGATCACGCTCGGGATGGTGACTTGAATACCGCTGAAATTGTGAATTTTATCAAGGATGTTTCACAAGATCCTGCTATGGATGCGGTTTCAGCAATGGTCGGATTGAAAGAAAGTGATCAAACTTATGCCCATTGTATCGATGTCGGTGCCATCTTTTTGACGGTTTATTATGATGTCATGAAAAAAAATAATAGAAAGAGTATTTTTAAAAATGATCAGGAAGCGATGTTTTCATCTTTTCTGCACGATATCGGTAAATCAAGAATTCCAAAAGATATTTTGGATAGTACCATTCGCTTTGACCGTGATAGCGAAGAGATGAAACAAATGTTTAATCATCCGGTTTATGGAAAAGAAATACTGGAGAAAATGAAAATGCCCGATTATGTCATTAATATGGCGCATTATCATCATGTAAAGGCTGAAACGACAATGGCTTCAAGTTATCCCGAAGTAGAAAATTATGATGAAGTATTGTATGAAACAAGATTAATGTCGATCATTGATGTTTATCAGGCCTTGGTTGGGAAACGCAGTTATAAAAAATCATGGACGCCACCAGCAGCCATTCGATATATTGATACTCTGGCAGGAGTGGAGTATGATTTTGATGCCTGGGATGATTTTTTAAATATTATGGGGAGATATCCGATTGGGTCTTTGGTAGAATTAAGTGAACAATCAATTGCTTTTGTTGTCAGTGTTCCCGAAGGTGATTTATATAAACCCGGGGTAGTAAGAGTTAGAAATGCCGGTGGGGGTGATATTGATGATCATTCATTACTGAACCTGGCTGATTCGGATATTACCATTGAAAAAGATCTGGATAGTACTGAGATATTCGGAACGCAGGGTTTAGAGGTTTTTTCCGGAATTCAATTACTTTAATTGATAAACAGGTAGCGTGGTCTTTTTGACCACCTGCCGATTAACAACTGTTTTTTATTAAATCTTATGATTTGGTTTTTTCATTACCCGATAAATAGCATATCGGACAACTTCTAAAATTTCCCCATCTGGCAAACAGGCAAAATTACTATGATCTTCAGTGATAGCATATGTGGCAGGGATGCGACTAAGTGCTAAAGCATAAACATCTCTTAAACAATTGTCACATCCATCAAACGCTTCAAACTCATTGATCGCTACTTTAATTTGATTAATAACTTTGGATTCATAAATATTTCGAATGTTATCAAATGAGTATTTATTAACCAATTCGCTTTTATTGTTCATCTGAAATCTCAATTTTGGGGTAGGTAGCTTTAAATGGTCACTATTAGTTTAATCTTTCCTGGATGTATCTATTCTTATTTTTTAATCAGTTTTAGAGATATTTAATCCAGGATGTCAACAGATATCAGGGAGAGGGTACTTTTTTGATAGAGACAAGAACAAAAATCAAGCTTTAGAATTTGGGAAGTTTAATTTAGAAAAAGGTACATTTTGCTGTTTTACCTTTAATTTCATTTCATCAAAACGACCATTTACTTTTAGAGATAGTTTTCGTTCCGACACGCCTGCTTCAGCTGATAAAACCGGATAGTCATTTATGGTAACGGCCACATGATTCTGGAGTGCATTTTCCAAGGGTATCACAGCACCGGTTTCCAGACTATTAATAATTTCCTGATGAGAAATTGTTAAATTTCCTAAAATACCTTTTACCCTGTAAGATGTATCTGTATTTAACATGGTTAATAGTGCTTTGCTTTTCTCCTGGTTTGGCTCAGATCTGGAGTTACCCAGTAACAGTGCTTTTTGATAATGTTTTTTCATGATCGGATCCAGTTGAAAAGCAGAAAAACCAAATTGGCATTGGCAGGAGAAATTTTTATATTTGGCTGTTACATTAATAAAAATACAGGTTTCGTACGAATGCATTATTTTGGCTTTAACGGGATTCGAAACCAGTTTTTTAAGTTTTAATTCAACTGGATTAATTTGTTCCCAGCATTTTCCAAATTCATTTAAATAGTGATTGACTTTGGCGCCTAATACTCTTGAATTATTTTGATTTAATGTAAAATAATTTTTAACATCGATTGTTTTTTGCAGAAAAATACTCTTCTGATTTAAAAAAAGATTTGTCATTGAATGATCTAGAATCAGCAGCGCATTTCCTTTCATCGGCGAGACTTCAAATATAAATATCGGAACAGGAGCTTCTGTCTTCCTGAGTTGACTTTGAAACCTTATCCCTGTTTCAATTTGATAACTGAACTGGAATACCTTATTGAACATGTCATAAAACAATTCCTCAAGTCGATCAGTGAAACAATTATATATTGATTCCAAGGCGATATAGTAGCTATAATTAACTTTTTCACCCTGAGTCAGATCAAATTTCTGATATTGAGAAAATGGTTTCATTCGCAATTAATTTAAAAATTAAATAAATTCTGTCCAGTGAATTAAAAATCTATTCGAGTAACCCTGATACCCAGCTTATTCTGATTGATTTGAACTACCTCTCCCTTGGCAATGGTCTTGTTACCTAAAACAATATCAACCGGGTCACCGACCTGTTTATCCAGTTCAATAATAGAACCGTAATTTAAAGTAGTTATGTCTTCACCTTTTAAAGATGCTTTTCCGATCTCGACGGTTAACTCATGAGGTAGCCTTAATAATAATTCATTTCCAACCAGTTTTGGCTCCGGTTTAGTTTGATTTAAAGCTTCTGTTTGAATGAGTGAATTTTCATTTGAAGGAAAACCTTCATCTATTTCAAGGCTCATGAGGTCAGATTGATCATCCATTACTTCATCCTCAGAAATATCATCTAATAACATCTGATCATCCATACTTAAGTCATCAATATCATCCAGATTCCCATCTTCCAGATTGATAACTTCTTCCGAGGAGTCATCTAAATCAGACATCAATAAATCCGCGTCCATGTTCAGTTCCGTTTCAGACTCTGAATCGTCCATTAAGGAAGGCATACCACCAATATCTTCTTCATCCAGTGAAATTTCATCAGTAGATTCTGAAAGATCTGACATATCTGTTTCCCTAACTTCCATTGATTCGTCTAAAACCATTGAATCATCAGGCTGAGGACTGATAATCCCATCTTCAAGGTCCTCCATGTCCACTGACATAGCATTTCCTAAAGCATCATCATCAATTTCAAGTGCACCACCATCTTCGATTAATTCACTTTCGTCATTATCCATGGGATCATCAATATCAAATCCCAACTCTGCTGAATCTTGCTCATTCATATCTTCCGGATCATCTAAGTCCAAACCACTGTCCAAATCGTCTTCCATTGAGAGATCAGATTCCATGTCATCAATATCAGTTTCATCACCGGCATCATCCAGAGACATATCTGTATCAAGATCAACATCATCACTGGCATCATCCAAAGATATATCTGAATCAAGATCCAAAGCTCCCTCATCATCAGATAAGTTAAGCTCATCCATATCATCCATGTCTAAATCTAACTCTGCTGAATCTTGATCTGAAGCAAGATCGAGTTCATCCATGTCGTCCAAACCCAAAGCTGAATCCAAATCTAACTCAGATGAATCTTGATCTGAAGCAAGATCAGGTTCATCCATGTCGTCCAAACCCAGATCTGAATCCAAATCAAGTTCATTGTCATTCATGTCTATGTCAGATTCATCACTCATCGAAGCCAGTTCCTTTTCTAATTCATCATCAGAACCGACATCTTTAATCTTTTCAATTTCCGGGGCTACGACACGATCATTTTCTCCTAAATTTAACTCATCTTCTAAAGAGGATAAGTCAAGTCCTTCACCAGCGTCATCAATAACTCCTCCACCCATATCACCGGTATCATCTGCATCTAAACCCAGATCTCCATCAAGGCCGCCATCATCCAATGACAAATCATCATCCAGATCCAGGTCATCGCCTAAATCGGATAGACCATCGTCATCTATTAATGAATCATCAGAACCCGAAAGTGTTTCAGCTGATTCATCTGTTTCACTGGACATATCACCCAGATCCAAATCATCCAAATCCAAGCTATCATCATCTAAATCAAGATCTTCCAAATCTCCCAAATCATCAAGATCAAGATCATCAAGTTCATCTTTTGCCATTAGCGGCTCCTGTACGAAGATAGATATTTATATTATGTATTACTTGTTAAAAACCAAATTAAGTGAGAATTTTTGGTACTAATCAGGTTGCTTTTTCCTGAAGATGAGAATTATTTGCTATTTTATATTAATTAGTATTTAGCGTAAAGTACCTGTTTATCCACTTTTATATTAAATTTTATTCAATCATGCGTCGTTTATGCGAAAAACAGTCCAAATTAAAGAAGTAATCGAAAAAGAATATCCTGAATTAGCATTAAAGCCTTATCAGTACGATCAGATTGATGAGTATCTATCATTGCTTCAACAATGGAATAAGAAGATTAATTTAACAGCTATCAGGCAATATGAAGAAATGTTGGTTAAGCATGTTCTTGATTCAATAGTTGTTTTTTCCAGGAATTGCTCTTTTTTAACCTTTCCTGCTTCAATTATTGATATTGGATCTGGTGCAGGCTTACCGGGATTGATTATTTGTATGGTTCAACCTGAGTTTAATATTACTTCTGTTGATAAAGTTGAGAAAAAGATTACTTTCCAACAAATTTGTAAATCCAAATTACAGCTAAATCGTTTTAATCCGATTTTGGGTCGCATAGAAGATTTAATTAATCAGGTAGAATATAAGAATAATTACGATTATATTATATCCCGCGCATTTACACAAATTCAGTTTTTGCTGTTTTATGGTATTCGCCTACTTAAGGCATCGGGTAAAATAGTACTCTGGAAAGGGGGAAAATGGCAGGAAGAATATAATAAGGTATCAGAGGAAATTAAAAAACAATTTTACCCCCCCGAAGTATTTAGCTATCAATTCAATAAAATAGGTGGAAAGCTGCTCTGCTTTACCCTTAAAACTGCTCACCCCTTAAAGTAATAATAATACAATTAGTTTTGTGTATTATATCATACTGACCAGCGCTACAGGATATAAAAAAGGTTAAACCATATTTAAATATTTTTTTCAATGCCGGATAATCAACTGCTTTTTTCAGGATATAAATCCAAAATTGCTTTTTCATTGGCCTTACAGATGCCTCTTTCCGTAATTAGTCCTGTGATTAGACGGTTGGGAGTTACATCAAAGGCATAATTGGCTGCCGGACTTTTTTCAGGTGTTAATAGAATTTCTGAAATTTTTCCATCCATCTGGCCTTCCATATATTTAACTTCATGTGAATCACGCTGTTCAATCGGTATTTGATTAATACCATCTGTAATATTCCAGTCAAAGGTTGATGACGGTAAAGCAACATAAAAAGGGACGCCATTATCCTTTGCAGCCAGTGCCTTTAAATAGGTACCTATTTTATTTGCGACATCACCGGTTCGCGTGGTTCGATCGGTACCGGTAATAACAATATCTACCATGTTATGCTGCATTAAATGACCACCGGTATTATCTGCAATTATTGTATGCGGAACACCATGCTCCTTCAACTCCCAGGCCGTTAAACGAGCCCCTTGATTCCTGGGACGGGTTTCATCCACCCAAACATGTACGGGAATACCATCATTATAAGCCTGATAGATAGGAGCAGTGGCTGAACCATAATCAACAAAAGCTAGCCAACCGGCATTACAGTGAGTCAATATATTAACGACCTGTCCCTTTTTCTGTTCAGATATTGCTTTGATAATACTGACGCCATGTTTGCCTATTCGCTGGCACCAGTCTGCATCTTCGTTGGCGATTTTTTCGGCTCCCGATAGTACAGCTTTAATTTTTTCCTCACTATTGGAACAACTGTTAATAATGTCCAGTTGTAAATTGACAGCCCAGGATAAATTGACAGCAGTTGGTCGACTATCAGATATCTTTTGACTGAATTGTTTAAGAGACTGGTCAAAATCAGAACTTTTTAAAGCTTCCAGAACCGCAATATACATTGCATATCCAGCAGTAGCTCCGATCAATCCAGCCCCCCGAACATGCATATCCTGTATGGCAATGACAAAATCATTTGCTGTTTTTAACTCTTCAATAACCAGTTCATAAGGCAAATATCTTTGGTCAATAATTTTGACGATCTGCTGATTGTCGTCATCAATCCAAATTGTTCTATAATTTTTCCCGTTTATTTTCATCGTTTCTCTAATAATAAGTCAATATGCCCCAATTCCCGAAGCAAATCGAGGATGTTATTTTCCATTAGTGATTTAACCAAATAATATTCTCAACCTTCTCTAAAAGAGGAAATAATATTTTCTTTGTCTTCCAGACAACTGATCATAATAATCGTCGATCCATTACCAATTAATATATTGGCATCTTCTTCGGCTTTTCGAATTTTGGTCAAAGTTTCATGACCATATTATAAATAATGAAAATAGCTATATTTTGCATTACGTTCCAATACTATATCACCATTGTTCGAAAATGATAAACATATTTAAATTTCTCTAAGTATTATTGCCTTTTTCACCAGCCACAATACCCTTTAATGGAAATTACTGATTTTAAACATGAGGTTCACAAAAATTTGACTACAACACTTTTTTTAAGCGCTCAGGTTTGAAATAAAATCAGCAACGGCATTAAAGCCTTTTTCATTCATTATTTTAATAGTTTCAGAACCTACTACAGCAATATCTGCCTTTCCTTTTAAAAAGTCGATATCTGATTTTTCTTTTACGCCAAAACCCAATGCCAGAGGTAATGAGGTAGTATTCCGGCACCTTTTGAGATAGTCATCTATTTCTGATGAAAATTGAGTCTTTTTTCCGGTAACACCCTTTCTGGCAACACAATAAATAAAACCATCTCCGTGAGAAGATAGTACCCGCATCCGTTCGTTAGAGGTGTTTGGAGAATAGATAAATATTGGTGCCCGTTTGTTTTCTTTCATCCACTGAATGTAATCAGTCCCTTCTTCTGGTGGAAGGTCCGGAACAATCGCTCCTTGAATATTATCAGCACTCATCTTTTCAATAAAAGCCTGAAGGCCATATTTGTAAAGAATGTTGAAGTAGCTCATATATAAGAAAGGGATAGAGTGTTTAACCGTCATTTCGGCAGCCTTTTCTAAACATTCTTTAACAGTGACGTTATTTTCAAGAGCTTTCTGATTCGCTTTCAAGATAATAGGGCCGTCCGCTATCGGTTCTGAAAAGGGAATTTGAAGTTCCATTAAATCAACACCAGCTTCTACCATAATATCGATCAATTGGATGGAGGCTTCCATGTTCGGATAGCCCAGTACAATGTGGGTCATTAATAAAATGTCTTTTTGCTTAAGCTTTTCCGCTATGTATTGTTTAAGCATGATATTGCTCCGCTTTGTTAATAATAAATTGATTCCAATCAGGGTCCTGAAAGGCATCGGCAATGGTAAAGATATCTTTATCACCCCTCCCCGATTGATTGATAATGATAATCTGATCCTGAGACATCTGTGGTGCTTCTTTGAAAGCCTGAACAAATGCATGCGCAGACTCAAGGGCTGGTATTATTCCTTCTTTTTGCATCGTCAGTTTCATTACTTCAATGACCTCTTCATCTGTAGCGGCACTGAATCGAACACGTTTACATTCTCTTAAATGTGATAAAACCGGTGAAACACCGACATAGTCCAATCCGGCGGCAATAGAATGTGTCTCATTCATCTGACCTTCGTCGTTTTGCAGAAAAAAAGTTTTATATCCCTGTGCCACACCAAGACTAGCATCATCACTACATAATCTGGAAGCATGATGATGGGTGGATAATCCTTTTCCCCCTGCTTCAACACCAATCAATTCAACCGGATCTTCCAGAAATCCGCTAAAAATACCCATGGCATTGGAACCACCACCAACACAGGCAAATATCCGATCGGGTAATTTCCCGGTTTGATCCAAAACCTGTTTTCTGGCTTCTTTGCCAATAATTGATTGAAAAAAGGTTACCATTTCCGGAAAAGGGTGAGGTCCGCAGGCAGTTCCCAGAACATAATGGGTATCATCCATATTGCTCACCCAATCCCTAAAGGCTTCATTGATTGCGTCTTTTAATATTCGAGTACCATCAGTAACAGGTACTACTTCCGCACCTAAACGGTTCATCCAGAAAACATTCGGTCGTTGCCTGATCACATCAGTTTCACCCATATATATTGTACATTTAAAACCAAATTTCGCAGCCATTGTTGCCGTAGCCACACCATGTTGACCGGCGCCAGTCTCCGCAATGACTCTGCCTTTTCCCATCCGCTTAACCATTAACCCCTGTCCCATAACATTATTAAGTTTATGAGCACCGGTATGGTTCAAATCTTCCCGTTTGATAAAAATCCTGGCGCCGCCTAAGTGTTGCGTCAAATTTTCAGCATAAGTTAAAGGTGTCGGCCGGCATGAATAATTGGACATCAATGATTGATATAAATTCCAAAATTCCGTATCACTTTTAATAGCTGTAAATTCACGCTCTAATTCTTCGAAGGTGGCAACCAGAATTTCAGGTAAAAATGCACCACCAAATTCGCCAAAATAGCCTTTCTTAGTCATAATGTACTCCCTTTAATTGTCTGTGAAAAAACATATTGGTCAGTTTTACATAGTAATATTGAATAAATACCATTTTCCAGCTTAGGAAAGTGCAAATAACGGTGAACCACTAATAGGGGCTCTGATGACGCCATTTTAAGCAATTTTGCCTGCTGTTTGGTTGGAGTTTTAACGATAAAATTCTGTTTACAGGTTTCCGGTTTTAAATAAAATTTTTCTTCAACAATCCTCGAAAGTGATTGTCCTTCAAGTTCTAAATTTTCAAGCCCTGAGAAAACTTCAGCATTTAAATAGATTTCTTCTAAAAGGATAGGTTGCTGGTTAGATGTGGTCATTCTACTGAAATAATATTCTTTTTGATTAGAAAATGGATTGTGTGGATTTTTAGGAACCTTGATGATGGTCACGGGTTTTAAAAGCTTAACCTCAACGGTTTCACCCCTGTTACCAAAAGCCACTGAAGTACCAGCCAATGAAAACAGATCTACTTCTTCACCGGGTTCCTGAACGTAAGTGCCTGATCCTCGTTTACGGTAAAGTATATTTTTCCTGACCAAATGATCTATGGCTTGACGGACAGTGGGGCGCCCTACCTGATAATGATCTGCCAGCCTTAATTCAGGTGGAATTTTAGATCCGGTGGGGTATTCTTTTGAACATATGCGATTAAATATAATATCGGCTAGTTGCCGGTATAACGGTATCGGCGATTGTGGATTTAACATGGGTTCCTTATTGTTTAAACCTGCGCTTATCAATGGAAGTCTATATGTTCTTTTGTAATAGTTAATTTGTAAAGTTGTCAAGACATATTTAATGGTCATAGAAAAACAGCTTTTCCCTGAAAAAATATTATTTTTCCAGGGATTTCAGTAGAGGAAGAGGTGATGAGCATTTTTTGAGACTCCTGTTTCTAAAAACAGGGATTATCTATCCTAAGCCAGTTTTTTACTAATTAAGGATGCCAGTAAGACACCACAACCGACACTGGAAACCAGCAGAAGTAATAAGAAACCAACAAAAGGAATAAAAGTCAATCCGGAATATATTACCCCGCCGATCAGAAAATAAATAAATCGACTTTCCGTATTTAGGCTAAAACGGTTTGTAATCCAGCCTCCAACCAAAGTAATTCCGATTATTTTCGTGATGAACAACAGTGGAAAAAACCCTAACAATAATGCCAAAGAAAGCGGCAAGGTAATGACCAACAGGATTGATATTACAAATGCGGAGGGATAAATAAAAACGGGTATCAATCCCCATAACGCATTGGAGATTAGCCCTTTAGGAGACAATGGTTGTTCCAGTTTTTTGGTGAGGGGAACCAAAAGAAAAAGCAGTCCACAGATAATGAAAGATATTTTAAATAATAATGAGAACAGGTAAGACTTATCGAAATAGCTGTTTTGGTATTTTTCAAAATAGTGTTCACCTTCATTTTTTTCAAATTGAATGGTACCGGTCACCCGGGCTGCTTCTTCAGCTGTTATTTCCTGGTCAGATTCATAGGATAAATTACCGATAATTTTTCCATTTTCTGAAATTTTTAGCTGACCGGCGTAAATGTTGAGATCACCTTCGATAACATTATCAATGTTGATTTCTGCAGCGCTAATTTTCATATCACCATTTATCTTGCCGTCAATATTAACAATTCTGGCAGCCATGAATGAATCGCCTTCTAATTGGCTGTTATTATGAATATTGATTTTTTCTGCAGCCAACATATTGGTACTTGATATATTTCCATCAATATCAATGGTACGTCCTGCTGCAACCAAACCATTGCCAATTTTCCCGGAGATATTGATTCTTCTTCCCAGGGAAAACACACCTAACTTTGATAATCCTGAAAAGTCGAGCTCTTCTCCCAGAAAAAAAAGATCTTCAGATTCACCGCTAAACTGTAAACGTTCCCCTAAAAACATATAATCTTCTTGATGATTTTTTGTTTCCACGTAATCACTATCACTTATTTTTAGTTCAACTGCTCCAAGATTAAGACTGAAAGTGATTAGCATAAATAATAAAAACATCAGTTTTGGTTTCATGATTTTCTCCTTAAAATTAATAGTTAAATACAAAACTCATTTAATTTCACTTTAATAAGTGTTGTAACATAATATGAGTTTAGGTATTTCATATTCATTTAAGATCAGCGATTTATTTTTGATCAGTGGTAATTCTTTATAATGAGTGGTTTAAAAAACCCTTTGAATGGTTTAATTGATTTAAAAGTCCAGGTTTTTTTTCAATATTTGTGCCTTCCTTCTGGATAACTCAATCCGGGTTCCATCTTGAAGTTCAATGTAATAAGCACCTTTAAAGGCTTTATGAATGGTAGTTACATATTCAAGGTTTACCAGATTAGCGCGATTTGATCTGAAAAATTTCATCTCTTGTAATTTTTCCTCATAATAATTAAGTGTTCTATCAGAGATAAACTTATCCTTATTAGTGTAGATAAAACTGAGCCCTTCTTCAAAACAGATTTTAGATATGTCATTAACTCGAATAATTTTTATCGTTCCATTCACTCTGACTGTGATTTTTGTCGTTGAATCTTTATCGGTAATATCATGTTCTTTCATATCTTCGGTAGCAGAGGACAGTTTTTTCATTATTTTGTTAACCGCTTGTTTAAATCGTTCCCTACTTACAGGTTTAAGCAGATAATCTAGTGCCTCTACATCAAATGCATCTGCGGCATATTTGGAATGCGCTGTTTGAAAAACAATAATGGGTGGTGCCTGAAGCGATGAAATTGTATTAAAAACAGATATTCCAGGCATATTAATATCTAAAATAGCAACATCTGGTTTTAGTGACACCATTTTTTCCAAGGCTTTATTTCCATCATCGACTTCTGATATTATTTTGAATTGTTCGTAATCTGAGATTAAATCCTTAAGCCGTTCTCTTGCGTGTTGTTCATCATCAGCAATTATTAATTTTATCATGGGTTAAAGATATTTCTATCCCTCCGTTTTTAATTGAAAAAACACCTCCAAAACCTTCAACTCTTTTTTTTGTTACAGACAACCCCACACCTTTGTTTAACATATCTGCTGTTAATTTTTTATATGAATCAATAATAGCAATCAGATATAAATTGTTTTTTTTTGCGACTGAAATATCAATAGTTAAAGAACCCGTATGATCAATATTGTGTTTTATGCTATTTTCAACCAGTGGTTGAAAAATAAAGGGTGGAATGTCAATGTTGTATTGATTCTCAATTTGGTAGTTTAATTTTTTCCCGAAACGCATTTTTTGAAGTGATAAATATTTTTCAACAATGGCCAGCTCTAACTTCAATTCTATATTGGACGCCTCACTATATTCAAGTTGATGCCTTAAAATTTCTGATAGGTTTATTAAAGCCTCTTCCGCTTTTTGAGGGGTTTTCAGTAAAGATACCATCAGGTTTAATGAATTGAACAAAAAGTGCGGATTAACTTTTGAAGCCAACATTTTTAGTTCAATTTGTGACTTTAGGTATTTTTCCTCATTTAAAGCTTTTTCTTGCTTAAAAATTTTGTTTTGAAAAATGATGAAACCACAAATAACAATGTTATATGAAATTGAAAAAAGCAAATTGATGAGTAAATATGAAAAGGTTTGGTTCTCAGAGTAGATCAAAGCGATCGGATGCAGAATAAAGACCAGTAAAAAAGCAATGATTCCTCCACCCAGAATAATTCCCAGAGCAGGAAAAAGTACTAGAATCACTTTGTTTGTTCGTGAAACCAAAAACCTGGCTAAAAACAAACTGGCGACATTTGCAATTCCCAAAATAGAAGAATCAATTAGAACGATATTAAAGGCAATATTGAAAGAAGAATTATAATTGATGCCGATGATAAGGCTGAGGGCATATCCAAATAGTAGTGAAAAAAGAAGGATCGATATTCCAATTAATATGTTCAAACGTAATTTAGTCATTTTTTGGTAATCGTGTCTAAAGTGAATTATCAGATATCAGTGTAGATGAATGAGTATAAATACGACAAATCACATGCATAGTAAAGTAAAGGATCAATTCTGCTAAATCATAAAACCATTCAACGACTCTTTAATACCACTCAACTACTTTTATTCAACACCCAATCTAATTTTGTAGTCGAACGAATGATAGCTTATTATACCTGAAATCATACTATTTCAATCATTTCAGAATTGAAATGAATTTTTTGTAAATCAATTGTTTTAGGAGCTTAAAATGAAAAAAATGATATTAATGCTAATAACCATGTTATTGATGATCGCAATAAGTTCAAACATGTTTGCCCATAGCCGGAACTGGGGATGGCAAGATACTTCCGGCGATCAGCACCCAAAATCATTTCAGGAAGGATATGAGCGGAAAATGAGTCGCCTGGAAGATGGTTTTGTTTTTTTCCCCGGTGCTGAAATCGGAATGGGTTCAGGAGTACTATCAGGTTCATTAGGTCTTAATATCGGTTACAAAAGCGGTTTGTTTCTTATAGGAACTTCCCTAAGAGGACAAATAGTCAATATTGATCATGTTAATTATCAGTTTATACCCCTGGGGTTAAATATTTGTGGGTTAAGTTATTCTCTGATTCCGGAAACCGGAAATTCCCAGAACGGTAAAAAACTAAAAGGCTGGTCAGTGGGATATGCGATGGGGGGAAAATTAAAATAAAGGCCCTTCTTTTCAATTCGACTTTTTATGGTTATTCTAGGAACCAATACAACAAATAACCCAGGCTGTTAATTCAATTGATTAAGTCGATTATGAATAAACATATTATCAACCAACTGTTTTTTTCTGCAAATGCTCATACGATTCTACCCTATCTAAAAGCAAAAATAAACGATTTGAGCTGCCCAAAAGAGTTTTCATTAAATTCAATTGTGGCAATGCCGATGGCTTTAGAGTTACTATTGAATCCTGATATTATTTCACTGGCTAAAATGAATCTGGCTATGCCTGAATTCGATGAAAACATGAAACAGCTGGCCTTGAATCAGTTGTATAAAGGTTGGTTACAGAAAAAAACCGAACAGGAGCTCCTGGAATCAATTTCTGAATTTAGAAAAAAAATCAGAGCCGCAGAAACCGGAAAGCTGGATGGGAATATGGAGAATTCGCAGTTGGAGACATTTGAAAAAGCAGTCACCAATTTTCAGGAATATCAATTCTTCTGCCAATATGATTGGCGCTTAACCCACTGGGGGACAGATCGTGATATTTGTGCTATTGATGCTTTAACATTTAAAACTGAAACCTCTTATATTGAGTTTAAAACCTCAGGCTTGCCACCCATTGCAGCCTTAAAGAATTTGGCAGATACTTTTCCTTCTGTCCGCTTTACACTTTTGTATCGTAGTCTCCCTGATAATCCCTGGATTAAAATGAGTATTTTCCCTTCATTACCGTTTGGATACTGATTAAATGTGGTGAGAAAATATTTCAGGGGAGTAACATGATGTTCATAAAAAATGGTTTTTTCAGAATAAAAATCCGTCCTCAAAGGAGACGGTATTGTCTTAGCCCCAGAGGGGCATATCGTATTCTTGAAGAATTTTGTGTTTCTGTGATTGAATTTCAATAGTACTGTTTTTTTCCGTGTATTCAGTGTGGTCCGTGGTTAAATACTCCTGTAGGACAAACCCGCGATGCACATTTAGCTTTTTATAAGGTACCAATTGGCAGAGCCTTTGGTCTCTGACCAGCCTCAGAGAGGATAGCTTTAAACATTAAAGTAAAATCTAAATGGGAAACATATTTAAGAGTAATGATTAGTATTATCAAATGGTGCTGTCGATTCAAAAGATATGGTAAATAAAAAATTCAAACAACTTAAAAAATAGTCAAGAAATGGCAAAGAAAATACCTGATTTCAAAAATGAAGCGGAAGAAAAAGCTTTTTGGAAGAAAAACGATGTCCGGGAATATATCAATTGGGATAATGCAGAACCGTTTGTTGATCGTTTTTTTAAAGATAAAAAAAACCGCAAGGAATTTTTAAAGGATTTGGAGAGCAAGTCGTAAATTATTTTTTCCCATTATGTAATGCCAAGGCTAAAGCTGCTTGTCGAAAGTCTTCTTTGTTAATAATGTTAGTACCAAGAATGTTTTGAATCAGAAATCCTTCAAATAAGGCAGTATTGAGGGCACCGATTTTTTCAGGTGGGAAATCAGAATCAACAAAAGGGCGAACTAAATCACCAAATACATCAAAAGATAAACGGTACCGGCTTTTATTTAATTCTGCTTTTAATTGTTCATCCTGGGAAGCAAACAAGGTAAATTCCAAAAATACTTTTGACCAGTTTTTATCATCAATAATGTTTTCCAAAAACTCCAAAATAACAGTGATGACTTCTTCGAGATTGGTAGCTTTGGTCAGTGCTATTTCTCTTTGACTACGATATTCGGATAACCGTTCTTCCATAATTTCCAGAAAAATCATATTTTTGCTTTCCCAATATCGATAAAAATTTCCTTTGGCACATCCGGCCTGGCGTGTGATATCAATAATCGTTGTTTTAACAAACCCTTTTTCTCCAAATAGAGCTAAAGCTTTATTTTTAAGCCTTTGACGGGTTAGCTGTGACTTTTCTTTTTGTGTGAGGCTCATAATATACAAAATATTTACGTGGTTTAAACGGATAATCGGTTAAATTTAGTTGATACTTAATATCTGAACGAAAAGTAGGTAATTTGGGGACATGTATAATTTTTAGCAAAGGCTTAAACAGTTAAATACCCGATAGTTACGAGGATCGTGAGACTTCGCAGCGATACCCCCAATTACCGGTTTGATATCCAATAATGGCATTTTCGTTCGAACACTACTTATGATTTTATAAAATGCTGAAAAATCCATTCAGTAACAGCATTGCTTTGATGATCTCCTATAACCAGATCAGCAATCGACTTTACATCAGGGTCTGCGTTGGAAACGGCTATTGAAAAATCGGCAGCTTGAAACATTGGTATATCAATGGGTTGATCACCAAAACAAATCACTTTATGATGATCAAAATTATATTCACTTTTTAATGTTTGAATCGCATTATATTTCGAAGCTGATTTGGCAGTAATACTCATCCAAACTAAACCGGGTGTATCCAGAGAATCCAGAATATTGACATTAATATCATCGGCGAACTCAAACTCTAATTTATTTTTACTATCAATACAATAATCACGTTCTTCAATGATTGTGATACAGATCCAGGCTTCTTCTTTCATTGAATCGATATGATTTAGTTTTCTTAAACGTTTGTCATTAGCCGATTTTCGATTTTCCCAATACCATCTCAGACCCTCATTCATCTCGTCAGAAAAACTAAGATAATCATTGACGCCATCGTAACTCATTACAGCTGGTGCCAGCCCTTTTGATAATATGGTTTGATAAACCGGAGTGATAATGGTGGGATCAATAGCGTTGATGACTAGTTTTCGGCCGGAAACGAAGTCTGTGATAAATGCACCATTCAATTCAATAATCGGAAACTGTAAGGAAACGTTTTTAAAAATAGCTTTTATTGATTCGAAACTCCTTAAACTGGCCACTGTGAAAAGTAAGCCAGATTTAAGCATTGTTTTTAATAAAAATTCCGATCTGCTGCTCAATTGGGAATTTTTATCAAGCAAAGTTCCATCCAGATCGGAAATATATAGTTCTTTCATAAAGGTTACTGGTTGTTATTTTTATAAAATATCGTTTATCAGAATCACTAGTAGTTTTACAAAAGGTCACTGGCTATTTCAGCTAGCTCAGATCGCTCTCCTTTTTCCAGCGTCACATGAGCATATAGATTTTGATCACGCATTTTATCGATTAAAAAACTCAGACCATTTGACTGGCTGTCCAGGTAAGGATGATCGATTTGAAAAACATCACCCGTAAAAACCATTTTTGTTCCCTCTCCGGCCCGTGTGATTATTGTCTTAACCTCATGTGGGGTTAAGTTTTGTGCTTCATCGACAATAAAAAAAACTTTTACCAGACTGCGACCTCTAATGTAAGCTAAGGGTGATATCACCAGTTTTTCTTCTTCCAGAAACTGTCGGATATTTTTATTTTTTTTATCAGTATCAGAGTACTGATTTTGAATAACCCCTAAATTGTCAAATAATGGCTGCATATAGGGATCTAATTTAGATTTGATGTCTCCGGGCAAAAATCCCAGGTCTTTGTTACTGAGAGGTACAACAGGTCGGGCCATAAATATCTGCTTATAATTTTTTCGACGTTCCATGCCGGCGGCTAATGCTAACAATGTTTTTCCGGTACCTGCTTTACCGGAAATACTAACCAATTGAATATTTGGATTCATTAGAGCATTTAAAGCAAAAGTTTGCTCTGAATTCCTGGGATAGATACCATAAGCTGATATTTTTTCAACATGTTTAATCATTTTTTGACTACAATCATAAGTGGCCAATGCCGATTTTTTACCACTTTTTAATATCATATATTCATTAGCCGTCAATTCTCCTTCAAAAGCAAAGTTTTCAGAAGGGATCTCATGTGAATCCTGATACATACCATCTATTAATGCATCATCAATGTTTTCTTCGACTCTTCTACCGGTATACAGTGTTGAAATATCCTTAACATGATCTGTGGTATAGTCTTTTGCCATTATACCTAAAGATTTAGCTTTCATTCTCAGATTGACATCTTTGGAAACCAGCATAACATTTTTTTTAGGATAATCGATGACGGCATGGTAGGCGATATTTAATATTTGATGATCTGCTTTTTGTTTACTAAAACTTTGTGCAAGATCTTTATGGAATTCTTTTTCCAGTTTGATGATTATTTTCCCTTTTTTATCACCAATTCTAAAACCACCATTAAATAATTTTTCTTCATCAAAGGTATCCAAAGTTCTGACAAAATCACGGGCATGAAAATTAATGGTTTCATTTCCTTTTTTGAAATTGTCCAGCTCTTCTAAAACAGTGATGGGCAGTATGACATCATGATCTGTAAATTGGTTAATACAGGTACTATCATGTAAAATGACATTTGTGTCTAAAACAAAAATTTTTCTTTTTTTTCTGGGCATCGATTTCTCCAGATTGAAGATTTGATATGAAGTTTTTGCTTTAAGAAAAAAAATCCTGCTATTCCTTGCGATTTTTTAACTCTAACTTATATTTACGTTAGAGTTAAGGTTAATCTAAAAGCTTCTTGATCGATATGCAACATTATAATGCGACATTCCTTTATTGATAGGTAAAAAACCTTTTGAAGTGCTAACAGTTAATTGTTAGTTATGAATCGTGTTGTAAATAGGTCTGTTTTATTTTGAAATTAGTATAATACTTCTGGTATCAATATCCTAAAAAATTCTAATCTTGTATTATTGCAGTAATCAATTTAGGGTCGACTTTATTAATTGAAAATCTTTTGAGGTAAATATTATCCGACTCATTTCACATTAAATGATCAAACGAGAGAGACTAATGAAGACAATGAAAGCCCTGGTAAAAAAATATGCTAAAGAAGGTTTATGGATGGATGAGGTTCCGATTCCGAAGCTTGAATCGAATGAAGTACTAATTAAAATTCAAAAAACATCTATTTGCGGAACTGATATTCATATCTTTAACTGGGATGAATGGGCTCAGAAAACGATTCCGGTGCCATTGGTTATCGGGCACGAATTTGTAGGGGTTGTGGAGAGTAATGGTAATAATGTGCAGGGGTTTAAAAAGGGAGATTTGGTTAGCGGTGAAGGCCATATTGTCTGTGGGCATTGTCGTAATTGTTTAGCCGGCAGAAGACATTTATGTATGGAAACCAGAGGTGTTGGTGTTAATCGAAATGGCGCTTTTGCTGAATATCTGGCGATTCCAACGACAAATGTCTGGTTGTGTGATCCAGAAATTCCAACGGATGTCATCTCCTGTTTTGATCCACTGGGTAATGCTGCTCACTCTGCCTTATCATTTGATTTATTGGGAGAAGATGTATTAATTACAGGTGCCGGACCGATTGGCGTTATGTCGGTGGCAATTGCTAAACATGCCGGTGCCAGGCATGTTGTCATCACTGATGTCAATCCATACCGCCTGGAACTGGCTTCTAAAATAGGGAATTGTCGGACAGTAAATATTACCCAGGAGAAACTGGAAGATGTGACCAAAGCACTGGGCATGCGAGAAGGATTTGATGTGGGTCTGGAAATGTCAGGTAACCCCACGGCTTTTAATACAATGTTAAGTAACATGTGTCATGGTGGTAAAATTGCACTTTTAGGAATTTTACCCTCCAAAACAGAAATAGACTGGAATCTGGTTGTATTTAACGGTTTAAATATTAAGGGAATATATGGGAGAGAAATGTATGAAACTTGGTATAAAATGACCAGCATGATTCAGACAGGCTTAGATATTTCACCGGTTATTACCCACCGTTTTGATTTTAAGGATTTTGAAGAAGGATTTCAGATAATGCGTTCGGGGCAATCCGGTAAAGTAATTTTAAATTGGTCTGCTTAGGAGAAAATATATGACATATACAATGAAGTCTTTTTTAGATTCAGAATTGCAGCTTATTAAAGCAAATGGATTATTTAAGGATGAACGAGTAATTACCAGTCCGCAAAAATCCAGGATTGATGTTGCAACCGGTGAAAATGTACTAAATATGTGTGCCAATAATTATCTTGGATTATCAAATCATCCGGATTTGATAAAAGCAGCCCAGGATGCCTTAAATAAATGGGGATTCGGTTTGTCTTCCGTTCGTTTTATTTGTGGCACACAATCTATCCATAAAGAACTTGAAAAAAAAGTATCTGATTTTCTTAGTATGGAAGATACCATCCTTTATAGCTCCTGTTTTGACGCTAATGGCGGACTGTTTGAAACCTTGTTGGGGCCTGAAGATGCTATTATTAGTGATGAACTCAATCATGCCAGTATCATAGATGGAATCAGATTGTGTAAAGCAAAACGCTATCGATACAAAAATTGTGATTTGAATGATCTTGAAATACAATTAAAAGAAGCTACCGGTTGTAGATACCGATTAATTGCAACTGACGGTATTTTTTCCATGGATGGCACCAATGCTGATTTAAAATCTATTTGTGATCTGGCTGATAAACACGACGCTCTGGTAATGGTGGATGAATCTCACGCAACCGGAGTGATCGGTAAAACCGGTAAGGGGACGCCAGAGCATTGTGATGTGATGGGGAGAGTGGATATTATCACTGGTACATTCGGGAAAGCACTTGGGGGAGCCAGTGGCGGATTTACCAGTAGCCGTAAGGAAATTATTGATATGCTGAGACAAAGGTCCCGCCCTTATCTGTTCTCTAATAGTTTATCACCTAGTGTCGCTGCAGCTTCCATTCAGGCAATAGATATGTTAACTCATTCCTATGAACTTGTGAAAAAACTGCATGAAAATATTGCCTATTTTAAAACAGAAATGTTGAACCATGGTTTTGATTTTAATCCTCAAACCCATGCCATCATTCCTATTATGATTGGTGAGGCTGAACTGGCACAAAAAATGGCGGCTTCTCTTTTGATAAAAGGTGTTTATGTTATCGGATTTAGTTTTCCGGTTGTTCCGAAAGGAAAGGCCAGAATAAGAACTCAAATTTCGGCAGTACATTCCCAAACAGATTTGGATTTTGCGATAGAAAAATTTGCTGAAACAAAAGCTGAATTTGGGCTCGCCTAGGCAGATAATTATTTGATTAAACAGGATAAATAATTTGAAACCAAATGATAGATCTGATGAGGGAATTGTTAGCATTGGAAACTGCTTATTGTAGGAAATTTTTTTTTTTTGTATGGTTGTGCTAGATGATTTAATAGTCTTAACTAAAATATTAATATGGTTTAGTTTCTGGGAGAGAGAGAAATTATGGATATTTTTAAAAAACTGGCTGAACGTGGTCATGAAGAAATTATTTTTTGTAATGATGAAGAAGTTGGTTTAAAGGCCATCATTGCCATTCACAATACCGTTTTAGGTCCGGCTTTGGGGGGGTGTCGTATGTACCCTTATGTATCGTTTGAAGAAGCGATGCAAGATGCCCTTAGAATTTCCAGAGCAATGACTTACAAAGCAGCAGTTGCCGGTATAAATTTAGGTGGCGGAAAAGCGGTCATTATTGCTGATTCCAAAGAATTAAGTGAAGACCCTGAAAGGAGGGAAATGTTGTTCAGGAGTTTTGGCAGGTTTTTGCAATCAGCTGCTGGCCGATTTATGACCGGTGAAGATGTCGGTACCAATGTTCAGGATATGGAATATATAAAAAAGGAAACTGATGATGTGACCGGCTTTCCCATGGCACTGGGAGGTAGCGGTGACCCTTCCCCTGTCGCAGCCTATGGAACATTTAGAGGTATTCTGGCTTGTGTGGCAAAGGCATATGGAAATCCTTCTTTAAGGGGATTAAAAGTCGTCGTCGAAGGTGTTGGAAATGTGGGTAGATGTTTGGTAAAACACTTGTATGACGAAGGTGCCAAGGTTTTTATCTATGATATTGATCAGCAAAAAGTCCGGAGTATTTTAAATGATTTTGAAGGTGTAGAATTTATCGAAGGTGGTAAAATCTATGGCTTTGATGCCGATATTTATTCCCCATGCGCACTAGGAGCAACAATTAATGATGATACCATTAATAAGTTCAAGTTTAAAGTGATTGCAGGTTCTGCGAATAATCAATTAGCTGTTGAAGAAAAACACGGTAAAATGCTTCTGGAAAAGGGAATTATTTATGCGCCAGATTTTGTAATAAATTCTGGAGGACTGATCAATGTTTATACTGAATTGGAAGGCTACGATCAGGGAAAAGCACTTGGAAAAGCCAAGAATATTTATGATGTTGTGGCAAAAGTGCTTGATATTGCGGAAGAAAATAACATCCCATCCTATCTGGCAGCCAATAAATTGGCCGAAGAAAGAATTGCAAATATGAGAGTTAAAAAGAAGAGTTCCACCGTCAAATAAATTAAAATAAGGTACAGTTATATAGTAGCTGTGCCGCTTCTATATTCAATAAGTGTCACATGAGAAATTTTTATCTCAACCATTTTGTCTGATACACTACGGTTTTATATAAAAACAGCTGATTTCCGGTGACTTGTCTGTCTACAGATATTATGATAACAATATGTGATTGACTGAAAGTGGATGATATATCTACTGCTAAAAAATACTAGTTTATTAAAAAAGTAAAACTTGTCATAAAACATGCATATAAAACGCTCATCAAAACCAAAATGGTCATATAGTCGACGATTTTGTCATTTTTTTGACAAAATCGAGAGGATTTTAGAATAATTATTCCCAAATTATATTAATAAATATATATTAGCTAGGATATGGCCCCTTATTTAATGACTTAACGATTGAATTTGCAAAATAGCCTGAATATGTTGGATATTTTTTCCTCTTTTAAAGATCTAGCCCATCAAACAACTGCAGATAAAATGCATGTTCTCAAAATGGTAGCCCATCAGATGCTTGGGGCAAAATGGATCTATTACCGTAAGATAAAACGTGCTGGAGAGGGACAAAATATATTCCATGAAAAATCTTTAATGGAGCAAATGAAGGCAACACAGGCTGCATTAAAATTTTCTTCCCGTTCTGCCAGAAACTTATATCGATTAGCGTATAAAAATACGATCATGGATATTGGTATGCACACCGGCTTGAAAAAAACAAATTTTCCGGAACTTCCTGAAGCTGAAGATACTGGTAGTACTGCTAGTTCTTTCTCTATATCCCCTGAATTTGATGCTGTTATCATCGAATGGACACCTTTAAAGTTTTTATTAACCGCCAGACAAATTCGCGAAAAGGGACGGGCAACACAAAGACATAGTGAAGGATTGGTGGCGAAATTATTTTTTAAAGTTGTTGGATATTACGCCTCAAATGATAATTGGGAAGCGGATAAGCTTACATTATATTTAAGAAAACTGGACGAGAATTCAAAATATCCAGATATTGCCACAGCCTTAAAAACGCTTAAAGCTGATATATTGAAATTCAGTGAAATCTATGAGCCTTTTAAATTTGGAAAAGCTTCTCTATCAAAAGATTCAGCTTCTGATGATGACGCTTTTGATGATGCCATGGGCGTCGAGAGTTTTGAAGAGCAGGTTAGAACACTTTACTGGTACTATTTTATTTATGAAGGGATGGAGCTGTTTCTGTTTAAGTATTATTTAACTCTGGTGACTGCAACGAATTCGATTCAGACGATTCGATTTCTTTCTAATATTTTTGAACCTGCACTTTTAAAGGCGATTGAAGTTAAAAATATTTTTATTGGTTCATTTGAGACAGACCTTTCAAAAAAATCTTTTCGCCTGCCTTTTCAAAAATACAAAGAAGCACGATTAAATGATCCTGTTGTGAAAAAATTAAAAACCTCTCAGGGTATTTTTGAAACCTACAGTTATAATCTGGCCTTGTTGAAAAAGAACAGTATACCGTTTGAGTTTCACGAACCACAAGATGCTAAAAGTCAATGGGCCAAATTCATAAATTATAATTTATTAAATGGTGTTATTTATAAAACTGTAAAAAAAGAAACAGAAACAGAACCTGTCAGACCAGAAATCAGAGACTATTGTTTGATGCAAATTATAAATACGATGATAAATTGCACACAATTTATTCGTAGAGCTAAACACCAAATTCTGGAACGATTTGAAAAACGGGTTGAAAAGGATAAAGAACTGGCTGCCAATCGAGAAAAAACAGTTCGTAGACAGGCTGATAGGAAAATCAGGCAAATGCGGCAGAAGGCAGCAAAATTACGTCGAATGAAACAAGATGATTCTGCAAAAATCTATGAAATGGATATCATACAGTTTCAGAAAAAAGTGGAAACAAAATGTGAAGGTATTCGGGACGATACCTTGCTGGAATTAACACTTCAAAAAAGACGATTACAGGGACTGTTTGATGAAATATCAACCCAAAAATCACTTAGCGAAGGACTGGCTGCCAGACGTATTCTTAAGTTAACAGATACTCTAGACCTCGATGGTAGTTATATTCGTAATTTTACTAAACAAGTCGCTAAAATAATTCAAGCAGAGTACGTCAAAGAATTTGAACCCTTTTATAACAACCTTTTTGAGATTTTAAAACCGTCCACCCAGGAAAAAGTAATTTTGATACAGTCGTTAGAAAAGACAGGTGGTTTGGAGGGAGTGAAATTGTCTCTGACAGAGGAAGAGGAAATTCAAATTGAGAATATGGTTAATTTGTTAAAGACAAAAATCAAACACGGAATGCCGGATATCTTCGAGTGTAAATTAGTGTTTGCAACCACATTAATATCGATTGGTGAAATCTTTAAAATCAGTATCAACAATGAAAGTCTTCAAACATTGTTAAGATTGAAAATCGTGTCACCCAAAAATGCCAAACCAACGATATTGAAAGATGTGATTATCAAAGCATTAACAGTACTTAATTTAGTAACTAATCCTGTTCCCAAAAACACGATCATTTTGCCGGGGCGAAGTAAAATGAAGGATCCCCAGCAGGCGATAAACGGTCCGGATTTAAATAAATTATTAGAAGAAATCAAAAAATCTCCTGAGATACCTACTGCATAAAACAACGGTTTCTGGCTGCCGTTGTTTGTTCTTTTATTTGATGAAATCCTGATATTATTTCGTCCAGTGACTGCTTTTGACCGTCAATCATTGATTGCACACATTTAGGTGAAGGTGCACCAATATGGGTTTTATTGATGATTAAATTTTCTGGACTATTTAATGTCGCCACATCTGATTCACTGACTTCAATTGCCAGTTTTAATTCTTTTCTTGCCTGCTCAATGGCCCTAAACGTTAATATACCTTCCTTTTCACTGTATTTTACAGATAGAGATAGCAAATCATAACACTCTCTAAACGATAATTGACTGGTTTGGGCTAACCAATCTGCTACATCGGCAGCATTGATAAATCCAACAGCACAGTTTTTGCGCATGATTTCTTTTTTATACTTTAGCGAAGCGATAACATTTCCAACTAATAGTGGTGCATTTAAAATTTCATTAAATATATCGATAATTGTATATTTTGAGATTTGAGAATCTCTGTTATACCCACTCATAGAGGCTTTTTGCAAACCAAGGAGGCTCATTAGCATCCCATGGCAATTGGCCGTTTTTCCACGCAATACTTCTGCAAAATCAGGATTCTGCTTTTGAGGCATTATGGATGAACCTGTGACAAACCGTTTATCAATATCCACCATGTTGTAAAAGGGTGTACTTAATAAAATTAAATCCTGGGCAATAGTGCTTAAATGATTCATTAATGAAGAGATACTAAAAGCGATCCTGGCTTCATTTTCACCACGAGAACTGATACAATCCAGAGTGTTTTCTTCAACATCGTCAAACCCTAGCAAATCGGAAGCCATTTTTCGGTCAATCGACCAGGAAGTACCAAAGGAGGCTGCACTACCTAAAGGAGAACGGTTCACAAAAATTAAATTATTTTTCAAAGTCACTAGATCTCTCAGTATTGCCTGGCTCCAGGCTGTCATCCAATGGGCTGCTGTTGTGATCATTGCTGGTTGGTAGTGGGTAAAACCTGGCATGATTGATTCTAATTCCTGACTGGATTTATTCAGAATCTCCCGGATAAGTATTTCGATTTCATTGCTGAGCTCAATGACTTTATCTCTCAGGAAAAGGCGCATGTCAGTTGCAACCTGATCATTTCGACTTCTGCCGGTATGCATTTTCTTAGCAGCAGAGATGTTGAGTGTTTCAGTTAAATAGTGTTCAATATTGATATGAACATCTTCTTTTAAGGGATCCAGTATAAACTGATCTTTTTCAAATAAGTTATTTATTTTGTTTAAACCCTGAACTAACTGATCGCATTCATTTGCGTCCAGAACACCAACTTTGTTTAGCATTTTTACATGGGCCAGGTTTGTCCAGATATCATATTGGATAAGACTGTTTTCAGCCATAGGTATTGTTTTAACATCTCTTCCCGCACAAAACTCAAGGTTCATCTGATCAGGAGATGCATCAATACGCTTTCCCCAAACTTGTTTGCCTGGTGATTTTGAACTCATAATATTTTTTTAAAGCTAAGGTTTAATTGTTTTATTGGGCTTTAATATCACTCAGGACATTTTCCCGAACAAATAAAAAGGTGGTCTGCAGAATCGAGAACACCGGCACCGCGATCAAAGCACCGAAAAGTCCATAGGTTAATTCACCGGCCATTAAGGCGAATATAACCAAAACAGGGTGGATTTCAGCAGATTTACCAATGATTTTAGGATTTAAAATATTGCCTTCAATGAAATGAATTCCTAATATCCAGGCTAGAACAAATAGACCGCTATAAATCGAGTTGGTTATTGCCATTAAAACAATGGGAATGGATGAGATAATAACGCCGAAAATGGGAATTAACGAGCAAATAGTAGCTAAAATGGATAATGTGAGCGCGAATTTAATATCAAAAATTAACAAACCGATCCAGGTTAGAAAGCCATTAACCACACAAATGATTAATTGTCCACGGACAACGCCATGAAGACCAACATTTTGTTTTTGCAGGAACAGCTCAATGTTATCAACAAAGCGAGCGGGAAATAAGTCCCGAAAAAAGTGTAAGATGCGCTCATAGTCAATAATGATAAATGCCGCTACCATCAGGGTGATCATCGTTTGGAAAATTGAAGAAACAATAGAAAACACAACCATTTGACTGAGATCCAGTAATCCCACCAGCATTCCCTGGAGATTTTGAATAAAATTTCCAAGAAAATCATTAAACATTTTTGTGAAATCAAGATCCTGAGTTTGGTCTACTTTCTTGGATTTAGAGATATGATGCGGTATAACTTCATACCCTTTCTTATTTTTTTTGATTTCAAAAGTTGTGTTAGTTAAATAATTAATAATTTCATTGGCATTACCTTCTTTATCGATAGAAACAACTGGTTTTACTTCCTCTTTTTCCGTAATTTCTTCCGGTAGATCAAAATTCATTTTAGGCATGTATTCTGTAATTTTTTGAATGCCTGAAGAAATTGTGGGAACCCAGTTATCTTTGATTTTTTTCCCGTAGGAAGGGAATTCCTTAACCAGAATTTGCATTTCATTGGTAAGGTTGACGACAAAATAGGTTCCACCAAAAGAAATACCAGTAATGGATAAAACATAAATAACAATAATCGCCATTCCCCTGGGGATTTTACGACGAAAAATTTTTTTTGATGAGATTTTTACTACCACCGGGGTTAAAATATAAGCCAGTAGTAATGCTAGAATAAAGGTCGGCAAAACGGCTCTAAAGGTGTAAACCAAAGCAATAAAAATTAAGAATAATAGTGAGATTATAATGTATCTTAGGCGTATGGTTAAATTCATTTTAGACGATGGTTTTTATAGTGTATTGATAAAATAAAATCTTGGAGCAACAAGAAAAAGGTAGAATATTCAGGTTGTTCATTTATCCAAGCTATCTTTTTTTAGATCTAATGACAAGTATGAAGAGTGTTTAAAGTATCTATTTGCAAAATTGTCTCAGTGTTCTTTTTTAGATATTAAGTCTACTGTTTCAAAATCTTACTTTGCAAGGTGTGCTGGGATCTTCATTAACAGCTTAAGTGTGGTCTGTGGTTGGCTTCTCAACAGATATTTTAAAAATTGTTCTGCTTTGAATTAATATTACCCAAACAAAATGACGAAGAACCATCTCTATGATCTTTCTGGAGTTTCCCCAATCTTTTATTAAAATTGATAACAATACCGCAGAGGAATCGGTAACCTCCATGTCGATTGGAAAGGTTAAAATAAAAGTTAATAAAAAACGAAAAGAGATTTAGTATCAAAACCACAAATGCCCTGGTAGGGGTCAAAGGAACAGAATTAATAATGTCAACTGGTCTCGATGTTACCAACGTGCTGACCGGTGAAGGTATTGTTTCTATGGCAAATATTTCAACCCCGGATGTTGAAGTCAATGTCACTGAAAATCAGGTGTCGCGGGTTAAAAAAAATTTATCGCCAACGAAGCTGGTTACAGTACCTCCTGAAATACAAGCTAATATTTTGACAGTCGATAGCCCTGAAGCTTTTAATCAGGTGCAATTTGGAATTGTTATAGAAAAAGTGGATTCTCAATCAAAATTACTTACTGATTTGTGGTTCTTGCAGTTTAGCCAGGATCAACAATGGAATAAAAAATTTCAAACATTAAAACCTAATTTAATTATCAGCTACTAATTAAGGCCATGGAAACCAATGCCAAGAGAATTCCCAGACCTTGTTTCATTGTGATTGTTTCACCCAAAAAAAATATCGCCATGCTAATCGTTAAAACAGGATATAAAGCGGATAATGTGACGATAATTGAAAGTGGTCCTTTATTAACAGCATAAAGGAATAAAAAAGAACCAAAGAAACCTAAAAATCCAGCCAATATTGCCAGGAAAATACCCAGCGGATGTGTGGCGATTCTAAAAATAAGATATTTAGTGTTACTAACTGTTTAGTTTCCATATCAAAGGGCAAGAAGTGCTCAATTTTACAAATCCCAATTTTTTTAGAATTGGCTCGCTTGTGGGCAATGCGTCGACGTATCCATACTGATATCCTTTATCGATGGCTTCTTTGATTCTGGCCAAAACCAGAGCTGTATAAATACCCTGTCCCCGGTATTCAGGTAGTGTTGATCCTCCAAAAAAGCCAGCAAAATTGGGTTGTTCATCATCAAAGCTAAGTCTACTAATACTGACAGGTTCATTTTGAATATAGGCGACGTAAAGGCTGATCTTTTCCGGCTGGTCTTTAAATTCCTGTCTAAGTGAATCCTGGTGTTTCTCACCCCAAATTGCAGCTGACACTTTCTCATAGTCCTCTAACGCTTCAAGTGTTTCTAACCGTCTGATCTCAACCTGTTTATTTACCTTCAAATCCCCTGGAAGATCTTTTAGATCCAGAACTAAAAAAGCTTCGGGTTCCTCGGCGATAAATCCATATTTGATTAAGCTTTCTTTAAGATTTTTGGGTTGATCATGTTCAAATACTTTCCATTCAAAATCCTGCTGTAGGTTTGTAAAATAGTTGATTTGTTCCTTAATACCTTCGCGTAGTTTTTCAGGGGGAAAACAAGAGTAATAAACCATGCCTTCTCTACCATTTTTACCAGCCTGACGAACAAAATATTCTGTTACGTCGAATGTATCAACTGGATTTTTACGATTTTGGTCAAATATGGATAATACTTTTTGCTTTTCCATAGTACTTTGCAAGGCCTCTATAATGATGTTATTTTTGGATTGAAAACGTTTTAGTATCAGTTTTTAGTCAGGTAGTGTTTTTCGCCACTAAAAGGGTAATCTGATAAACTAAAGATGACTTTATATCCATTTTTCTCATAGAACGATTTTGCCTGAAAATCATAGATATCAACTTTGACGTATAAACACCCTCGTATTTTTGCGATTTCTTCCATTTTTAAAAGCAGTTTTTTACCAGTACCTGATTTTCGCAATTCTTCCTGCACCCACAAAAAATGAATTTCCAACCAGTTTCCAAATGTATCACCAGCGATACCAGCGGTTATTGTTTGGGCTTTATCTTTACACCAAATTGCTATAGGTGGGCGGCTTTTGACATCCAAATGATTTAAATTAAACTGTAATAAATGAGATCTTAATTTTTGAATATCTCGGTCATTGGGGTTTTCATCAACTTCAATTATCATAATGATTTATGGATCTATTTAGGAGCATATTTAGCAAACACTTCAGCTTCAGTCATATTATCAGTGTTGTTTGAAAATCCGTAAGCGTCTGGTTCTTTTCAACCTAAAGCAACATCAAGGATCATCATCACAGAAAATCCGATCATCGTTGCCATGGTTACCAAATCGATATTGGACTGTTCCTGTTGAGATTCCGGAATTAACTCTTCCACGACCACAAAAATCATGGCCCCCGCTGCAAAACAGAGGGCATAGGGGAGTACATTCTGCATGCTCAGGACGAATACGGCTCCGATAACACCTGCAATTGGTTCAACAATACCAGACGACTGACCTAACATAAAACTCTTCCATTTACTAACACCTTCTCTTCGTAAAGGCATTGATACCGCTGCCCCTTCCGGAAAATTTTGAATTCCGATACCAATAGCCAGAGCAATCGCACCGCCAATGGTAGCTGATGGTAGACCCGCTGCCACTGCACCAAAAGCTACTCCGACTGCCAGACCTTCAGGAACATTGTGAAGAGTTATAGCCGTTACCAGCAGTGTACTGCGTTGCCATGAGGTTTTTACACCTTCACTTTGACTAAGTTCTAAGCCAGGATGTAAATGAGGTAAAAAATTATCTGTTAATCGCATAAAAATCCCTCCCCCCATAAAACCAATAACGGCTGTTAACCATGGAGTATGGCCAAGTTGTTCAGCCATTTCCAGGCCAGGAGCCAGCAAGGACCAAAAACTGGCAGCAATCATAACACCGGCGGCAAAACCCAACATAGAATCCATTAATTTACGATTGACTGATTTTGTAAAAAGTACCAGACCAGCTCCGGCTGCCGTTACTCCCCAAGTAAAAAGAGTAGCGATGAAGGCCTGCGTCACCGGACTAAATTGCTGGATAAAATCGATCATTTTAATAATCTCCTTTTTAATATTTTAGAATTTTACCATTAAAATTATTAGAAAGATTAATAACCCATCTTAATTTTAAACCTGGTTCAAAAAATGGTTTTATTCTCCGGATTCTACTTTATCAGCCAGAGCGTCCATAGGCAAAGCCAGTTCAGCTATAGCTACCGCCACTAATTTCCTGAACACTCTTTCTCCTTTTTTTGTTAAATCGCTAATTTATTTAACTTGCTAAACCTTTTCATAATCAATGTTAAAATTTTCTAATAAATGCTCTTTAAAACATTGTTGAGAAGTAACAGGTATTTTAAGTCTCAATCCCTTATCAGTGGTTATCAGGTGTTCATCAGTCAAAGTTAATCTACCATCATGTTGGGCAATAGTACAGATCGTTTTTTGTGTAAAGTGAGAGTTAGGTGAATTAGAATTGTATCTGCACATTTCATTAAAATCAATGATTTCCAGAGGAGCATTCGTAAAACGGTAAATTACCTGCCAGTTTCCTGCTTCCTGTTTCTGAATGATGTACGAATTTTGGGATAAGTTTTGAGGATAAACCCGGTATTTTCCACTAACATCCTCACAGAAGCCTTGTTTTAACGAAATCGGTTTTCGAAAGGCATCTCCAAAACCAACATCAACAACATAAGCGTTTTCAAAATGAACCTATAAGGCCATATGATCAAAGTAGAGGAGACGCTATCGATTACGGTTTCGAATCGATGTAACCGTTTCCCCACCGATGCCCCAATTATCTGTTTCCACTTCATCAATTACCACGACAGTGGTTGCCGGATTTTTTCCAAGAACTTTGACAAGTAAATCAGTGGCTCCTTTGATCAATTCAACTTTTTGTTCGGCAGTAACACCTTCATTGGTAATTCTGATATTAACGTAAGGCATAATTTCTCCTATTATATATTTTTGGCATACACAATTGAGGTACCGACACTGAGTGAGCCCGCCACCTGATAAAGGACACCTACAAGATTTGTGTTGACAATATCCGGTTCCGATGGGACGACCAATAATGGCAACACCAACAAATGCGATAATGATCTCCATTGGCTTGGTATTATTTACTTTTTTTTCAGCGATCCTTTAGACCATGATCCCATATTTCTGAAAGCGGTTTACGGACTGGTGTTTTTCTCTGACTGCCAGATCATCCGGTAATTTATCCGGAAGATCCAAAGCACTGATGCTGAAACCACAGATGGTTTCATACGTTTCTTTGGATACCTTTAGCGCGTCATATGCAATTTTACTCTTTTTTACCATTTTTTGCTTTTTCCAGGGCGATTAAGACATTCCGGTGAAATAGCCGGTAAGGAATACCTGAATAGATTTTGCATCCGGTAATGACAAGCTCGGATCTTTTTGTTTAGGGTTGTTGATACGGGAATCTGAAAAAGTGGTAGCTTCAGCAAATCCGATACTATCAATTCCAATAGAATCAGCCAGGTTTCTGATTTTGTTTGAAAGTAATTCTTTATTCATCTTTTTTATTATTGAATGTTTAAACTACCTTTCAATTGATAAAAAAAACTTAACGGTACGCACTATCGTGGATTTCTGGTACATTCACCACAAGGTCTATGTCCGGCTGAAAGCGCTGTTGCTTCATCTAAAAAAAACAATTCTGTATAATGATGCGGCGACATCAACTCCCGCTTCCTTTCTTTAAATTCCAAAAGGCAAGTCACCCAGTTTTGGTGCTGATGGTTTTTGACCACCTGCCTATTTTCATTGTGCAGAATACCCCTGTTTCCAAGTAATGTCCCCCTGTAGGGCGAGGTTAAGATACGTCCCCAGGGATCTACCCTGTTTTGTAATGGCATAGACTATTTCAGTAGCAATTTGATGTTTAGGGATGATACCCGTTAACAAAATTAGTGATTGTTCAGCTCTTTCTTCATGATCAAATCATTCTGAAATTCATCTCCCATTTTGAATGTATGCCGTCCGGCTTCATAAAACCCCATTTTTATGTAAAATAAAATGGCATCTACATTTTTTTCCCAGACACCTAGCCAGACATATTGCTTGTGCATCTCTGCTGCCAATTGAAGTGCAAAATTCATTAAATATTTGCCCAGGCCTTTTCCAATGGATTTCCTCCTGACATATATTCTTTCAATTTCAATGGACTCAGCATCATTGATATCAGATTGAGCAGCTTTATCATTGATTTTGAGATATCCGGATAACTCATTATCAACCAATAAAAAGTAAAACCAGCAGTCTTTATTATTCAGTTCTGTTGATAGTTTTTCTGTATTGAATGCTTCCTGAAGATATTTATCAATGGTTTCCGGACTATTTAATTTTCTAAAAGTTTCATCATAGGTCTCATACCCTATATTTTGTAACCGCTCCAAATCCTTTATTGAGCATGATCTTATATTGATATTCATACTATTTCCTAACAAGACACAATTGTTGATGATTTATTGATTAGATTTCAGGTTTAATGATCCTAATGCCTGTCGTCTTCCATTAACAAAGGCTTTTACAGAATGGGTAATATCTTCCTTAGTAGTCACCCAGGAACAAACGCTGATTCGAATAACTGCTTTGCCAGCCCAATCTGCACCACCTGCCCAACACTCCCCTGACCGCTGAACGTTTTGCATTGTTTGAATGGTTAGTTCATCACTATCACAAGCAACTAAAACCTGATTAAATACGACATCATTTAATATAGTAAACCCTTCCGCCTTTAATTCTTCTGCAATTTGAAATGCACGCTGATGGAGACCGAGCACCAGTTCATCGACCCCTGCTTTACCCAGATATTTTAAGGTAGCCCATAATTCAATTGATCTGGCCCGTCTGGACATCTCAGGTGAGTAAAGCATTCCATCTTTGTTTTCACTAAAGGAAATATATGACCCCGAAGCATGTAACGCATTGGTTAAAGCTTCCTCGTCATCACACAGTACAATACCGTTGTCATAGGGAGTATTAAGGGTTTTATGTCCGTCCAGAGAGTAAGAATTTGCTCTTTCAATGCCTTTGGTAAGATGTTTTAATTGTCTGGAGGCCGCAGCCCAAAGGCCAAAAGCGCCGTCAACATGAACCCAGGCTCCGACTTCATTTGCTTTGGCACAAATCTCTTCAAAAGCATCAAATGCCCCTGAACGAACATTTCCTGCCTGTAGAATTAAAATGCTGCTCTTATCCAATTCAGGAATTTTAGAAGAATCAATTCTTCCTTCTGAATCTGTGTCAATCCATTCTATATTGTCGATACCAAATCCTAACAGAGAGATAGCTTTTATGACAGTTCCATGGGCATGACGTCCAGCGACAATTCTGACCTTAGGGGCGCCATAAAACCCTTTTTTATTAATATCCCAATTGTTATTTTGAAAAATTCTATATCGGGCAGCAGCCAGCCCACAAAATATCGCTAATGAAGACCCGGTAACAAAGCCCGCCACAACTCTTTCAGACAAACCTAATAATTGTCTTAGCCATGTTTCACAGACAGCTTCTAGTTTCGAAGCTAGTGGAGAAGTCATAAAAAGCGCTGCATTTTGATCCCAAAAATCCGATAACCAACGGGCAGCCAATCCTGCGGGAATCACACCCCCATTGACAAAACCATAATACCGGCCTCCTGTTTGAGCAACTGTAGCCGGACCACCAAATTGGTATAAAAAGTTCAATATTTCGCCTGCATCTCCTATAGATTGCGGCAGATCTTCGGTAAATAGGTTTAAATCGTTTAAAGCCTTATCCGTCGGAAAGACGTTTCTTTCCCTTACCTGCCTGGCATAATCAAAGGCGTATTTTTGTACCTGGTCAAATATGCTTTTATCTTCCATTTCCTGATGCATTTTCTCACGCAGACTTGTCATAGCTAAATCCTACAAATGTGTTTTAATGTATTGTTGCACTGGTAACGGGAAACAATATTTAGAGTTTGTGTTATAGGTTTAAATAGTGTGATGTTTTTCACTATTACTTCGCCAAATGTGCTGCTAGACAATGATATATATTACTCAATAAATAAAAGGAATAAACTTCCTGGTTTTTTTTGAATAGTTTTTGAATGCTTCTCCATAACGTTCAGTTAGGTATATATCCAAACCAGGAATATGATAAAAAGCAAATGATAACCCCATTAATAGAGGTAATCCTAATGACCAGAAATTATAGGTAAACAAACACCAACCTGTAAATAATACAGTATCGCCAAAATAATTGATATGCATAGAGTAAGCGAATAAGCCTTTAGTATAACAGAGCCCATGGTGAGTTGGGGCAGCCTTCCACCATTTGCGTTGAATCTCTGAAGCGCTATTTAAATAGGACCCCAGAAAAAACAATACCAAAGCGACAATATCCAGCAAACCAAACTTAATTGAATAGTCACGAAAAGCTCCGCCCCCAAGAAGTACCAGACCAATTTCAAACAATCCTATAAAAATCAATAACCCCAGTACTTCCGACCACTCAACTTTTCGGACCAACAAATAAAACAAGGTTAAAACATGGCGCAGCCAATAGATAAAAGCACAAACCAGAAGTATTTGGGCTCTGGGAATATCAGTTATCTGCCAGGATTTCCCGAATGCCTGACCTATCACTTCCCATCCCTTTCCATAAATCAGCCATCCACAGGTTAAAACAATGAACAAATGACCCATAGCAAAAGTAAACTTTTGAGGGACAGATCGCCCATGGGTTCGAATGATACCTGCTGCTTTAGACGTTGACTTTTCCATGATCTAAACCTTTATGAAATCATTTTGAAAATTTTCCGACCTACCTTTGGTGAAAGGTGACATTTATCTGAATACAGTTATCCGCTAACCATTGTGTTTCCCGATCTTAACTTAATTATTTGCTTTCAATCGATTATATTTCTTTAGTACGGTTTGTAGTGCCTGGTGAGGTAATCGATAAACTGTTTCACCATTGATACCGGTCATAGTATCGGCAGCTACCATCGCATTAATAATCGCTTCTTCAGTGGCGAAGACAACCCCGTCAAACAGCCCATTCATTAAATCGTTCGGCAACATAGTTACCTGTTCATTGCCTGTACGATTGAATGCGTTCTCATTGGCTGTTGAAAAAGCCAGGAATATATCCCCGGAACTGTTTGCACCATGCCCACCTACTTTACTCAGACCAATCGGAACTCTGGCAGCTAAGCGCTTTAACTGATGCGGTAATAGGGGTGCATCCGTAGCCACAATAACAATAATTGAACCGGTTTCATCGCGAACCTTCTTTGGATAATAACTGGGCATTTGATCAACCAATTCTGTTCCCACCGGAACTCCTGCAATGGTTAAATGTTTGCGGTTACCATAATTAGACTGTACATAAACACCGACAGTATATTGCGAACCATCACTTAGAGTAATCCACCGACTTGAGGTTCCGACACCTCCCTTAAAATCATGGGTAATCATACCTGTGCCACCCCCAACGGAACCCTCTTCTACCAGTCCTGAACGAGCATTATCAAGTGCCTGATGAGCATGCTCTGTGGTCACATGAAAGCCATTAATATCATTCAATACGCCGTCATAAGTTTCACCAACTACCGGTAAGCTCCAAAAATCTTCGTCTTTCAGGGGTGAATAAAAGTTGTTTTGTAATTGCCACTTTATCATAGCATCGTGTACGGCACCAACGCTATGCGTATTAGTGAGCATTATGGGAGTTTCAATAAAACCGGACTCTTCAATCCAGGTGGTACCGGTTAACTCTCCATTTCCATTTAAGGCATACCAACCGCAAAAACAAGGTCCGAAAGCTTTCCCACGAGGTAAAATAGCACTGACACCTGTTCGTATCGGCCCTTGTCCCCTAACTAATGCCCCCTCTCCTTCAATTATTGTAATGTGGCCTACTGCAACATTGGCAACATCTGTGATCGCATTCCATTGACCGGTTTCACCTTTAAAGGGAATACCGAGATCCCGGGCTCGAATGACCATAATTACTCCTGATTGATTTGAACAAACAATCTCTGATAAACTGTTTCCAGCGTTTGTTTATTATATTATAAGAAACCTGCATTTTATCATCTCGATGAGCTTGCGAAGAGAGATCTTATCTCATCCTTAAGATTTCTCCTCATTCTTCGTCGAAATGACAGTTTTATGAGCTCAATAACCAAAACGACTATTTATAATTGACTTCACACTAACCAATTATCATCGTAAATACATATCCAATTACGGCGTTAACAATTTTAAAAACGATAACCATCAGAGAAGCAATAATTATAATCATAGGAAGTACTAATTTTTTATCAAATACTTTTGTTTTTAGAACCACAATAGTTGTTAAGAAATACAAAGGAAGAAATAAATAAAAAGATATTATTCCGATGGTATTTAACAATTGAATTTTTAAATAAAAACTATCTATCGGCGCAACAAAGGTATTCAGTCCAAATGCCATAAAAAATGAAGCTAATAAATATCCTCCGGTGATGATTTTCCTATATTTTTTATCTCGTTCCAATTTTATATTTAGATTTTTAAATTTTATACAAACATCAGTCATTTCACTATATTACAGCGACGATGAGTTTATTAAATATATACTGTCTATTCCATAAAATAATGTGTTTCTGATTCACCTGTTTGATTAAAACCCAATTTTTTGTAGAAGCCAAATGCTTTATTCATTTTTAGGACTTGAAGTTTGATGCTCTTTGCTTATCATTCATTTATACCAACCTAACTTATAACTTAAGTGTTGTTAAACGATCAGGTATATTAATCACAAATTTTCTCAAACTTTCCATCTGTTAAAGCGATTAAATCATTTGGTGATAATTCTATTTGCAATCCTCTACGACCAGCACTGACATAAATCATTTCAAGCTGTGTTGCAGATTGATCAATAACAGTACTTAACTGCTTTTTTTGACCAATCGGACTAATACCACCCGGAATATAACCGGTAGTATTTTCTATCGATTTCTTTTCCGCCATAACTACTTTTTTCATCCCTACCGCTTTGGCAAAGCGTTTTAAGTTAAGTTGCTTTGCTACTGGCAATATAGCAACAAGTAGCTGTTTGTCACTGGTTGTTACGATCAGTGTTTTGAAAACGATACCTGAATCTAATCCCATTTTTAAGACGGCTTCTTCTCCATATGAATCGGCAGTAGGATCATGATCATATTCATGAATATTAAAATTTATGCCTACTCTTTTGGCACAATCAATTGCTGGAGTCATTTCTTTGGTTGGCTAGCATTTAATGGATCTACTGGTGTGAGCTGTTTTGTACCTATTGCGTTGTTCCAACAGCTTATCCAATGAATTTGGGGCAACAAAAGATGGCAATCGAAAAATTGATTTAAGTTTTCTTGGCTGGAATTGTTTTTCACAGGATATTATTTTTTCTGCCAGATTCGTGGAGCTTTCTCCCAGAACAGTCACAGAATTGGCTCTTTTCGTATAACCATTTGCATAACGCAGGATCCATGTGTTCATTTCTATGCTTTCAAAGGCTGGCCAGGCATTCAAGGCTACTTTTTCTAAAATACTTTCAATCATTTTTTATTAGTCAATTATTTGACGCAATGCAGTTCCACTAGTTTTTTTTGTTAGTCTCCCAATTTTTATCCTTATTTTGAAATAAAAACTCCGAATGAGGGACAATGGTTTTAAATCCAATTTTTTCATAACATGATATCGCGGCTTGATTATCAGATTTCACATTTAAACCGACTTGAATACTTTCATCAATTAAAGCCTGACAAAGTTTCACTGTAACCATATAACCATAGCCCTTATTTCTATGCGTAGGAAGTGTGGTTATATTACCCAGATCTGCTACTTTGTATCGTTCCATCTCTTTCTGTTAATCTGAAAGTGCAATAATTGTGGGGATTGACATTCCCACATAAAGCAAAACAACTGCTTTAAGATTATCATTGGATTTGCTTCCATACCAAATGGTATATGGCCAGATAAAACCATCTAAATCTCCAATACTGTACATATGAAGATAAACATTTTTGTAGAGAAATCGTTCAATTTCATTTTTGTCATATAAACGGATGTCATCCATTTGAATTCTCTTTTTTACACAAAGGTTAAGGTTGTTAATAGTTGTAATGATTACCTAACAGTTTGGCTACTTTTTTTGATGATTGATCCCAAGGTTAAAGTAGGGTTATGACATAAAAAAAATGTAAAAAATAGCACAAGCAATTTTGGATAATTTATCATCTGAAAATATGTAGTGGTGTATCTTTTTCCTGATTGACTTAGTTCTCCTTTAATATATTGTCACATATGTTACATTTTTATTTTTAATTTTGCTATATCGTTCAAATGTTTTTATCGAATTAATAAACTTCGGGTAACGTTTGAAGTCGCTGTTAATAAAATAAAAAAAGGAGATTCATCGATACAACATTAAATTATTTGGTACTAATAAACGTTTAGTTTGTGTTTGCATGGTTCATATAGTATACTTCCGTCAAGTCGTTCAATATGGTTAATCACTAATAGGAGGATTCGTGGCTGATTCAATTGAAGTTTTATCAGTTCTAAAGATTGTGTATACAATCTATGCCTGGATTGCAATATCTATTATTGCAAGATTTGGTTTGGCAATTACAAAATCCAAGAAAAAAGAGAAATCACCCAGTTCTAAACTTTTTTGGGCCTATGTTTCAATATTAGTCGTTATTGGAACTGGATTACATTTTTTGACATATGGTGTAGTCCCGTGGGTCTCTGTTGATTTAAATCGATCAGATATCACTGCTCATAAGCAGTTTGAGATTATTTATGAAAACCACAAAATGACATTCTCAGAAAACCCGATGCAAGTTGATTGTGATAAACCAGTTATTTTTAATGCGATTTCCAATGATTTGGTCTATGGGTTTGGAATTTTTAGGCAAAATCATACTCTGGTAACCCAGATGCAAGTGGTTCCACAAAGCAGAAATGATCTTATGTGGAAGTTTCATAAAAATGGCACTTATCACGTGCGATCAACTGAATATTCCGGTCCAAAAGGGGCACATATGCTTGAAAAAAATGTTGTCGTTGTTACGGGTTGTGCTAAAGATGACACTAATTCTTAGGTCAGAGGCATCTTTGCCTTATCCCTCCCCTAAAAACCGTGTTTGAAAGACGGTTCAAATAATTAGAGAAAGACACCCTTGCTGGATGTCTCAGCTATTTAACCTCAGCTGGCTTTTTATGCTCGATATTCTTTTGCCGACAGTGCCGGTAAACGGCGAGCTTAAACGAATCGCCAGATAGATACAAGGACCTTTTATTTGAGATGATCCGTTTCACAGTCAATAGCTTGCCTCACGGTTAACCTGCTATGCTAAGCACCTTGCGGAGTGAGAACCGAACGGCTGAAGCGAAGAACAAATTAACCGTGTAATAGCGCTGTCTTAGGTTTACATAATGATAAAACTGCGTATATATTTATCGACTGATTAGATATCCCTGATCTCAATTGAATTCAAAATTTATATTTTCACCTGCCCTATGAATACAAAAAGCATATCCGTATCCCCTTTTATGACTAATTGTTATATCGTTTCATGTCCTGAAACTGATGAAACAGCAATTATTGATGCCGGAGATGAACCTGAAAAATTGTTAAATTACATCGATGAAAATAAGCTAAGCTTAAAATATCTCATTAACACACACGCGCATCTGGATCATGTCGCGGCTGTGGTTGATATTCAAAAAGAGCGATCGGTGCCCTTTTTATTGCATCCGAATGAAGAAATTGTCTTAAACGGATTAAACCAAAGTCAGCAAATGTTTGGCTTGCCGAATAGTGAAGCACCGACAATAGATCAATATATTGATAAGGATAGCCAAATAAAACTCGGAAATCTGGTATTTAAAGTTATTGAAACCCCCGGACATACGCCCGGTGGTATTTGCTTATTATCAGGAACATTTTTGATTGCCGGTGATACTCTTTTTGCCGGAAGTATCGGAAGAACTGATTTGCCAGGGGGGGATACTGATACATTATTAAGTTCCATTCAGAATCAATTGATGTGCCTGGATGATGATGTCATTGTTTACCCAGGTCATGGACCATCGACGACAATCGGAATAGAAAGAAAATCCAATCCCTTTATAAACAATCGATATGCATAACATATGTTAGCTGAATTTCTATACTGGTTAATACCTTACCAAATTTTTAAATCTGTATTTTTTCGGGCTGGCTTAACCTACCTGACAACCTATTTTCTAATTAATCTATTCATCCCCAAGATTATCAGATTATTTAGACAGAAGGGCATCACCTCCGATTTCAAAGTTGCAGAAAACAGTAAAGGCCCCTATTCAGGTGCCACACCTATAATGGGAGGTATCATATTAATACCTGCTATCGTAATTTCTACAATACTTTGGGCCTGGTTAAATAAATACACCATTTCATTGTTGGTAATCATATCTTCTTTTGCGTTTATTGGTGGCATTGATGATATTATGAAAGTGTTTCATAAAAGAAAAATTGAAGCTGGCGTTGGGCAAAAAGAAAAATATATAGATAAAGCGGACGGCATTTCCGGTAAGATCAGATTGTTATTTGAGTTTTCAATCACGAGCATAGTCATCATCGGTATTTATTATTTTTCCAATGGTCTTGAAAACTATTTGGTAATACCTGGAATTCCAATTGCCAATTGGCACCCTGAAATACCGGTAATGCTATTTGTTCCGTTTATCATACTGGTGATCGTTGTGGGTGCTAATGCAGTTAACCTGACAGATGGTTTAGATTCTCTGGCGGCCGTTCCAATTATAACCTGTTCGGTTTTTATTGCGTCAGCGGCTTATATTGCTGGAGATCCTGAGTGGAGTGAGCGATTACGAATTTCATTTATTACCAGCGATATCAAAGAAGTAACTATATTTGCTATCGCAATCATTGCGGCCTGTATTGCTTTTTTAAAATTTAATTCACCACCCGCATCCATTTACATGGGTGATATTGGATCATTAGGTTTCGGGGCCTCCATCTGTACCATGTTTATTTTTGTGAGATCTGAATTTTATTTACCCATTGTCGGTTGGGTCTTTGTGCTGGCAGCGGTCAGTTCAATAATACAAAGGATCTGGTTCAAGGTTGCAATGTGGAAAAAAGGTAGAAACTGGGCGGAAAAAAACCGTTTTTTTTATAAGGCTCCTTACCATCACCATTTACAGGAAATGATGGAGTATCGCGAAGAAAAACCTGATATTCGATCAATCTGGCATGAGTGTATGATTAAAATTGGCATGGGGCATATTTCAGATGAGAACAAGTATAAACAACGGGATCATATTAATAATAAAGTAATCTGGACTCACCATTTAAGAGCCGTTTCTCTATTGGTCATTGCAATGGTCATTTATTTCAAACTACGCTAATTTCCCACTTAATTAATGTGATTTCAAAACGGCTATTTTCACAAGAATACACAAATATCATCAAAAAGTACAAAGACAGGGTGTCTACCCAGATAATATCTGGTATCCAAATCCTTTACCAACAAGTTACCGAAAAACAAGGTCGGTTGGATGAATTGCTGTCTCAGAAAAAGGCTTTGTCTCAAATAAAGTCATCATCCGACACCCAGGACAAACAAAATTATCAAACCATAGAATCAGCCAGTCTGTTAAGGTCTGAAATTAGTGCATTACGTAAAGAATTAAAACAACAAAATCAATATCTGGATCAACAATTGTTACACCTGCCTAATGTTCCAGATCAACAAACACCGACTGGGAGCACTTCTGAGCACAACATTGTTACCCAAAAATGCCTGAATAAACCTGACTTTGGTTTTAAACCCAAAACCTATTGGCATTTGAATCAAAAACTAAAATTGATTGATGCAGATCGTGGACAAAAATTAGCCGGGAACCGTTTTTCAGTTTTGAACCCCACCGGTGCATTAATGGAAAGAGCCCTGATAAATATGATGTTGGATATTCATACCCAGGAATTTAAATATCGGGAAATGGGCTTACCACTATTAGTTAATGAAAGTGCTTTAATAGGTTCCGGACAATTCCCTAAATTTGCAGATCAGGTCTATTCCACAAATCCGGATTTATCTCTGATCCCCACAGCCGAGGTCCCTCTGGTGAATCTTTTTTCCGGGGAAAAACTGGCTGACAAACATTTACCAGACAAGATGGTTGCTTATACGCCTTGTTTCCGAAGGGAAGCCGGAACTTATGGTAAAAAAGATAAAGGTTATATCCGGCAGCATCAATTCAATAAAGTTGAACTGGTTCAAATTGTTAAACCTAAAAATTCGCCAAACACATTACGGGAAATATTAAAGCAGGCGGAAACAATCGTACAACGCTTAAACCTTCCCTACCGGATTATTGAATTATGTGCTGGTGAGTTAGGTTTTAATGCCGCCAAGGGATATGATATTGAAGTCTGGTTTCCGGGCAGTGAACAGTATGTTGAAGTATCTAGTTGTTCTAACTGTACTGATTTTCAGGCCAGACGCGCCAACATAAAATTTAAACCCCGGGGAAGCAAAAAAACCAGACTGGTTCATACCTTAAATGGCTCCGGTTTAGCAGTGGGGAGAATACTTTTAGCTATTTTAGAAAACTTTCAACAACAGGATGGTACTGTTTTAATTCCAAAAGCATTATTTCCTTACATGAAAGGCTTGACAAAATTAACCATAAAAAAGTAATTATAGAGATCACTTGGAGGGATGGGAGAGTGGTTGAATCCGGCGGTCTTGAAAACCGTTAAGCGTAAGCTTCGGGGGTTCGAATCCCCCTCCCTCTTCCAGATATATCGATGTCTGGTAAAATGTAATTACAAAATAGCTATTCAAGGAATAGGTATACTGCAATTGCATTTATTAATATGGTCATCCAAAAAATAGGCAAAACGGTTCAAATACGCATGTAATTGATGTGTGGAGAGATGCCAGAGAGGCCGATCGGGGCAGATTGCTAATCTGTTGTACTCGCAAGGGTACCCGGGGTTCGAATCCCCGTCTCTCCGCCATTCAAATTTTATTTTTAGTTGGCTGCACCCGTAGCTCAGCTGGATAGAGCGTCTGTTTGCGGAACAGAAGGCCATGGGTTCGAATCCCTTCGGGTGTACCACTAAAATTCAAACCAAGCGTAAGCAACCCTAAGGCAAGCAAATCAAGACGCACGCAGGTAACGTTTTGTGGAGAGATGTCCGAGTGGATGAAGGAGCACGCCTGGAAAGCGTGTAAATGGGTAACTGTTTCCGGGGTTCGAATCCCCGTCTCTCCGCCAGTTTTTTTTGGTGATCCGCGCAACTGAAAGGTACGAACCGTGTCAGATCCGAAAGGAAGCAGCACTAAGTATTGGAAGGTGTGTGCGGATCACTTTCGCCTCCGGATTGTACTGAACCAAAAACCAGTATTCAATATGTCCTACCTTGTCCTGGCCAGAAAACTCAGACCTAAAACATTTCATGACATCATTGGTCAGGAACATATCTGGAAGACACTTATTTCTGCGATCAAAACCAACCGTGTCGCACATGCTTTTTTATTTACCGGACCGCGTGGGACCGGGAAAACCAGCTGTGCCAGAGTATTAACTAAAGCCCTTAATTGTCTGTCTCCGGTTGAACATGAGCCCTGTAATCAGTGTGAAAATTGTCTTGAAATCAATAAAGGAATTGCCACTGACGTTTTAGAAATTGATGCCGCCTCCAACAGGGGGATTGAGCATATCCGGGAACTTCGGGAAGGTGTAAAGTTTTCACCGGCCAAGTGTACTTATAAAATTTATATTATTGATGAGGTACACATGTTAACCACAGAGTCTTTTAACGCTTTGCTAAAAACTCTGGAAGAACCCCCCAGTCATGTGAAATTTATTCTCGCCACCACCGATCATCACAAAGTCCCTATCACTGTTATTTCAAGATGTCAGCGCTATGATTTTACAAATATTTCATCTCAACCAATGGTGCAATATCTGAAAAAAGTAGCTGCCAGTGAAGACCTTAATATAAGTGAGTCCGCCTTGATGTTAATAGCCAATCATTCTGCCGGAGGGTTGCGGGATGCACTAACAACCATGGATATGCTAATCGGGCAAAGCAGCAATCAAATCCAGGATGATGAAGTCGTTGAAATACTGGGTTTGAATAATATCAAGGAGGTAGATCAGCTATTATACTTTATGGTTGAGAAAGATTTATCAAAAGCGCTCGGGTATTTTCATGGATTAACAGCTAAAGGGCGTTCCTTAACTCAATTAATTACTGATTTACTCAGGGCAGTTAAGGATTTATCATTGGTTTCCTCGCTAAAATCAGATCAAATCCATTGGCACCAGTTTTTACCGGAGCAATACGAAACTTACCAATATTTATCGAAGCAAGTAACCCCAGCCACACTCCAACAATATTTTCAGATTCTATTGGACGTCGAAAATCAAATCAAACGTAGTTCTCAGGCTAAAATCTGTGCAGAAATGGGTATCATCAAATTATGCGGAGTAGAATCCATTGCCGGAGTTGCTGAAGTGCTGACATTACTTAAAGAGCACTCAGTACTGCCTAAAAAAAAAGACCTTAATTTGATTCAAGACGTTCTCAATACCAATATTACTCTTAATAAGAGACCATTCAATCATCCTGAAACTTTACCTGTTGAGCAGATTTCACCTCAAAACAGACAAATAGAAGATCACCCCCGGGAACCATTATCTCCTAAAATTGTACCATTACAAAATTCTAACATTTCAATTGAAAATACTAACCTGACAAACACCGAGCCCCAATTACCAACTGGAACGGCAGCAACCTTTAATATTGAAAAACCTATTCCAGAAATAATGCCAGGACCAGATGATCTTCCGAATAGCGCTCCCTCATTCACAGAAATCAGTACCGTAGAAGAGCCTGAGGTCCAACAGCAAACCATCCAGCCTGAAATACAAAAACAGAAAGCGTTAACACGAATCAGAAATGAAAACAATGAATCTCAAATCGTCAAAGATCAAGATTCGGAAAACCTCGTTTCAGAACCAAGCATTGAAAAACCCGTTGCCGAATTACCAGAAATTGAACAATCAGAGATTCAGGATGAAATCATTAAAAAACCTGTCAAGGAACCTCCGACTGTTGATTATGAATTAGATCGGGTCGAAAAATCTGAAGAGATTGAAAATCAGCTTGATAATGCGACATTCTCAAATAACCAGGTTCAAGGCCAGTCAGAAAAACAAACTACTAACTCCAATTTGGAAATTGCCGATCAATGGCGTCTCTTCGTTGAAAATGTTGGGGAAAGCGGTAACAAATCATTGTTGTCTTTGTTAAGAAACTCCGTCATATTAGAATTAAGTGATAAAAAACTGGTTATTGGCTATCAAAACATTCAGATTTTTAGCCGGGAGAAAAAGAAGAATATTGCAGACGTTGCCAGAGAGTTCTTCAATCCAGATATAAAAGTTCATTATAAAGAACAGGATAACGGTATTGCAGCTTCAATTAAGAACCAAAAAGATGCGGCACTGCTGGAGCAAAAAAAGGCTTTGAAGGAAAAAGCCGCAAAAAACCCTAAAGTTCTCAAAGCACTTGAGATATTTCCCGGAAGTGAAATCAAAAAAATAACCCTTTTAGAGGAGCTCAACAATGATTGATGGTTTAAATATGAATGATCTTATGCAAAAAGCAAAAGAGATGCAGGAGAATTTCTCTAAGAAGAAAGAGGAGGCCGCTCAAAAAAAGATTGAGGTGGAAGTCGCTGCCGGAATGGTGAAATTGACTATGAATGGAAACATGGATCTATTATCCATCAATATTGACCCTGAAATTGTGGATAAAACAGATGTATCAACTCTGGAAGATCTGGTTCGTTCAGCCGTTAATGAAGGGATTCGGCAAGCCAGGGAATTAGGGACTTCAGGGATTGCCGATATGGTATCCAATTTTAATTTACAGGACCTTGGAAAGCTTAATCAATAGTTATGTTACCATTATCATTAGAGCAGCTCATCCAGGAGTTATCCAAATTACCCAGTATTGGTCGAAAAACGGCTAAAAGACTGGCATTTTCCATTTTAGAGAAACCGGATAGAGAAGCCCATCATTTAGCCGAGGCAATTGTTCAGGCAAAACAGAATATTTCTTCCTGTAATATTTGTTATGGTTTGTCAGAAGAAACCGTTTGCAGTATATGCGCTAATCCAAAACGGAATCAGGATATTATTTGTATCGTTGAAGAGCCAAAAAACATCTATACCATTGAAAAAGGGGGGTTTTATTTTGGTGTTTATCACGTTTTACATGGTGCGATTTCACCGATTCATGGTGTTTCACCGGATCATTTAAAAATACGGGAATTGGAATCCAGAATTCAAAACACCGCTCCCAAAGAAGTTATTATAGCGACTAACCCGACCATCGAAGGGGAAGCGACCGCACATTATTTAACAGACCTTTTGCAAGACAGAGTCAACATTATATCACGAATTGCCAGAGGCATACCTTCCGGTAGTGATATGGAATTTGCTGATTCGGTAACACTTACCCGTGCTTTCGAAGGGCGAACAGATTATTTCCGAAGTCAATGAAACCTTTAACTTAACATTATTTCAACGAGGTAATATGATTATCAAATTTTCAGAGAAACCAAACTATCAAAATGTTATTATTTTTGTTAATAAGGCAGGAGATATACTCGTTTCAAACACCTGGAAAGATAAAAATAAAAAAACGGTATCCTTTCTTAAAGATTTTATCAGTTCAGCCAAATTTGGAAAGAGTAAGGAGTTACTGCATCATATTTTTGCCCAGGATCTGACAGAAATTTTGCTCGTCGCAATAGATAATACACCTAAACAGCTTTCTTTCCTTAAAATTGGTGGAAAACTTGGAAAAACAGTACTGAAATGTAAATTTAAAGATGTTGCGCTGGTTTTTCCCGATCAGAATAGTCGTGACAAAAGATTAGCTAATAATCTTCAATCGATACTGGAGGGACTATTACTAGGATGTTATGAGTACAATGCTTTCCAAACAGATAAATCACAAGCCAGGGTTTTCAAGACACTCATTATCAACTGCAAGAAAAATAAAACCTTAGGTCAGCAGGTAGACAATGCCAAAATTATGGCTGAATCGGCTAATGTATCCAGGGATTGCAGCAATAAACCCGGGAATCATTTTCTTCCCGTGGATTTTAAAAAAGTCTGCCAGCAAGTTGCGAAAGAAACAAGTCTGAAATTTGAAGCACTCAGTGAAAATCAAATGAAAAAACTCAATATGAATTGTCTGTTAGGCGTTAGTCAGGGTTCAGAGAATCCTGCTTACTTAAATATCATGTCGTATCAAACCAAAAATAAAAAAGCACAAACCCTGATGTTGGTTGGAAAGGGAATTACTTTTGATTCTGGTGGTATTTCCTTAAAACCCTCACTCGGCATGGGTGAAATGAAACATGATATGAGTGGTGGCGCAGCGGTGTTAGGGGCAATGCGAATCATTGGATTAATGAAACCGGATGTGAATGTCATCGGTCTGATACCGGCCGTTGAGAACTTGCCGGACGGCAAAGCTTTTCGGCCAGGTGATGTATTGACGGCTTCAAATGGTAAAACTGTCGAAATCGGAAGCACAGATGCAGAAGGCCGCTTAATTTTATGTGATGCCTTAGCATACGGAATCAAACGCTTTAAACCAGATGCTGTGGTAGATATTGCGACTTTAACGGGCGCCTGCGTGGTGGCCTTGGGAAGTTACAACATTGGTATGATTCCCAATAATCCTGATATCACTGCAAGATTGAAAGCTGCCGGTTCACAAACGGAGGAATATGTTTGGGAAATGCCAGCCAATGATGAATATGAGGAGCTAATCAAAAGTAAAATTGCCGACTTAAACAATATTGGCGGACGTTGGGGTGGAATGATAACGGCAGGGATATTTTTAAGACATTTTGTGGGTAAAACGCCCTGGGCTCATCTGGATATTGCCGGTGTGTCCAATGATGTTAAACACATCGATTTTCAACCCGATCACGGTGCAACCGGATCGGGAGCAAGGTTATTAGCTCAATTGGCACTGAATTGGACCAGTAAATAAAAAAACAATTTTTGGTTTTCCGGGTCAAGGGAAAACCAAAAACCATCCGAATTGATCAACAAAGCTTTTCCTTGATTTTTAAAAGTGAAATCAATATCGTTAAAGCAACGCCAATTTTGATTTGATTTAAAAGTTAATAAATAAAAGGGATAAAATGGCCTCTTTTTTTAAGACGATGTTGAATTTCGCCAAAAACGAACCCGATCAGTACCTATACCTTATTCCAGGTGAAGATAATTTAGCCAGGTGGGAAATACTGGATCAGGAAGAACTGGAACGTAGGGTCAAACAAAACATGTTGGAAGATGGGTGTCGGCTATTTCGCGTTGATCAGGAATATAAAGTACGATTTGAAAAAATGACGCATATTGAATAAATAAGATTTAGGCATTACTTCAATTTAGACTGCAATTAAAATACAGCTTCAGTCTTCCAACTGTTCTTTTCAAATAAAAATTAACAGCATGACAACTATTTCAGGGGCAAAACAAACGCCCATGATGCAACAATTCAATAGAATTAAAGAAAGATATAGTGATTCCATTCTTTTTTATCGAATGGGTGATTTCTATGAAATGTTTGGTGATGATGCTGTTATAGCCGCAAAAGTTCTCCAGATTCAGCTAACTTCCCGTAATAAAAATAAGGAAAATGCCATCCCTATGTGCGGTGTTCCTCATCATGCATATGAACAGTACTTAAACAAACTTACAGCTGCCGGATATAAAGTAGCCATTTGTGAGCAAACGGAAGATCCCAGCCAGGCAGAGGGCATTGTTAAACGGGATGTGGTTAGGGTAGTAACTCCAGGTACGGTAACAGCTTCGGATTTGCTAGAGGCAAATACTAATAATTTTATCTGCTCCCTGTTTTATCATCAAAAACAAAAAAAAATAGGGATTGCTTTTTGTGATCTAACCACTGGGGAGTTCGATCTGGATGAAATAGAATTAATACCAGGCGTTAGAAATCTGATTGATCTGCTATTAATCTATCAACCTAGGGAAATTCTACTCCCAAAAATTTCTGATACAGATCTAAAAACGCAGTCTGAGCAGAAATTTCAAAACGAGCTACTGAGTATATTTCAATCCCTGGCAGATAAACCCTATATTGAATATATTGCTGCTTTCCAATATCAGACCAAGCAATGTAATCGTAATTTGTGCGAACATTTTAAAGTTGCTAACCTGGCCGGTTTCGGGCTTGATGAAATTAAAATTGGAATATCTGCGGCCGGGGCACTTCTGACTTATCTGAAGGAAACCCAAAAAGATACACTGGCGCATTTAAATCGCATTAAGCGAATCCAAAAAGATGATAAAATGTTCCTGGATGAGGCTACAATCCGTAATTTGGAAATATTTCAAAACTCTATGGGTTTATCACCAAACAATGCGACTTTATTTGGATTGTTAAACAGCACCAAAACTGCAATGGGAGGCCGGAAGTTAAGGCGTTGGTTATCCTCACCCTTAATTGATATTAAAGCTATCCGCTATCGCATTGCCATTGTGGATTCTCTCGTTCAACAAACATCAAAAATCAGTGATGTCAGGTATATTTTAAGTAAAATTGGTGACCTGGAGAGACTTATTTCCCGGATCACGATGCCTAATGCCAATATCACCGATTTGGTCAGACTCCGTGACAGTATCGATGCTATGCGGGATTTGAAAAAAAAGTTTGATGAACTCAATGGTAAAGAAATTCAATCTATTGTTTCCAGTTTCGATGATCTTTCCGATATTTATGAGCTACTTTTTAGTTATATTTTGGAGGCTCCCAAAAATAAAATCACAGAAGGAGGGTTCATTAATAATGGTGTTAGCGATGAATTAGACCACTTTAGAGACCTGATGAAAAACGGCAAGCAATTAATTGCCAATATGGAAGCCCAGGAGAAAGAAAAACATGAAATCAATTCACTGAAAATTGGTTTCAATCGGGTTTTCGGATATTATATTGAAATATCAAATATATATAAGAATAAGGTTCCGCCTCAATATATTAGGAAACAAACGCTGGTAAACAGTGAACGATACATCACAGAATCGTTAAAAGAACTTGAAGAAAGTATTCTAACTGCAGAAGATGAATCCAGAGCCTTAGAACTGAAATTATATCAGAATCTGAAACAAAGACTGTTGAACGAAACCAGCCGCATCCAAAATACGGCCTCAACACTGTCTGAAATTGATGTTTTTTGTTGTTTTGCCAACAACGCACTACAATTCAATTACACCCAACCGGAATTTTATGATCATCCCAATGCCCAAAAAGTTGAAATTATTGATAGTCGGCATCCGGTTATTGAACAATTGGATTTAGAAGAACCATTTATTCCGAATGATGTTAATTTGGATGTTAATGGGAAATTTATTTCCATCATTACCGGCCCCAACATGGGAGGTAAATCAACATATATGCGGCAAATGGCCTTAATTGCTATGATGGCTCAGACCGGTTCATTTGTGCCTGCTCACTCAGCAAAATTACCAGTTTTCGACAGAATTTTCACCCGGGTGGGTGCCGCTGATAACTTAACCCGTGGACAAAGTACTTTTATGGTGGAAATGAGTGAAGCCTCAGCCATCATCAATAATGCCACTGCCAATAGCCTTATTATCTTAGATGAGATTGGTCGTGGCACCAGTACCTTTGATGGTATCAGCATTGCGTGGGCGATGATTGAACATATTCATAAAACTAAAGCTTTAACACTTTTTGCAACACACTATCATGAACTCATTCTGCTAGAAGACTCACTACCGGGAGTCAGTAACTCTAAAGTGGTTGTTGAAGAAGAAAATGAGAATATCATTTTCCTTCGAAAAGTAATCCCGGGAAAAGCGGACAAGAGCTATGGCATACAAGTAGCAAGATTGGCTGGACTACCTACTGAGGTTGTTAACAACGCCAATAAAGTTCTGAAAAAGCTTGAAGCTGCCGAAAATAAATTTAAAAATAGTGAAATAAACGGGAACGGGAATCAACCAGAACCTGGTGATAATGAATTAAATAACACTGAACAAGCTGCAAACCCGACTAATTCTGTTCAGGAGCATTTTCAAACCAGTTTCATGGCTCCGGAAGAACCCTGGGTAGCAGAAATAAAAAAATTTGATATCAATCGAAAGACACCATTTCAGGCAATGGAGTTTTTACACAAGTTAAAGAAAAAAATTTCCGGATATTGAAGGTCATGAAATATATTGTTATATTATTGTTTACCGGTGTTTTCCTATTTAACTCAGTGGTATTTGCTGATAATATAGATGTGCGCTACGATAGGGCGGCAAAATATTACCATAAATTATTTGATGATAACACATTTAAACAATTAGAATCCAACTGGATTAAGACCATTCGATATTTTGAGTCAATTTATCAAAATCATTCAACACATTCTAAAGCGCCGGCAGCACTCCTCAGTAGTGGAAAACTATATCGGGCCTTATATCAATATAATTTAAAATCAATTTATCTTGATCGTAGTAATATTGCATTTAGAGCTTTAGTCAAAAAATATCCAAAATCAGCCTTGTCAGATAACGCCCAATATTTATTAGCAGAAAACTATGAGAAATTTAGTAAAGACAAAAACCTGGCGAATTATGAATATCAGAAAGTAATTGAATTGTTTCCCGATAGTGATTCCGCACAGGAGGCCAGAATTAAGGTTCAGGAATCCAAACCCGCACAAAAAATTGAACCTGCAGGTATCGATACTTCGGACGGATTTGATGTCGTTGATTTAACCCAGGCTAAATTTGGTGGTTTGAAAACAGAAACCGCTAATCAACAAGATTCCCTAACCATGGTTTCCAAAGTGGATTATTGGTCGACATCGGACTGGTCCCGAATGGTGATTAATATTAATGGTGAAATTCGATATAGATATCAGGGATTAGAAGCAGATCCTGAAAAAGGAAAAGGGGAACGTATTTTTATCGATATTTTCAACGCCTATATTCCACCTGAATTTCAAAAAAGAATTTCTTCAAAAAGCGGATTGATTAAACAAGCTAGAATTGGACAATTTGATCCAACCACTGTTCGAATTGTTTTAGATTTAAATAGCCTAGACAAAATTAAGGTTTTTGATTTTTCACTGCCCAATCAGTTCAAAATTGTAGTGGATATCCTTGGAAATGGTGAGAAAGCTAATTCCATTGTTTCACCAGTAGCTATTCAGGAAAAGAAAACAGTCGAAAAACCAAACGATCAGATAACATCTTTAACCAAAGCTTTCGGATTAAAAATTAATACTATTATTTTAGACCCGGGACATGGAGGTAAGGATCCCGGAGCCACTGCATTTAATATTCATGAAAAAGATATTGCTTTAAAAATCGCTAAGCTTTTAAGACAAATCATTCTAAAACAGAATCCCAATCATAAAGTTTTATTGACCCGTGAAAAAGATGTATTTTTAAGCCTGGAAGCCAGAACGGCATTTGCCAATAAAAATCATGGAGATTTGTTCATTAGCATCCATGTTAATGCCAGTGAGAAAGAAACAGTCCATGGTATTGAAACATATATATTAAACCTCACCACAGATGCAACAGCTTTGGCACTGGCAGCCAAAGAAAATCAGTCAAACTTAAAAAACATAAGTCATTTACAAAGCATTCTAAATGATTTAATGACAAACTCTAAAATTCACGAGTCTAATTCATTAGCACTGAACATTCAAAAAAACACTGTCAGTCAAATTCAATCAAATTTATATAAAGGTTTAATTGATCTAGGGGTTAAACAGGCACCTTTTATTGTTTTGCTCGGTGCCCAAATGCCGAGTGTCTTAATTGAAGTTGGCTTTTTAACGAACAAAGAAGAACATCAATATTTAATATCAAGACAATATCACCAAGCTTTAGCAGTGGGAATTTTTAACGGTATCGATCAATACATTAATTGAGCAAACTAAAGAATCGTCTATGAATAAAAGCAAATATACCTTTATGGGACTAATTATTATTATACTATTTTCATTATTTTCCTGTAGTTCTTATGATATTAACTATTCGGAATCAACTCCCAGTAAAAACAAAGAAAATTTTATTTTCCAAAAACAGGAGATGGATTCGAATTATAATTATCAAACATTTGATTTATTGGGAAAAAGTGCGGCAATTTTTTTGGTCAATAACTCACTGAAAACTCCCCCGGTAATTATTAACAATTTGGATCGATTATTTACCACAAAACTCTTGGAATCAAATTTATTTGTATCGGTAAAACCAACTGAACAGGTTAATAATCAATTAATCAAACATGCACAAATTAAACAATTGTCTAATATTTATTTGGAAACTTTAACCAATATTTCTGTTTCTGATAAAGACATTTCCAGGCCAATGGCAGAGTATTTGAATGTTGATAATTTCGTTGTACTTCAAATTGATAATTGGCCGTGTTCTGAGTGTTTACTGTATGATAGAATCAGGATTAAAATTAAAATTGTAAATGCTCAGTCAAGTGCTATATTATGGACTGGGATTGATGAAATTTATACGCTGGATTATCAATCTGAACATTTTCCGGAAATGGCAAACATATTGCTGACAGACCTATTTCAAAATTTTTATAATAGATTTAAAATCAAGTGGCATAAAAAAAGATACTATCAACTCGCACAATTAAAATAAGTTTAGACATCATGAACTTTAAACCTGAAAAAAATGAAAATAAAAAGGAATTTGACTTCAAAATTCCAGATTACCTCAAACATCATCCATTTGTTGTCTACTTAAAAATATATCAGAATCAACACAAAGTAATCCACACACTATATCAGGGATTGATCTTTTCCTTTTCCGGTTTTTTAATATTGATTAGTTTTCTGATTTATAACGCATTAGATAGTAGTTTTGTACCATGGTGGGGAGTTGTGATGCTTGGAGTCATTGATGCCTGTTTATTTTTTGGTGTCATTAAAGCAGTGGTGGAACTGAAGCAATATCGGATAAAAAGCCAGGAAGTTTTATTTCAAATGTTGAATTTTATTCAAAACGACACTAACGGTAAATTACTGGTCACAAAAGGAAGTCATCTGACTTCAAAGACTAAAAAAAGAATTTCACCAAAAATCAAACTTTTAACCGGTCGAAAAGCTTCAATCCCATCAGAACCATACAAAGGGTGGGATGTACAATATTGCTCACAATGTAAAGCTTCATTTGAAATGTCCAAAGAAGAATGCCCCTTTTGTCATCATAAACTGGGATCTCCTCAAGTTCATTAAATTTCGTGGGGGTTATTTTTCTATCTGATTACTCATCGTCTTAACAACTAGTTGCGCTTTCCGGATCCCTCTAAACAAATTATCTTTAAGACTACAGGCAATTTGGTAACAGCCCGGTTTTTTAAAATAACGCTGACCTTCCCAAAAGACCAATTCCAATTGATGATTTAAATTCCATTTCAGATGATTACCAGATAATACCACAGGATCGGCTAATTCGATATTATTTAACATAAAGTAGGGTTTGGAATTACCCTGTCCAAATGGGGCCATCTGATTGATTTTATCCACCAGTTCAGGAGTAACCATATAGGGTGTCACTTCAATATCTGTTTCAAAATAACTGGCATTATCAGTCATTGTGGTTTGCCGACAGTGTGCGTCAAACAGGTCTTCAAATTTTGCTAAATTCTCTTTATGCAATGAACATCCAGCGGCATTGGCGTGACCACCATATTGAATTAAAAAAGAACTGCAGCTTTCCAATAATTTTAGAATATTTTGATTTTTTGACCGGCATGACCCTTTAAGTTTTCCGTCTTCACCGTGAGTTAAAGCAATTGCCGGCATATGATATTGATCGGATAATCGATTGGCAATAATACCAATTAAACCTTCATGAAAAGAAGAATCATAAAGCACCAAACTCATCTTTGTTTTTATCTTTTCATCAGCGATTGCTTTTGCTTTTTGATATAATTTTTGCTGAAGCTGTTTTCTTGATTTATTTAACTTCTCCAGTTTAAAATAACTTCTCAGCGCGTTTTCATTACTAGCCGGTTTTAGAAAATCTAATGCGATGGATGCATCCTGCATTCTCCCGGCGGCATTCAACATAGGAGCTATCTTAAAATTGATGGTATCACAATTGAAAAATAAGGTATTGTTGTTTTGGGAAAAAGTTTTAAGATATGTGTAAAATAAACCGGGATACGGTATTTGGATTTTCCGACTCATTTGTTCTAATCCGAATTTAACGAAAAACCGGTTCAACCCAATCAAAGGTACCTGATCAGCTACGGTCCCTAAAGTCACTAAATCCAAAAACTCCAGGAGATTTGGTTCAGGGAGAATATCTGACCAGAATCCCTGGTCACGTAAAACTGTCCTAATAGCAATTATAAATAGGAAAACCACCCCCACACCGGAAATATCGTCATGTGGGAAAGCACAACCATCCAGTTTTGGATTTATGACTTCACAATCTGGGATTTGCCCTAACTGTGGGATGTGGTGATCAGTAACAATGACTTGAATCCCCTTTTCCTGGAGTTTTTCTATTTCAACCCTGGCTGTTATCCCGTTGTCGACTGTAATGATTAGATCCGGTTTCAGGGCAATCAAGGCCTCAATAGATTTATCACTAATGCCGTAGCCATGTTGAAAGCGATTGGGAATAAAAGTAGAATAATCAGAATAATTTAAGGTTGCAAAAAAACGAACTAACAGTGCCACAGATGTTACACCATCAACATCATAATCTCCAACAATAACAATGTGTTTATTATTCTTCACAGCATCCACAAACCGTGAAACTGCTTTATCAATATTCTTCAATAAAAATGGAGAGGGGATATCTGAAATTTTGGGATTTAAAAAGTGATCTCGTTGGTGACTAGGAATTTTATCTAAAATGACATTTAAAATCTGATCATTGACATCTATTTTCGATTCTGGTTGAAACCAATTGTTAAGTGTGTGATGTGTTTTAATCTTATAATTATTGATCATTTTCCACCACCGATCACTTTAAACCTTTTTCTTTTTGATTTTTCTGAATCTAAATTTTTGCAAAAATACCGTGCTTGTTCCAAAAATGAAATATCGGCTTGTTCATTTGTGACTTCACCAAATTCTTTGATTATATTACTAAAGTGAATTCTGGATTCAGCCAGATTCTTAAGTTTATAACAGGAAAGCCCTTGTAAAAACAACCATTCTGCCCGAAAATCGAGTGGAGGTTCGAATTTATCCAGTACCCGTTTACACTTTTCCCAGTCTTGCATACTTCTAAAAAGCAAGATTTGTTTAATATATAAGGCTTTTAGATCATTTTCCTCCATTGATCTTTTCTGCTCAAAATCAGATATTAATTGATCAAAAGAATCCGGATTATACATTTTACCTTTGTATCGTGGGAAATCGATCAGGTTTATTTTATATCGATACCTATTATTTCGTGAGCTGACGGGAGTTTTGATAATCCTTTCTACTCTTGATTGTAATGAGATTTCCTCAAGTTGGAGATTATCTAATATAAATGGAAGCGATGCTCCACAATTTTTGCATTGATAATGATCTGCTATCCATATCGCAGATTCATCAATTTGAACAGATTTTAGAACTGCGGCTTCATCCACAAAAATTTCCTGAATTGAATAGCGATAGGTATTACTGCACTTTTTACAACTTAAGCGAACTCTTTGGTTTAAGCTCCAATTTTCTGAATTGGAAACAAAATCTAAATCCTTTTTTATGGCTTCCGGGATTTCATGATCAAAAATTTCGCATATTATACCGATACGAGAAGCAATTTCATACTCTTCCTTTTTATATTTTTGAAACATTTTCGGAATGTACCTCGTATCCGGAAGAGATTCAATAATCTGATATAACAATTCAGAATGATGCAAACTAAGATAATCAAAATGTTTATTCACTATGTGGAAAACAGCATCCTTATCAATTTTCGGGTAATTATTGAACATCTGCAGCGCATAGTCGACCGCAACCAAATCCTGTTTTTGAACATAATAATTAAAATTGTAGTAATAAATCAGAAAAAGGCCATGTGCTAAATTTTCAGAATAATTTGGATTAGGAAAAATAGAATGCCAGGATATATCATAACCTAAAAGTTCCGATCGGTTAAACTGCCATAGAATTTCATTTCGATTCGCTGATAGGTCAGGTACGGATGCTTCAGGAGTAATTTGAACCTGTTCAGCTGTCCATTGTGGTGGATTTGGAAAGAAAAGCTTTAATATCTTTTCCCGATGTGTTGAGAGCAATAAAGAAGAATGATAATACTTGGCGATGTTTTCAAGATTTTCTCCAGGTTGAATGACCCACCGCTCAATACATCGATTTAAAACAATAATTAATGGGGTTGATAATAAAAAAAACAGATCCAATTCTAATATTTTAGGGACAGTATTTGCTAATTTACTTCGATTCTTAAGATATCCGGTTAAAATATATTTCAGATTTAAGTGATTCTGTTTTGAATCCGTCTGAATGTTCGTTAGTTGCTCTATCCAATTTACAATATTGGAAACGAGTAAATTAGAATCTTTGAGTGTGAATCGTTGAAGTTTATCATCAACAGCAAAGGAATCATCAATGCTTTTCCAATAATTCAAATCATTCTGATTAGGGGCAAAACCTAACAAAGAGTAGCATTGCATATAAATAGAACTAATTGAATACCCTTTTGAAACATTTTGTACCAACCATTCTATTAACTCGGTTTTACCAAATAGATCAATTAATTTTTGAGTGAGATCCGCATCCGAATGCTTATCTCTAATTATAAAATATCGATTTAGAACTTTTTCAAAATCATCTTTCGTCTCACAATACTGTAATAAGTCAGATATCATTAAGGAACTTTTCAAACTATCATCCTGAACCAGTGATAATTTCTCTAAAACAACGTCGAAATTTTTACTCTGATTAATTTTTAGAAAAGAATAAATGGCAGCTTCAAACTCAAGGCTGGTTGACGTTGAATTGTGAATCACCTGGATAAACCATTTTTCAATCAGTGTTTTTGAAAAATCATTTGGAAATTGACTTAATGTTAAGGCCGCAGCAAATTTAAGCCTCCCTTCCTCTTCCCGGAATATTTTGATTAGATTAGGAATATATTTCTCTGAATTTAGTTCTGCTATTTTTGAGATGACAGTTTCCTGAATATCTTCAAAAGGTGAGTCAAGAAAGTAAGGAAAATAATCCTCAATATTGGCAGGGTTATCTTGTATTAACCGGAACGCACCCCACATCGCAATGTTAACATTCCGGGACTGTAAAGCTTTAATAAGGATTTTTTCATCAAACATACTGATTTATAAAAATAATCTGACATAGAATGTTTAATTAATTCTATGAGGTTCTAATCTATCAAAGAAATATTGCAACTTAGTCTGCTTTTTCTTTTGGTTTGTTGCAAGTATTTAGGCGTTTGAAAATAAAATTACTTAAGTAACTATTTTGAAAACTTAGTTCTTTTTTAATATTGTGCCGCAATAAATATTCCTGCATTTTTTCCTGCTGCCCTGTTTTTAAATATAAACCGATTAATCGATAGTGAAATAATTGATTAAATTTATGCTCGAATGACTGGAGAGATACCAGAATTTTAATCGCTGCTTGATACTGTTTTTGGGTTTCCAGCAATAATGATAGCAGTTGTGCAATCTCAACATGTTCCGGCCATATATCAAAACCAGATTTCAGTACTTCCATAGCCTTTTCCAATTGGCCGGTTTGTATCAGTGCATCAGACAATAATATATGAATAGCGCCTTTGGCTTTGGGTGTCATAATATATGGTTTTAAAAAGGCTATTACCTCCTGAATTTTTTGGGTACGAAACAGTAATTTGGCTTTGGTTAAAATCGCATCCAATAAATCCGGTGACTCCTTTAAAACCAAGGATAGTTTTTTTTCTGCAGAATGATAATAACCTTTTTCAATATCCATATCGGCCAATTGCGTTTCCACCTTAAAGGAATACACACTGGTGCTTAATTGCTTTAGTAAAGAGAGTGCGTTAGTATAATCACCTTTTGTTTTATAGATTAAAGCCTGATAAAATTTACTGAAAGAAGAGCTTAAATCTGGATCATAATTTTCTATGACGTTTTCCAGTGCTATCATATCACCCAAATAATAGGTCATTTCCAGATATTTAAGTAACACATCACTATTTTGGGGGCTGATGCTGAAAGCCTTTTCAATATAAAACTTTTCACTGGTAGTATCTTTTTGTAGTTCTGAAATCTTTGATAAATATAAATAAGCTTCGGCAAATTCCGGCTTTAAAGACAAAACTTTTTGAAAACTGGATTCAGCAGGAGCATACTCTTTTTGATTAAAAAACTTTAACCCCTGAATAAAATGTAATTCAGAATTTTCTGGAAATTCTCTTAACAATTGAGATAATTCAGCGTCAAAACCGGGATTTTTTTGTGTGAAATAATCAATACGGATTGCCAGGATATCAATCGTTTTATCACGGCCTTGAAATCGATTAATTAAGTCATCCGCTTGATGGTATAAGCCTGACCTTATATATAAATTGGCTAATTTCACAATCAATTCACGATTGTTTTCCTTTACCTTTAGCAAATTCTCTATTAATTCTTCAGCCTTAAATAAATTACCTGTTTGAAAATATAAATCGGACAATAAAATATTTCCAACAATTGAGTTCGGATTCAGTTTCAGTATTTCACTTACCTCAAGAATTTGAGTCAAGGCTTCTGCATCCGTTTGAATGGTTTTATATTTTAATTCACTTTGAAGTAATAAAGCATCAAAAAACAGCGGTTCTATGCCGATTACAATTCCTAAGTATTCTTGCGCCTCTTCCGTTTTACCAACTTTGTTGTAAGACAAAGCCAGATAATAATAGGCCCGTATAAGATCTGCATCCATTAAAATGGCTGACTTAAACTGATTGATGCTATTAAAATAATCCTTATTATAGTAATAGTTTTTTCCGGCTTCTAATCGATATTCCGGAATTCCTGGTTTCAAAATTAAAGAATGGTTAATTGCCTCAATGGCTTTATTATATTCTTCCAAAGAAAAATAAATCTTACTCTTTTGATAATATAAAGCATGATCATCTTCATTTTCTTTGATTTGCTGGTTGACAAGTTTTAAGGCCTCGGTTTGTTTTCCTTTTAAAATCAAATGATCAATATTGGAATCGATATTAAATGTTACGCAGCCGGCAACCAATAAAAATGCAACTATCAGTACGTATTTATGTAGATAAGCCATGTTCTTTCTCAATTTTCAGTTATCGTTTATTACAGACTCAAGGAGTATATAATAAAGTTTTCTGGGAATAATTGCCAAAACGATCCAGATACTTAGCCCAAACCTGATGGGTAGTGTCCGAAATCAGGTACTGACCTTCATAAAGAGGTGTTGGCGATATCCATTCCTCTTTATTATCAGTGTTAATCATAAATAATATCAGTCCATAATATTGCTTCACAATCTTCAATTTACTGTTGCTCTGAATGACATGAACCTCTTTTTCCAGAACGGGCTTCCAGTTTATTAGCAAATATTTGCTTTCTTTCAGCTCCTGCGGTGTTTCACTTTCTATGGTTGATTTAGGTTGTAAAGCCTTGGATGTCATAACTTTCCATTTGATATCAGGAACAGGAATAAGCACAGGCTTTTTCGGATATAGGTTTCCTGAAGATGGAGACAGAGCACCATTGGTGGTATAGTAATCAATTGAAAAATATAACAAAGAGTATTTATCAAATTTTGACAAATAATTATTTGGCATTAATATCCTAAACCCCCTATTCCCATTTTGGTAAACTTGAATACCCTCCGGATTACTTTGTAAAAAAGGTGGACGATTCAATATCTGCATTTTCTCTATTAATTGATCTTCACAGGCAGGGCATGAACCTGGTGTCATTACTTTCAGACGATATAAATAAATATTTGAAATGTTCTCTTTTCCCGGTTCAGACCCTGATTGATCTTCCTGTTTAGTCATTGGCTCTGAAGAGTCTTCTTCTTCCTTGTCTGATTTTGCCTGATCTTCATGTTCCGCTGTTGACTTCTGTTTCTCTTTGAGGCGTTTTCTCTTAGGAGCCTTCCATTCCAATACTAGCTGATTTCCTTCAAAGTATATTTTTTCCTGTTCTACTTTTGTAAGTCCCTTCGAAATTGATGGATAAGGTTTCGGTGCTGTTTTATAACCACATGAACCCAAAAATAATAATACAAGAATCGGAAAAATTTTCATCATTTACATTAAAAACTAGTATAGAAATTAAAACCCAGTTGGGTTTGTTCCTGAATAAATTGTTCTTCAGAAAATGATTGTTGATATTTAAAATTAATAAACAAGGATGGTGTTAATACCCCAAGGAAATTTAAATATGCCATCCACTGACTATCATATTTCATGTCATTGCTATATTCATCTCCGGTTTCCGAATTAAAATACCCCAGCTGATATTTAGTGTAGGAATAAGATAATCCCGAACTCATATAAAAATGATTAAGCCAGATATGCGCCAAATAACCGATTGATGCAGTATTTTGATAATAGGTGATGCTATTATATTGTTCATTCTGATAGGATATCTCATGTCTCAATTTAGTTGAGACATGATTGATGGCAAAACCAACTTCCAGATATTTAAAATAGCAACCAAAAAGTAAACCGGGAGCAGAATCGTAATCAGCCAAATAATGATAGGACTCAGGTTCAGCTTTTTGATTTGAGATGTTAAAGACATTATTTTGGTGACCTAAACCAAGATAACAGGAACTATCAACGGAAGACTGGATCTCCGCAATCGATTCGCTAATATCAATCGGCCTGGAGTAGTCATCTGACATTTGACCGAGCACATCAAAGGGATTGATAACAATACAAATCAGTAATATAACCCTAAAACGCAAATTATTTAAAATCATGTAATTTTCTAATTTTTATTAATCTATCGATAGCTCATTATCAGCGTATTTTAATCCATAGATATCACTGACATTCCATTCATTAATTGAAAAATTTAACGAAATTCTTTTATCCAGATATTCACGAGTACTACCATCAATTGTCTGGGTGCCAATATCTTCAACATATCCTAATTTCACCCAATAACAGTCATGTTGATATGTCAGCGCTATCACCCCGGAGACTAATTCCCGATCCAATCGTTCTATGTCACTGGAACTATAACGATAAGCCGCATCGTGCCGATATAAATCCCAGTTTCCTGATACATCCAGTTTGATGATGGGAGAAATATTAAATGAACCACTTAAAGTATAAACCTTAGCAATGGGAACGAAGGTTCCGTCTAATTCATAATAGCTTTCGGTATTATCTGTATACTTCAAGGTCACTGAATCACCAAACGCTGAACTACTTTTAATTGAAGCTTGTGTTTTAGTAATTTTGTTCTGGTCATTATCATAGCGGTAAAAAAGGCTGGAAGAAAATAGGTTTGAGGGAAATAGAGAAAATGTTATTTCCAGTGGCAGAATTTCCTCACCGTTTTCAACCTGATAATAATTATGGGCCTGACTGAAGTCCAGTTGAAATATTTTTTTTACATTTTGATCTTGAGTGGTCACATCCTTACTCAAGTAATAAAAACTCAAATCATAAACGAGATTATCCTGAGCTGTTTTTCCGCCAATAATCCTCAGGCGCTCCTGATCTACTTCTTCTACCTTGTATAAAGTCGCCTTAGGTATAATAACTAACTTTCCTGTGTTCACATCATCTAAATTTTGAAAATAACGGAACAATTCAAAATTCATTTCAAGTTTATGTGTATCAATAGACCAACCGTAAGAATCTGGGTTTTGATTCTTTTCCCCAGAATCCGGATCTGGTGTATATTCAACATTAAAGTGGTAAAGTTTTTTGCGATATTCCGGAATCAAGTTTAAAAAATCGATGCTGAAAGGATATTTAGCATTGATTTCAGCTTGATTGATAATCCCGTCCCAACCATATTGAACTTCATAATCCGTCCAGGTGTCAGTGATTCCGATGGATAAGTTTGAACCCAATACCTTTGAAAATGATTGACTCAGAGATATTGAAGGTTGGCTATGAACCTTTGTTTCTTTATTGGTTTCCTTATCAAAAACGGATTCATAAATAAAATCTTCTCCTTGATTATGTGTGGTTGAAATACTTCCTGAATCCCATTGGAAAACAGTATTAAACGACCTGCTGTAATAAGCATCTTTTTCAATCGTAGAATTAAAATACTCTTTATTTATCTCGTTATCGCTATTGCCATTTAGGTGGAAAAAAAATTGTCCATCCCAAAATATGTTTTGTTTATGATCAAAAATATAGCGAAACCGTTCCGGTGATTGATCCACACGTTTAGGATTTGAATTACCCATCGTCTCTTCATCCAAAATCCTGTTTTGGGATTCATTTAAATACCAGGTAACAAACTGTCCCTGCATCCCTTCTGAAAAAGCATATTGGTAATTAAGGTCGACACCAAGCCCGCGATACTGAAGAAAATCTAATTTGATGCTTAAATCGTGATCCTGGTCTAAAGCCAGGAAGTATGGTATTGTGAGTCTATTTCCATAACTTTTTGAAATATTAGAATTATCGACTCTTACATAGGATGGGAAAAGAAATCCGGATCCTCTTTTAGATGTAGTTGGCCATGATAAATATGGTGTATAGAATATTGGTACAGAATATAAATTAATAACAGTATTTATTGAGGAAGCATAATTTTCAAGCTCATAAATCACATAACTGCTGTTAATTTCCCAGGCAGGCGTATTGGGATTACAGGAAGTAAAAGTCCCATTGAAAATGATAAATTCATTTTCGGAAATTCTCTCAGCTTTCTCAGCTTTAATATAACTTTTCCGGTTCTGATCAAAAAATGAAATTTTATATAAAATCAGTTTTCCACTTTCAACTTCGTAGGTCCCGTTTTCAGCTAATATCAAGGTTTTTTGATTATCAATAAAAAGATCACTTTCAAACCGAAACAACTGCTCTGCTTGTTGATAAATTATTTTACTGGAAGATATTTCCATGGAACCCAAAAACAAGCGTCCATTTTCATAGTGAACCTGATTCTGCTTATCATCAATGGTGTATTGTGAACTTTCAATTGTTGCCGTACGAGAAAAACACTCGGCTTGTCCCAATAACAGCATTAAACCAAATAGAATTAACAATCGATTGATTGAAATCTGAAAATTTATCAATTTATTCCAAAAAGTGAGTAGTCAGTTTTGAATCGTGATTTAATTTTACATCAATGTTTAATTCAATTTGCAACTTCTGTCTAGAAGAGCGAGGAGTTTCTGGAAAGGAAGGAGATATTTTGGCAATGCTCACGGTGTTTGATCAAACGCCGTGAGCAGTAAATTTTTATAGTGCTTTTAAGTGGAGTTCAGCAACTTTTTCCATAAACTTTGTGTTACGGGGGACCATCTTAGAAGGGTCTTCCAGAGTTCCCTCCAACAATAAAGCTCCCTCATAAAGCTGCTCAATACAGTCCTTGAGCAGTGTATCTTGAGGTAACTTGCTTTGAATTTCAGACAAATTCCTGATTAATGGACTATTAAGATTAACTTCCATAACTCTTTTACTACCCTGGAAGTTTTTATCCATCATCTTCATCATTCGTTCCATATTAGCATTCATAGCTTCTTTAGGGCTAACCAGAGTACAGGCGCTATCCACTAATCTTTTTGATTCAATAACATCCTCGACTCTATCTCCAAGTATATCTTTGAAATAACCGATGATCTTATCCTTTGATGAATCACTGATACTATCATCTTTTTTTTCTTCTTCAGATTTCAGTTTCAGATCTGCCTTATCAATTCCAACCAGGTTCTTTTCTTTAAACTGACCAATGGAAGGCATAATAAAATCATCAATTTCTTCAAACAGATAAATTACTTCAATATTATTCTTTTGGAAATATTCGAGATTAGGTGAATTCTCAATGGCCGCTTTATTTTTACCATAAACATAATAAATTTCTTCCTGATCCGTTCCCATTCTATCCACATACTCCTGCAGAGATATCAGCTTGTCCGGATTTTCTGAAGAGTAACAGCGATACAGTTCCAGCAGTTTATCACGATTCGTATAGTCAGTATGAATCGCTTCTTTCATAAAATTTCCAAAAAGTTTCCAAAATTTTTCATATCGTTCTGTATCTTTATCAGCCCACTCCTTAAATAACCCCAGTAGCTTACGAACCAGGTATTTATTGATTTTTTCCATAATCGGGCTTTTCTGGGTCGATTCCCGGGATACGTTCAAAGATAAATCTTCAGAATCTACAACACCATGGATAAATCGGAGCCATTTTGGTAACAATTCCTTGCAATCATTTTGAATAAAAACACGTTTGACATATAAATGAAGTGTCGTATCTATATCCTGAGTCATCAGGGTTCTATCCGGCTCTTCTGGCACGAAAAGCACTGACTTGAATTGAACTGGTGCTTCAACACTTAAATGCAACCAATGCTGAGGGTCTGCGGTGGCATTAGATATATATTTATAAAATTCTTTATACTCATCATCGTTTACCTCATCTTTAGATCGTGCCCAAATCGCAGTAGACTTGTTGGTTTTTTCACCATTTAAACTAATGGGGTATGATACAAAATCTGAATATTTTTTAACAATATTTTCTATTCTCCATTTTGTGGCGAATTCTTCAGATTCTTTTTTAAATTGAAAGGTGATTTTGGTTCCTCTTTTTTTCAGATCTATCTCTTCTATTGTAAAAGAACCTGTTCCGGCAGAAACCCATCGATATCCCTGTTCTTCTTGGTGGGATTTTGTTTCAATCGTCACCTCATCAGCAACCATAAATACCGCATAGAACCCAACACCAAATCGGCCGATGAGTTCCATGTCTTTTTGATGATCACCGGTTAATTGTTCCATGAACTTTGAGGTTCCTGAACTAGCAATAGTACCGATATTGGCGATTAACTCATCTTTGGACATTCCTATTCCATTGTCATAAATAGAAAAAGTCTTCTTATCTTCATCAAGTTCAATATCAATTTTTAATTCCCCATCATCGCCCAATACAGAAGCATCTGTGAGTGAAGCAAAATGAATTTTATTTAATGCATCGGAAGCATTTGAAATCAGTTCCCTTAAAAAAATCTCCCGATGACTGTATAAAGAATGGGTAATCAAATGTAAAAGCTGGGACATCTCCGCCTGAAATTCAAATTTCTCCGGTTGCTTCTTTTCTTCTTTTTCGCTCATATTTAATATTTTGGTGAAAAATTATTAATATCTGTTTACTTTAATTCAAAAATTAAATCTAAATAGTGGTGGAAGTAACCATAAAATTTACAAGGAGAGAAAACAATCAGTCAAAGGAAAAATGTTACCTTTGCATATTTTTTACACATTGAACAATTATACTTTCTAGCAAAATTTTGATATCTTTTAAATAGAAATTATTATAGTTGTTTTATTCATTTACAAAGAGAATGATGAATGATTATAGAGGATACATATATTTAGGCATGATTTTTGAGAAAAGGTTGTCTTCTGAAGACTGTTCATGTAGGATTATTCTATCTTAAACTCTTTCATTAACCTGCATTATTATACTTTTTAGGACATATAATGGTCAGTATGCGAATGGGGTTGGAGATGAAGATGAGTCAACAACTCATCATGACTCCCCAACTGCAACAAGCAATCAAATTGTTACAACTCTCAAGGATTGAACTTGAAGAATTGATTGATCAGGCTTTGATTGAAAATCCAACTCTGGAAATTGAAGCAGTTGAAAAAGACGATGAGACGCCGGCGAAAGAAGAAGACGATGCAAAAAACTTAATGGAAGAACAATCTCAGCTTTCATATGATGACGAATGGCAAAATTATATTGAGTCCGGAGCAGGGGTTATCCAGGAAGTCAGAGGTAAAGTTAATGACTCTGATGAATCCGGCAATCCGTTGGAAGCAACCATATCTAAAAGCGCCAGTTTAGCAGATCACTTATTTTGGCAATTGGATATATCTGATTTTTCTGAATTTGAAAAGGAAATCGCTGAATATTTAATCGGGAACATTGATAGTGAAGGTTACTTGTCTATTTCCATTAGAGAACTGCTGGAAACAACACCGGAATTATTGGCAACAGTAAAAGATTACTATATTAAAAACGAAATTTCACACATTCCGGATGAAGCGGATTGCCAACGATTTGATTCAAAGCACCAAAGTGCGGCTAAACAAGATAAAAAAGTAAAGAAATCCAAGAAAAAGACCATACCTTTCGAAGAAGAAGTAACAATTGATTCAGCACCTGAGCCGATTCATATTGAAAATGAGTATTGTGCGCTTATCGAAGCTGTTTTACTTAGAATTCAATTATTTGATCCTCCAGGTGTTGCTACCCGAGATATTAAAGAATGTTTGGAAAATCAAATTATAGCATTGAAGTTAAAGGACTCATTAGCCTATAAAATTATCCAGGAAAATTTAAACTTACTTGAACAAAAAGACTTAAAAAGAATTGCGCGTTTGCAAAAAGCGGATATCCAGGAAGTTGTTAAAGCTTATCAATTTATTACCGAATTAGAACCAAAACCAGGTCGACCATTCGGAAAAGAAGTAACGCAATACGTCATCCCTGATGTTTTTATATTTAAAAGGGGGAGTGAATATATTGTTCATATGAATCAGGATAGTATTCCCAAACTCAGAATCAATCCTTATTATCAGAAATTGGTTACTGATAACAAGGATGAGAAGTCCCAACAAAAACGTTTAAAAAGTGTTGAAGAGAGCGATATGACACACCAATACCTGCAGGAGAAAATCAAGTCAGGTGACTGGTTAATGAAAAGTATTGAGCAACGGCAAAAAACGATCTTTAGGGTTGCGAAAAGTATTTTGAAACATCAATATGAATTTTTTGAAAAGGGAATTGATTATCTTAAACCACTGGTACTTAAAGATGTTGCTGAAGATATAGATGTTCATGAATCAACGGTTAGTCGGATCACAACTAATAAGTACATATATACGCCACAAGGTATTTTTGAATTGAAATACTTTTTTACCAGTGGCATTGACCAGGGTGACGGAGACGTTATTTCTTCAAAGAAAATTAAGGATTATATTAAAAAATTAATAGATACAGAGAATAAAAAGAAACCGTATACCGATCTTCAAATTAAAAATGAATTGCTAACAAACGCTGATATCAAAGTTGCACGTAGAACCGTGGCCAAGTATCGTGAGGCAATGAATATATTGCCATCTAACAAACGTAAAAAACTTTTTTAATCCGACAACCAGTAAATTAACGACTAAATCTGGCTGTTATCAGTAATAAATATTTGATTTGAAACAGTTTTTAATAAATTTTGGAACATTTTTCTTCCCATTGAAATTAATTCCCATTAAGAGTTATTTAAAAGGAAGGTTTTTTCTTTTTCAATTTAATATATTCATTGCAAAATGGAGGTAATTTTATGAGCGAATATTTTGATAAAATCTTAGATTTCGCTAATCAATTGTCTTTGAATATTGTTCACCAGGACGAAGCTGAAGAGCTGATAGTTGTGAATAACGAGCAAAAAGGCATTTTTAGGATGGTCATTGATTGTGAATTTCCGATCCTGATTTTTGAGCAGTTAATTTATGAGATAAAAGTGGACTCCAAAAAGCATTTCATGGAGCTATTAAAAATGAATCGAAATTTAATTCATGGCGCTTTTGTCGTTGATGACAGCGAAAAACAACTTATTTATAGAGATACCCTACAATTAGAAAATTTAGATTTTAATGAATTTGAAGGGACTATAAATGCACTCAGTCTTGGTTTAGCTGAATATTCAAGAAAATTAATGGAATTGAATCAATTATCATAATAGGAGTATATATGGCTGGTTTTTTTCAACGATTATTCAGTCTTGGTGAGTCTGAAGCACATTCTATCATAGATAAACTGGAAGACCCCGTAAAAATGACCGAACAGGGCATCAGGGAATTAAAACAAGAACTGGAAAAAGCACTCAAGAGTTTTGCTGAAGTTAAGGCAATTGCCATCAAAGCGCAACGCGACATGGAAAAATCAAAACTCGAAAGTAATGAGTGGGAAAAAAAAGCAATGGCATTATTGCAACAGGGACAAGCTGGAAAAGTAGATATGAATCAGGCAGAAACCCTGGCCACTGAAGCTTTAAACCGCAAGAACGAGGCATCTAAAAGGCATCTGGAATCTCAATCATCTTATGAGGCTCAAAATAAACATGTTCTGGCTTTACAAAAAAATATTGATACTCTAAAGTCCAAAGTTCAGCAATATGAGAACGAACTTGTAACCCTCAAAGCCAGAGCTAAAACAGCTTCAGCCACATCAAAAATTAACAAACAACTTGCAAATGTTGATTCAAGTGGAACATTGGCGATGCTGGAAAGGATGAAAGATAAAGTTGAAGAAGAGGAAAATTTAGCTCAAGCCTATGGTGACATGGCCCAAATTAATACCTCTGTTGAAGATGAAATTAATCAACTTCTAACTGAAGATACTTCTGCAGGAACATCCGAGAAAACTCAGGAATTGGCTGCACTAAAGGCTAAAATGGGTATTCAATAAAATAACGACATAGTATATAAAAATATTACGTTTAATATATAATTATAGCTTTCTTTTTTGGAGGATAATTTAAAGATGAAATTAAAAAAATCGCAACTGATCGAAAAGTTGGTAATGGAAATGGATGATTTTGCAGAAGAACCAAATAACAAGCAAAAGACTGAAATTGCTCGTGAAACAGTTAATTTGTTTTTTGAGTCCATAAAGGATGCGGTTAAAGAAGGTGATCGAGTAGAAATCAGAGGATTTGGTTCTTTCAGTACAAAGAGTTATAGTGAGTATACTGGACGAAATCCTAAAACAGGTGAAAAAGTTAAAGTCTCTCCAAAAAGACTTCCGGTTTTTAGACCTGGTCGCGAATTACGAGAAATGGTTGATTCGACTAAATAGTCAAATTATTAACATGTTGTTGAGCTCATGATTAATTTTCATGAGCTTCTCCTCAGGGACCATCCAACCAGAAAAATTCTATTCTATATCATTTTGAATCATAAATATCACTGTCCCCATCGGGCCTGGTTTTCCATCTGCGATTAAACCAAAAATAATGATCCGGGAATTGTTGAATGATTTGTTCTAAACGACTGAATATTGCTCGGGTAGCTGCATTGATATTCTGGTCTAAGTCCCCTGTCATTTGATATTCCAACACATCAATTTGACCTTTGTAACGAAAAGGAGATATTCGCTCATTCCAAAAAAAAAGTAACGGTGAATCTAGTTTCACCGCAAAGCTCACTTGTCCTTTGCCAACAGCTGCTGGCTTACCGAAAAAATCCACAAATAAATTGTCATGGGGAACATTTAAGTCACCGCCGATTGCCAAAATTTCATTATTCTTTAAAGCCTTGATCATTTCACGGGGTGCTTTTTTGGACTTTGATATTGTCCGCATCCCAAATTTTTGGCGGATTCTATTAATACCTCTATCAACCAAAAGGTTTTTTTGTTGCCCAGCATAGCCATAGATGGCCTTACCGGCTTGACAGGTCCCCGCAGACAGAAGCTCCCAATTCCCAAAATGGCAACCAGCCAGAACCACACCCCTGGATTTTTCCAAGGCCTCAGAAAGTTTTTCCAAACCTTCTATTTTAATACAGTCCTTAATTTGATTAGTGGACATGGATTGCATTTTTAAAAATTCAAATAAAACCATTCCTGCATTTTCATACACTTTTTTGATGGTTACTTCACGCTCAGGAATTGAATCAGATTTATCAAATGCAATCTCAAGATTTTTTTGAACCACTTTTTTCCTAATACCTAGGAAATAACAGAGTCGTCCAAAATTCTTCCCAACCAGAGAAACAAAAACGGGAGGCAGTAGGTAAAAGCTATATAAAATGGTCAGAAAGAATAAATATTCGATCAAATGTTTATATTTTTTCATCTTATAGCCCAGATCTTATCATATCCTGAAGCGCAAGCATTCCAATTACTTTTTCATTTTCCAAAACAGGTAGGACATTCAAAGGCTTCGGGCTGTTTTTCATCAACTCATATGCTTTTACAGCGTATGTTCCTTTGTTGATTGTTGTCGGCGTTTTAAACATCATATCTTTAGCTTTTAAAACTTTAAGATCAGCATTATTTTGAAAAGATGCCCTTAAGTCAAAACCGGTAATTAACCCTTTAATTCTTTGTTGATCATCCACAACCGTAACGGCATTAATTAATCCTTTTGAAATGGAAGAAACGACTTCATCAAAACTATCTTCAGGTTTTACAATTGGATTTTCATCCCCGGTTTTCATCAGATCATCCACTTTATAGAGCAGACGTTTCCCAATTCGACCCGCCGGATGAAACAGTGCGAAATCCTGCCGGGAGAACTCTTTGATCTTCATGGCTGTCACAGCCAGGGCATCACCAATTGTCAAAGCTGCCGTCGTCGAACTTGTCGGTGCCAAATTTAAGGCACAGGCTTCTTTTTTTACTGGTGTGCAAATAACAACATCACAATGATTCGCCAACGTTGAATCTAAATTGCCCGTGACTACAATAATTTTGCATGAAATCTGTTTTAAAGAAGGAAGTAGTCCGATCATTTCATCACTCTCCCCGGAATGGCTCAGCAAAATGACCACATCTCCTTTCTCTACCACACCTAAATCACCATGCATTCCCTCAGCGGGATGCATGAATATAGCTAAGGTACCTGTTGAAGAAAAAGTAGCCGCAATTTTTCTAGCGATATGACCGGATTTCCCCATTCCTGAAATAACTAGCTTTTTCTGACAATTTACAATCATTTCAACAGCTGCTACTGTAGATTGATCCACAGTATCGTGCAGGTCTTTTAAAGCTTGCTGTTCTGCCAAAATAACCTCTTTAACACTTCCTAATATATCCATATCAATCAATTATAAATTTTTAAATTTTTCAGCATCTTTACAAAACTGTTCAATACCTGAATCAGTTAAGGGATGTTTTTCTAATTGGGTCAATAATTTGGAAGGTACTGTCAATATATCAACACCCATACTGGATAATTCGACGATATGAGCCGGTGTTCGAGTAGATGCTGCAATAATTTGACATCTTAAATCAGGATTATTGATAAAAATGGTTCTAATGGTACTTAACAATTCCAAACCATCATGACCAATGTCATCCAGACGCCCCAGGAAGGGACAAACGTAGGTGGCACCCGCCTTAGCAGCTAGAATTGCCTGTCCTGCAGAGAAAATTAATGTTACATTTGTTTTGATACCTTCCGCATCCAGTTTTCTAACGGCTTTGAGACCGTCGTGTATCATCGGTATTTTGATAACAATATTATCAGCGATTTTGGCCAGTTCCTTTCCTTCTTTTACAATTCCTTCAGCATCCAATGATAGTACTTCTGCATGAACTGGCCCTGAAACTTCATGACAGATACCCTTAAGGATTTCTTCAAACTTTCCATTTTCCTTAGCAATCAAAGATGGATTAGTTGTCACTCCATCTGCTAACCCCAGTTCTTTTGCCTGACATATTTCATTTAAATTAGCCGAATCAACATAAATATCCATTTTTACTCCTTAAAAATTTAAAATTAAAATTATTCACCCGGACTCTTTTGTTTTCGTTGATAACCAAAAATAACATATAAAATCGCAGATATGAAAAACATCCAATACAAAAATTGTATATTGCCTGGTCTAAATCCAAGCCATACGGCAAACAGTATCATTACTAAAAGAAACACTTTTACCAGTTTTGGGATATTCGGCAGTATCACTCGTGCGAAATGTATATAAGGTAACTTTGAAATCATTAACAAAGAGGTAAAAATTAAGCAGGCAATTTTAAAATATTCGTTAATGTCCATTAAAGCTACTGAACCTGCAAGCAACGCCCCTGCCGGAGCCGGTAATCCGGAGAAAACATTCACGCCACCTTCTACACCAGCTTCCTTTTTATTTTTTAAAAATCGATAAAGCCGAAAGCCAGTAGTCGTCATATGCATAACTGCCAGGACGATCCCAACTGCTACCCCCAAAGGGCTCTTAGTAAAAGCGAAATAGATAATAGTAGCGATTGACCCACCAAAATTTGTACCGTCAGCGATATCATCCAGCAGTTCACCCTTAGGAGTGCTCCCCCATCGTTCTGCAGCCCTACCATCAAACATATCCAGAAATTGTCCCAGGAAAACTAAAGCAAAGGCAATTCCAGGTCGGTGATAAAACAACACTAAAATAATCCCTGCTAATCCACAAATAAAGTTTAATATACTAAGAATGTTTGCATACCAATAATTGGGTACTACTTTAAAAAACATACTAAAAAAGGCTAAAAACACGGCCGTTATTAATGTTACCTGAATTAAATCCCAGGTCGATTCAGGGAAATACATTCGCTGAACTGAAATCAATATCAGAGTAATCACAGCCAAAAATGTTTTTGCTTTACCGAATAAATTAGCAGCTTTATTTTTAATAAAATACCGGGAAAACTGGCCGAAGAAATCAATAATGATAAATAGGATAACAGCTTTCAGTGGAATCACATCAAGATAGGCAAAATAGAGTAAGGGTGGTAAAATTAGCAATTTATCAGAAAGTGGATCGATACTTTCCCCCTCCTCAGTATGCAAATCAAATTGTCTGGCAATCGTACCATCTGTAATATCGGTAATACTCCAGAAGGCAAACCAGAATATAGCTAAATAGTGCCAGAAGGAGACAGGATTATCCGGAGAAAATATACTTCCCAGATGATATAGTATAACAGCGATAACACCAGATGGATATCGACAGCGACTGATAAAATTGGGGTGTAGCCACTTTTTTGATCTGACCCACTCGACTCTTTTGGGAGTTCCGGCTAAATATAACATTAAAATTCTTTCGGCCAAAAACAGCAATCCAACTGGAATAACTGACAAAATTAATAAGTTGTCAATTGTTTCTGAGATAATCATATTTTTAATAATTTAATTGAAACTTGGGATAAAACTAGCATGGATGTCATTTGTAACAGTATCGACCCAAAAAGAAAACCCCATGATAATTCCTGCTTCACAGAATTGCTGGATTATGTCATGTCAAATTTAGGTATTAAGAAAATCGTTTTAATCACAGATGATATGATTTCATCTAAGAATAATCTGTTTAATAAATCCGTTCAGTCAATATAAAATAATGATCAATTTACTTTTCAACAACAAAACAATCTGGTTTTGGATACAAATCTCACTCTTGGTATATTTAAGTGTGAGTTGTTCTCAAACCGAGCCTAAAAACGTCGAACAAAGGTACGACAAAGCTATCCAATACATCGATAGAGGATTATTTGGCAGCGCAATTCCTTTATTGGATGATATTATCAATCAAAACCCCGGAACCAGATTTGCGATTTATTCGTATCTAAAAAGAGGTGATGCGTTGATGGATAGCAATTCAAGCAAATTAGATGAAGCTGAAACTAACTATCGGATTTTCCTGAGTTTAAGCGCCCATAGTCACTTAGTTCCGTATGTTCTCAGTCGATTGATTGAATTAAATTATAAAAAGAAACAAAGCTCTCTTTTTGGAAAAGAATACAATTACTCCCGGGACCCGGAACGATTCAAAAAAGTCATTTCCGAATACCAGCGGTTCTTTTTGCTATATCCAAACAGCTTATATTTAGTTGATGCAAAAGAATATTTAAATTTATCAACTGAAGCACTGGCAGAGCACGAATTGATAATAGGGGACTGGTATTACAAAAATGGGCTATTTGGCTCAGCCATTGCCCGGTACTCCTATGTTATCAATCACTATCCTAACTTTAAGGATTCTGAAAAAATTGTGAATAAATTGATCGAGGCTTATTTAAAAAATCAACAACCACAGCTTGCAAGCGAACTGAAAACATTGCGTGAAAAGTCCTAATAATTTAATCTCTGGAAACTTTAATAAAACTTACAATGAAAACGATTAACACTTTTCTGGTCCCTTCCCTCTCACTTTTTTTGTTCCTGTTTTTTTTCGGCTGCAGTACAACACCCGAACCAAGTATTCCCCAGAACGGTAATCTCGAAGGTACTACTACAACGACAAAAAAAATGACACTTGGTCAATTGTTATTAAAGCAAAGTAAGGAACTTAAAAAAGAAAATGACCTTTTAAAAGAAAGATTATCAATTATTGAAGAAAATCAAACAGCAGATCGGCACAACTATGAGAAAAAATTGAATCAACTGAATAGAACAATTATATTATTGGAAAAAAATATTGAATTGATTAAAAATTTACCCCAAAAGCCAATCCATTCAACCAAAAATAACGCTCAAAAAACAATAACGATACCAAAAGCAAACCAGGCATTCAAAAATACCAGTTCCGAACCCATAGAAATATTAGCCCCCCCCACACTGGATAATACTAAACCTGAGTCTAGTAAAAAAAACCAAAACACAACCACTCAAACCGGATTAGTCAAAGAAATAAAAACACCGGAAGAATCGAAGGCAATTGAATCTATTACACTGGTTCCTGCCATTAAGTCTTCAAAAACAGATTCAAACAAACAGAACAATAATAAATCGGAAACTAAATCTAAAACATTAAAAGTCAAGAAAACGGCTAAACCTCTGCCCATAAAAATCGATAATTGGTTTGACTCAGATTTAACACCACCACAAACGCCAATTATCTTATCAATACAACCTGGTGCAAAAAGGCATTATAACGCAGCTTTTAAAATATATTCTCAAAAAAGCTACCCTAATGCTATTAACGCCTTTGAAAAGTTTTTAACCAGATTTCCAAATGATCAGGATGCAGATAACTCACAATTTTGGATTGGTCAGTGTTATTATCGTTCTGGAAATTATGTTCAAGCGGAAATGGCTTTCAGGAAAGTACTTCGCAATTACCAACATGGTGAAACCCAGAAGGGGTTTAAATCACCAGATGCAATTCTCATGTTGGGAAGACTGTATGGAAAGAATAATAAGCCAATTAAATCAAGTAAATACTATGAATATGTTGTAAAGTTTTTTCCAAATTCACAGTCTGCGAATAAAGCCAGAATTGAACTACAATCCATGACCGCATTTCAATAAATATGGCGATTGACGAGCGCACAACAAAAATACTGGCATTGTGGCTAATTCCGGGACTGGGCCCCCGAAAAATTGCATTGTTAGTAAATTTTTTTGGAGATATTAATCAAGTTTTTGAAGCGTCAATTCAACAATTAATTAAAGTGGATGGTATTAATCACCAGATCGCTAATGAAATAAAAACAATATTAACGTCAAAACAACTTCAACAGGAATTATCACTCATTGAAAAAAACCAGCTTAATATCCTGGGTATTCAATCCGACCAATACTCAACCGCATTGAAAGAAATTTACTCCCCACCTCCTGTATTATATCAAAAAGGAAGCATTGATTATCAAAAAGGCTTATTCATAGGAATAGTTGGGTCCCGGAAAGCTTCTTTCGCCGGTAAAAGCTTTTGTAAAAAACTCATCCAACAACTGGCATCGTATCGAAATGATATTGTTGTAGTTAGTGGGTTAGCGTTAGGAATTGATACAATTGCACATCAAACCGCTTTAGAAAATAATTTAAAAACCATTGCCGTTTTGGCTGGTGGTTTATCGGATATATATCCTGCCAAGAATAGAAATCTCGCCAGTCAGATTGTAGAAAAAGGAGCTATCATAACAGAATTCCCTGTTTCCACAAAACCTGTTGCACAAAATTTCCCGCTCAGAAATCGTATTATAAGTGGTGTTTCCTCCGGTATCATTGTGATAGAAGCCGGTGATAAAAGTGGCGCCTTAATTACTGCCAACTACGCAATTGAACAAAACAGAGAGCTTTTTGCTGTACCAGGTCCAGTTGACTCCAGTTTTTTTGTAGGTACCAATCGACTTATTCAAAAGGGTCATGCGAAGCTTATCATGGATGCGGCAGATATATTGGAAGAACTGGATACAAGTTTCAAAAGATCTAATAAGACAGCCAAGGCACAGACCTCAAAACTGATAGAATACCTAACTGAAGAGGAATCCCTGGTGATTGATCGTTTAAAAACAGGAGAACTCACGCAAAACAAATTATCTGAAGAATTAAAAATCCCAATTAATATTCTTCTGGGTATACTAACAGCACTGGAATTAAAGGGGATGATCACTATAAAAAGTGGTTCTGTCGTTCAATTACTCCAGTTTTAATGTTTCATATTCAACCTAAAAGAAAAAATCTTTGATTTTATTCTTAAATAATATTTTATTTATCTGGGTTGGCAGTCTTTAACAGTATCATAGCATGCATCGTTTTTAGCGACATTGACCAATGCCTCGAGATATTACCCGTCAATATGAATGAGGTTGTTATAAATCAAAGACAGGACTTATCATTAAAGAAAAAGTACAGGAAAAGTTATGCAGGAATTAAAGGTGATGTCATACAATATCGAGAATATGAAAAATTTATTTTTCAAAGGGAAACTGGTATCGAATGAAAACAAAAAAATAAAAAGTCTTGAAAAAATAATCACCCATCAACGGCCACATATTCTCGGGATCGTAGAAGCATCAGATAAACTTAGTCATCATCATTGTTTTATTGAAAATACAGATCTTAAAAATTTACACTATCAAGTGGGTAAAAGTAATCACAAAAGAGGAAAACAGGATTTAGTTGTTTATTATCGTGACCCACTTGAAATTATTTCAATAGACGATGAGATTAAGTTTTATGATCAATGGACCGAAGATATCGATCATGACGGAATAAAAGAAGTGTGCGAATTTGAAAGGAAACCCTTAGAAGTACTTTTCAGAATAAAAGGTAGTAATATCATTTTTTTAGTCATCCTGGTGGCATCTAAATCCAAAGGCGTATTTTCAGTCTCTGATTTAATAAATCATCAATTTCTAGCATTGGCTAATCGGAAAAGATTATTGGCGCAATCCAAAAAAATCAGAAAGCGAATAGATCAATTAATGAGTCAACAACCGAATTTACCGTTAATTATCATGGGGGATTTTAATGATGAACCGGGAATGGATTCTTATGAAAAACTGCTAGGAGCAAGCTCCATAGAGACCATAATGGGATCGGTTTTTGATCCGGATAAAATTCTACATAATACCCTCTGGTATTTGAGTAAAACTGATAAAAGAGTGGATCTCTGGACGACAGAATATCCCGACTTAATTGTTAAAAATTTTGGTTATCACAAAGCCTGGTTGGATCATATTTTTATATCCAGAAATCTACTCACTGAATCTGGCAAATTTAGATATATTAGGAATTCAGGAAAAATTATTCCTAAAGATCTTGATGCCAAAAACGTTTCAGATCATTTCGCTATCTATTGCAAATTTAAAGTTGAGACTTAAACAACAGCTTTCAAAAATACTTCTCTTTGCTGGTTATTCCCCATCACCGCCACCAGGTCACCGTTTGCAAAAGTGTATTCCGCTTCCGGATTAGGCCTGAAGATATCATTTCGAATGACACCTACAATGGAGACACCTATATTGCGTCTAATATCAAGGCCTTTAAGGGTTTTATCAATAAAGGGGCTGTTTTTTTCAATCCGTGCCCAGGTAATTTCAATAAGGTTCTGAGCGTTTTTAAGTTGAGTAAGTGTCTCACTGTTGTTTTGAACAGGGGGGTTAAGAACATAATATTTTTTCCTGGTAGAATCAATGTAGTTTTGGATAATAACTGCCGGGATATTCAAATGTAATAATGCCTGTCTGGCGATTTCCAATCCAGCTTCAAGTTCCGGTAAAACGACCATGTAGGCCCCTTTATCATAGAGGTTTTTCACCTGTTCTGTTCCCTCAGCTCTCGCTACGACATGCAATTCACTATTCACCAACTTGGTTTTTGCAACCAGTGATTGGGAGATAGTGATATTTGGTATCGTCAACAAGATCAGGTTAGCTTGATCAATTTTGGCTACCTTGAGAACCACTTCATGACAAACATCCCCGTAAATAACCGGAAAACCAGCTAATTTACATTGTTCAAACCGCTGAAAATTCAATTCAATGATAATAAATTCAACATTTAATAATTTCAGGATATGCGCAACATGTTGACCAACTCTCCCACCTCCGGCAATGATAACGTGATCAGTCAGTTTTTCAGTCATCATTGCATGTGTTTTTGGAGCTTCCCACTTTAAAAACCGTTTGGAGAATGAATAAACCGGTTCTGTAATCCCTGACACAATCGGTGTGAGCACCATGCTAATAATCGCTGTGGCCAAAACGAATGAATAGACTTCCTTGCTGATTGATTGGGACTCCAAACCGACTCGTGCCAGGACAAATGAAAATTCCCCTACTTGAAATAAACCCAGAGCCACAGCTAGCGGTACAACTTTTCTGTACCCGAAACTTTTTACTATTAAACCAAAAATCATCCCTTTTCCTGTTCCGACCAATAGAACAATAAGAAGGATATAACTCCAGTTTTCAATGACAAACTGTGGGTCGAGCAACATTCCCACCGAGGTAAAAAACAGGAGTCCGAAAAGATCCCGGATTGACATGATATCGCTTAAGACTTTATGACTATACTCGGATTCACTAATGACCATCCCAGCTACAAAAGCTCCCAGCGCAAAAGACAACCCGACTAAATGAGTAATGTAGCCAATACCAAGTGCGATGGCTGTAATCGTTAACAAAAATAGTTCCCTGGAATCCCATCCGGCGATAATGGCGATGAGTTTTGGAATTAATTTTGTGCCTAAAAAAACCATGGCTACGAGAAATATGGCTGATTTCAACGTCGCCAGTCCCAGTAAAGGCAATCCTGCTTTCGGATCATTCAATTGTGGCATAATGATCATGGCCGGTACCACAATAAGATCCTGGATGATCAACATGCCAATCATCACTTTGCTGGAAAGGGTTCCAATCCATCCTTGGTTCATCAATGTTTTCAATATGACCATGGTACTGGAAAAGGAGATCAAGGCGCCAAACCATAGAGATGGAATGAGTTCCCAGCCCATCCAACGGCCAATAAAAAATCCTAAAACCATTGTCAGCCCTATTTGAATCGGAGTTCCGATCAATGCGACTTTCCAAACCGGTTTCAATTCACTGAATGAAAACTCCAGACCCAAAGCGAACAGCAGTAGTGCCACCCCTATTTCAGCCAACATTTCAATCTCATGAACACCAGATACCGTTACACCACTCGAATAAGGTCCAATGACAATCCCCGCAATAATATAACCTAAAACCAGCGGTTGTTTAAGCTTATAGGCAATCAAAGCCCCGATCAATGCAGCAACAATGATAATAACAATATCTCCTGCTATTCCCATAAAAATCCTAAAAATAATGTTTGTGGTTGTTCAAAATTAAATGGTATAAAGTAATGAAAATGGCTATAGTGACACATTGTTGAACTCCATCGCATTCGATTATTTTGATAATACACTTTTAAAATGCCGTGGGTTTCAGTGATTTTCGTATATTCAGGAAGCACTCATTGATTTCTTCCTAAATGTAATATTTTAAAAGCTTTCATTCAATATGAATTAACGGTATCGAAGCAGGCTAGCATTTATTTATCAAAATTTGTTCATCTTTAAAGCTCAATCGCTCGGTTTCTTTGCCTTTGAGACGATGAATTTAATTAACCAAATTCCAAAATAGTTTTCTGTTGACGATATCGGGTATTGAAGGTTATTTAATGCAATTGATCTAGTAACTTTGAACGATCCTTAAAATACGTTTTTTATTTGTATTGTGTCAGACAATAAAAAATCGTATCTACTTATTTTTAAATATTTTTATCGGAGAATCGTATGTTTTCCTTAGTTCCTGACCTGTATGCCATGTCATCCCCTAGTGATAAGTCAGGTGGTATGTCTAGTCTAATTATGTTTGGATTGATTTTCGTTATATTTTTCTTTTTCATCATAAGACCACAGCAGAAAAAGGCTAAAAAACATCGCCAAATGTTGGGAGATGTCCAAAAAGGTGATCAGGTAGTAACTGCAGCCGGAATTTTTGGAACAGTTAATAAGTGTTTTGATACCAAAAATTATATCCTGTTAGAAATTGCTGATAAAACAATCGTAAAAATATTGAAAAATCAAATCAGTGAAGTTATCAAGTCTAAGGGAGAGAAAATCACCGAAACTGAAAAAAAATAATACCCTTATTTTAAACCAAAAACCGAAAAAATTTGACATATGAAAATCCCTTGGAAAGGTTTAGCAATATTATTGGTTTTTCTGACTGCAGTGTTTTACGATATTCCGACACTGAAGATGTTTTTGCCTGAAGATGATCATGTCATCCTTGAAAAAAACAAATCCAGGCTTGAAAAAATAAAAGCCTTATATTCACCATTTAAACAAATCAGTTTAGCAATCATCACTAAGGATAAAACTGGTATTCAATTAATCACAGAAGGTGATTTTAAGTTCTCGGAAGATAACCAGATTTTTAAAGAAATATTAGAAGATAATTTTGAATATCAAAAAGATGAAGTTAGCCATCTGCTAAAATTGAAAGATAATGCTGATGACGATGTGTTTGTATCTGATATTTCCAATAAAATTAACGGTGTCATCACAAACTCTAAAAAAATTAAAAGTGTCCAACTGGATGAATTTGGTTCAGCTTTGATATTTGAAGTAGAGCCGGGACGACGACTTTCTTCTATAATTAACCCTATGAAAACAATACTGGGTAATGATTTGGATTTATCCTTTCAGGAAAACAAAAGTCGTTATATCAGTCGTCAAAAAGCCTCCAGTGGTGTTGTTAATCTGGGACTAGATCTTCAGGGTGGAATGTATCTGGACATTGGAATCAGAACCGACGAAATATACACATCAGTATTGGATCAGTTGGTAGAAGATATCGAAGACGCATTGATCGAAGATAATGTCAACTATCAGGAAGTTATTCGTGTTGAATCCAGCGTTAATGTTATTTTAGAACCAGATGAAACCTTTGATTTAACATCTGAACGCTATCAACGATTGTTGGAAGCAAATTTTGATGTTGAGAAGATATCGAACGGATTTACAATTAGCATTAATTCTGAAGAGATTGATAGAATTAAGAAAAAATCAATTAAACTGACCCTGGAAGTAATCAGGAATCGTATTGATCAATTGGGTGTTAAAGAACCTACTGTCCAACAACAGGGTGAGAATTCAATCATTATTCAACTACCGGGCTTAAAAGATCCGGAACAAGCCCGAAGAGTCATAGCAAAAGCAGCTACCCTAAAATTTATGCTGGTCGCTGAAGACGGTTCGATCGATAATCCAACCCGGGATCAAGCTGTTTTATTCCAGGAAAATCGAGACCCGATTACCAAAGAATTGATCTCCTCGAATCCGGTTTTACTGGAGAAAAAAGTACTGTTAAGTGGCGATCGGATCAGAGACAGTAGGGTTCGTTTTTCTGAAACAGGTACACCATCTGTTGGAATTGTTTTTGATGAGAAAGGAAAAGATATCTTCTCAGATATAACCAAAGCCAATATTGGCAGGCGATTAGCCATTATCTTAGATGATAAAGTATACTCTTCTCCGACTATTCAGGGGCACATACCTAATGGTGAGGGTGTCATTACCGGTTCCTTCTCCACTGATGAAGCCTCAGAACTCTCTATGGTATTAAGATCAGGAGCCTTACCCGCACGAATTGTTATTCATGAAGAACGAACTGTTGGAGCTTCTCTGGGAGAAGACTCCATTAGACAATCTCTCGTCGCACTGGCATTGGGATTTTCTCTAGTGATCGTCTTTATGATTATTTATTATGAAGTCTCAGGTATTTTCTCAGTATTGGCGCTTTTATTTAATTTATTACTGATTCTTGCAGCATTGGCTTATTTTGGAGCTACTTTGACTTTGCCAGGTATGGCCGGCATAATTCTCACCATTGGAATGGCCGTGGATGCCAATGTGCTTATTTTTGAAAGAATCAGGGAAGAAATCAATCGTGGTAGTCCAATACGAACTGCTATTCATACTGGTTTTCAAAAAGCAACCATTACAATCCTGGATTCAAATATTACAACCATATTAGCTGCGATTGTCTTGTTTCAATTTGGAACAGGTCCAATTAAAGGTTTTTCAGTGACATTATCTATTGGTATTGCAGCCAGTATGTTTACAAGCATCGTTGTCGGTCGTTTTTTATTCGAACTATTTTACCTCAAGCGTAACAAACTTGAAAAATTATCTATTTAACCACTGTATATCGATATGAAAATATTTAAAAATACTCCCCAATGGGATATCATGGGGAAAAGAAAGATAGCCTTTATATTAACAGGGCTATTGATTGCTGTTAGCATCATTAGTATTTTTACCAAAGAAATAAAATATGGTATCGATTTTAGCGGTGGTACACTGGTTCAGGTTAAATTTCAACAGGAACCATCCATCCAAAAAATTCGTGATATATTTCAAGAAAAGTTAAAACAGAATGTAGAAATTACCACATTCGGCGAGGAAGCCAACCATGAATTCCTGATTACTTTATCTCAAGATAGTATTGTTAATAGTGACAGGGAATTAAGTGATGAAGTTGGAAATATAATTAAAATGGCTTATCCTGATTTTGATACCAGAGAAGGCATTCGGCGGGTTGAAACTGTAGGACCTAAAGTCGGTGGCGAATTAAAAACAAAATCCCTGGAGGCAGCCCTATTTGCTTTTATTGGGATTTTAATTTACATCGGCATTCGATTCAAATTTCAGTATGGTATCGGGGCGATTGTTGCCATCTTTCACGATGTTATTATCACAATGGGTATATTTGTACTATCCGGTAAAGAATTCACTCTAACCATTGTAGCTGCTCTTTTAACTATCATTGGGTATTCATTGAATGATACCATTGTTGTTTTTGATAGAATTCGGGAAAATGTCGCAAAATACCCCAAAAGAGAAATGTCATCAGTGATCAATTTAAGTATTAATGAGAGTTTAAGCCGAACGATTCTAACTTCATTAACAACATTTTTAGTCGTATTGGCATTGTTTATATTCGGTGGTGATATCATTCATGATTTTAGCTTTGCCATGTTAATCGGTTTAATCATTGGAACTTACTCTTCCGTTTTTGTGGCTAGCCCGGTTGTGATGGCCTTGAATAATATTAACTATTCCCAATTGCTAAGTAAGTCTAAATAAATCAATTATTATTAACCAGATTGTTATTATATCGCTATATTACTTGTAGATTTAGAAGTGTACTCAATAATTCCGATTGATAAACCGGGATTATTGAGTGAAGAACCACCGTGATGATTTAAGGGATTTGTTTCGTTATTGTATCGTCTGCCAGAAATCTTAGTTCTTTATCTTAAATATTCCAATTTTCTTTGTGATCTTCAAAGTGATAAAATTTATTTTACAAAACTGTTATTCAGAAAACTGAAACGGTTGTGAACAAACAATAGAGCTATTGCCATGTTTTCCTGTTTACGCTTTTGGAACTATCATGGAAAAATTTGATTTTAAATACTATTAAAACCATTCAAAATGAAAATCCTCAACTACACGATTGAATTTAAGAATCAAATTGTTTCGGTAATATCAACTATTCTACAAAAAAAATATAATATAGATAAAATTGATCCAGGCCTATTAAAATTTGAAATTCCACCCGATACCAATATGGGGCATATCGCATTGGCTTGTTTTCCGTTTGCTAAATTATTGAAAAATGCACCGCAAAAAATTGCCCAGGAATTATCTAAAAATTGGCTTGAATCCATCTATTTTAAAACAGTTGAAGCTAATGGTCCCTATCTGAATTTTTTCTTTAGCCCGACCTATTTAAAGCAGTTTTTATTAAAAGATTGTCTTGAATCTCCGGAATACGGAAAATCCAATCTGGGTGCGGGAAAAACAATAATGGTTGAGTATTCCTCTCCAAATACTAACAAACCTTTACATCTGGGACATGGCAGGAATAATCTTTTAGGGATGGTAGTTTCTAATTTATTGGAACAGCTGGACTATCAGGTTGTCAAAACCTGCCTGGTCAATGATCGGGGGATTCACATCTGCAAGTCCATGTATGCTTATCAGAAATATGGCAATGCTGAAACTCCTGAAAGCACAGGTTTAAAAGGAGATAAACTGGTCGGCAAATATTATGTTATCTATGATCAAAAAGAGAAAGAAAATCCTGATATCGCAGAGGATATCAAACAGATGTTAAGGGATTGGGAAGATGGTGATACCGAGGTCAGAAACCTCTGGGAAAAATTGAATGGCTGGGTTTTAGAAGGGTTTAATCATACTTACCAGCGAATGGGAGCCGTTTTTGACAGGTTGTATTTTGAAAGTGAAACCTATACCGGTGGCAGAGAAGCGATACTAGAAGCTTACAAAGCTGGAATTTGTGAAAAAGAACCTAACGGCGCCATTTCAATTGATCTGGAAGATGTCAAACTCGGCAAAAAAATTCTACTCCGGGGGGATGGCACTTCTATGTATATTACACAGGATATTAATACAACTATTAATAAATTTGCCAATTATGACTTAGACTATAACCTCTATGTTGTCGGTAATGAGCAGGAGAATCACTTTAAGGTGCTTTTTTCAATCCTGAAAAAATTTGGATATAAATGGGCTGACCGTTGTGAACATGTTAGCTATGGGATGGTCAATCTCCCCGATGGCAAAATGAAATCCCGGGAAGGTACAGTGGTTGATTTTGATGATTTAATGGATAGTATGAAAGCATTGGCAGCAGATGAATTAAAAGAGCGATATTCAGCCAATGAAAACAAACATCAAATTGAAAATCTGGATAACACTGCGGAAGCTATCGCTCAATCAGCGATTAAGTACTTTATTCTTAAAACTAACCTTAATAAAGATATTACTTTTAATCCCAAAGAATCATTATCCTTTGATGGTGCGACCGGCCCCTATTTACAATATACCCATGCCAGAATTTGTAGTTTATTAAATAAATCCACTACAGCTATTGAACTTAAAGAAGATGTAAACCCGTATGAATGGAACGAAGAAGAAATCAAATTACTGGTTGGATTGGTAAGATTTCCAGATGCCATTCAACAAAGTGCCCTGGATAGAAATCCAGCTATTTTATGCACCTATATTTATGAGCTTTGCAGAACATTTAATAAATTTTACTATGAACATCAAATTCTTAAAATAGAATGTGTCCAAACCCGAGACAATCGCTTGCTAATTTGTAAAGCAGTTAAAGCGGTACTGGGTAAGACATTAAATATTTTTGGAATTGAAGCACTGACACGAATGTAACTATTTATCAAAATATTGAGGTATCATGACAACGCAACCAACAATGGAAAATATTATATCCCTTTCCAAACGCCGTGGATTCGTATTCCCCGGTTCAGAAATTTATGGTGGTCTGGCCAACTCCTGGGATTACGGCTCTCTTGGTGTTGAATTAAAAAATAATGTTAAGAAACACTGGTGGAAATCATTTGTTCAAAATCGATTTGATGTCGTTGGACTTGATAGTGCCATTATTATGAATCCTGCCGTTTGGGAAGCGTCTGGCCATGTGGGTGGTTTTTCTGATCCATTGATGGATTGTAAATCCTGCAAAACCAGACATCGTGCCGATAAACTAATCGAAGAGACGCTATTTCAAAAAGGGGAACCTGCTCAAATAGTAGAGGGATTGAGCCCGGAAGATCTAAGAACCAAAGTGCAGGAATTGAATATTGAATGCCCCGATTGCGGATCTAAAGATTTTACAGATATTCGTCATTTTAATTTGATGTTTAAAACCCATCAGGGGGTTACCGATGATAGTGCAGCCTTAGTTTATCTTCGTCCAGAAACAGCCCAGGGCATTTTTGTTAACTTCAAAAATGTTCAAACAACAACCCGTAAAAAAGTTCCCTTCGGAATTGCCCAAATCGGGAAATCATTTCGAAATGAGATCACACCCGGGAACTTCATTTTTAGAACCCGGGAATTTGAACAAATGGAAATGGAGTATTTTTGCCATCCCGATGACGCAAATAAATATTTTGAATATTGGAAGGATTACTGTGTTCAATGGGTGAAAGATCATGGAATTAAGGAAGAATCTATTCGCTTGCGGGATCATACTGAAGCAGAATTATCACATTATTCATCCGCTACCAGTGATATTGAATATAAATTTCCTTTTGGTTGGGGTGAATTATGGGGAGTTGCTCATCGTGGTAATTATGATATAACCCAACATCAACAGTTTTCTAAAAAGGATTTATCATATCTTGATCCCAAGACTAATGAGAAATATCTGCCCCATGTGATTGAACCTGCTTTAGGTGTTGACCGTATTGCTTTAGCCTTCCTCATTGATGCTTATGAAGAAGAAACATTGGAAAATGGAGAAACCAGGGTGGTTTTGAAATTTGATAAAAAACTAGCACCTATTCATGTGGCAGTCCTACCACTTTCTAAAAAACTGGCGGAACCCACTTTAAAAATATTTAATCAAATATCGTCTGATTTTGTCTGTGATTATGATGAGTCTCAAAGTATTGGAAAACGATACAGAAGACAAGATGAGATCGGAACACCATATTGTATCACTATTGATTTTGATACTTTAGAAGATCAAAAAGTCACTGTTCGGGATCGTGATACAATGCACCAGGAAAGAGTTGCTGTGGATGCATTGATTGATTATTTGAGTCAAAAATTTAAATAATAATTTATTGAAGAACATCATCATGAATTCATTGGAAGAGGGCCTGGATCTTAAACTTGATTTCCAAAAAATCAAAAAAGTTATCGAATGTGGTGAAGACTTAATTCCTGTTGTTGTTCAGGATTTTCACTCAAAACAGGTTCTGGTAGTTGCCTATGTCAATCAGCTCGCATTAGATTATACATTGCAAAACCAGGTGGCATCCTTCTGGAGTACTTCCCGAAATGAACTGTGGGTCAAAGGAGCCACTTCCGGTGAATTTTTAAAACTGATTGAAGTTCAGGTTAATTGTGAACAGAACTCATTGTTATATTTGGTTGAAATAACCGCACAAGGCGCTTGTCACACTAAAGAAGAAAATGGTCAACCCAGATTGAGTTGCTATTATCGAAAAATAAAAGATAAGGAACGATTGGAATTCATCTAATAAAACTATCTGATTCAACTAAAACGGAAAAGTTAAAGATAATACAAAAGCGGAAACATTCCATTTGTAAGGAGATGTTATGAACAAATCCAGATTGTAGGGTTTATTTAGTCAGGGGGTAGACTTTCTAACTCAGGTACCGGACTTTCTACCTTTGGCTCTTCAATATCTTTATTTGCTCTTTCTTTCTCCTTTTCCAATATTTTTTCTTTCTCTTGCCTCTCCAACATCTGTTGCCATCGTTGTAGCAAATGGTTCAAAGCATTTGTTCTCTTCAGTCCTTTATAGATATGGGCCAAATAAACAAAAACATCTTTATCCATCCGAATATTAAATGCACTTTCGAAACTTTCAATCGCATTGGTAAAGTTTTTCTTCTTCATGTAGGCTTTTCCTTTAATTACATGAATTTCCCGCTCTTTTTCATTTTGCAATTGAAGTTCTTTCTTTTTAATTTCTTCAAATTCCTCCATTAGTGCAGCTGCTTTTTCATTATTCCTTAAACGCATATAAATTTTTGCTGTCTTTTCAATAGTTTCCGGTGCTCTTTCAATGGACAATGCTCGTTCATATAGCACTATTGCCTGTGCTGCTTTTTTATCCTTAATAAGTTCATCTGCTTTTTCGACATAATGGTCATGAATATCCCTTAATTTCTGAATTGCAAATTGAGAATTTGCATCAATTGTCAATATATTTTTAAATACCATAGCCGCTTCAGTAAAATTATTTTTTAGCATATTAATTTCACCAATTCGAATCATAGCATGAATATCTGGGATTTCCAATTTTACGAGATTATATAAATGTAGTGCCTTTTTTAAATTCCCATTTTCAAAATGACCATCTGCAATTTTCAGAATATTTGCATGACTAAATTGTCCTTCGCTTTTTTCAAGCAATGATGCCGCAATCGAAAGATATTTAAAAGAGAGCAATCTGTTTTTCTGTTTTTTATATAATAGACCCAGATTGAGGTTAATATATCGGTCAAATTGGTTTTTACCTAATAGAGCAATCATTTCTTCACTTGCCTGTTTACCCTTTCCTAGTCCTGATTTTGCCAGGGCAGTAACCATTTCTATATAAGGAATTTTACAATCCTGGTTAACAAGTTTAATGAAATTTTCTATGGCAGTTTCTGAATCATTGTATGATAATGCAAATAACCCCATGTTGAAAATGTCACCCTGAAGGATTGTTTTACCTTCTGTAATGGAGTGTTTTTTCCAGTTTTCTTTAATCGCTTGTTTTAAATGGTTCCCAATCATCTCCCTTATTTCAGAAATGTCTTCTCTTGAATCTTCATTTTTTTCTTCCCATAGGCTCATTGTTTTATAGACAATTTTTTGATTGTTTTGATATCCCGGCAAAACGTAGTCATCGTGATTAGCAAATTGTTCAATATTTTTTTTAACATCAAAATCAAATTTATCTACCTTTCCCATGCTGGCGGCTAAGTTATAATAAGCCTTTAAAAAACTTTTATTAATTCTTAATGCCTGTTTATAGAGATTATTAGCCTGTTTATAATTATGAAGTTTTCTAGCTATATTTCCAACACGATTTGCTAATTCAAAATCTTTTGAATTTAATTTTATTAATAGTAATCCAACTGAAAGAGATGCCTCAAGTTCCTTAACTTTAACAAAATCAGTAAACATTGCCTGCAATTGTATACTGGTTGTCTCTATATCTAATTCAAGTGCTAAATTTAATTCAATTACAGCCTGTTTATATAGCTTTCCTTTTAATAACAAAGCGCCTTTTTTCAAATTTGCTTCAGCTTTAGAGGATTGTTTGTCTTTTTTACTTCTTGCAAATGCACGTAACATGGATATTAAATAATTGAAATTAATATATCTATTAGAAAAAGTTCTCGAAATTTCAAACTATCCTAGAGCAAAAAAAGAAAAATGTAATGTATAAATATCATATGTTTTTTTAATATATTAACAAAGAAATAAACTGACGGCAAAACATACTTTTTTTCTTTTTCTTTTCAACCATCTGGATTTATAATTTTACACAAAAATAACATATAGACAATTAGTACTTCTCCTTACCTTTCATAGCTTTAGAATGTATTTTACGTAAGTATTCGGTGATCCCGTGTCACAAGTGAGACTCCTCTCCTATAAACAGTATTCTCTCAATACATGAAAAAAGTACGGGACACAGTCGGTTTGTTTGTG
>JABHWU010000076.1 GCA_018657625.1 Deltaproteobacteria bacterium | reverse complement strand
TATATTGGCAATATCGAATCAGGGCTTGCAGGATTTCAAAATCAGAAACCATTACTATTTGGAAGGAAAAAAAAACAACTTGAATTTGAATCTTTTACCTCTGAAAGCATAAAAAATCTTAGGAAAAAAGTTGAGATTCTGCTGGAAAAAGAGATGGTTTATCCGATTTCGACGCTTTCAGCTTACTTTGATCCGGACACAATGATAGCGACAGAAATCGCAAATCAACAAAATCTACCGGATAATGTTGTAATTGAAGAATCACAAACAGGGTATATCTGTAAAAATGAAATGCTTCGTTATTCAAAAGTGAAAGTTAACCAACACAAACACGGGGAAATTAAAAATGATTTTAGGAATTGATCTCGGTACAACCAACTCACTGGCCAGTGCAATTATTAATGGTAAAAACCAAGCTGTTATGTTTGAGAAATCAACATTGCTACCAAGTGTCGTCGCCTTCAATAGCGAAGGGAATTTACTAATCGGACAAGTGGCAAAAAACCAGTTTATTTTGAATATCGAGAACACTGTAAAATCGATTAAACGTAAAATGGGAAGTGAAGCGTCGGTTAAATTGCAAGGAAAAGAGTATCGACCGGAAGAGATTTCCGCTCTGATTCTGAAATACATTAAAGAGAAAGCAGAACAACAATTTAATCAACCTATTAAAGATGTTGTGATAACTGTACCAGCTTATTTCTCAGACGATCAGAGAAAGGCAACAACATTGGCGGGGAAGATAGCCGGTTTAAAGGTACGACGTATTGTCAATGAGCCCACCGCTGCAGCTTTATCTTATAATATTAATCAAAAAAAAGAGATCAAAGCAGTTGTATACGATTTAGGTGGAGGCACTTTTGATGTATCCATCGTTAATATAGCAAATAATGTTGTTGAAGTACTCAGTAGTCACGGAAATAATGCACTAGGTGGCGATGATTTTGATGTGGATTTAACGATGTGGTTAATCGAAGCGATCAAAAAAAAATACAAACTTGAGGTAAAAAGCAATAGTCGGGCTTTTCACCAGTTACAAGAAGCTGCTGAAAAATGTAAAATTGAATTGACGGATCAACCATTTTACAACCTCATTGAAAGCATTATAATTGATCCGGAGCAACCACCCTTAAATATCGAATTGGAAATTAAGCGGTCTGTTTTTGAAGAATTGATCCACCCGTATATCTTAGAAACAATGCAACTCGTACATGTCGCACTGACGGATGCCGGATTGCAGACAAGTGATATTGATCAAATTTTACTTGTAGGAGGATCTTCTAAAATCCCCTTAATCAAAGATGAATTTATGTCCGTCTTTAGTATTGTTCCTTCTGAAAGCATTAATCCTGATCAATGTGTTTGTTTAGGCGCCGCCGTACAAGGTGGTATTATCGAAGACCAGAAAATCAATGCTATCCTTGTAGATATCACTCCCTATACCTTCGGAACCAGAGCCTCTGTATCCGATGAAATGGATTTTTTAATAGACAATGATGTTTTTGTTCCCTTAATTCAACGAAACACCCCTCTGCCGGTCAGTAAAAGCGAAATTTTTTATAAGAATCATCCGGAACAAGAAAAAATAAAGGTTGATATCCATCAGGGTGATCATTCGGTGGCCAGTGAAAACAAACTGATCGGCTCTTTTAATATTGAAGATTTATCTAAGAAAGCTGCTGACACTGAAATTATCTTAAGCATGAATTTAGATTTAAATGGGATACTAACAGTCGTAGCAACAGAAAAAAACACCGGGGCAAATAAGCAAATCACGATTGATAATGCATTTAAAAACGAAGATGTTACGCTTTCTGTCCAGAAAGTATTACAAGCGTTCGGTCAGGATGATAATCCTGAATCGGAAATGAATCCCTCTGAAATATTAGACAATGAAGAAGAAGATCCCACCGAAACAGCGGAGAATAATCGGATATACATTGCAAATACAATGATTGAAAAAGCAGAAAGTAAAATGAGTATGGCAGCTAAGGAAGACGCAGAGCAGATGAAACGTTTGATAGGAGAGCTTGGCAATCGAATTAATGAAAATGACATAGATAACATCATCAAATTAACAGATGAGTTAACCGATATTCTTTTTTACATTGACTAAAAGAACTACCCCGTCGCAAGCGGGAGGGGTATCCACATTAACTGTAGAATGGTTGCATGTCATTTCGACCGCAGGGAGAAATCTTTTTTTTAGGACAAGATCTCTCACATTCGTTCGAGATGACAGAACGCCCCAAGGCGCGGGGTATTAATCCCAAAGCGGCTCAATAAAAACGATTTAAAAGAGGTAGTAGGAAGAAGTTACTAAATAAATCAGTAACTTCATTCTTAAACAGGCAAGATCTTTACACTAGTCAAACAGGACATTTCCTTTGATATCTTCTGAATAGTCAGTAGAAAACCAGGCAAGCTTGTCATGCAATTTAACGACTTCACCAATAATAATCAGTGAAGGAGGGGAAATCTCATTGTTGGCTACAATCTGAGGTAATTTTTGAATGGTTCCTGTAAAAACTTTTTGTTTCCTGGTGGTTCCTTTTTGAACGATAGCAGCAGGCATATCTGGTGACATACCATGTTTAATCAATTCAGCGCTAAGAACTTCAACATTGGATAAACCCATATAAAACACAATTGTTTGGTGGGGTTGTACCAGACTTCGCCAATTTAAAGCCAATTTACCTTCTTTCAAATGGCCGGTCACCAGCACACATGATTGTGCATAATCCCGGTGAGTTAAGGGGATACCAGCATAGGTACCACATCCTGAAGCAGAGGTCACACCAGGAACAACTTGAAAATCTATCTGGTCTTCAATCAGTTTTTCCAGTTCTTCGCCACCTCTTCCAAAAATAAAAGGATCACCACCTTTTAATCGAACTACCATCTTTCCTTCTTTAGCCAGATCAACCAGCTTTTGATTGATATCTTCCTGGGGTACCGTATGGCTGGATTTTTTCTTACCCACATATAGCAATTCAGCATCCCGCCGAACATACTTCAAAATCTGGGGTGCTACCAATCGATCATAGACAATCGCATCTGCATTTTGAATAATCCGAAGAGCTTTCATAGTTAATAGATCCGGATCTCCGGGACCGGCACCTATCAAACAAACCTGACCGTTCTTTTTAAGATCTTTTTGTGGTTTTTCAAATTCCTTTTCCAAAGCGACTTTAGCTTCAGCTTCCTTACCGGATAAAAAGATCTCCATTATATTACTGGATAGAATCGCGTCCCAGAACTTTCGACGTTCAAGTGCCGTTTGATAAAGCAATTTGGATTTTCCTCTGAAATTACCGATCAACTGGGTCAGTCTACCATAAGATTGTGGTAGCATTGATTCAATTTTTGATCTAATCATACGCCCTAAAGTCGGAGATGTTCCGCTCGTTGAAATCGCAACGACTAATGGAGAACGATCTATAATTGAAGGCATGATAAAACTGCATAAATCAGGATCATCTACGACATTAATGGGAATTTTTCTTTCATTTGCAGCAGCAACGACAATTTTTTTAAGACTTTCATCATCTGAAGCCACAATGACCAGCTCAAAAACATCCAACATTTCAGTATGAAAGGGTTTATTGACGTGTTTAACTTGATGGGTATCGACGTCAGATTGTAAATGGCCACATAATTCTTCTGCAATAACGGTTAACTCACAACCGGCTTGCCGGAGAATCTGAGATTTACTGAATGCCTGTTCATCTCCTCCTACAACTACACATGGCTTGTTTTTAATATCCAAAAATATTGGTAAATAATCCATTTTATTATTTTTATTGTTAGTAAAACTTAGTCGTTTTCTCTACAAATTAATTACGCTTAGCGTGATAATATGATTTCAAAAAAAACAAAGCATTACATGAAGATAAATTCCCTGCAAGCAGGAAAAGGAAAAACATGATTCAAATTGATTAAAAAGCATTTGATCTTAAAAAAAAATGTATCTGATCATGATTAAAATTTGTATAAACCGGAAACAAAGCTTTTATACAATATGTCCACAAAATCTGGCAAATATTCTATGGTTGAAAAGTAGGCATCTGCACCCTTAACCCGTATTTGATGGTTATCGATGTTGTTAATTAGATCGGTATCACGGGGAATATTAGGGAAATAAATCTTTCATTCTAAAGCATTATTATAAAATTTCTAAGTATCAAACCATTTTGATTGGTGAGATAAGGACTTTCCCATAACTATCCTTAGCGAGGATGGTATAAAAGGAATATTAATCCCGACAAAAACTGTTATTGGATATCGCATTGTTTATTAACTAGTGTCTGAACGAAAAGTAGGTAATTTGGGGACATGTACAATTTTTAGAAAACACTTTAATAATTAAATACCAAGTTGTTACGTGTACCCTAATTACCAGACTTATATCCAATAATTGAATTTTCGTTCAGCCAC
>JABHWU010000094.1 GCA_018657625.1 Deltaproteobacteria bacterium | reverse complement strand
GAACAACATTCTTATCCTCTAAAAGTAACGCCTTGTGATATCTATTTGAAATCACGAGACCAGTTCTAAAGAGCTTTCATACAGACACCACAAGGCTAAGGGTGATTTCAATATGAATGAAGTTTGCTATATAATAAAACCTCAGGGATTTAAAAAGGAGTTTTTAAGCTCAAATCTACTGAAGTGTCTCCCTTAAAGTCATGCTGCTACCCCGAACATTCTTTTTCCTGGTTCTCACTGCCACATTGATTTCATTAATCGCTTTTTTTTTCTTTAATACTTCTCCACCGATCTTAAAAAATGCTGCTTTAACCCTTCAAGAAGACGCTTCTATTGATATCGATTTTTTAAAGATTAATGAAGATCTAAATGACTTTAAATTGCATATCGTTAAATTCCCCCAAAATGGAAAAATTGAAGGATCTCCTCCTAATGTGACTTATAGACCTAATGAAAACTATTTTGGATCTGATGAAATTGAATATCAGGCCTGGTTAAATAGAAAAAGATCTAATATTGGCGTTATTTCATTAAGTATCAAACCGGTCAATGATTTTCCTGTGGCTGAAAACTCGGAACATGTTTTAAAGGAAGATCAAAATATTATTTTCAAATTAAAGGCCACAGATGTAGATAATGATGACTTATCCTTTAAAATAACCCAGCTTCCCCCCCATGGAGAAACAGAACAATATTCGCAAAAAATTATCTATACACCGAATAAAGACTATTTTGGAAAAGATGAATTAAAATTCGAAGTAGCGGATAATCAGGGGGGATATGACACCGGAAGCATTAATTTAAGTATTCACCCGGTAAACGATATACCTGTCACCCAAGATTCAGAACTAAAAATCAATACCTTAGATCGAATTTTATTGAAGTTTCAGGTTAAAGATATCGATAACCCTTACCCTAAAATCAATATTGTCGGGAATCATTATTTAGGAAAAATTACCCATACCGGAGACAGAATCTATTATCAGGTAGATGAAAATTCTGATTCTTATGATGAAGATCTACATTTTTTTGCAACCGATCATGAAAGCCAAAGTAAAACTTCCAGGTTAAGAATTACTTACGAAAAACAGTATGACCTGAAATCACTAAAGATCAAACTTCAAAAAAAATATCCAAAAGCCGGAATTGCAGTGTCAAATGACAAAGACCATAATTTGATTATTAATAACCGTCTGTTCATACCTGCTTCTCTCATTAAAATTGCAACAGCTGCTGCTGCTTTATATTACCTTAAAGGAGATTATTATTTCAAAACCGAGATCTTTAAAGATGTTGAAAACAGAATATATATAAAAGGATATGGAGACCCTACGCTTTCTGGGCAGGATTTGGATGATATTGTAAAAGCAATTAATAAGAACATTACTCCGGATGATTTTTACCAATTGGTTTTGGATAGATCAGTATTCAATGGGGATTTATCATTTTTGGACCAGGCAAAAAATGATCGTTACTTCAATGCTCCAGCTAGTGCGCTCGCTATTAATTTCAATACTGCCTATATAAAAATCAAAAACAGGCATAAAATCGTTTCGCTTTATCCCTCCACTCCGGTTACACAGACGATCTTTCAAAAAGTAAAAAGATTACGAGGTATCCAATATTTTAGTATTGCGTCAGATAGTAAAGCAGCAGACCAATATACCGGCGAAGTATTGGAAATGAAGTTGGTCCAATTTAATCTACCTGTTAGTAAAAATTTTATATTTGGCAAAACACCTGAATCTGCAAGGTTAATCTATACCCACTATTCAAAAAAAAATTTAAAAGCCGTTATTCGTTTGATGTTAAAGAAATCAAATAATTTTATTGCTAATCAGTTGCTGCTGATTATTGCGCAACAGGTTAATCCTAAAAATGTTGGCATTGATACAGGTACACAAATTATAAAACGATTTTTGATCGAACAGGTCGGTGTCAAAGAAAACAATTTTGTAATGATTGAAGGCTCGGGTTTATCCAGAAAAAATAAAATTACACCTAAAGCAATGTTACAATTGTTAAATTACGCGAAAAAATTCATTGACCTCTTTCCAAATATTAAAGATTCTAAATATCCTGAACTATCAAAATTAGGCGACAACAAACGCTTCTATGCAAAAACAGGTACCTTGAGAAATGTTTCGAATATTGCGGGATATTATTGGAAGCAAAATAAATGGATGTCGCTGGTGGTTATGTCAGATATGAAGAGATCCTTAATCACTGCTGACCTGTTGAAGAATTAATTGCAATGATCTCTCTTCTCTATCATCATTATCCGGAAGTATGCGCGCAATACGTTTGTAAAGTGTTATGGATTACATTTTAGAGGTGTCAGGTGAAAAGTATTTCGTTAAAGAGAATAAGTGGAATATAAAATGTTGAAAAATGCTAATTTGGATTCGTAATATAGTTTTTGTGGTAAGTGTTACCGAATAGAGGGGAGGTAAAGAATACCGCAAAAAAAAACCTGCTCAACAATGAGCAGGTTTGTACATCAAACACAATCAACTTTATATTCTAATCTTTTCTACTAAATGATTAGAATGCTGAGACTAGAAGAACACCAAGCTGAGTTGATGAAACCGCTTTAGCACCTGCAGCATCAGATTTTGAACTTACCATTTGATACCAAACGTTAACGCTAATCGTATTGATCATAGTATGGTAACCGAAGCCAATATTGCTTGAAGATGTTGTTTCTGCTTTGAGTTTTGTGGCGTCAGCAGGATCGGTAGCATTATTATCAACAACTGCTCCTGATTGATAAACAAAAGATGCGCCTGACATATCATCAAGTTTGTAATCTACACCAAGCATCATATCTGACTCATCCTCTGATTTTGGTGAATCACCAGCAGCTGTTTTTCCCCCAGCTGTTTTACTTTTTGAATCGTAGCTGAATTTAATAGCTAACGGCGCCATATCATAAGCAACACCTAATCCCATATCACTGGCTACTCTACCATCGTCATCACCATCTTTACCACCTTTCTTCTCATCAACAGCTGTTGATAATGCTTCATATTCAAAAGAAAAGTCAATAGCACCAGCAACCATATCATAAGAAACAGCATAGGCAGTTTGTTGAACAGTACCAGAGTTAGTCATAGACAAAAATGCGCCAAAACCAGCATCTGGTAAAGTAAATGTTATACCGTGACCTTTAGACAGTTCATCACCGGCATCCATTTTAGTACCAGAGAAATAACTAGGATTCTTAGTGGCATCACCAAGATCTCCAGTACCAAAATTAATTTTGAATGAATCATTCGCCATGGATAGATTAGCACCGTCGTTAGCAGCAGCACCACCAGTATCCCAAAATCCTATTGAAGCTGTAGTTGTCCAAACATCACCTTTGTTTGTAGCATCTAAATAAAGACCAGCTTCTGCCCACATTTTGCTGTTGGCGTATGATTGCGCATCACCACTAGCATCAGTATACCCGTCATTATTGTTTGTGTAATAAAAATCTACTTCCCCACTCCAAGAAAGTTCAGTATCGCCAGCGAAAGCCGGAACGGCCATTGTACATGCCATAGCCAATGCTAAACACAATTTAATTGCTTTTCTCATTTTATTTCTGCTCCAAATAAATTTTGTTATTAACTGTTTTTAGTTAATAACGATTCCGTAGTAACCATTTATAAAACTCTAAAATGAATTTTGTTAAATGATCATTAAGAAAAGAAAGATAATGTCAAGATATCATTTATTCTAGGGTTTTTTAACCCTTAGTCGTGCTCGTTTCATTGGCACGGAAAACAACGACCAAAGGAAAAAAGCAATTGGTCATTAACGTTTAGACAATGTGATAACTGAATTAAAAGAAAAGGTAAAGTAAAAAAACCAAAAATTTCTCAGAATAGATAAAAAAGGATAGCTAAACAGACTTATGAAACAGCTGACTCAGTAGGTATATATGTCGGCATTCCTCTTTGGAGTCCCATAAATATTGACTTTATGACAGGTAAAATAAAAAATCAAACGGCTGGAAAAACAGATAAAGAATAATCATGATTGACCAAAAAAATATAAAGCGACATCCTTGAATAACTTTATCAATCGATTAAAAGCAACTGTATCGCTGGAGTTATAAAATGAAATTTTACAAAAAAAATATTGTATGCTTACTCTTTTCAATTTATTTAATGGTTAGTTGTTCAAAAAACAACTTGGTAACCATCAATAAGAGCACCGCTGTCTCAAGGAAAAATGCCATTATCATCTATGATGTTCAATGGGTCGACAGTTTTTTGAACATTAATACTAAGAAAGTGAGAGATGTACGCAGTTTTGAGTTGTTATCGGATGAAAAACTCATAAAAGAACATTTACAAGAGATTGATGGTAACAGATCAGCCTTCAATAGTCCTCTATATTATCTGAATAATTTCCAATTTAGCATGGAAAATGAAAATGGTGATTTTTATAATATTGTCCTGTTTAACAGGAATATAACGGAATATGAACAATTGGCTATTTTTGATATAACTCCCGGGAAATATGTTGTTGATAAAATCGCGTTTAATACCTATCAATACCAAAAAAGCCAAGAATATAAGGTGCCCGATGAACGATGGTTTAGGAAAAATCAATCCATAACAGGCACATTCGGACAATGGAAACTGGATCCTGGTAAAATATATTATCTGGGCAGTTATACTTTTTATTTTAAAACCAAACGATTTAATCATGGTGTGTTCAATCGCCTCGTTTTGAATAAATCTGTTAAGTTTATGGGGTTAAAACGGGAAGATAAATTTGAACAGACCAAAAGCAAATTGATAGAGACAAAACCTTGGCTGCCTGTGGACGGTATGGTAAACTTGTCGGGCTCATTAAAATGGTTTAATAAAATTGATGAGCCCCTTAAATTCGAATCACAGGTAGTGAAACCTGAAAAACAATCCGAAAACAAGATTATGGACAAACCTGAAGAAGAACGGGATACTGAAAAGTTTTTTTACTAAACGTAAAAAAAATCCTGGAATTACCAATACAGTTTCGGGCTTTTTTCATCGATGGTAATAGATTCAATAGCACCTAGGGTTTCCTGGATTAAGTTTGAATAGTCAAATTGTTCTTCTTTTTGAAGCGTTTTTATATTTCCATGCACTTCAGGTTTTCTGGGTTGAAAAACGGTGCAACAGTCTGGAAAAGGTTGAATGCTAATCTCAAAAGTACCGATTAATTTTGAATAGCTGATGATTTCAGCTTTCTCCATGCCAATCAAGGGTCGCAGTACCGGTATGGCTGCGGCATCTTCGGTACAGGCCAGGTTTTCCAAAGTCTGAGAGGCCACTTGTCCCACAGCTTCTCCTGTGACATACCCCAAGGCTTTGTATTTTTTAATCAACTGATTGCCAATATAATACATGAACCTTCTATATAATATTGTGCGGTATCTTTCCTGGCAATTTTCCTTAATTGCTTTTTGGATGTCAGTAAAGGGGACTATTAATAGGGTCGTTTTAGGTTGATAGCGGTTGAGATGAGTAGCCAAATCTACCACTTTTTGCCGGCTCTGCTCACCGGTAAAGGGATAAGAGTGAAAATGGAGATAAATGACTTTACAACCTCGCTTCATCATAAACCAACTGGCCACAGGGCTATCAATACCACCACTCAGAAATGATAAGACGGTTCCGGCGGTGCCGACTGGTAAGCCCCCTTGTCCATTTATTTTTTCCAGAAAAACAATACAACGATCCTTTTGCCAGATTTCTATCCCCAGGCTAATTTCTGGTTGATGCAAATCCACAGACAACTGTTCAAATTCTTGTAGTAAATCTCCACCGATTTGCTGTGAGAGTTGAATGGAGTTCATAGGAAAACTCTTTTCGGCCCTACGGCTTTCAACTTTAAAGCGAACGGTCTTCTGGTCGGTTTTATCCATAAAAACTTGCATCATGGATTTTGATATCGCTCTGATTTCCGCTAGATCATGAGAAGTTTGGTAGGCAATACTATAGTTAGCAATACCCGGAATAAAATTAAGGATGCTTGTGATATTTTCTATATTGCCAACCGGTTCAATGATAATTCGCCCATGAATTTTATATATCTTAATTGTTTCTAAAGGTGATACCTGTGTATGAATGTTGCGAACCAGTGTATCTTCAAACCAATGCCGGTTTTTGCCTTTTAGAGCAATTTCTGAATATCTGATAACGATGAGTTTTTTCATTTTTTATCAGTGGTTAGGGGTTAATAGAGTATCAATTTTCTTTTGCCACAAAACATTATTATCTTGAATCGTGATATTGTTAGAGGTAACAGGATGATCAAATACGAGTTGATAACAGTGGAGTGCCTGTCGCTCAAGTTTCATTTTTTGTTCGATTCTCTTAAAATCCCGGTTTAAATACCAGTCCAGATAGATGGATTCATCAAAATAATATTTTTTGTCACCAACGATGGGACTGCCGATGGCTGAGAAATGCGCTCTGATTTGATTAGTCTTGCCTGTAATAGGTTGACACCACACACGATGATATTTTCCCCAGCAGCATTGTTTGATAATCCTGGTGGTTGAACTGTCGGGACCTGAAGAATCTAAGAAATATTTTGTGTATATATCGGAATACGGTGTTGTATATAGTGTACCGGAAATGATCTTCGCTTTAATTTTACGATAAGTGATCGCCTGATAGTATTTAGTGATCTTCTGATTTTGAAATAGCAGTTGGAATAATTTTCTGGAGGCCTTGGTTTTGCCAAATAATAAAATACCACTGGTTTCTATATCTAACCGGTGTAAAGGTGTTAAATCCGGGTTTGAAAAGTATTCTTTTGCTTTAATGACCAGGGAATTAAAATAAAACTGGTTAGAGGGTATAACCGGTAAAAAATCCGGTTTTGAAATTGCGATGATGTATTCATCTTCATACAAGGTCTCAAAATTTAGTGGGATCGACTTCTCATCAGCCCTGTGATGGACATATTCGAGGACATCTCCACTTTTGATAATTGACTCACTGGAGGTCTGTTGTCCGTTAATAAATACCCTATCCTCTAATATATCTTTATCTTTACTGATTTTGATCCGATACCGATTTGATAAAAAATCAACCAGAGGCTGTGATTCATAATCGTATCGATATTTAAATATTTTAGTATCAGGGAAGTTCATTTATTTTGAAGGTCAATAGTATATGTAGTCGATTGAAATATTCGAATATAAATATGTTGATATCAAATTTAATTCAAGTCTCAATCACAAATATAGACAAAAAGTAAGAAATTGAATTTAATAATCTTCTAGTTAAGACACTCTATGAATCGTTATTGATTTATGTCATTGTAAATAAAAAGTTAAAGACAGAATTCAATTATTTTGATCAATTAGATTTCTAATTTTTAGAAGGATACTAAATTTAGGATCGTCTTAAATAGTGTCTGAACGAAAAGTAGGTAATTTGGGGACATGTACAATTTGTAGAAAACACTTTAATAATTAAATACCAAGTTGTTACGTGTCCCCAAATTACCGGACTTATATCCAATAATTGAATTTTCGTTCTATCACTAAATATGAGCAATTAATTAAAATTATAGAATAAATGTTTTTGGCATTCTAATTTAAAGAAAAATAGAAGCATCGCAGTGTAGCACTTATTTCCTCGGATGACACCCAGGCATAAAGTTTCTAAGCTATATATTCCGTTATTGCCGAAACTATCAACAAACATGTTGCATTAGCTGATACACCTGTTTTCACCCTATATCGTTCAACTTTATTATTGCGAAAAAAATCAATAATTTGACAAGCGGGCAATCAGTCAAATAAAAATAAATTTAGGTTTATCAAGATAAGGTAATTATTGTTTGAACCAGAAGTTTCTAATAGTAGTTTATTGGTAGTTGTTTAATCGTTGTTCGACGAAATTACAGTTAGTTTTAAATGAATCAATACTTTCAGGATTAAAAATGAATGAAATAATACAAAAAAAACAGCTTTCTGATGATGTCTATCTGATGAGAGTTAAGGCACCCTTGATTGTTGAGGAACGATTACCCGGCCAATTTATAATGTTACAATTGGATTCTGATTATGGTGAGAGAATTCCTTTAACGATAGCTGATGCCAATGAAGAAGAAGGAACAATTTCTTTAATTTTTCAAGTTGTTGGAAAAACAACCAAAGATCTATCACTTTTAAATGTTGGTGATAGTATTGATAATCTGGTTGGCCCACTGGGAAGTCCGACACATATCGATAATTTTGGTAGAGTGGTTTGTGTTGGTGGTGGGATTGGAGTCGCTCCTTTGCATCCGATTGCCCAGGCGTTAAAAAAAGCAGGAAATCATGTGACAATAATTATTGGGGCCCGAAATAAAGATTTGATAGTTCTTGAAGATGAAATGAGAGCTATTGCTGATGAGCTTATCGTTTGTACTGATGACGGCTCATATGGCCGAAAAGATTTGGTAACCGCACCTTTAAAGGAAGCCTGTGAAGCTGATCCAAAACCTGATATGGCAATTGCTATCGGACCTCCGATTATGATGAAGTTCTGTGCTGAAACAACTCGCCCCTATGGTGTTTTTACACAAGTATCCTTAAATACTATTATGGTTGATGGAACAGGTATGTGTGGTGGGTGTCGCGTTAATGTTGGTGATGAAGTTAAATTTGTTTGTGTCGATGGTCCTGAGTTTGATGGCCATAAAGTTGATTTTGATAATATGATGAATCGCTTAAACTCTTATAAAGAAATTGAAACGAGCGCACACAAATGTAATATTGATAAATTAGCGGAGGCAAAAAAATGACTTACATACCACCAGAAACACTGCAGAAAGAAGCAGATAAGCTCTTACAGGAGTTAATACCTAAAAAAGACCTGATGAAGGCCAAAGAACGCACTCGCCTACCATCCCAGGCAATGCCGGCTCAGGACCCTAACGTTCGGATCACTAACCTGGACGAAGTGGCTTTAGGTTACACACCGGAGCAGGCAAGAGTTGAAGCAATGCGATGTACCCAATGTAAAAAGCAACCATGCATTGCGGGTTGTCCGGTTGGGATAGATATTCCCCGATTTATCAAACATATTGCCGATGGGGAGTTTCAGGAATCTATTAACGTTATTAAAGAGCAAAGTATTTTACCGGCGATATGTGGTCGGGTTTGTCCTCAGGAAGTCCAATGT
>JABHWU010000087.1 GCA_018657625.1 Deltaproteobacteria bacterium | reverse complement strand
GATCAGGTGTGTCAATTGAATAGCTTGGTCTTATTGTTTTAAAACTTCTAAAAAATCAGTGCCATACCGTTCCAGTTTGCTGTTTCCTATTCCTGTGATGTTAATCATCTCTCCCAAAGACTGTGGCTGAATTTCTACTAATTCGATTAAAGTTCGATCACTAAAAATAATATATGGTGGAACTTGTTGTTCTCCGGCAATATCTTTACGAAGTTTTCTAAGCAATTCAAATAGATCTTGCTTTTCTGAATCCTTGAAATACTTGCTTTTGTTTCCACGAGGTTTTATTGAAGTAGATCGATGCTCATGTTTTAACAAAATAGGTTCTTTTCCATTTAAAACAGCTTTACTTTTTTGAGTAAGTTGCAGGATTCCGTATTCATCAATATTTACTGTTAAATACCCATTAATTAATAGTTGTCTGAATATGGATTTCCACTCTATTTCCCCTAAGTCCTCACCAATTGCAAATGTAGATAATTTGTCATGATTGTACTTTTCAACTTGTCTAGTTATCTTTCCAGATAATATATTAACAAGGTGGCCAACTCCAAAACGTTGTCCGGCGCGGTAAACACATGACAAAGCTTTTTGTGCCTGGGTTGTCGCATCATAGGTTTGTACCGGATGATCACAGATGTCACAATTTTGACAGTTTGTTGGGTAATCTTCGTTAAAATAATTCAATAAAACTTTTCTGCGGCAATGATGGGATTCACAAAAGGCCAGTAGGGCATCCAGTTTATTAAATTCTCTGATTTTTAATTTCACTTCAGAGTCGCCTTCCTGAATAATTCTTCGATTCAGGATGATATCTGATAAACTGTACGCTAACCAGGCATTAGATTTTAGTCCGTCTCTACCAGCTCGGCCAGTTTCCTGATAGTAATTTTCCATGCTTTTCGGTAAATCAAGATGGGCCACAAATCTGACATTTGGTTTATCGATACCCATACCAAAAGCAATTGTTGCAACAATAATGATTGATTCCTCGCGCAAAAACCTTAACTGATTATTTCTACGGACAGCATCATCCAAACCGGCATGATAAGGAAGCGCATTATATCCTTTTTGGCATAACCAATCGGCAATACCTTCAACTTTCTTTCGGCTTAGGCAGTAGATGATACCAGAATCATCGCTATGGTCCGCTGTTAAGAAGTCATACAATTGTTTTTTTACATTTTGCTTTAAAACAACCTTATAGTGAACATTTGGACGATCGTAGCTGGAAATGAATACTTTGGGGTCGATTAACTGTAATTTTTCTATAATTTCACTTTGAGTAGAAAAAACAGCAGTTGCTGTTAAGGCAATAATTGGTACTTTAGGAATGGTGTGGATGAAATTGGTTAAATTTAAATATTCAGGTCGAAAATCATGCCCCCACTGCGAAATGCAATGAGCTTCATCAATAGCGACCAATGAAATTTTAGTAGTAGAGATTAGTTTCTGAAATCTGGTAGTTAGTAATCGTTCTGGTGTGACATAAAGAATTTTGATATCACCCTTTGGGATGGCGGTTTCAATGGTGCCAATTTGCTGATAGCTTAAAGACGAATTAAGGTATTCACTGGCTACTCCGAGTTGTTTGAGTGCGTGTACCTGGTTTTCCATTAGGGAAATTAGGGGTGATACAATGATCGCCGTTCCTGGCAATATTAACGCAGGAATCTGGTAGCATATTGATTTACCACCACCGGTTGGCATGAGTACAAAAACATCATGACCATTTAGTATCTGTGTAATGATTTCTTTTTGAGGTTTTCTAAAGGTCTGAAAACCAAAAATTTTTTCAAGAACCGTTTGTGGCGTATTCTGGGAAAGATAATTTTTATCTCTGCTTGACCTCACCATTTAAGCAATACTAGTATGTTTAATCTTTAAATCAGTTTAGAATTCATTAACAACGCAGTACTTTTATCTAAATAATCATATATGTAATTCTTATTTAGTACGATAGTCAGCCTAAAATTTATTAAAGGTTTAGGCAACGCATCCTTCGGCTTATTTTTTAAGTAGCTGATTTAAATAATTTATATATAGGATTTTTTAAATAAATGTCATAAATAATGATATATGGACAAGCAATCAGAATTGAGTGATCAAAAGAAGAAATTAATAAAACTGCAGCAAAAAATTGATTATTTTTTTAATGATATTTCTCTATTAATTCAAGCATTAACACACCGATCATATGCACATGAGCATAATCAGAAGAATAATGAACGATTGGAATTTCTTGGAGATGCTGTTTTGCAGTTTTTGATTAGTGACTATTTAATGAAACACTATCCGGATTTATCTGAAGGCATGTTGTCAAAATTCAGATCAGTATTGGTTTCTGAATCCGGTTTAAGTCGTTTATCAAAGAAGATTGGCTTGGGTGAATATTTATTCATTGGAAAAGGAGAAGAAGTAACTGGAGGTCGAGAAAAAAGTTCTATATTAGCTGATGCTGTGGAAGCGTTAATTTCAGCTATTTATTTGGATAGTTGTGAGAAAAACCAAATTGTAGTGGTCACCCAAACCATTAATAAGATATTTGAGGATGAAATAAAGAAAGCGGAATTGGTTTACGCCTCAATTGATTTTAAGACAGACCTTCAGGAATGGGTTCAAAAAAATAAGTTAGGAGTTTTTCAGTATAAAATTATCAAGGAGTCCGGGCCGGATCATGAAAAAGAATTTGTGACTGCTATCACTATTAACGATGTTGAATATGGTATCGGTACCGGAAAAAGTAAAAAAAGTTCAGAGCAAAATGCCGCTATTGCAGCGTTATCAAAATTGAAAAAAAACAATGGAAATTAGACTTCAAAAAGCAAGCGCTCAGGCAGGTATTGCATCCCGGCGTAGAGCTGAACAATTGATTGGAAATGGCCTGGTTAAGGTTGATGGGAAAATTATTCTGGAACAGGGTGTAAAAGTTGACCTGGATGTTAATAAAATTGAAGTTGAAGGTAAGCTCATAAAACCTCTAAAAAAAATACGTACCATTTTGTATGCGTTATATAAACCGCGGAATTGTTTAACAACATTGGATGACCCCAGAGGAAGGGAAACCATTGTCCGCTATTTTCCAGAGATCAAAATACGACTTTTTCCGGTAGGAAGATTGGACTATGATTCTGAAGGGTTGGTGTTACTGACCAACGATGGAGAACTAGCTCATAATATCACTCATCCAACCAAGCATATCTGGAAACAGTATTTTGTAAAAATAAAAGGGAAAATTTCCCAGGAAGAAAT
>JABHWU010000093.1 GCA_018657625.1 Deltaproteobacteria bacterium | reverse complement strand
TACTGAACTTCCATTTTTCAGTTCCATCAGGATTAATGGCATAAAGATGATTATCCGATCCTCCCACGTAGATAGTACCATCTGAGCCAATTGCAGGGGAAGCTGTTGAACCCCCTCCACCTGTTGAAAAAAACCATTTTCCAGTCCCTTCCGGGTTAATTGCATAAAGACCAGCTCCTCCCGCGTAGATAGTACCATTTGAGCCAATAGCAAGGGAAGTTACCGCCCCTGCACCTAACTTCCATTTTATTGTGCCGTCTACAGGTACTGCCAAATCACTTCCATCACAATCTTGATCAATATTGTCTCCGGCAATTTCTGTCGCACCTGGATGGATGGTTGCATCGGTATCATCGCAATCGTTATTGTCAAAAACGTAGCCTGATGGTTGTGAAGATGCACTCATGTCCTGGTTGGGGTTCCCATACCCATCGCTGTCATAATCCTGATACCAAATAATCGAATTACCTGATGACCCCGACTGTCCGGCACGCACAGCGCGGATATTTTTACTCTTTGACTTATTGCGGTATCTGCTGGAACCGAAACCAGAACTCACGGCCCACGCGTCCCCCGTACTATCAGCGCCGGTAGTAGACGACCAATAATCGTACCACGATGTGTTGGGGAAAAAAGTTGTATCAATAGATGGGGTCATTTTTGAATAATCGACCAGGGACTTTAGTTCGTTTATATCAGGAAGGCGCCAGTCATTATAGCCTGCAAGTGCTAAGGCTTTACAATAAGTAAAAGCTGAATCCCAAGAATGGCTTTCCAGAATCAGCTTATTTTGCTGCCACATAAGCCCAGTATCAGCATCGGTCACTGTGCCATCGCCATTGTCGACCAAATTAGCCACTAACTCAGGCTGTGCGCCACGCACTGCCCTGACATAGTATGTAATCGATTTATTTTCGCCGGTGGAGACGTCTCCTTTGCCGAAATGTACGGTCATCGCCTGGCCAGCATTATTCTTTGGGGTAGTATACGACCAGTAATTAGGCCCTGATGTATTTGAAAAAAATGTTATATCAACAGCTGGGTTGTACGAATCATAATTCACAATGGTGGAAAGCTCCTTGATCGTGGGCATACGCCAGTCTGTGAAACTTCCAAAGCTGCCATTATTCAAAGTATTGATAAATGTTTCAGTATCTGTTCCGTTACAGGTTCCTGAATCACCTTCATTGGTGGCAGAGTTGGAATCACACCAGGTATATTTATTATCCTTATTATGAATAGAACTATCAACAGTTTTGATTTCCCAAATAAGTCCTGTAACATTATCTTTTACCATGACCCAGCCGTCTGATGATGTAGCAGTATCAGGTAGATCCACGCCACCGGAGCTGAGTTTGGTGTAAGACTGTGGATTTCTGTTGTAATCGGAATCCTCACCAAATGTGGTGGTATATGAGGTTGTCTGTCCAGTGTCCGGCCATTGGGTAAAGGCTTGAGACAATATTGGGGTTGTTAAAAGAATAGTGAAAAGTAGCAGTATTCCGAAATATTTTTTCATAATTACTCCTATCCTCCCTGCTGCTCAACAGGTTAGGTTTTGTTATGGATAATAAATTAATTATTAATGCTGTATCATAACAAATTGTACTTGTATATAGGTATAACTACCTAATTTTGAAGAAAAAGCAGACAATTTCTGACCCTGCTTTTCTATTAAACTAAAATTAATATTTTATTGAACTTCAAAATCATAAATCATAAATTTTGGCGGCATCTGGTCCCGAAAGAATCATACCCTATCACTATATTTTGTTTTGATATTATCAAAAATGAATTGAAAATCCACTCCGATACTTCTAAAAAAAATACAATTTCAATATTGGTACTTTATTAAACTGATTATTCTTGCGTCTAAAAACATTCTGGTATATAGCCAATATTATTCATAATAAATTTTATACAACTTGATTTAAGAGGATTTTCCCATGACTATTTGTCCAGATTTTAAAGATGAAATAACTTTAATGAGCCGAAACAATATTTCGAAACACAAGTCTATTGAAAACCCATGGCATTGGTGTAGCCATAAGTACAGCAAACATAGCAAAGCAGATATGGAAACTACAACTGATTCAAAGTATAAACTGAATTGCAGAGGGAAACAGAGTCTATGTCCTTTGAGCCATGAAGGTTTGAAATAAATATAGAATTTTTGTTTTGTTATGGCTATTGTCCAATTGATATATTTTTTATTTCACCAGAATTTATCAGCAGCTTAGGTTTAGTCTTGGATATAATTGGTGCTATTATTATATTTAAATATGGACTACCAGAAAGGATTGATAAGAAGGGTCGGAACTATATACATTCCGATGGGGAAGACAAGGAAGCAATAAAGAAGGCAGAGTTATATGATTCCAGATCATGTTTAGGAATAATTTCTCTTATTTTTGGATTCGTATTACAGATTATATCAAACTGGTTATAGAAACTATTAATCAGAGATAGAGATTCCCCGAAAATCGTCTAAAAACCATTATAGAAAGTCCTACTATATATATTAATATCTATAGTTAGACCATTACCCCGCCCATTTAAATTGAAAGAAGTTCATGTTCCCCAGGGGGAGTTGAAAATGAATTTTAGGGATACGCCTCTTGAGTGACAATCTTGTATTCCCTGTACACAAAAAAATCATTCCCTTGGTGACAATCTGTCCGCTCTCAAAACCATAAGTTGTCAACCAGACAAAAACAGAACCCGACTCATCTATACTTGTACGGCTTTAAAGAATAATTAAATTTTAGAATCAAACTCATCCATAATATTCTGGGTCCATAAGCCGCCCTACAGTTTTATATTTTTCTCTGGCTTTATATATAAAAAGAAACAATCCCTCAGATCCACGGAATCAAACCCGCCTGAAACCTTATCTGTAAATCCCACCACACTAATTCCCTTTTCCGTCTTCCATTAATTGAATCATCTTTAATGGGAGCTGTTCATAAAATCATTGTAAAAATTATTTAACCAAAGGAGAACGACATGAATGAAAACGCAGTACCAGAAGTAGAAGTCAAAAGAGAAAAAGTTTTTATCCCCGAAAAAATGACAGTGGATGAAGTTCAAAAGAAATATTCTTTGAAAAGACCAGCAGCCCTGAGAGCTAAAAAAAATCTTTCTTTGTGAAAAATTATTCTAAGAAGCAGGTGATTATTGATCGGGACAACTTCAATCCAGCAATTGCATATAATCTGGCCAAAAGGGTTTATTACAAGAATTTTAAGTTTAAGTACAAAATCGCTCCTCAGATAAAAGAAGACCTTTTGCAAGAAGCCTGGGTACGCTTATTTGAGATGTCCGGTGTTAAGAGCACAACCTCAAAATACGATGATAATTATTGCCGGTTCTGGGTAGCGCACAACGCAATGCTGGCATTTATCAAGACCTGGGAAAAGCAGGTGAGGTATAAGAAGATCTGGAAGAACGCTCAGGATGTTATTCGGTGTTATCCGGATCTGACTTTTGGTTCTAATTTTACAAGCTGTTGATATTTGTTCAAAAGGAATAGCCCTTCTTTAATATGAGAGGGGTTATTTTTTTGTTTGAATAGAAGCCTTAAATAATAATTTTATTTTGAAAAATTATTTTCTATCTCCAAATAAATTGAATCACCAAGCTCAAATTGGATTAAACTTAAGTATGTATAAAGTTGAATGACCGGTTGTTTTTTGACTCTGCTATTTCTCCAATAAAAGGTAATGGAATGTTGATTAATTTGATTGTTTCATTTCCTATATAGTAGAATTTTTTCTTAAAAAAATAGGGGTTTTTACCTATATATTAATTAACTCAAATTTGTTAAAGCATTGTAAATAATAATCCACGGCAAAGCCAAACCAGTTGAGAAGCGGGGACGGATTTAATGAAGGGTGATTTTTATTTAGGTTGACCAGAATATTAAAAGTATTCTGGTGATTTTATGGTTTGGGTGTACGTTGAATATAGTAAATGTTTAAAACCAAAACTCAATCAAATATTATTGCCTATATAAAAAGTTGACAGTAAGGAATTTACTCTACCATGCGGAAAGACAAAACAAGTATTCAGGCACAATTTTCGAAAAAAATGATTTTTATTGCCTTTATTTCTATTGGATTATGGAGCCTGATATGGATACAAGGAGAATATTCTACTTTCAAGTCTGAATCAGATTCTATACGAGTAAAGTATCTTCAATCCCAAAAATTAATGCTAAAAAAAGAAGTGACCGGTGTTGTAAAATATATCAAAACAATGAGGAAACAAGCTGAACAAAAACTTGAATTTACACTTAAAGAGCGGGTTGATGAAGCCCATAAGATAGCAATGAATATCTATCAGGAAAACACCGATTCAAAGGATCTTTCCGAGATTAAAAAAATGATCAAGGATGCGTTAAGACCCATTCGTTTTTTTGATGGACGTGGATATTATTTTGCTTTTTCAATGGATGGGGTTGAACAATTGTATCCTGCTCACCCTGAATTCGAAGGGAAAAACCTGATTGGTTTGCAGGATTCAAAAGGGAATTTCGTTATTCAGGATGAAATTAAAATGATAAAAACATCTGGTGAGGGATTTATTAAAAGCTATTGGAGCAAACCGGATAAGGACCCTGCTCTTCAATTTCCCCAAATGTCTTTTGTAAAATATTTCAAACCATTAGATTGGTATTTCGGTACAGGCGATTATCTTGATGATTTTGAAGCGCAAATTCAGAAGGAGATTCTTAATCGTGTCATACATTTAAGATTTGGAGCAGAAGGATATTTTTTTGGAAGTACCTATCAAGGAGATCCTCTTTTTTCCAATGGTAAAATTACTATTGATTCCGGTAATGTCTGGAACCTTACTGATCCCAATGGCGTGAAAATTATTCAGGAACAGAGAAAAGCGGTTGAGAATCCCGAAGGCGGGGTCGTTTATTATTCCTGGCACAAATTAAACACATCTGTATTATCTCCAAAAATTTCATTCGTTCAGGGTCTTTCCGAGTGGGAATGGACAATTGGTGCGGGCATCTACTTTGATACAATTGAAAAAACTATTTTTGAAAACAAGGTTGCATTAAATAATAAACTTAAAAAGAATATTTTTCGAAGCATATTGATATTGGCTGTGTTGTTGTGCTTTGTCTATTTTTGGTCAAAGCGTATTGGAAATCAAATTCAAAACTCGGTTAAAACCTTTTCCTCTTTTTTAAAAAAAGCAAGTGTTGATTCGATTATGATAGATCTAAAAGAACTTCAACTAAAGGAATTTATTGATATAGCCGTGTCAACTAACAAAATGTTAGAAGATAGAAGACAAGCAGAGAAGGCGCTGGGGGAAAGCGAGGAAAAATTCCGTTACTTGTTTGAAAGCATTAACGATAGTTTATTTGTTCATCTTTTAACAGAAGATGATTTGCCGGGTCGTTTCATTGAAGTTAATGATATGGCATGTAAAAAGCTGGGATATTCAAGGCAGGAATTATTGCAATTAACTCCACACGATATTAGTGTTCCAGAAAATGGAATAAATCCCCATGAAATTAGAGATAAACTATTGACCCACACTAGCACACTTTTTGAAACCATGCACTTAACCAAAGAGGGACAACGGATACCAGTAGAGAGCCACATCCGGCTATTTGACTATGACGGGCAGCGGACAGTTTTGTCCATTGCACGGGATATCACTGACCGCAAACAGGTCGAGAAGGAGTTGCGGACATCTCATGAAAGATTTTTCACTGTATTAAACAGTATTGATGCCACCATTTATGTGGCTGATATGGAAACCTATGAAATCCTGTTTATGAACAAATATATGATAGAAAATTTTGACAGGGATATGACCGGTGAAATATGCTGGAAAGTTTTTAGAGGAGAATCCGGACCATGTGTACACTGTAGTAATGATCAATTAATTGATAAAAATGGACTGCCGACAGATGTTTATATCTGGCAGGATAAAAACCCTATTTCCAAGAGATGGTATAATAATTATGATCGTGCTATAGAATGGACAGATGGGCGTTTAGTTAAACTCCAAATTGCTACGGATATTACCAGCTTTAAAAAAATAGAAACTCAACTCCAGCAAGCCCAGAAAATGGAATCCATCGGTACCCTTGCAGGAGGTATTGCCCATGATTTTAACAACGTCCTTTTTCCGATTTTAGGTCACACAGAAATGCTTTTACAGGACATTCCTGAAGACAGTCCATTTCGAGACAGCCTGAACAAAATTTTTACGGGCGGCATGAGAGCCAGTGAACTGGTAAAGCAAATTCTCACATTCTCCCGTCAAGAGAGCAGTGAAATGAAATTGATGAAGGCGCAGCCAATTATCAAAGAAGCATTAAAACTTATCAGATCTACAATCCCCACAACAATTGAGATCAAGCAGTATATTCAACCTGATTGTGGGGTAATCAAAGCTGATCCCACACAAATACATCAGATTGTAATGAATCTTGCAACCAATGCTTATCATGCCATGGGAGATACCACCGGCGAACTAAAGGTAAATCTTAAAGAAGTCGAATTAAATGAGCAGGATGTGCTGTATCCGGATATGACACCTGGACCCTATGCCTGGTTAACTATTGCTGATACAGGTGAAGGCATGGATAAAAATTTGACAGAAAAAATCTTTGACCCATTTTTTACCACCAAAGAAAAAGGCAAAGGTACGGGGATGGGATTGTCCGTTGTTCACGGGATCGTTACCGGCATGAAGGGAGTTATCAAAGTATATAGCGAGCCAGGTCAAGGCACTGAATTCAATATCTACCTACCCGTGGTTAAAAGCCATTCTGAACAGCAAGAGATCAATCAAACAAAAGAACCAATCCAGGGAGGAATTGAACGAATTTTACTGGTTGATGATGAAAAAGCCATTATTGGAATGGAAAAATCGATGTTGGAACGTCTGGGGTATCAAGTTACTTCACGTGTCAGCAGTATTGAAGCGCTTGAAGCTTTTCGTGATAATCCCGATAAATTTGATTTGGTCATCACTGATATGTCTATGCCCAATATGCCTGGAGACAAGTTCTCGGCTGAATTGACTAAAATACGTCCTGATATTCCAATACTGCTTTGCACAGGTTTTAGTGAGAATATGTCAGAAGAGAAGGCGGAATCTCTGGGAATTAAGGGATTTCTATTGAAACCGGTTGTATTGAAAGATCTTTCTCAGAAAATACGGGAAGTCCTGGATAGTAACAAGAATGAAAATACAAATTAATTGCCTACAGCTTGTGGTATGAGAGAATGATTCTTGGTTCAACTATATGAACCTTATATAACTATCCCAAGCCATTCTTCCATATTAAACGATATATATATAAAAATCCATTTTAACAAAATCACCCATTCATTTTTATAGGATATAAAAATCATAGCAACTAATTTCCTTGTGGCCATCGGGTAATCCTTTTTTTGGATCTTTAACCGGGTCCTTTCTTTCTCATATCCCCCAGCTTCTCTGTCCTGGGAACTCATACCCTGAAATTATCCATCCCTTTCCCAAGAAAGTCACTTGATGCATTTTTTATCTGGGATGCTCCAATATCGAAAGAGGCAGTATATACAGGCGCATTCATATACGTGGATACCCTGTTCATATATTTTTCTGGAAATACAGATTTGAAATCAAAAACGGTGTTGGAAAAATAAAATTTTGAGATTTTGGGAATTTATCTATCTTTCTCGAGAGATTTCCAAATTAGTGGTTTTGAAAGATCCTTGCCGTTTCTTATTCCGACTTTGTTTAAAATTGCCTCTATTGAATTCCTATTGCCATGTTCTGGATCATCAAGTTCCAACCATTTTAAATCTTCTTTTTTAACATGCTTGAAAGAAGTCTTATTTCTTACCAAATAGTCTTTCGCTATTTTTTTTAATTCATCCGTATTCCGATCTTTCTTTGAATTTCCTTTTGAAATTTCACCCCCAACAACAATATGTTTTTCTATATTTTTCTTTTTTTTCTTTTTAAGATGCTTTAATATTTTTTCGACTTCATTTTTTGCTTCTTTTAGAATTGACTTGAGAGCTGGTGATACATTTTTTCGAAAAGCAGTAGCATTTTTTTTCCGAATTTTGTCATAGTCTTTAGTTGGAGGGAAATAGCTGTCAAGTCCTGTCAACAATCTATATAATGGCTTATATTCAACCAGTTCCTGAAACAGTTCATCTTGGTCACCTAAGTATGACATCCACTTTATAATATCTTCTGAATCTAATTCACCAGTTTTATTAGGGTTTTCAATGAAATCATCCCATGCTTTTATTATTAATGATATAATTAAAGAACTTTTTTTAGCCAATTTATACATAGATAAAAAAAACATATCTAAGATGTCTTTATTATTTCCAGTATTAATTAACAAATAAGAATCATCTAATGGGTTATCTTTGGAATCATTATTTATATTTCTTGCTATTTGCCATAATTCGAAATCCAAGTCGTCAAATATATTTATATTATATGCCAACCCAGCGACATCTTTTCTGTTATAAGTCTTTTGAAATTGTTTGTGTTTGCTAACAACACCAAAAGTTTCTTTTTTACTGACAAGTTTATGCAAAAATAAATCTGTAGATGGAATTGGTATTATACTATAATACGTTATTTTGTCATTCTTATATTCAGTGAATTTATTGAGCGATTTATTAATCATTTTACGTGAAGCATCCGAAAAAATTAGGGAGAAATTAAAAATATTGAACTCACCTTTAAATTCTTCGTATTCCATTGTTATATTGAGGAAATCCTCTAATTTTAAATAATCGCACCCTTTTTTTGTTGCTACAGTTTTAAAGAACATACACAGGAGTATAAAATAAATATCCATTGTTACAATCAAGGCACTAAGTATAGCGGGTTGATCGGGTTGATCAAAATGAATTGATTCTTGATCAAGTAGGAATTCAAACGTATTTCGTACATTATTAGGGAACCATGAACCTAATTCCTTATCAAGGCAATGTTGATAATTTTCAGGATCTTCATACCTATTTAATTCGTTTAATTTTTTTAATGTAGATTCTGGGATTGGGTAAAATGGATTTGAAAAAATTAAATCTTTGAATGCCATATAAATTTTTTCATAATCTGTATTGCTATTCAACGTCTCTTCTATAGTATTGATAAGTTCTTGATATTTTTTGTTTCCCGTTATAGTTGCTAAAGCAGTAATGAAAATTCCTGGTAATGAAAATAGTAACAGCAAATTTGTTTTTCTGATTTCGTTAGGATAGGATTTAACTGTATTATAATCGAATTCACAATTCACTGCTTTTTTAAATAATTTTTTGCAGATATCCATCATTTGTTGATCAATGGATTTTTTATCAAACATAATTTCCCCTGTCCTGTGCAGCACAAAAATGCACATTTTGATATCACCACGCCCAGATGGAGTGGCAAATAATCGTATATGAAATATAGCTTAAAATGAAAGTTGTTGCAATGAGATGCAATAGGTTGCGGTTAGGTTGCAAAGAGAGGTAAGTTTAACGCAACTTTAACCAGATCGGTTCTAATAATTTCAATAACTTACATAAGCATGATCAACTTTCACGCCGGCGACAGGGGTTCAAATCCCCTTGGGGACGCCACTTTGAATATCAAGGCTTTCAGAGATTCTCTGAAAGCTTTTTTGTTTTGGGGCTTTGAATTTTCACCCCCTATTTCACCCCCTCAGGTAATGATTTT
>JABHWU010000034.1 GCA_018657625.1 Deltaproteobacteria bacterium | reverse complement strand
TCTTTTTTTGAATGATGGGGTCGGTAATTTTACTAATGTTCTCGGTCAATTACCCAAGGAGGCTAAAAATCAAGGAAATTCTCCTCCATCAGCTAACTATATGATGTCCTCGTTAATTGATGACTTTGATAATGATGGCATTGGTGACCTTATTGTATTTCATGATGATGAAACTGGTTCAAACTCATATTCGTTGATTAGTAAAGGTAAACCCCTTCTTTCAGATCGAAATTCTCAGCTGTTACCAACTGGGCTGTTTGGCACCAATACCAAACATAATTTTGCCAATTCAGCTGATATCAATGGGGATGGTTATAAAGATATTTTGATAGGACAAACAAGAGCAATTCCATACTATGTCGGTAGAGCAATTCAAATATTTGTAAATCAAGGGGATGGTTCATTTATTGATGAAACCACCATGCGAATTGACAATTCAAAACGTTCTGATTTGAATATTATAAAACCTGATGATGGATCTGGCGAAGGGAATTTATATTTGTTAGATGTCGATAATAATGGCAGCATTGATATTGTGGATTCCACTGGAGCAGGCTTTGAGGAAGACGGACATTCAGGACTTCACGTATTTCTCAATGATGGATCTGGATATTTTACTGTTGTTGGCAAATCATCATATATTTACCTTCAACCATTTCAAATAGAGGGATTTGAAGGAACAGAGCAATGGTTTAGTCGCCCCATGCAAAGGTCCATACCTATAAATTTGGATAACAAACATGGTATAGACTTTGTTAGTATTGTGCAAAAACCTCATATGGTTTGGCCTGATACAGATTATCAATTAATTCTATATCAACTAACTTCCAAGAAAACACTCTCAAAATTAAGCGCTCCGTTCCTAACCATGACAACTTCAGGAGTTAATGTCGCTTTATCTTGGACTCCTGTACCAGGTGCTACTGGTTATTCTTTGGTATATGCACCATATCCGTACACTGGATTAAGTAGTGTCGTGACCATTGATATGGGGACAAAAACAAGTTTGTCTGTCGATTTATGGAGTGGCGCAGCTTTTTATGTGGCGGTTAAAGCTTATTACAATAACATTGAAAGTGCATTGTCAAATATTGATTATGTCTTATTACAAACTAACAACACTCAAACTTCTTACAAAAATTTTAATGAGATTGATTTGACACCCCAAATATTACCAAAGCTGGATTAGACAACAAGAAGATATGCAGATTTTTCGAAACGTGGCGCCGCAGATCCAAAATCAATAATTTTTATTAATATGAAAATGGTAGGTACATATTAACAATAGACTCATCAACTTCAAATGGATTGTCCTTTTTGGGTGGGATATCTAACTTCGCCAATTTAAAAGGAAGACTTTTAATTTTTTTATTATACGCCGTGATCATCAGGTATTCAAGATTCAGAACATCTTCAATATTATACGCAAGCAGTGTTTCCAAAGCTTTTTTATCTTCCCTGCGCTGATAATGATTCCAAATTAGAACCGCCATAAAACCATCAACGCCATCCAAGTCATCACCTCTACCAATACCCAGTTGTTTTTCACATGATTTAAGTCCACCAGCATAACCCAAGCTTTTCAGAATATATCTTAAATCCAGATGACAATGAGGGATTTCAATATTAAAAAAGCTCTCAATGAAGGGTACGTCAAAGCTTTTCCCATTGTATGTGACTATGACATTATAATCAAAAATGTCTTCTGTAAATTCATCCAAATTTTTCCCATTCACATAATGCTTGATATTTTCTCCATCATACAAAGCAATGGTTGTGATTTCATCTCGATAGGAATCAAGACCCGTTGTTTCTATATCAATGTAGGCGGTTGTATTTTGAAACCTTTTGAAAATTCTCCATTGTTCCTTTGATGGTAGGGTATCATAGTAGTGGTGCGGATCTTTAGCATTGGAATCGGACATATTGATATGGTTTATTATTTTTTCCCTGGTTCTTGGTGGTATAATTTTTGTCGATGAATTTATAAATTCTTCATTAGTTCTAATACCATTTTCCCAGATCTTTTTTTCCGTTTTTTGTCCTATTGAAGGGATATGAATGAAGCTGTTGCTTAGCATTATCGGGGTCCTTATATTTACAAATTTGTTTATCTATTACCATGATTAAACGCACAACAAAAGATCCTGGCCAGGAATTTTAATCTCAGGCATCTGATCCCATTTTTTCAGAATCTTTTTGGCGATTTATATTAACCTGATAATTGTTTTAATATATCAAATTTTGGGTACAAATTTTTTTACAAGTCGATTTTTCATTCCAG
>JABHWU010000043.1 GCA_018657625.1 Deltaproteobacteria bacterium | reverse complement strand
GAGAAGAAAGTCGATCATTGGGAAATAGCGACTATTTACGGCTTTATTCAAATAACAATTTCGATTTTAATGATCAAGTTGAAGCAAACATCGTTTAGTACGGTTTTTGTGACTTAACTCTGCTTAATGATGTTATTCATCGTTGCTAATAATCAAATAAAAAAATAGATGTATCAATTTTTTAAACTTTTCTCAGAATTATATCAAAATACGAATCGCACCGGTAAGCGTTGGATATTCAAAATCATTGATACATTCCTTATTATTATCTCTATTTATCTGGCATTCAATTTACGATTTGATATTTTTAATGTTTGGAGTTTTCTACCTCAATATCAAAACCTGATTTTACTGCTCTTACCTATTAAAATTTGTACCTTTTGGTTAGTAGGACTCTATAAACCCGTTATCCGATACGCCGGGCTAGAGTTCTTATCAACAGCATTTAAAGGAGTGGCTGGAAGTTCCGGTATCTTTATCGCCGTTATTTTTATTTTCTCACTACCAAGTTTACCACGGTCGATTTTCATTATAGATGCCTTTTTAACATTGGTCTTGATAGTATTTTCAAGAATAATGGTACGATGGTTAATTATAAATGTAACCGAGCGTTCTCAAATCGTAAAAAGCAGTACAGAAAATATTTTGATTTATGGGGCTGGAAGAACAGGAAGCCAGGTTGCGCAGCTAATTGTTCAAGATAAAAACAGAAAACTCGTTGGCTTTTTAGACGATGACAAACAACTATTAAAACATGAAATAAGTGGAAAAACTGTATTTTCTCCTCAAAAACTTGACGCGTTAATAGAGAAATACCATATAGAGACAATCTTGCTGGCAGTTCAATCAGCAGGAAAAAAAAGAAATCTGGAAATTATTAAAACACTTCAAAAATATAGTGTTCAAATCAAGACGATTCCTGACATCAATAGAGTTGTCAGCGGTGAGTTCACAGTAAACGAAATTAGAACAGTTGATATTGCGGATTTATTGGGACGAGAAGAAGTAAATGCAATAGATAAACTCCTTCAAAAAAATATCTACCAAAAAACCGTGTTAGTGACAGGTGCCGGAGGATCTATCGGTTCAGAGATGTGTCGCCAAATTGCAAAACTGGATCCAAAACGATTAATATTACTTGAAAGAAATGAATATGCACTTTATGAAATCGATATTGAGCTAAAAGAGCATTTCCCTGATCTAGAGATCATTCCATTTTTAGGATCAGTAACCATCAGAGACCTTTTAGAAAAAGTTTTTTCAGCCTTTCAAATAGATACCGTTTATCATGCAGCCGCATATAAACATGTACCGCTAGTTGAGGCCAACATTGTTGAAGGGATCTATAACAACGTTATTGGCACCATGCGGTGTGTACAGGCAGCAGAAAAATATAAGGTTGAATCATTTGTTTTAATCTCGACTGACAAAGCAGTAAGACCCACAAATGTGATGGGGACTACTAAAAGAATTGCGGAACTTATTCTCCAGGCTTTTGCACAAAAAAAGGGAATCAAGACTAGATTCGCTATGGTTCGTTTTGGAAATGTGTTGGATAGCGCAGGATCGGTGGTACCAAGATTTCGAAAACAAATTGAAGACGGCAAGGATTTAACAGTGACACACAAAGAGATTAATCGTTACTTTATGTCTATACCGGAAGCATCCCGATTAGTGATTCAAGCTGGGGCACTGGGGAAAGGTGGTGATGTTTTTTTATTGGATATGGGAGAACCGGTAAAAATATATGATCTAGCTGTTCAAATGATAGAACTTAGCGGTTTTAAATTAGGAGACGATATCGATATCAACATTACCGGCCTACGACCAGGTGAGAAACTTTACGAAGAATTACTGATAGATAAAGCCAACGGTCAAAAGACAATTCATCCGAAAATCTTCACCGCCAATGAACATTTTTTTCAGTGGAAGGAACTGGAAACAATGATCCAAGAGTTACGGTCAATATTAAAAACAGATAATAGGACAGAAATTATCAATCAATTAAAAACAATTGTTCCTGAGTTTGAACCGGATCTCATCAATGATAAACTGTATTCCAAAAAAATTATTCCTTTTTCATCCCAGATTTCATAAATAGGATACAAATAAGATAATAATTGTAATGGGAATACTAGTCTCGTTGAAAGCAAAAATATCATTGATTAAAATATAGATGAAATGCTGCTAAAAATGATTCCAATTTCCTTTTTGGAAGTTTATTTATTCCACCCGCTTTCATCCGGCCTCCTCCTGTAGGGAACAAACTGCAAAACTCTGCCACGTTTTTTTCCTGATTAATTGCTGATCTTACGCTAACAACAAAATCCATTTCTTTATTTTCAACCAAAACCGCATGTGCCATTTCGGGTTCTCTATTGCTGATCCCGTTTGCATAGATACCGATCACTCTTTTAGCCCAGGCTTCATTGGGAAAACGAATGACCCCAGGCGCAATAATTTCAGCATTTCGAGCCTTCTTTAAATCTTTATCTCTACCTTCAGACAGTATTTCATAAATGTCAGTTTGATCGATCAAATCAAAAATGTCAGTAAAATCATAGGTTCGTTTTAGGATTTCAACTGGTGGAAAAAAGAGATCTGCTAATTTTTCTCCATAGGAATTGTAATTCAGTAGCTCCCCAAAATCCTTTAACAACTCTATTTGTTCATTATTCAGATCAATTATTTGACCTATATTTAAAGCCGTTTTCGTCATATTATCACCAAATAACCCCGCCACAGTCCAGGGAGTAAATTTTTTCTGATAGTTAGAAACCAGCCAGGTTGTATTTACCTTGGGATCGGTGTTGAGCACAGGTTTAAAATTTCGATTGTTTGGGATATCATTACTGATATGATGGTCAAACCATTTAATTATACAATTATTTTTCAGTAGTTTTTCCAAAGCCATCAAATTTTTTTCAATTGCGATATCAAACACAGAAATCGTTTGATTTTGGAGATGCTCAACTTGTTTTAAAAGTGAGATATCTCTTTTTACCCCAGTGATAAACTTATTTTTACCCCCATTTATTCCGGAAAAAATTCGGGTTGCAATAATACCATCTGCATCACCATTAAATATATAATAATCCATATCACCTACACTTAAATCGTCTTATTATCAGTTTCAAATATTTTTTAATTTTATTAGTTTGTTAACTATTTGATCCACACACTCGTCTATCCGATCATTTCCTGTATTAAAAGTTAAATCCGCATCAGGCCTCTTATAAGGGGACGATATACCAGTAAAGTTTTTAACCTCTCCGATACGAGCTCTCTTATTTAGCCCCTTTGTATCTCTTCGCTCAAAAACTTCAATTACACAATCACAAAATATTTCAACAAAAATCCATCCCAATAATTTTCTTAATTTCGACACCATCTTTTTTAATGCCGAAATAAAAGCGGCTAGCCAATCTCAACGAACAATTTACATATTAATTTCAGATATATACATAATTTTTCGGTGAATGCTCTACATACAGTACTTCTATCTTTTCTCTAAATAGTGTTTGAACGAAAATGCCATTATTGGATATCAAATCGGTAATTGGGGGACGTAACTATCGGGTATTTAACTGTTTAAGTTATTGCTAAAAATTGTACATGTCCCCAAATTACCTACTTTTCGTTCAGACACTAAATATCAAATGTTAATTCAGATTAATACAACAATCCATAATGGGAAAATTTAGTTAGTGAAAATTGATCTTGCACTGATTATCAATAAACATATAACATCAAAACCATATTCAATACAGTTAAAAAAATCTAAAATTACCCAATTATGAAAATATTGATCGTTGAAGATAATGCCTCTAATTTCTTATTATTGCAAAAATTATTAGTGCAGTACGGCGCTGTTGATAATGCAATTGATGGGGAAAGTGCCATGAATAAATTTATTTCTGCTCATCAAAAAAATCAGCCTTTTGATACTATTTTTCTCGATATCATAATGCCTAAAAAAGATGGTAGTGAGGTCCTGACAGAAATACGAGCCTGGGAAAAACAAAATTCTGAGGTAATTAATAAAGTTCAGATAGTCATGACAACCTCTATCAGTGACACAGATACTGTCATGAAAAGCTATTCAGATGGTTGCCAACATTACCTGCTTAAACCATATAATAAAACTGATATCCATGAGTTAATGGTTCGAATGGGTTTTACTGAAAAGTTAAGCAACAGGAATTAGGGATTAGTGGTCGAAAAAGAGATTCTCTGTGGTGAGTTTCAAAATAATGCTATTATCAACTTCAGTTCGAAGTTTCGGGTTTGATTCTATGAAAAGATATCTGTTTATTATTCGCCCGGACTTCAATATGATCTCCCGGTTTTATAGTTCCATCCAGCATTTTAAAGGCCAACACATCTTCCAGTTCACGCTGAATCACTCGTTTTAAGGGTCGGGCTCCAAATTCCGGATCATAACCATTGTAAGCCAGAAACTTTCGTGCATCATCTGTAATCTTTAAAAAGGTATTCATATCCTCCAATCGTGCGACTAATTTCTTTAATTGGATTTTTACTAACATTTCGATATGTTCTATTTTTAACGGTGAAAAGACAATGATTTCATCCAGGCGATTTAACAGTTCGGGTCTGAATTGAGTGAGCATAATTTTTCGGGAAATCGCAGATGTAATTTTTTTATTTTCCGCATTTAATTTAAGAACTGCTTCACTACCGAGATTGGTAGTTAAAATAATGATGGTATTTTTGAAATCAACCTTAATGCCTCTTGTATCGGTTAAAATACCATCATCAAGGATCTGCAGTAAAATATGAAAAATATCAGGGTGACCTTTTTCGATTTCATCCAACAAAACAACAGAGTAGGGTTTTCTGCGAACCGCATCTGTTAAAATCCCACCTTCTTCATATCCCGTATAACCCGGTGGTGCTCCTATTAGTCTGGAGACGGTATGTTTTTCCATATATTCAGACATGTCCAAACGAATCATGGCTTTTTCATCATCAAATAAAAAAAGCGCCAGGGTTTTTGCCAGTTCTGTTTTTCCGACTCCGGTAGGCCCCATAAAAATAAAAGATCCCAATGGTCGATTTGGATCCTGAATCCCAGTTCTGGCTCTTCTAATGGCATTGGAAACAGAGATCAAGGCTTGATTTTGCCCAACCAGTTGCTCAGACATTAGTTTTTCCATGTTGAGTAACTTCTCCTGTTCCACTAATAACATTTTTGAAACCGGAATACCCGTCCATTTGGAGACAATCATGGCAATATCTTCTTCATCAATTTCTTCTTTTAGTAACCTGCCTTGTTTACCTTCACTGGTTCGATGCGCTTCCTGTAGTTGTTTCTGTAAATCATCCAAAGTACCATAACGCAATTTCGCAGCCAGCTCTAAATTCCCTGACCGTTGGGCTTCCTTTTCCTGTTGGATAGCTGTTTCTACCTTTTTCTTTATATTACGGGTTTTTTGTATAAAATCCTTTTCTTTATGCCATTGCTTTTTAAGCTCTTCTGTTTCCATGCGTAAAACATTTAATTCTTTGTCCAGCTCTTTCATCCGAACCAAAGAGTTCTTATCTTCTTCTTTAATCAACCCTTTTCGTTCGATTTCAAGTTGTATCATTCTTCTTTCTTTTTGATCAATCACAGTGGGCATGGAATCAATTTCAATCCGAATAATAGATGCTGCTTCATCCATCAGATCAATCGCTTTATCTGGCAAAAACCTGTCGGGGATATACCGATCAGCCAATTTTGCAGCTGCGATGATAGCAGAATCTTTAATCTGCACCCCATGATAAACTTCATATTTTCCCTTTAACCCACGCAAAATTCCAATACAATCTTCTACAGAAGGTTCTTTAATATAAATCTGTTGGAATCGCCTTTCCAGAGCCTGATCTTTTTCGATATGTTTTTTATATTCACTGACAGTCGTTGCCCCGACACACCTAAGTATACCGCGTGCCAGTGCGGGTTTCAACATATTAGATGCATCCAGCGCCCCTTCAGAAGCACCTGCTCCTATGAGCGTATGTAATTCATCAATAAATAAAATATTATTATCTTTTGAAACCTCTATCTCTTTTAATAATCCCTTTAAACGATCTTCAAATTCACCGCGATATTTCGCACCAGCAATCATTCCCGCTAAATCCAGGGAAAGTAATCGACTATTTTTAATTGAATCCGGAACATCACCATGACAAATCCTGGTTGCTAATCCTTCAATAATAGCTGTTTTCCCGACTCCTGGTTCTCCAATTAATACAGGGTTATTCTTGGTTCGACGGGATAAAACCTGTATGACACGCCTGACTTCTTCATCCCGCCCAATCACAGGATCAAATTTATTATCTTTCGCCAGTACGATCAGATCCTGACAAAAATCGCTAATTTTACTACCTTCTACCGCTTCACCTTTTTCAGTAATTCGTTCTCCTTCTCTGGCTTTGTTTATTAATGGAATCAGTGTTTTCTTTTCAAATCCCGCAATTTTTAATTGTCTGGAAGCTTCGATAGCGGGAATTGATGCAATACCCAACAACAAATGTTCCGGGTTGAGAAATTCATCCCGCATACGATCTGCTTCCTGTTCCGACTTTCTAATAATTTGTTCACAATTATAGGATAAATATACATCCTCAGAACCAGAAGTAGAGCGAGGAGATCTTTTTAAAAAGCGCTCCAGGCTAGCAATTATTGATTTTGCTTTGCCTTTAGGAATTGTATTTGTGACCAGACTGTTTTTTTGCTGCAACAATGCCATTAAAAGATGTTCAGCCTCCATTCTCTGCTGAGAATGATCGATCACTATTTTATGTGCCGTAAAAATTGCTTCCTCTCCCATGCGGGTGAAGCGTTCCATATTCAAACTCAAGGGACACCTTTTTTTATTAGTTTAACAATTCCATGAAATCAGTAACCAGATAATAACTTCCCGAATTCAAAGCGACAAGATCTAAAGTGGATCACCGACCCCATATGGTTTTTTCTGATAGTATTTTTTACCATGAGCCACCAATAAACCATGGATAAAAATTTTTTGCGAAGTTCTGTAACAGACAGCTCTTCAATAGATTCAAATCCATTTTCTCCAATTAGCTCCAGAAAATTTTGAATATAAGAAGCCTTTTGATTATAGTACCCGGCTGGTTTTATCAACATAGCCAATCGCGTTTGGGATAAATTGTTTAAGGCACTAATAGAGAATTTTTTATTTTCAGCACGGCCACCATCCCTGGCGGCCATATTCAAACTCTTCTCTGTGATCTGGGTGGTGAATATTTGAAATAGTACAACGATATCAAATAAGTTATGTGTCTATTAGTGATTGATTTTGTATTGGAATTCATTAATTATGATATTCTTGCAAAATAATCACCAGTACTATATAGCGACTAACAATGTCATTGTCCGTGAAATCAGGGTACACGTAACACAAAAAGTACATGTCCCCAAATTTCACCATTTCTAGTTATTAAAAAATGAGTCAATAATATTGATGCTTGCTATAATCAACCATAAACAACAGTTTATCATGGAAGCAATCGATCAGGTTCAAAATCTTTCGCCACTTGATGGTAGATATTTTTCAAAAACAAAATCTCTTCGGGATTATTTTAGTGAATATGCACTCATCAAATACAGGACTCAAGTTGAAATTGAATGGCTATTAACTTTATCCGAATCCACCGAAATCGATTGTATCAATCCTTTTTCCAACACAATTTCTGGTAAACTAAGAAAAATTTACCAGGATTTTCAACCTGCTGATGCTTTGAAAGTTAAAACCATCGAAAGCAAGACCAACCATGATGTAAAAGCTGTCGAATATTACATAGCGGATCTACTTGAAAAGGAAGGACTTTCCGAAGTCATTCCTATGCTCCATTTTGCCTGTACCAGTGAAGATATCAATAATCTGGCTTATGGACTGATGCTTAAGCATTCAATGGACAGTGTCATTATACCGGCCTGTAAATCATTGAAAAATCATATATCAGAAAAAGCTGAAACCTATCGTAATATTCCCTTATTATCAAAAACCCATGGTCAACCGGCTTCACCAACAACATTAGGGAAAGAATTTTTTAATGTAGTCGCCAGATTTGACCGGCAAATCAATCAAATAAAAAATCAATCCATTTTAGGCAAGATTAATGGCGCAGTTGGAAATTTTAATGCTCACTTTGCCAGCTATCCGAAAGCTGATTGGGCATCGATTAGTCAAAAATTTGTTGAATCTTTAGGATTGTCCTGGAATCCAACCACCACTCAAATCGAGCCCCATGACTATATGGCTGAACTATTTCATCAGATGATCCGATGGAATAATATTGTTCTGGATTTAGACCGGGATATTTGGTTATACATCTCCATCGGTGTTTTTAAGCAAAAGCCAGTGGAAGGTGAGGTGGGTAGCTCAACCATGCCGCATAAAGTTAATCCAATTGATTTTGAAAATTCAGAAGGAAATCTGGGATTAGCAAATGCTATATTTGATCATTTAGCCATCAAATTACCAATTTCCAGATGGCAAAGGGACCTATCCGATAGTACAGTTCAGAGAAATATTGGTGTCGCTTTCGGTTATTCAGTCCTGGCTTACCAATCTACTCTTAAAGGATTAAGCAAACTAGCGGTTGATGAAAAGTATATCTCAGCTGAACTAAGTCAAGCCTGGCCGGTCTTGGGAGAAGCATTGCAAACGGTTATGCGCCGTTATAAAATTCCTGATTCTTATGAGAAATTAAAAGCATTGACCCGGGGAAAACAAATTGATCAGCAATCAATTCAAGCTTTTATTCAATCCCTAGATTTACCTGCAGATGTGAAAAAAGAACTCATGGAATTGAAGCCTGAGACTTATATCGGTAATGCGAATCTGTTTTAAGAGGGAGTAAGGGGACACGTAACAAGTAAAAGTACATGTCACCTTATTTTATATAATTACATAAAACGTTGGAAAGAGTAGTACTCTGAACGCGCCCTTTTTAATGTCTTATTCTCTTTAAAAGGCGCTCTATTGAGTGATTTTTTGATACGTTTAAACTGATTTCTAACAAAATCCTTAACTTCTGTTTCATTCGATTTTCGTTTTAAAAGTTCAAATAAACCCAATGTACTGGATAGAAGTGCCGCATTTTGTTCCAAGCGATTTAAATGTGCCGGGGTAAATTTTAGATTATTTAGCAATATAGTTCTTGTTTTATCATCTAATACCATTCGCCCTCCTTGGCGACAAACAATTTACAAGCAAGAGGGACTCCATGAAATCAAGATATGCCTTCCCTGGTATAAATTCATTCTTTCCCTTTTATTAAGTCAATCTGACATTCATAATTCAAAAAATTTGCCAAGATGGATATGTCCTTTAATAAATCTGATTATAACTATATTCTGCCACCCGAATTGATCGCCCAAAAACCGGTTGAACCTCGTGACCACTCACAGATGATGATTATCAGTACCAGACAAAAAACGATTGATCATAAACATTTTTTTGATTTACCGAGTATCATTGAAAAAGATTCGATTCTGGTGTTAAATGACACAAAGGTTATTCCGGCACGATTGCTGGGCAACCGGATGACCGGGGCTCAATTGGAAGTTTTATTGGTGCAAGCTGTTGGGAATAAACAGTGGGAATGCAAGGTAAAAAACTCCACTAAATTAAAAATAAATGAAACTTTCAATTTATGTGATCAAAAAATTAAGGCACAATTAATCAGTAGAAATCAGCAAGGGCATTGTATTTTGGAGTTTGATTATAAAGGTGAATTTTTTGAGATACTAAATCAACATGCTTTTGCACCGGTTCCACCTTATATTCACAAAGCCAGAATAGAAGAAACTGATCGAAATCAGGATCTCAAAACCTATCAAACCGTCTATGCTCAAGATTATGGGGCGATAGCAGCCCCGACGGCAGGACTGCATTTTACTGAAAGCATCATTGAGCGATTGAAGCAAAAAGGAGTTGAAATTCTGACCATCACCCTTCATGTCGGGATTGGAACTTTTGAACCGATCCGGGTTGAAGACATCAGACAACATAAAATGCATTTCGAAAGCTATTCCATATCACAGCGAGTTGCAGAAAAAATCACAAAGGCAAAGTCCCAAAACAGAAAAATTGTAGCAGTAGGAACCACTTCAGTAAGAACTTTGGAATCCGCCTGGGATGGAGATCGGCTAAAATCAGGTTCCACCTCCACCAATATTTTTATTTATCCCCCTTATCAATTTAAAGTGGTTGACCAACTATTAACTAATTTTCATCTGCCAGAGTCAACTTTATTGATGCTTATTTCAGCTTTTTCAGATAAAGAACTTATTAAAGAAGTATATGAAACTGCTGTTGAAAAACAATATCGATTCTTCAGTTATGGGGATTGTATGTTTATTTCATAATTAAATTTTTTATTACCATTCAAAAAATGAATGTATTACTGATTACTACAAGATCTGATACAGGAGGCGGTCCTAAACACGTTAATGATTTGGCTGAAAATATTCAAGAATACCATAATAATATAAACCTGTTTATTGCTTCACCTAATGATAAACCATATGCAGAACATTATCAAAAGTTTGCAAATGGTTTCTTTAAGCTTCCTCATCGAAAATTTTCTGTTTTTTCTTTGCTGAAGTTACGGAAATTTTGCAAAAAAAATAAAATCAGTATTGTTCATTCCCATGGCAGGGGTGCTGGTATTTATTCCAGACTGCTATTTCTATTTAGAGTAAAAATCATTCATACCTACCACGGTGTTCATAAAGAAGCCGGTTATAAAGATCTGGCCAAAAATACTATTGAACGATTATTAAAACGATTTACATCAGCTTTAATTTTCGTTTCTAACAGTGAGCTGACAACAGCTGAATCTGTGAATTTAACCAAAACCGGTCATAACCATGTCATTGCTAATGGCATTGATATAGAAAAAATTAAACATTTAAAATCATCCTTTAATCGCATAGCACTCAGGAAATCATTTAATATTGAAGACAATGAAATTATTCTAGGAGCTTTGACTAGACTGGACTGGCAAAAAGGGAATGATATCCTAATTAAACACTTTTCAAAATTATTAGAAGACCAGCCTGATAAAAAATTCAAATTACTAATTGCAGGGGAAGGTAAAGAGAAGAAAAGCCTGTTAAAACTCATCTTCAAATTACAGTTATCCAGCCACATATCTTTATTAGGATCTATTGCCAACCCCTTGGAATTCCTTCATGCTATTGATGTTTTTATTAGCGCTTCCAGGGGCGAAGGGATGCCATATACTCTTATCGAAGCACTTTCCATGGAGAGGCAAATTGTCGCTAGTAATGTGGTAGGGCACATTGATCTGCTACCAGAACAATACCTATTTAATCTTAATGATTTCGAGAGCTTTTCAGCCCGAATAAATGACATTCAAAAAAACAACTGTTTAATAGACGGTCAAAAAAGGGTTATAGATATATGTGACTCTGTTAAAAAAATCATCTCAACTTATCAAAATTGATTCCATTTTTTTTGAAGACCTATTATTTATTGAATGATTTCGAAGATAAATACTGGTCGACTTTTTCCTGAAATCAATTGAGATTCAAACTTCCCAAACCCTCTAATATTAACACCGCCATTTAAACCCAGTGTTAATTGTATAATACTCAAAATACTCGTAAAAATAAATTTCACATCCTTTAATAGCATATTTGTGTCTTTTTTAATTAGTGCCTGAACGAAAAGTAGGTAATTTGGGGACATGTACATTTATTAGCAAAGATTTAAACATCATAATACCAGATTGTTACGAGGATCGTGAGACTTCGTAGCGATACCCTAAATTACCGGATTAAAAGCAAATAATTGCATTCTCGGCCAGACACTAATTAAGGCTATTAATGATGAAATAGATATCAATCTGCTCATTATCACCTCTGTATCAAAATATTAGATATTTTATTTGAACACTTGGCTTAAACAATAGGCTGTGGTAGTGCTGATGTCAAAACTTGTTATTATAATAAAAAAAATGAAAGAAAGGATTCTCCTGCTTGAGGACATTGGATATGTCCACATGAAAAAACGAAAAAGATCCCGACGGATCAGTATCACTTTGAAGCCATTTAAAGGAATTCAGGTTTCAGTCCCTCATTCAGTAAGCTACTATGATGCAGAACAATTTGTATTAAATAAAGTTGATTGGATTAGATCACACCTGAATATCATTGAACAGGTTGAGAACAAAGCGACTGTTTTCGATGAATCCAGCCAGTTTAATACCAAAAATCACGTTCTGCGTATACAAAAAACAATTTCACCTAAAGTTTCCATCAGAATTTTCCCAGGTGTTACCGAGATTCAATATCCCGAAACCATATCGGTTTACTCTGAAGAAATTCAAAATGCCATCAGAACCGGTATTGAAGAAACCTGGCGTATTGAAGCAAAGCAATATCTACCAAACCGGGTGGGAATCCTGGCCGCCAGATTCGGTTTTATGTATAATCGGGTGACCATTAAAAATATTAAATCAAGATGGGGTAGTTGTTCCTATCAAAATAACATTAATTTATCCTTGCATTTAATGCGGTTACCGGATGAATTAATCGACTATATTATTCTTCATGAACTGGTTCATACCATCGTCAAAAACCATAGTCAGGTTTTTTGGGAATCGTTAGAACGCGTTTGTGCAAATGCCAGAAGCCTGGATAAGCAAGTCAACCAGTGGAGCTTAAACATTTATTGAACTACCAATCAGGAATACTTATGGCCAAAACCGATTTGGATGAAATACTCAATAATCTGCCGGAAAAATGGTTCTCTAATGAGGAATTAAAAATCCATATTAACAAAGCTTTTATTGATCATATCAAAGTCATTGCAGAAGACTATGATATCGTTGTTGAAAAAGAGGCTGATATTTCCCGTTTATATGAATTACTGGCTGATGATGCCAAAACCACTATTAATGAAATTGAGCAAAGTATGTATCAGGCCGCTCACTTTGTTGCTCGCCTGGCCATATTTAGTCATAAATTTCCTCAGCTAGTCGCCGATTTCCCAATACATGCCTCGGGTCAATCAATATTTCCGGTTAAAGTCTTAGCGAGAATTCTGAATGTTGATGAAGCTGAAGCCAGCATCATCGCTCAAAATTACTGGAACACCAAGGGAAATGAAAATCTGGCTCCTGATATCAACTAATTCAACCATCTTTTAATCAATGCACTTTATCCCAGAATTTACTCAACCCAGTCACATAGCCGGCGATAGTATTATTATCCTTTTTTCCGAAAACAATATCTATTTAAAAAAAGAATCAGTAATTTATGATTTACCAAATTATAAGGAAATAGATGTACCCATTTCCAATTCCTTTTATTTGGGTTCATTGGTACAAAAGCCGCTTTGGGTAATAAATACACCCACCGATGATTTTTCATGGCCGAATAACAAGCTGGAAAAACTGACTACCCGGGAAGCATTTAGCGTATTATCGAATGATCAAGTTAAATTAATTGGGATGGCTTTTCAATTAATGCGTTGGAGCCGAAACTGCAATTTTTGTAGCAACTGCGGAGAAAAACTGATTTTATCTGACCAGGAACGCGCTAAAATTTGCAATCATTGTGATAAAATTTACTATCCCAGGATTAACCCCTGTATTATTGTCTCTATTCGTAAAGGAAATCAAATATTATTAGCCCGTTCCCCTAGATTTCCGAAAAAAAAATTCTCTGTGATTGCCGGATTTGTTGAAATCGGTGAAACTTTGGAGGCATGCGTTGCCAGAGAAATCAAAGAAGAAGTTGGAATCTCCGTTCAAAATATCCAATATTTTAAAAGTCAAAACTGGCCCTTTCCAAACTCACTAATGATCGCTTTTACAGCCGACTACTTATCCGGTAAAGTGAAAATAGATCATCGTGAAATCGTTGAAGCAAACTGGTATACCAAAGAAACACTTCCCAACCTTCCAGAAAATTGTACCGTTGCCGGACAACTTATCAATGCTTTTTTAGACAGTTTATAAAGTACATTGTTGGATAGCATAAAACATTATATTCCCACATCAATTTGAAAAGGCAATCTTCACTTTTCTGTTTTTTCGATAAGGAAAATCAGAGAATTAACCTCCCCTTCCCTTCCAAATATTTAGGTGGAATTTATTTTAATTATATAATCCTCGCTATGACTAATTTATAGGGTTGGCCATGTTTCTTTACAAAAAAATAGATTGAAAAGATATCTTCGGTTTGATAAGTAAAAAGCAAAAACTTTCATCAACTAAAATCTTCCGAAGAGCTGACTATGAATCCTATCCATAATACTGCTCATCTCCGCCGATTGTTCTTTTTTAAAATATTGATATTACTTGGTTTTGTGTTGGCAGAAACCTCATTGGCGACGGTCAACTATGACGGCTCATTCAGCTACTCCATCCCCATTGAAGTACCAGCCGGTATCAACGGCGTGCAACCCAATCTTTCCTTGGAATATAATTCTGAAGATCCAAATGGTTTATTAGGACAGGGGTGGAAACTTTACGGTATCCCTGCCATTTCCAGAATTAAATTCAATAAGGTAGTTAAATACTCCGTTAGTGTCGATGACACTTATTCGGGGCCGGATGGAAGGCTAATTAAGTTACCTAATGGGGAATACCGCGGCGAAAATAGCCCTTTTAATCAATATATTCCATCTTATTGTGGTAATCCTGATAATTCTCCCTGTTCCTGGGAAATGCATGATCAATCAGGGAACACCTGGAAATTTGGCACTTCTACGAATTCTAAAATCAAAGCATTAAACGTAAATGCCCCGAATGATCCTATCGGGGTGGATATTTTCAGGACTTATGCTTTGGAAGAAATGAAAGATCCTTTTGGTAATAAATGGACCGTTACTTATGCCAAGGATGAAATCAATGGAGAATATTATCCAAATAATATTAGTTACAACGGATACTCAATTATATTTTACTATGAAAATCGATTGGACACTTACGAAAAGTATGACCAAAACGCTTATATCAAACAAACTAAACGACTCAATTATATCATTATAAAATATGATGACAATGAAATTAAAAAATATGATATTCGGTATGAAACAGACGTGGCTAAAAAACCAAGCACAATTGAATATATTGAGCAGGTTGCTACAGATGATAATATTATATTCAGGTTAGCCAATTTCGAATGGATTGATAAAAATACAAGTGATCTAGACCCTCCTAAGATTTCTCCTTGTAACGAAGGTAAACCATGCACAATTTCATCCTATACTGACATTAATAATGATGGCATTAAAGACAAATGGACTCTGAGCAGTAATAGAACCAATCTCAAAGTTATAAACAACAATTCTAATCAACTAGTACTCAATCGAACCATTTCTTCGATAGCAAATGTTGGAACATCCTATTATTACGGTTATTGCTCAAACAACTGTTATACTGTATTGCCTTATATGGTCAAAGCTCAAAGATACATGGGCTACAGTTCAGCTGATTTCAATGGAGATAGCAAATCTGACCTGATTTACACTAATGCCGGCCGCTTTACATATAGCTATAAGGCGTTTTTCAAAAAAAATTCTTGGAACTCGTCTCCAAATCGTGGACCAGATAGATGTACTCGAGATAATGGGCAAAAAAGGGGAATAAATCCTAACACTGTATCAGGAAAAAGCTTTAGTACATATATTTCATTTTCAGATGGAAATACATTTACTAAAAGTGCACTTATTAATACTGTTCCTGCAAACAAACTAGGTAACTATAAGTTTTTTGACTATAATAGTGATGGAAAAAGCGATATTCTAATCGGTAGTAATGTTTATCTCTCCAAAGGCCGCAATAGTTTTACCGGTGCAATTCCCATAACCGACTTCCCCGACCCAGATAAGCAATTTAAAATCAAAACAGTTACCAACCAAAACGGTGGTAAAATCCGTGTGGCTTACCAAGCCACCAAAAACTTCGCTGGAGCTATTATAACAGATACTAATGCCACCTGTGGTGGTGTAAACGAAACCGGTCATGTTGGAAATGGTAAAAAATGCGGAAATGCGTATGACAGCTCCAAATTCCTGGTAGAAAATATCATAAAAGAAAATGGACATGGTACAGCTGGTTGGGATGTAGGTGATACTTATCACTCCCGAAAATACACCTATGAATACAAAAACGGCCGGGACTATCCTGGCATACCCACCAAGAAAAAAGACCTGGGATTTGAAACTTTTATTGAAAATGAATTCGTAAATGATACCCAACAGATATCAAAAAGAGAGGTTTCTTTTAACCAGGATGGTGATAAAATCTATGCTGGATCTCCGATTAAAATTACCGATTATGTTTATGAAGGTACCACTGAACAAAAAATAAAAGAAGAAATATTGGTTTATAAAGATGCACAAGTACCTGCTGATTTAGATTTCGTTCATCCCGTTGATAGTAATAATACCCAAATCAAACAAGTCCTGCTGGCCTCAAAAACCACCCAGACCTATCTCAATGGGGATCCAGTTTTTAAGTATAATCAAGTGAATACTTATGGAGACTTTGGCCGAATAACGAAAGTAGAAAGTATAAACGGCAATGGAACTAACCTGGATGAAAATACTAAGATTACATCCGAATCAGGTTTTTACGAATGGGCAATTGGTGATAATTGGAGTGCAATGTTACCGACTTCTATCAAAGTTACTAAAGAAGGCGATAGTGTCATAAAAGAAGATATATTTTCGTTTCAGCCAGGGCATAACACGGTAGAACTTAAATCCCATACAAAAACCTATGCCTGTGAAGATACCTCTACTTGTGGCACTGGAACGACAAGGACCATTCGTCAAAACATCAATTACACTGCCCAGGGATTAATTGATTATGAACAGGACGCAGAGGGAGTAATAACAGCTTACAATTATGATTTAAGTTCAAATCAGTTGATCAGCAAAACGGTTGATCATTTAAAGGAAATTTATGGTTACGATGAAAATGGTCGCTTAAATTTTAAATCCATACCGATTGCGTCAACAGAATCAACGACAACTATTGGTACTGTTTACACTTACGATAAATTCGGAAGGATTAGCACTGTCACTAACCCCAATGGCGGAACTGTTACCTACGATTATGAGATTACAGGTTTACCTAACACTCAATATAAATCCATCACCACCACTCAAAAAGTAAAAAGTGATGGCACCACAAATACAATCACCAAACGGGAGTATTTTGATGGTTTCGGGTTTGTTTATCAAACTGTTACTTATCCGGGGGATCAAAACGCCACCATCCCCGCTGACAAAACGATTTATGTGGATCATTCCGAATCATGGGTCAACGGAGAAAGAAGTTTTACCAGCTCCTATCCCTATAAATCAAGTGATCCGAAAAAAGAGATCACGACCATCTATAGACCGGACGGTAGAAAAAAACTCACCACCAGACCCGACAGTTCCGGTAAGGAATATGCCTATGATATCAGTGCCAGCAATAACTTCTGTACCACTCTGACAGAAGGAAAAGTCACCGGGGGGACGATTTCCACCGGTCTGGATACCAAAACCTGTGTTAATGCCAAAGGCTTGTTGGTTGAGAAAATCGATAAAAATGGCAAAGTCATTAAATATCAATATAATGATGCCAACCAGGTCAACCGGGTTGAGCTTCCTGAAGCGAATATCGGAGTAGACCCACTGATTACCAATGTCTACTACGACAGCCTGGGCCGAAAAACCAAATTAAACGATCCTTCCACCGGCGTTAGTAAATATTATTATGATAGCCGTGGCAATCTTGAAGAAGTAATCGATAGCAAAGATCGAGAAACTATCTATACCTATGATGATCTAAATCGTATCACCAAAAAAGAAGTCAAAGATGGCGCTACCACCACAACCATCGCCGAATACGTCTATGATAAGGATTTTACCCTCTCCGGTGGTGAACAAGTCAGCAATACCATGGGTAAGCTTTCCCGAGTCAAATATGGAAATAATGATACCTATTTTAATTACGATAACAATGGACAGTTAATTCAAAAACACCATCAGCTGGAAGGATTAAATATCAACGGTAGTCCGCTAATATTTACAGAAACCATCACCAGTAACGAATTCGGTACGCCCCTGGAATACACCTTCCCCGATGGCACCACCCAAAATATTGATTACAACGATAATGGATTTATCGACCAAATCGCTTTAAACGAACCGGGTGAAAACCATCCGCTCCCCATTGCGGTCTATTCTGAGTACAACGCTGCCAATCAAATCGGGAAAAAGGAACTGGGCAATAATATTACCACTGATTATACTTACACCCCAACCGGACGGTTAAGTAATTTAACCACCACCAATAATATTGGTACCCAAATTCAAAATCTTAGCTATACCTTTGAAGAAAATCGTCCCACCCTACTTCAACAAATTACTGATGGTAGAACCAATAAGATCAAATCAGGGGTTATTGATGGCGTTGATAATCAAGATATCAATACCGATGAAACCCAAAAGTTTACTTATGATAATCTGGGCAGACTAACTTCAGCCACCTGGTTAAAAGGATCGGCAGGCAATGAAGTGTCGGATGGAAGTTACCATTACACTTTTGATAATATCGGTAACTTAAAAACCAGAACGGAAAAAAAGGCTGATAACACGGTTATAGATTTCTTCAAACTGAGCTACCAAGATCAACAAGCGGTTGAAGGTTGGGATTCAGAAACCGAAAACGCCGATTCTAAAATCTTTAACGGTGTCTACGATACTGTTGGTAATTTATCCCACAAAATCTTTACTAAACGTAACCAGAACTCCTGGGCCATCATTGCCTCAGACCCTATGATTTCCATTCCCATCAAAGTTGATAAAACCGCCAGTATAGAGTATAAGTATGATGGTGAAAATCGACTCACAGAAGTCTGGATCAATGGTCGTAAAGTGACGAAAAATGTTTATAGCGATGGTGAACAACGCCTCCGTAAAATCTATTACCGTAGTAACGGTACCACGGTTTCCACCTGGTATATTGGCGGTACTTTTGAGGTTAGGTACGACAACAACCTTTATAAGGCTACTGATGCCGCTGCCGGTTGGTCATCTACTAAATTCATCCAGGCACCGGGACAGGGAAAAATTGCCTCTATCACCCGGGTTTTTAATCGAGAGACTTATAATAATAACCTGTTAGCAATTCCCATATTCGGTTTCAACAATACCTCCCTAAGAGACCTGTTAGGGATCAGGTCTTTGGAAGGCTTAACCAAACAACTACCCACACCAATCTTATATGACGGATTCAGGTTGAAAGGGGATTTCATCAATATCACCGGTCTGGTGCTATTGATTGGCGGCAGTCTGTTACTGCTATGGTTGGTTTTCACCAATAAGGGGAAGCAGGGCAATTTCGACTCCCGTTTTAATACCTGGCAACGAGTCTTGGCGACATCCATTGTCTTGATGTTTGTGATATCTGCCTGTCGCTCTGGTGATTCCAGCTCCCAGCAGGAGGTTGAATTGGATGATCTTGCGGATATTATATATACGGACGGTCCTAACTATGATTTGGTGGGCGATACCACTAGCGGTGTTCCCGAAGGTGTTTTTTACTACCACCAGAATCATATCAATTCCACCTCGGTGGTAACCAACCAGCTAGGTGAAGAAGTCAACCGCATTAT
>JABHWU010000045.1 GCA_018657625.1 Deltaproteobacteria bacterium | reverse complement strand
TTGGAAAAACGAAAAGCTTTCAATTTTCAACATAGACTTGCATCAGGGCAGGTACGAGATGTTGAAGTTTATTCTGGGCCTATTGTCGATCAGGGAAAAACCTTACTTTATTCTATCATTCATGACATAAGCAAACGAAAACAAAACGAAAACAAATTAAAAGAAAGTGAAGAATTTTTCAGTCAAATGCTTGAACAATCTATTGTTAGCACTCAATTGCTTGATCCAGACGGAACCTGTGTTAGAGTAAATCCAAAATTTTGTGGATTGTTCGGGGTGGAATCTCAAAATATGGTTGGTTACAAAATTTTTGAAGATGAAGCAATTAAAGAATCAGATGCCTATGAACCTTTGCTAGACGTTTTTAACAATAAAAATTCACGCAGATGGCGTAATTCATTTGACATTTCTCTTGCATCAGAAAGTTCAGGTGTAAAAACAACGAAACCAGAAAGAGTTTACCTTGAGAATTTGAGTTATCCAATTTTAGATCAGGAAGGCAACCTTCAAAAGGTACTGATTCAACACAACGATATTACAGAACAAAAACAATCGGAAGAACAAATTAAAGCTTCCCTCAAAGAAAAAGAAACCCTCATTGATGAAATCCATCACCGGGTCAAGAATAATATAGCCATCATTGCCAGTTTACTTAAAATGCAATCTAATAGTATTGAAGATCCCCAAATCAAAGAAGTTCTAAAGGAGAGTCAAAATAGAGTATATGCGATGTCTGCAGTCCATGAGACATTACATGGATCAGATAACCTATCCCAAATTGATCTTAAGACCTATCTGTCCAAAGTAACAACCTCCATTTTTCAAACATATTCAATAAATCCAGACAAAGTAAAATTGAATATCAGTGTTGAAGAAATACCAATCAGCATTGATCAAGCCAATCCAATTGGTCTGGTCATTAACGAACTAATATCGAATTCATTGAAGTATGCTTTTCCTGATGAACGCAAAGGTGAAATAACTGTGAGCATGAAAAAACTGAATAAAGAACTGGAATTAACAATAATGGATGATGGTATTGGGATGCCTGATGAATTAGATTGGAAGAACGCCAAATCACTGGGCCTTAAACTCGTTCGAGCTTTGGTTGAAAATCAACTCGACGGATCAATAGACATGGAAAGTAACAACGGAACCAAATTCACAATCAAATTCAATATCGAAACTTAACTATGGAAAAAGTCAGAATACTCATTGTTGAAGATGAAGCCATTATCGCAATGGAGCTGGAAAGTCAGTTACAGAGCTTGGGATACGAAGTAACATCAATTGTCGATACTGGTGAAAAAGCAATTGAGAAAGCTGAAGCAGATAAACCAGATCTCATATTGATGGATATACGGATCAAAGGTGAGATGGATGGAATAGATACTGCCGAAGTCATCCGAAATAAATTCAATATTCCTGTCATTTTCTCAACTGCCTATCTGGATCAAAAAAGAATTGAACGAGCTAAGATTACGATGCCGTTTGGGTATGTGTTGAAACCGATTCAGGAAAGAGATTTGAAGGTGACATTGGAGATGGCGTTGTATGTGACGAAAGTTGATACCGAACGTAAGCGAGTTGAAGCAAGGTTAAAGGAAAGTGAGAGAAGTAAATCCACCTTAATCAGTAATTTACAAGGAATGGCCTATCGCTGCGAAAATGCTAAAAATTGGCCGTTTTTGTTTGTTAGTGAAGGAGCTAAAAATTTAACGGGTTATTCAAAAGACGAATTCACTAAACAAAAAGTATTTCTCAATGATTTGATCGTTAAAGAAGACAGGGAACATGTTTGGGAAACAGTTCAAAATGCCATAGTTAAAGACCTTCCATTTGTAATAGAATATAGAATTTGTACCGCAGAAGGAAAGTTAAAATGGGTATGGGAAAAAGGAAGAAAGATTAGTTCAGGAGACAATCAATTGATTTTTTTAGAAGGATTTATTAGCGATATTACTGATTTCAAAGAAGCTGAGATAACTCTAAAACTTCAATCAAAGCTCATTGATAGTATTGATCAAGGCATAATTGCCACAGATTTACGGGGCCAAGTTCTTTTTTTTAATAAATTTGCAGAAAAACTCTATCAGTGGAATTCAGCTGAAGTATTAAAAATGAATATAATGGATGTCACTGTTCCTCAGGTAAATGAACAGCAAGGTAAAGAAATAATGGTCGATCTGGCAAAAGGCGAAAGCTGGTCAGGTGAATTTATGGTTCAACGTAAAGATGGAACTGCTTTCATGGCTCAAATTTCAAATTTTCCAATACATGACGATGACGGTAAATTAATTGGAATTGTTGGTACTTCAAGAAAAGCTGATAAATAAGAAATGGCGGAGTTAACCACCTTCAAATCATTTCTTCAGTTCACTAAACCTCTTCTGCTGAAAATAGAGGTCTTGATCAATCCCAATGACCAAATGCCCCCCCCGATTGATTCCATTTCGGTCAAAGAAATAATAGCCGAATTCGATCCATGAGGGTCTGTAGTATTTTATTGGAACTACCATTTACTATCATATCTACTACCGGCTTTTTGTGCTGTGTGAGATATGGGAAGGTGTGGATATCGGGGATGTTATTAGGTAGGTATTTTAAAATTTCCACAAAATAAAAAAGCAAAAATAGAATACAAAAAACCGGATCAACAATACCAATCCGGTTTGTTCTAACGTGTAATCTTGAATTACTAAATAAACAACGAACCACCATCAATTACTTTTACTTTGAGATGTATTAGGACTATTAAAACCACGACCCTGGCCTTTGTTTCCTCGTCCATAGCCTTTTGAATTTCCACTACCCTTTTGGTTCATTCGCCCATATCCCATTTTCCCTTGTCGTCCTGGCCCTTTTGCAAAGGAAGCACCTTTATACCGTTGACGTTCTTCAAAGGTCATGGATTGAATCCGTTTTTGCCATTCATTACGAAATTAATTTCTTTCTTCAATTGTAGCATTATATAATGTCCCTCTGATATTTGCTAATTCATCAATACTCATTGAATAATCACTGGCTAATAAAGGTGTACTGCTGAGTCCGATTAAAAGTGCTGCAATTCCAAGTTTTTTAGTTAATTTCATTTCTTTCTCCTACGTTGTATTTGGTTAAATGAGAGAACTAATTGTTCTCTTTCTTTTAAATTAAATTCAGAATAGGCTGGGAAATTGAAGAGAATATTTTGGAATTATGTGAAAGTAGAGATTTATTTTTATTAGAAGCAAAAAAACTCAAAAATGATAAAAATCTGACGATTTCTGAATTATTCAGAAGTCTTAATATTATAAAATAACAAAGCTGTTTAATTCAATTCGGTGTTTCTATAATATCAATTAGTTAGCCAATATTGATAAATTGTTTAAACGATTGATATTATTATCTAATAATGATAGATTATGCGAAATAATTGATAGGCAACCAACTTTAATTATTATTTAACCTTTGTAATGAAATATATAAACAATAATTAAAGTTACGTAAAAATTGGTTTGAGTACAATTCTAAAAGTACTCTCTAATTTCAAAGAAATATTTTGATTTTCCTTAAAATGGCGCCTGACCATTCGCCTATTGTTCCCATGGAATGGGACATAATGTGAAAGATGGATTGCTGAATTTTATTAGAGATATTCTAAAGCCGTAACAACCATTAATCATTCATTCATATATTAAATATGATTTTTTTTAAAAAATGGAAAATGAAAAATATAGTAATTTTGCTGACCCTGGTTTTGTTAAGCCAATGTAATCCTCCTAAAGATCCGATTCGAATTGGAGTGAATGCCTGGCCACCATGTGAAATCTGGTATGTTGCTCAAAAAATGGGCTATTTTGGTGATACCAAGGTCGAACTAGTTCGGTTTTCAGCCTGGACGGACAACATGCTTTCGCTTTACACAGGAAAAACAGATATTACCCATGCCACTTATTTCAATGCATTATACTACTCACAAAAAGGAGAGCAGGGGCAGATTATTCTGACATCTGATACGATCCTCGGCGGCGATGGGCTGGTTGTAAAAGGTGCTATTAAAAGTGGGGCGGATCTGAAGAATAAAAAAATTGCAGTTGAAGTGGGAACTGATGAACATTTTCTATTATTCAAAACGCTGGAATTATATGGCCTGTCAGTTGCTGATGTTCAGATCATTCCAAGCACTTCCATGGAAGCCATGAATAAATTCATCAAGGGTGAGGTTGATGCCTGCTATACCTATGAACCCTTCCTCAGTCAGGCCGCTACAGAGGGCAGCGGTAAAGTGCTTTCAACCACCAAAGATTTACCTGGGTATATGATCGACGTTCTGGTGGGGCGATCCAGTGTTATGCAAAAACGAAAAAAAGAGTATCAGACGATTGTAAAGGCCTGGTATAAGGCGCAGCAATATATTCGTGAACACCCGGCAGAGGCGATGGCAATAATGGCCCCCCTGGAAAAAATGGAAATTGCCGATTATAAAGGATTTTTCAATGGATTTACTTTTTACTCGCTGGTAGAAAATAAGGAATTAATGGCATCCCAGAAACTCAAATCAATTTTGTCAGAGATTTCTGACTTTATTCAGAAGACAAACCTAAACCCGAATAAAATCGATGTCAACAGCGTTTATACCAATGAAATCATTAAAGATCTTTAAAGGCAAACAAATTAAAAAAACAATTGCCTTTACTTTGCTGGTTCGAATGGCTTTGGCCACGGCTGTGATCACTTTGATTTCAATGGGCTTAATAACGCGGTATGCGGAAAGTGTACTTACTGATTCTATAAAAACCAAAGCCTCTTTTATTTCATATAGCCTGGAAAAAGCTATTTCACCACTCATTGAAAAAGGAAACATCGATTCAGTTCAGCGTTTAATTGAAAACGCGGCAAGTTTTCCATTTATTAAAAAATTACAACTCATTGATACGCATTTCAGCATTGTAGCTTCGAATAATCTTTTTGAAGTGAATGAGCTGCTGCAAAATGAAGCCTTACAAGATATTTTTCAATCAAACACAAATCGATCTGAAAATATCGGAGACCACCAGTTTTTAGTGAGTACCCCAATTAAGGGCGACCGCTATATTGTTGAAAACAATAACGATATTAATTGGATTTTATTGATTACCTTGGATTTAAACTATGAAGATCAGTTTTTTGTTACCTTTAAAAATGTCATCACCCTTCAAAGTGTTATCCTTTTCTCAGTTTTGACAATTCTGTCTCTGATCATTGTATATCGGGCCGTTATCATCCCCTTCAGAAAATTCATTATCGCCGCAGATAAAGTTAGCGTCGGTGATTATCATTTTCAGGTTGAGCATAGGACCGAAAATGAACTGGGCCGGTTCGCCCAGGCCTTCAACATCATGGTTGAAGAACTTAACAAACGGGAAAAAACCATAAATGCAGCATTCAGCGATCTTAGAGATCGCTCAGCCAGGATCACAGCTATACTTAAAACAACAGCTGATGGAATTGTCACTGCTAACACCGCTGGGCAGATTGAATCCTTTAACCCCGCTGCCGAAACCATATTTGGCTACCGTGAAGCGGCCATTATTAACCATGATATTAAAATATTGTTTCCGCCTGCCCTACAGGCTGACTTCAACGCATATCTCACGAATGAAAATAAAATTTTTAAAAAATCCCGAGAGATGTCAGGCCAGCATAAAAACGGAATGGTTTTTCCTATGGAAATTTCCATTAACGAAACGGAACTTGAAAATCGTCAGTTTTATACCCTAACAGTTCGGGACATCACCGAACGTAAACAATTTGAGGAAAAACATCAAAAAGCCTACAAGGCTGGTATGGCTGAAAATGCGGTAGCGGTTCTGCACAACATCGGCAATGCTATTACCCCCGTTAAAGTAAATCTGAACTTTCTATCCCAGAAAGATGGATTAATCGTGATAGCACGTTATTTGGAAAAATTCAGACAATTGCTGGAAGAACACCAAAAAGATAATGATTTAGAATACTTTTTTAATCAGGATGAAAAAGGGAAACAAATGATTCCTTTTCTTAATCAGCTGAGTGATCAGTTAAAAGAACAAGCGGCTGAAGATCAGAAATTGATTCAGAATATGGAAATACACATCAACCATATCAGTGAAATTATTTCTCTGCAGCAAAAATATGCTGATTTCAAAAGCGAGAGTGATCACTTTCAATTGGAGAATGTGCTGCTGGATGCGATTAAAATGGTGCGTAACTCTATGGAAAAAAGAGGGATCCTACTGGAAATAGAATTGGCTGAGAACTTACCGCCATTGAAATCAGATAAAAATAAATTGGTTCAGGTGTTATTAAACCTGCTTAAAAATGCCATCGAAAGCATTGATTTGGATTTACAAAAAAATCCCGGTAAAAAACCCGTGATCCGGTTGACAGCTTCACTGACTGATAACCGCTACGTACAGCTTATCATAGACGATAATGGAAATGGGATCGATTCGGATCATTTGAAAGATGTCTGTAATTTTGGATTTACAACGAAAAACAGAAATTCCGGTTTTGGACTACATGATTCTGCTAATTTTGTACTTGCCAATCAGGGAATTTTTAATATTACTTCTCCCGGAATAGGAAAAGGCGCTCGGGTAATACTTGCATTGCCTGCTGATCTGGAAGCCAATGGTACAAACGATGTGTCTAACAAATCACAATGGATGGTGAATGAAACATAGGATTCTGGTAATTGATGATGAAGTGAGTATCAGGGAACTTTACAAAACAATATTGCAACCCCGGCCAAAGGAATTAATGCAGATTGCCAGTCAGTTATTTGATGATAATCCGATAGCACCTGCAAAAGAAGAATATATTGTGGATATGGCTTCTCAGGGAGAAGCAGGGAGTCGCTTTGTTAAAGATGCGATTAACAAAAACCAGGCATACACTTTGGCTTTCATTGATATGCGAATGCCCCCCGGATGGGATGGTGTTAAGACAGCCATTGAAATCAGAAAAATGGATCCCAATATCTTTATTGTCTTTGTGACTGCCTATTCTGACAAAAATATGGCTGAGATATATCAGGAAATTGGTCATTCTAACAGAATATTGTACCTGAAAAAACCGTTTGCACTGGATGAAATAAAGTCCATCGTTACGATGCTTACACAAACCTATGAACAGGAATTAACATTACAGAAACTGGCAAATAAGGATGGTCTAACAGGGTTAAACACCCGAAGGCATTTTATGGAATTGTTTCAGACTGAATTAGATAGAGCCAAACGCTATAGCAAACAACTTTCTCTATTAATGTTGGATATTGACTATTTTAAAAACTAAATGATACCCATGGTCATCAGGCTGGTGACGAAGCGTTAAGGCAGGTTGCCCAAGCCTGTATAAAAAGCATGCGCACCATTGATCAATGTGGTCGGTATGGTGGTGAGGAATTTATTATTCTATTGCCTGAAATCAGTCAGTCAGTTGCAGTTAATGTCTCTGAAAGACTACGTAAAGAAATTGAGAATTTAAAAATTATCTGGAAAGGGCTTGAATTATCTGTAACCGTTAGCATTGGATGTACCGAATATCTACCAGGATATGATAAACAGTCCGATAGTATGATCAACCGCGCCGACCAGGCACTTTACATAGCGAAGGAAGAGGGGCGTAATCAGACCCGGGTATGGGTAAAAAATACCTGAATAAATTGTCTATTAGCACTAAATAAACTTAAATGGAATACCCCGAAAAAAACAGGTTACCTATGAATAAAAGCCGAATTCTGGTCGTTGATGATGAAAAATCGATAATTGACAGCTACCTGCAAATCTTAAGACCAAAATCTAGTCCATCTAAAAACAAATTTATACAGACTGCTGCTGCTTTGTTTGCCCAGAGAAAAACAACGATGGAGGAAGCGCCCTTGCATATGAGCGAGGATTTATATGAAGTTTTAACAGCCAATGATGGCTTGCAGGCTGTCAATATTGTTAAAGAAAGCATTCACACAGGCAACCCGATCAGTCTGATTTTTCTCGATATGCGCATGCCCCCTGGAATCAATGGCAGAGAAACCGCAAAGCAAATTCGGGAACTGGATAAAAACGTTGAAATCGTGATTATGACAGCCTATTCCGACTATACCTATACAGAAATTATTGAAAAAATCGGAACCGCTGACAGGCTTTTATATCTGAATAAACCCTTTGATGTCCTTCAGATTTCCCAACTGGCACTATCGCTTACCAATCGGTGGCTTGCTGAAGAAGAGTTAAAAAAGACAACCGCTCAGAAATCGCCCAGCGACCTAAACAAGGCAGACCGGCAGATTAGTGCAACACCGCTAACTGTGCAAGAATGGATTGATTATGTTGAAAACCTGGATAAAAATCTAAAATTACTTGCCGACAGTATTTATGAAAAAAAAATCACTGCTCAAAATGCCGATTATTTGCTGTATAATCAGGTGCGTCATAACATCCGTCAGTACATTTTAAAAAGCCTTTATGACATACTGAATAAATCTGAAGATGAACAGGGTTATTATTTGAAAATGATGGTCCCATTTAACGCTTTGGACGATTTCAACCAAATGATTTCTCATTTTTTCTTTGTCCGGGATTTCAACCAGATAGAACCTTTTGAAATGATTTTTTTCTCCGATCCATACGTTCAGGAATGCTTCATCTTAAGTGATTTACATAAGATTCAGAAAAGTATTGAGCTTATTGGCTGGATCATTAAATTTTTGGAAACTGGTGGCACTCTCAAATCACAAAAACTTTCAGATGCTGAAAAAATAGTAGCATTAAAAAACTGCCGTCAGGCAATGCGGGTGTCTTTTAGTCAGTGCATTAAACCGGAATTCCAAAAGAGCCTTTATGCTGAAATAGGACCACATCTCATTACCATTGAAAGCATTAAAAGCAGAAAAGAACAAAAGCTTGAATACAGTTGGGAAGGCGATGTGAAAAGAGAACGATACAGCCGTTTTTTTCTGCATCTCATTTTCAATAGGTATATGCAGACCGGTGCAAAAACCAACCAGATTGAATTAAAATATGACCTCCTGCAGTTTGAACAAATTAAAAGTGAATTTTTTACCAGATGGTTAATCAGCCTGGGGGACAACCCCGCTAAAATACGGGTCATTAAAAAAATTGCAGCTAAGAAGAAATTTTTATTGAAACAAATGCTTGAGGAAGATCTTTTAAAACTGTTGAGTTTGAAAGAATTTGATGAACTGATTGTCGAAATCAATAGTAAACTGCCTGATCATCTTAAATCACCCGTTGAACCACTAAGCACCAAACAGGGGGTTCATAAAAAAATCAGAGATAATCTCCAGGAAATACAAAAGGCGATTAACCAGAAATCAGATTCTGAAGAGGAAGCAGCAAATCTGTCTAAATTATTTCAGAAGTATTGTGTGGAAAATCCGGCGGGATTAAAAATGAAAATCACTGGATTTTTCAGACAATTCCAATACATGGCTAAACGGCTTAACACTGAAAAATTTGAAATATTCAATATCCAGACCACTAACTTTGTTTTTTCGGATAAAATCCGCTTGCTTATTATTATTCCACAGCTCTACAAGGATCTTTATGGGCCACTTTTAGTAAAGGCAACAGAGGATATTGCTATTGATTTATGTGAGATCATTACGGATCAACAGGCCTTACGGAAGTCATTAAAGGGTTACCACATTGTTTTATTGCTGCGGACTGCCCATGAAAACTTCAAAGAAAAGCAGAGCGATTTCACGAAATCAGATGTGTATAATCTGCAAATTGGACCTGAGAAAGTGGTGGCGCATTTGACTCGCAATTGGTCGGGAGATCTGGAATTGAAACGCCTTAAAGAAATCGGACAATTGATCGAATTGGAAGAATTGGAACGATTTGCCCGGATGGATTTAAGTGATCCTTTTGAAATCATGGAGGCGGAATGGAAAGCAAATTACTGTTCAAAATTATATCAGGTTATTCGGGAAAACAATTCCCTCACCTTTCAGAGTATTGAAAACCTGATTCAATGGATGATTGTGGAAGGTTTAATTGAAACGGGTAACCATAAAGTTCTAACCAAGGAAAGTGTTTTGATGAGTAAAATACTGCTTGTTCTTCCCGGAATTAACAACCTGTCAGAAATAATGGAACATCCACCACTGATCCCGGCGAGCTGGACGATTTTTGGTGAACGTGATGTCATAAAATATGCGGATCAATATGATATTTCCATGCAATCACCCCTGGAAGATCTTTTTTCCAGATTCGTTTCAGATCAGTATGAACTTGTATTAATGCCGGATTTTTTGAATATTATAGAAGGTGAATTTAATCTGTATATTGGCTTTAGAAGAACATCAGCATCTCCTAAAAAACCACCCCAGTTTCGATTTTATAGTTTAAACCTTTTTAAGGTTTTCGATGAAAAAGCACTTTTTGAACGCTGCAATCATATGCTTAAAAAATATGATTATTTCTCGCCAGATGATTCATTGAATAATTCACTGTATTTTAAATTTGTCTACAATATTCAGCAGTTTTTTGCCCATGATGAATACCTGATACCATCAACCAAACAATTTTCTGATTCTCCCTATGATGAAATGAATAAAAAGGTGTTGTTGAAGAATCTGATGGACCGCTTGAAAAATCGGATCGAATTTTTTGTTGAGTGCTACAAGGTCCGGCATTAACTATAGCGGAAAACCCGGAGACCCGGTGAATGAATTGCTTGTTCCAGGATCTATTTATAGTAACCGGGTTGCTTACCGGGCAAAATAATTGATAACCTGATGGACGGTCGTGAAGGTGCTAAATAAAGCTTATCTTAAAAGAAAGCCAAAGCACGAAGACTGCGATTGAAATATTTTCTATGACATCACCGATAAGAAGCACAGAAATCGGAAATTATCCGGCTCTCAATGATATCAATCGTCATTCTTATTGACTCAAATTTAGAACGCCATATAATAAAACTGAGGTGACATGAACTTGTTTTCGTAGTTTCAAACAGACACCACAGGGCTCCGTCAAATGACAATATAAATGGCCGTTGCTATAAAGCAAGAAAAACCGACTGATTCTATGACAAATTAATTCTGGTTTTCAAACGATTATTTTGTCGGCTTTTGAACACCAGAATTATTTACTGTTATCTTTTGTTAATGAAAGTTAAATATTTTTTTGAATAAAATAGTATCAACCTTAAAAAAAATTTAACCACCTGAGCAGGTGTATCTTTAATTCGAAAAACCCAAAAACTGAATCTTTAAATGCTTCCGGGAGTAAATAATATTATTTTGAAACGATGTCAGGTCCAAAATAAACTCCTCAAAGAGTAGCTAAATTTATGGTGAAAAGAATTATGATGACCTCTAAGAAAAAATTTAAGGAACGCTTGAATCCATTTAACTATTTTGGCAACCCCGTTCAAAAATATCTAAGATACGGGAAAAAGCTCTTTGAAAAAGAACAGTATGACCAAGCCCTATCTGCTTATAAAATGGTTATTGAGGAAGATTCCCAGTGCATGCAGGCCTATTTAGGCATCGGAGACACTTACCTTGAATGGGGTGGTATTCAAAATGCAAAAACCGCCATTGAATATTATCAGCGGGCGCTTGGTATCGATTTTACACAGATTCATATTTATTATAAAATCATTAAGGTGTATGATCGTTTAGGGGATAATCGCAATATCATGGCGGAGAAAAAGAAGTTATTTATAGCCAAGACATTGAAAGATAATCCGCAGAATGCGATGGCCAATAACAATATGGGGGTGATCCAGCAAAAACAAAAAAATTATGATTCAGCTATTGAATTTTTTATTAAGGCTGTGAAAAAGAATAAGTTTTTTGATGTTGCTCGGTTTAACCTGGCTAAAGCTCTGTATAAAAAAGGCGTCAGTCACCCTGATCCTGAAAAAGCAAAAGATATTTTTATGTTGGGGATTATGGAATTGGAAAGATTACTAAGAAGTGAAAATGATCCTCAAATGCTTTTATTAAAAGCAAAATTTTTAATTCAGCTGGATGAACCAAAACAGGCCTTGGCGCATTGTGAACAGGCGATAAAATTAGATAGTACCATGAAAGATGCCTACGCAACAAAAAGTATGATTGAAACCAAATTAGGAAATCTCATGGATGCCTTCGCAGCCTATGAAAGTTTTCAATCTCTTAAAAAAAGCTGAGACTCAAGCCGAAAACAAGGAAAACTTGACAACTTTTGAGATCGAAACTGAAACAACATAATTAATCCAGGATACCTTGTAAAAACCAGGTTAAATTGATTCCGACCAAACCTCGTGGGATCAAAAAACTAAAATCGACTCAAATGCTTAATCCATAATTGTTTCAAGCGTAATTTGGCTAATAATTCCATCCGTCCTTTAATTTTCCAATTAATAAAAAAACAAAATTATTTTAAGTTTACTACCATCCACTACCATCATCCCCACAAACCCTTATAAACATTGAAAAGAAATCACCTCCACCATTCAACCCCCATTTCAGTCATTATATTTTCAACGCCTGCTCTGTAGCCCCTTATAATCAGCTATCCTGTAGTTTTTGTTAAAAATTGGTCTAAAATTCCTATATCCCGATATTTCCTTCTATTTCATTTTAATACGCTACAGTTAGTCCAATTTAGGACAACTTTTAGGATAGAAATTATTCGAGCGTACTTTTTGAAGATAGTATGGAAAATGAAATTGGAAGAACATTTCTTAAATTTTAAAATCATGGAACAAGCATATGCAATAATTTCTTTTTGTGGTCATGTTTGAATCGTTAAACTGTGGAATTGGCTTTAAAATGACCGATGGATAACATAAGATTCGCTCCTATATGCAATGGAATGATAATTTCAACTTATTGGATGGCCCCATTGTTTCGTGACAGGATAGTTGTTCCCCAGTAATTAAAGCAGCCTTATTTGCAAAATCAAATGTCATTATTATTTCACTTTCAGTCCCAGCGGTCGTTTCCAGGTTTCATATCTTCCGGTTTCAGCATGATGGGGAATTTGTCACGGATTCGGGCATCTGCTGCAGGGTCAACATATTCAGGATAATGGCTGGACAACATCTTTTTTACTTTTTTATGGGCCTATTCATATATTGTTTTACTTCCCTCTTTTTGCCAAATATCAGGCAAACGGCGATCAGCAATTTCAGGATAAACAAACTCGCTTTTCATTAGCTGAACTGTCTGGGGATGGCTAAGGTAATGACCTGGTGGTATTTCAATTTCATTGATAACGAGATCCCCGAAGACACTTTTCACCAAGGCTAATCTTCTCAATATTGAATCGGTCATTTTAACGGGCAATATAGCTGTAAGGTGATTTTTCAAATATTTTAAAGACCATCCCATATGAATTACACTATATATAGTGTAAAAACCCATTCAATCAATACCACACCGAAAAGCCGGGCGCTTTATCGGTACTTAACTATTCTTTTATCGTACATCTGAATCGTTTTGATTCTTGACAGTATTTCCCGGTAGGCGCATAATAGGAATTATACAAGGAGATTAAAATGCCTAAAACTAAAATTAACATAAGTCTTGATCAAGATCTTGCAGATTTCGCTAAAATATTTGCTGCAGAAAACCGTATCACAGTTGCGGATATAATGACTCAATATTTGTTGACATTGAAACGTAAGGTTGAAAGCCAAAACTCTGAAACAATATTATCTCATCCTAAATTTCAATCGGCAATGGAGGAATCACAAAACAAGCTTCGTAATGGATCTGCCAATTGGCACTCTTATGATGAGGTATTTGGCGACTGATGGAAATAAAGTTTGAAGAAGCTTTTTTAAAAGCTCTAAAAAAACACGCCTCGATTAAAAAAGCGGTCAAGAAAAAAGTTGATATGATCATTCAAAACCCGGTAGCTGTTGGTGAGCCATTAAAAGGCAACTGGCAAGGGTTTTATTCATCGTCGGTTAAACGTAATTTTATCATTATTTACCTTTTTTGCGAGGTGTGTCGCAAAAAAGGAGATGATCTTGTGGTGCAGTGTTCAGATTGCAAAAGCACACATGATCAAACAATCAAATTCATTCTTCTAGGTCCTCACAACAAAACATATGGAATTTAAGAACAGTAACGCGGATTAAATGACACTATATATATAGTGTAAAAAACAAATCACTCAATACCTCACCGCAAAGCTGGCGCTTTCTCGGTACTTCGCTACCCTTTTATCGTACATCTGAGTCGTTTTGATCTGAGAATGCCCGACACTTTTTTGAACAGTATCCAAGGGGCAATTGTTTTCTAAAGCCTGGGTGATGAATGTTGCCCGGGCCGAATGGGGTGTTGTTCCTTGAATTTGGTTTTTTTCAGCATATCTTTTCCATAACAGTTGAACTTGTCTACTGGAAATAAAACGGACCTGGTTTAAATTAGGATTCATTTTAATTGGCAGGATTAAAGGAGAATCTTTTTCATCATTATGCCCACTTTGCTCCAGATACGCATTTAAAAAAACCTGTAACTCCTGGTTGACAGCCAATCGGTTTCTTTTTCCACCTTTGGTTACAAAATCTAAAATCCAGAATCCTTGTTCCTCATAATAGTCTTTTACTTTCAATTTACAAAGTTCAGAAACCCGGCAACCGGTGAAAAAGAGGGTTCCCAGTATGGCCCGGTCTCTGATGCCCTGACCTTTTAAAAGATCAGGGGCATTGATCATCCTTCTAGCTTGACGAGGGCTTAAGACTTTGGCTTCCACTCGATTTGAGTTTATCCGCATTCTTTTCACCGATTGTACCGGGTTGATAAAAACGACCTGGTGCTCAATCAAATGATTAAACAGTGATGATAAGGCAGATAAACGGTTGTTGATGGTTTTAGGACTTTGTTCACTTTCCTGCAGATGATTTTTAAAAGCGATGATATGAGCATGGGTGATTGTTCGAAGTTCTTCAGCTGTTTTGATCTTAAAAAAGTCAATAAATTTTTTGGTCGCAATTTGATAAGTCTGCCTTGATCTTTTACTATTAAAATTATTAATCCATAACAGTTCTTCCGGAACCTGATTGATAATTTCCAGTTTTTTATTTTGATTTTTGGTTTGAAGAGCGTTTTTCATTTTTAATTTAGTAACTTTATTAAATTGATCAGTTGGTTAAAAAAATTGAGACCCCAAAATCGGAATTTCCGTTTTTACCTTCAAAAGAAAAAAGTGAATTATAATTTCCAGTTTGAGGATTTTTTTCTAATTGAGTAACTTATTTAAATTAATCGACTGGTTAAAAAAAATGAGACTCCCAAAACTGTGATTTTCATTTTTTAGTTAAATGAAAAATCATGAAAATTATTATTCGCATAATCCCCTTTATGCGAATAATAAAACTTACAAAAAAATTGAAGAATTTTCAAGATTAAATTTGGTTTAATTAAGTTACTTAATTAATAATCTCAGTTTTTACGAAAACGGGAAAAATTTTTATTTGAAAATTATAGAATGGTCTTTTGGAAGAAATAGTAGTGAAGAAAAATATTTTTCAAACTGAGCTTTTTGGAAATGTTTTTATATTTGCAATTTCCACCCTGACAATGGCTTTGCCGACACGGAACTTTCACCCGATAAGAGTACGACCATGCTGGGCGTACACAAAAAAACTAGAGCAGACGGCATAGTGCCCTCGGTCGGCTGAGTTTACCAAACTGGCACTATTTTCGTTAAGTAACGTCTGTGGTAGCCGCTGCTTAGTTAAGTGTTCGGTTCTCTAAATACATTCCCTAATTCAACCAAAGAGATTATGGTTTAAAACTGAAACTGTAAAAAAACACATTGGTAATACTTAAAGAGAATCGTCGTGAAAAAAGAAAATTCAATTATCCTGTTTAATCAAAAAGAAGTCCGTCGTCACTGGGATGAAGAAAACGAACAATGGTTTTTTTCTATAATTGATATAGTAGCTATTCTTAGTGATACTTCCAATCCCAGAAGATATTGGTCTGATCTAAAATCAAAGTTAAAAAAAGAAGGTAGTGAGGTGTACGATAATATCGTACACCTCAAAATGCCTGCCTCGGATGGGAAAAATTACAACACAGACTGTTTTAGTACCGAAGACTTGCTTCGCACAATTCAGTCTATTCCATCTCCTAAAGCAGAACCTTTTAAACTATGGCTAGCAAAAATTGGATATGAACGCATAGAAGAAACTGAAGACCCTGAACTAGCATTTGATCGTGCAATGCAAACCTATCTCAAAAAAGGTTATTCTAAAGAATGGATAAACCAACGACTGAAAAGCATTGAAGTTAGAAAAGAACTTACTGATGAATGGCAAGATCGTGGCGTAAAAAAAGGATTGGAATACGCTATATTGACTGATGAAATTACCAAAGCCTGGGCAGATAAAAGTGTTAAGGATTATAAAAAATTTAAAGGACTTAAAAAGCAAAATCTCAGAGATAACATGACCAACCTCGAGTTGGTGTTAAATATGCTTGCTGAAGCTTCCACTACAGAAATATCTAAAAATAAAAACCCAAGTAGCTTTATCGAAAACAAAGTAATTGCAAGGCAAGGTGGACATGTTGCCGGAACAGCAAGAAAGGAAATTGAATCACAAACCGGTAAAAGTATTGTTAGCTCAGAAAATGCTGTAGATTTGCGTTTGGAGAACAAAGCAAATAAAAAGAGCAATCTTGTAGTTGGAAAAGAAGCAAATAAAAAAAACAAACAATAGTTTGCAGACCGACATCCCCCGCTGCTCGTTCATCATTCTGGGTGGTGCGGCTGAAACAGGCGTTAAAGTGCAACATAACGGTAAAGGGTTGCCTTTGAGATTTGTAGGTTTTCACAGATATCCTCAATCTTCATGCTTTTATCCGCATGAAGGTTTTTAGCCATCCTGACTTTCGGATCCTCCACTAAAACCGGTTTTCTGCCGCCCACTGTTCCCCTGGACCTGGCTGTGGATAATCCGGCTTTAGCCTTTTCGATAATGAGAATTCTTAAACTTAACCTTCAGGTAAAAAAATGTAGGTCCCGATTTTGGGATCCACGTTTCATGACTTATAAAATAAGGGGTGGTGAGAAATCATTTAACTGAATACGTCCGGTAAGATACCTTATCGGGTGTATTATGTAAAATGGCAAGTAGGCAAAATATTATTGTGAATTACAAAATTAAATGAAATTTTAGATTTACAAAAACTAAATAATTAAATTTTTGAAATTAATTTAAAATCAAAAAAGCATCAGGTACTAAAAACGACTCCCTAACAAACGATTGAATATTCTGAGTGTAGGGTCAAAAAACTATTTTATGCGAAAAGGCAAGAGTGGTAGGGCTTAGCTGGATATTTTTATCCAAAATATCACCTAAGTTACTGAATTATAGATGTATTTAAGCAACTCGTTCAAAAATAAAGAGATTTTCAATCGTTTTCAGACATGTCGAAATTTGCAATATTTCTATCAGATAAGAAATAGTTTTTTATTTGCCTTGAAATAAGCACGTTATTGGTTTAATGACATCTAATAGTCTGAAACATTTGAAGAATTTCCGATTTTACAAAAATAAAATTTGCTTTACGTCAACTTAGTGACAACTCCCCCGGAAAACCCTTGTAAATATTGAATTGGGACATCCTCCACCATTTTACCTGTCCCTCGTCAAAATCATATCGGGACAGAAAATGGCCATATTCTGGCCTATATTTTCATGAAAAAGAGAGGCACTTTATTCAACTGTTGATTTGTAGAAATTAAAATTGGGGTAATTGGGCATGAATTGCTGATTTTAGACACAATTAAATCTTACGAATTAGAATAAAATGACTCTAAGCTGCTCTATTCCAATTATATTTGTGATGAAGACCCCCCAATATTGGTAAGGAAACGACATTAGGTTTTCCGGTAGGTTTATCATCAACTTTTCGACACAACGGTGAATCCCGATTCAAAGACAAATGACATCGGTTTTTATTGTAGTATTCGACATATTCTTTAGTCAAACGCCGAAGATGATCTTCATTAAAGACGATAACATGATTCAGAAGCTCAGTTCTGACACTTAAAACGAAACGTTCAGCCACCCCATTTTGCCAGGAACTCTTGTAAGAAGTTACCTTCGGGATGATACCAAGTTGTCTTTCCAGAAATCCTTTAACACTATCTGAAAAAAAACTGTCCCGATCCATAATGAGATATTTGGGAATCTGATCGAAAGGAAAGGCATCACGGAGTTGTTGAATCACCCAATGACCACAAGGCTGGCTTGTAATATTGAAATGGCGAATCGTTCTTCTCTTGTGATCAATTATAAAGAAAACGAAAAGGATGTTGAAGATAACCGTTGGAACAATAAAGAAATCCATCGCTGAAATCATATCACGATGATTCTTCAGAAAAGTCATCCAGGATTGCTGTTTCTTTTTATCAGGATGTAATGAACGATATCTTCTTAGGTATCTGGATACGGTTACTTCTGAAACATCATTAAATCCCAGCATTAATAATTCTGAATAAATTCTTGGTGCTCCCCAATGATTTTCTTCAGCCATTCGATAAATCAAATCACGGATTTCTTTATTGACCCTTTTTCTACCGGGTTTCTTGTTTTGTGTCGATATTTTGGTCCAGTGCTTCTTGAATCGTCTTTTTTGCCAGTCAATGACAGTTTCTGGTCTGACAATGATCAGGTAGTCGCTCCATTTGATGAATGACTGTTTTAATACAATCCAGAAAGAGCGATCAAGGTTTGTTATTTTCGGCTTTGTTTTCTTCGTTTGATAATTCGAAAGCTGTTGACGAAGGGCAAGATTCTCCATGATCAACTCACTTTTTGATTTGCTGACTATTTGTAGGAACTTGATCAACAATATGAAAAATCAGATTAAAACTCGATAGGTTCACATGTGCTTTTTGAACAATAATTTGGATAAAAAACTCTTGAAATATCGTTTTTGGAAGCAGAAATCAACCAGGATTAATGCAGGCTATGTATCTGAAATTACGCTATGATGTATTTTTGACGAGGCACAACATCACGGCGTATTGACACATTTTTTTGAGAATCTTATTTCGGCAAAATTAACGCCACGGATTCAGGTATTATTTTTATTGCTTAGAAATGTGTCCATTTTTACTGGACCACTTCATTGTTCTCTTATTGCGATTATTTAAGCTACTTCAATATGCAATTTTTTCCCAAGAGCTTGCGCAAAGTTTTCAAGTGTAGACAATTTAATATCATTTGCATGATTCTCAATTCTTGAAATTGCAGATTTTTTAGTATTTAGTTTTTCTGCTAACTGATCCTGGGTCAACCCTGCTTCTTCACGTGCCATTTTCAGCATAACTCCAATTTTAAACGCTTTATATCCAGTATCAAATTTATCGGCAAATTTTGAATCTTGAGCTTTGCGCTTGGCGATGTATTTTTGTAAATCACTCATTGTGATTGCCTCCTATTAAAATAAATTTTTTTCCTTTCCTCTGCGGTTTGAATAAACTGCCGAGGAGTTTTTTAACTTTTCTTTTGAAAAGCATGGTTCAATACAACTAACTGTGGACCATCAAAAAAACCAAGTAGTCTAAAGATATCTGATCCAAAAACAATACGAACTTCCCATATGTCTTCTGTATTGACGAGCTTCTTGAAGTATTGAGTCGGGATAGAAGGTAGTTCTTCTATTAAGCTTAGCACCCAAGCAACTTTCTGCGACTTTTTTGATGGTAGTGAATCGAGGAAGTCTTCGACTGGGCATTTACCTGACTCTGATTTATAAAATATTATCTCTTTCATACTTCATTGTTAACATGTATGTTAACAATGTCAAGAAAACGGGGTTATCATTGAAGCAAACACCGGCATCAGTCAGTTTCGCCAGAGCGGCAGGAAAAATCGGTCTAAGTGCATTTGGTACGGGCAGCATGGGTAATCAAACCTACTTTGAGTTTTAAATCGATGAAAACAGCCTTTGCTACCATTAAAGGATTTGAAGTTATGAGAATGTTTAGAAAAGGTCAGTTCGATATTTGGAAATACGACCAGGGATTAACAGGAGAGATCCGTCTAATCGAAAGACAATTTGGAGTCTATTCAGCTGCATAAGCGCATGTGTCCTCAGAACATTTTTAAACTATCCAATTTTTTGCAACAGAGCCTTTTATTGGACCACTTCACTTTATCTGCGCTTAATTTTCTAAACTCTCCGATTCTTTTTCAAAATGCTGATTTAACAGATTTTGCAATTTAATAATGGATTCCAGAATGAATTCAGATTGAAGTTTATCGTAGTTAATATCCAAATTAACATTTTCGATTTTACTTAATTGTTTACGATAGGCCAGGGCATTCGTTAGGATCAAGTGGTTTTCAATTTCCAGAATTTTCATAACTTCAGCAATAATGGCTAGTTTCTGACCATAATCATAACCTGTATTCTGAGAGAAAGTCTCAATTAAATCAATTTCTGGTATCAGAATATAAGTTTCGCTTTCTGTGCGCAATGTTAATCCATGTTTTTCAAAAACACTTAGGAGCCGTTGTGAGATATCACTATTTAAAATTTTTGGAACGCTTGGTTTTACAAAGGGTTTATGCGGAATAAACTGAATAATTTCCCTCTGAACAAACCGCCATAGTGTATAAGCTTTGTTATTTTGTTCTTCAATACTCAAGTTCTTATAAAAGCGTTTCGTTTGTTTTAAAATAGTTATGTACAAATGCTTGGATAATTTTTCCGATGTCAAATCCTCTTTATAAGGAAATGAAATACCTACAGAATTATTAATTTTATTATTGATCTTTTTCTGGATTTTTTCCGGAATCACATATTGCGAACTTTCAAATTCTCTAATTTTACCCTCTGTTTCCAAAACTTCAACGACCTTAGCATATTTTTTAAATAGAAATTTACAATCTTTATGCTTTTGCCTGATTTGCCGGATATGGGAGCTGACAATCCATTGCGCTAAAGGTAAAGTCATTTCATCAAAATTGGTATCAAATGATTTAGCTTTACGGTTCCAGACCGCCAAGTCTTTCGGAATGGTAAAATAGATAAACTCATAATTGGGTGAACCCGGTAAAACTTTAGGTGTTTTAAGGGTATAGGACTCTGCAGCTATACCCTCATGATTACTGAGTATTTTCCAGTTTTCACCACCGATAATGGTTCCAGGCTCTATTTCACCCTGTAGCTCATTATTTAAATAGAACCCTGCCGATGAAGAAATTGGAATCCAGTAGTGCTGATCGATTTCCCTTTGGGGAATGATATCTCCCGAAACTGATTCTGAAATAAAAAGGAATTGTGCTAAAGCAGTTTTTGAAACATTTGCTTGCGTCATTCCAAAATGATTGATGATTTGATTTAGAGATTTTATTAAATTAGATCGAATTTGTTGAACACTAACTGATTTTGCAATATCAATTATTTTAGGTGTTATATTGGCTGTAAATCTGGTTTCACCAATAAAATTTTGAGTCATACCCACGATTTTTTTGTTATAGGATTTTAGTCCGGTTTTAATCGTTTGAATACTATTCAAAAAAGCATTCAATTTATTGACATCCACTTCTGTTTTTTCTTCAACCATTGATAAATTCTGAACCCTGGTAATAAACTGTTGCATCCTTGATACAGAATCGTTGAACTCATTTTCACTTTTGGCTGTGACACGGGCAGCTTGTTGCGCGACCTGGGCCAATAATCGATTTGGCCGCTTCAGTTCAAATAATTCTTCAAATACAGTCAAATATTCCTTCAAATTAAACTGATTGGAATCTATCTCCTTTCCAAAAAAATTCTTAACCTTTAAAGATTCCACATGTTCTTCGTTTCCCTTTAATTTAACTTTTTTAAACATGAATTTTTGTTCAATAGAACTTAACATGGCTTGAACTCTACCCTGATAATTCCTGGGATCAAATAAACCAATGCCGCCAATATTTACCGGTAACTGATCATTCGAAAGGGTTTTGATTACCAAAGCACTGGTTTTATTCAGCCAGTTAACCCACAATTGCTGTTTTTTTCTTAGATATACGTCTTCTGGTCCGGAAAACTTGGTGGCAGGAAAAACTTTCCCCAATATACTATATAAAATATCTCTATATGTCCCGGCATTGATTGGTATTTCAGCCGGCCAGACAAATTTATAATTTTTCGCCAAAAAGGCTTTTAAAATCGTCCAGGTTTCATCTTTCCACTCCACTTCTTTTTTCTTTTCAAAAATACCAACGATCAATTGCGTATTCAGATTTTTTAGCAAAAGTGAGACTTCTTCCCATATCTGCCTCTGCAAAAAAGCATATTTGAAGAGCCGTTGTTGAATTTCTGTAAACAATTGAAAGTATATTTCTTTTTCCTGTGCAAAATCTTCATCTGGTATTGAAATATCTTTATAACTCCTAAGAAAAATATCCATAGGAATCTTCAAAAACAGGCAGGTATTATCCTCAGAAACGACAATAGAAGCAGATCGGATAGCATCCTGACTAACTATTCCTTTATCACCGATCAAACCTGGTGCCTGCATTTTACATATTGCCTGATCATTTACAATGACATCAACTTCATTGTTGCAATGAAAAAATACATCCTTACCAGTTTCTCCTTGTTTAATGATTTCAAAACCTGAGGAAAAAAAACCGAGTTCAACATTATCAAGCAATGGTTTACCAATTACGGAAGATAATTTCTTGGTCAATGGGTAGGATTTCAACAAATTATCTATAATTTTAACTATTTGTGAATCGAAGTCTATTGCCTTAAAAAAAGTATTATTCTGTATCGGCATGGTGAAATTTTTTATCGGTTTTTAAATATTTGAAAATAAATTTTAAATGTTTTTGTAACTAAAATGAGTTTTTATACCAAGATTTCTATTATCTTTTTTTACAGTGATCGTAGTCAACTTTATAAACAGTAACAGGTTTGGGAAACGCTTCAGAAAAATTAATTAAGGTCAAATTAAGCATATAACTATTTCCGCTCCACTGTGCTGACACAATAAGAAACATAAGCCCCGGACAGGAATTAGCCTTACTTTGAAGACTATCCCTACTCAAAGTTTTTAATTTCATCATTGAACTGTTGAAAAATCTTTTTGTAAAAGTACTGATTCAGAAGACATTTATGAAACAATATCCAATTTTCTGATTGTTTTTAAAATGGCCAACTGATGTCATCGGATTTCAAAAATAGCCTCAAATGGATGGTTCCCTAACTGCCAGAGGAATGCCAAAGAATGAAGAGTAGTAAATTACAGCCTAATAAACTGTTATCATTTGATTTACACTTTAAAGAAAGGAAGATTTATAAAGATGGGATCCTGGAAAGTTTACGAAAAAATGGTTATTTACGATATTTCGTAAATAATTTTATTGATTTTAATGCCCAGCTTTTTCATTCTGGAAAAAAGAGTTGTCAGTTTTAGCCCAAAGTGTTTTGCAACGCCGGAATCACCACTTACTTTAACTGTTGGGGCGTACCAATTCTACCAACTTTTATTGGCGTTAAATATCAATCTTCAAATTAATCTTGTCACAGACATTATACCCTTGAAGTATACTCTTGTATGTTCAAAATATTATTTACACTGTAATCCCGTGCTACTTCCGCATTGCCGACCTGAATTTGTCTAAAAACTCACCCACACTTTGTAATTGCCTATAGAATCTATGTTTGATAGGTTTTCGCTTTTTTGTTTACATCTGGATTCGAAAATCAAATGGAGGAAAAATGGAAGCAGTTGAGGCATTGGCTTTGGTATCAGGTAAAGTGGAAAAAGAATTACTATTGAGAAATGAATACTTAGCCGTGGAAAATGAAATCTTAAAATCAAAACTCAACAAACCTCCACGGTTTAATGACCATGAAAGAATCCGTTTAGCTAAAATCGGAAAACAAATAGGTCTTAAGGCGCTTAAGGAAATTGCATGTATTGTTAAACCGGAGACAATCTTGGAATGGTTTAGAAAATTGGTGGCGAAAAAATTCGATGGTTCCAAGTTTAGAAAAATTGTTGGGAGACCAAGAATTGATCATGAACTGGAAATCCTTATCATTCAGTTTGTCGAGGAAAATCCAAGTTGGGGTTACGACCGAATCGTTGGTGCTTTATCAAACATCGGATACAAGGTAAGTGATCAAACCATTGGAAATGTCCTCAAGAGAAATGGATTTCCACCAGTTCCAAATCGCAACCAGGATACCACGTGGTCAAGTTTCATAAAAAATCACCAAGATGTCATCGCTGCTTGTGATTTCTTTACGACTGAAGTCGTTACTCCATTTGGCTTAATCACATATTATGTTTTGTTTTTTATTCATATCGGTTCCAGGAAGGTTCACATTGCGGGAATCACTCCTCATCCCAATGAAGTGTGGATGAAACAAATAGCTCGAAATGTCACGATGGCTGACTGGGGTTTCTTATTCAATTGCAAATACTTGATTCATGATCGGGATACTAAGTTTTGCAAATCCTTCCAATCAATTCTAGTATCCATGGGCATAAAACCAATACGATTGCCACCGCAGTCGCCCAAAATGAATTCCTATTCTGAGCGATTCGTCAGATCCGTAAAAGAAGAATGTTTAAGCAAAATGATTTTCTTTGGTGAAGACAGTTTAATAAAAGCTCTTGTTGAATATATTGATCATTATCATCGGGAAAGGAATCATCAAGGAAAGCATAATAAGTTGTTGTTCCCCGATCAAAAACTGATAGGCAACAAGGGAAAGATAAAACGCCGTAAACGACTGAACGGAATGCTTAAATACTATTATAGATCAGCAGCTTGAAGAATTACAGGTGAAAAAAAGTGTTAAAACACACTGTGAATCTTTGCTATTATTGGGTTTCAAAGGAAAATAATATTTTGACCATATAGGATGAAGAATCCGCTGGTGTTGACCTATAATCTCATATTTTGATCTACTTACTAAATCTGCCAACGGCTGGTTGCAGTCTGTCACAATACCAGTTTCTGGTTCACCAAGCGTGATTCCGTCTGCGGAATCCTCAAATAGCCTTCGATACTTATTCTCATTCACTTTTCAGTCTTCATCAGCCTGGTTACGATTTGTAATATCATAGTGTTGAAGTACAACAAATAGTAGGTTTTTCCTGTCATCCAATATAGGGTAGCCAAACACTTCAAGTTCTAGCTTTCCGCTTTTCTCCGTCCTTGTCCCGGTTGAACTTGATGAAACATCTAAATCAAAGAATACTTTCCAACAAACTGACTTTTTTTCATTGAACAGCTTTTCAAGATGAGGGATTACCCTGCCATCTTTTATGGCTTGATCCTGGAAAATATTATACGTTGATTTGACAATATCCTCTTCTTCAACTCCAAACATTTCACAAAACTTCGGATTTGCTTTTGCTATGATACCATCAGGATTATAAAGGCACATGCTGGTTGACGATTGGTAAAATTGTTGAGAAAAAATCAATTGACTTACCTTGAGTTCCTCTTCAATTTCTTTTCTGGCAGTTATATCCCGGGTAACTGATAAGATATGCGACTCCCCACCTATTTCAATGATGCTGGCTGACATTAGTGCAGTTTTAAATGATCCATCTTTGCATCTGAATTTTGATTCCAGATTTTCAACATAACTACTTTTATTTAACCCTTCGACGAGTCTCTTTCGATCCTCTGGGATTGCCCAAATATCTATTTCAGTAGACAGTTTTCCAATTGAATCTTCTCTAGTGAAACCAGTTAGACGGGTAAAACCTTCATTGATGTCCACATAAAGGCCGTCTAACCGATTGATATTCACTGCATCAGGACTTGTATGAAAAGCCAAACGGTACTTTTTTTCACTTTCCTGTAATTTTTGGTTAATCTGTTGCTTTTCTTTTTCAATCTTCTCTACGTATAATGCCATCTCCAGTGTTACTTTCAGATCTCTTTCTTGAATCGGCTTCAACACATATCCAAAAGGCATCGTAACCTTAGCCCGCTCGATCCTTCCATGATCCAAATATGCCGTCGAGAAGATCACTGGAATCCCGAATCGATTTCGGATGACTTCAGCCGTATCAATACCATCTATCTCTCCCTTTATTCTAATATCCATCAAGATAATATCGGGCTTATCTACCTCTGTTTTCTGAATCGCTCTTTCACCTGTATCGACAATGGAAGTCACTTCGTATCCTAGACTCTGCAACTGACTCTCAATCTCCATTGCGATAATGGCTTCATCTTCTACGATTAGTATTTTAACTTTTTCCATAATTAAAGTTTCGATGTTGAATTTGATACTGTTTTATTTCTTAAATTAACAATGGATTTCATCTTTTTTCAATGACTGGTTCTTTCTGTTCATAGGGCAATAAAAAACTAAAGGTTGCTCCCCCTTCCGTATTATTCTCTGCCCATATCTTTCCTTTATGTGCCGGGATAATTTTCTTACAAATAGCCAAACCAAGTCCGGTGCCACCAGCACCTGTGTTTGTCTTACTGCTCTGAACAAATTTATCAAATACTGATTCAAGTTCATTTTCAGGAATTCCGATACCTTTATCTTTGATTCTGAGCGTCAAGGCTGGGATCATATCATTATCAGTCTGTCCTTTCCCTTCAGGTAGTTTTTGTTGTTTAAATGAAATGATAATAGATTGATTAGGTGATGTAAATTTAAGTGCGTTAGATATTAGGTTTCGCAATACCTGACTGATTTTAATGTCATCACACATGACAATTGTTGAATATTTCGGTTTTTTTAGCTCAAGATATATCGATTTCCCATCAATTATAGAAGAGAATTCATTGATCAGATTTTTAATTATATCAGCCAGTTCGGTTTTTTCCATTTGATAGTCTACCCGACCCGATTCCAGTTCTGACAAATCAAGTAAGTTATTTATCAGCACCATCATACGATTACTAGCCGAAATAATTTTTTCAAAACTATCCAAAGTTTTATCTTTAGCTGTATTAAACCGCCTAATTCCGATTTGAGCAAAACTAAGTATATGGTGCATAGGAGTATGTAACTCATGAGACATGTTGGCCAAAAACTCACTTTTTAAATGATTTGCTTGTTCTGCATCCTCTTTGGCCTTTTTGTATTCGATTGTTCGTTCCTCAATCTTCTTTTCAAGTTCATCATGTGAATTTTTAAGCGCTTCTTCTGCCTGTTTGTGCATTGTGATATCATGATCAGTTCCAAAAATACGCGTTATATCCCCATTGTTATCTCTTTCTACTTCACAATAAGAATAGATTGCTTTAACTTTTCCATTGATAGGAACGGTCCGGTATTCCGATTCATAATAGTCGTTTTTGTCCATTAAACTATTAACCAAAGCCTGTGTTTCTTTGGGACTTTCTAAAATTGACAACCATCCCGAATCGGGGACCTTTCTATCAGGATATTTTGTTTTATTAATTCCTAACAGACGAAAATACTCATCGGACCAATTTGCCGTTTTATTAATATTATCGTAAACCCATGTACCCATTTTCGCTATCCGGTGCGCCCTTCTTAAATTAATCTCAGATTCTTTGAGTGACTTTTCTGTCTGTTTATGTTCAGTGATTTCTTTGTTCAACCGGATTAAAGTTTGATGAGTCGTTTGATGTGCAAAATAAGATAAACCACCACACAATCCAAATAAAGCAGTATATGTAACCCATTGCGTGATATTAACAGTTAAAATAGGAAGGGGTAGCATACCGTGGTTTTCCGCAAAAATTATTCCGTATACTGATAAAGAACAGAATATCGTAGTCACCAGTAGCCCTCTTAAGTTCAATAATAACCCTGCCCAAATAATTATCAGAAGATAAACTGCAGTGGTTGGCGTTCGGATGGTTCCCAAACTGATAATTGACACTGTTATCAAAAGTATAGCTATAGAAACCAATCCAACTGCTACCAGCGTAATATTACCATGATACATCCAAAAGCGCATTAAAAGCGCAGTTATTAAAATTACACCATTGATAATCAAAGTTGAATTTGGGATTTCTCCACCTACTAGATTGCCAACAAAAACCAAAAGGACAAAAATAATGACCACAATTAGTGATGCATTAAGTAAATTTATTTGTTTTGTTTTTAATTCATCATCTGCAAAAACAGGAGGAGTAAACCATCTCTTAAATTGAAATATCATAAAAATACTTACTTTTTTACTGCTTAATGTTAACAAGGAATTTGAAGTTCTAAAGATGAATATCAAGTCAGATTTTTTCTATTTCTATGACTCTAAATTAAATTTAATAACAAATTTTGTTCCCTTTTTTCTTTCCATTTCTATTATCCCATCCAGCTGGTTTTCAACTAAGGTTCGAACAAGTTTAAGTCCCAGACTGCTGATATTTTTCCAATCTAGCTCGGCAGGAATCCCGACACCATCATCCATAACTACTAATTCAAGTTCATTATCAAGCTTCTTCATTCTCACTGTTATTTTACCAGTTTTTTCCTCAGGAAAAGCATACTTTAAAGAGTTTGATATCAGTTCATTGATAATTAAACCTAAAGGAGATACCTGGTTAATACTGATTGGTATTTCATCAATACTAGTATTCAGTTTTACCTTGTCTGAGGTAACGGAATATGTTTGAAAAATGGAGGCTGTTACTTTAGATAGATAGGTTTTAAAATCAATATTGGATAAGTTTTCTGATCCATGAAGCGATTCATGAACTGCTGACATTGCATAAAGTCGGCTTTGACTATCATTCAGTATTTGTTTAATTTGATCATCATCTATAGTGTTCGCCTGAAGTTTAAGCAAACTATTGATAACCTGCATATTATTCTTAACCCGGTGATGAATTTCCTGAAGAAGTATTTCTTTTTCTTTGAGGGATGTTTTTATTTGTTCATCTAATCGTTTTTTATCGGTAATATCGCGAGCGATTCCAATTGTATAAATATGGTTTTTTTTGATGGGTGGCCCTTTATGGATTCTAATTGTCTGAACTTTGAAATCTGCAATAAAAGCCCTTCCTGAAGCCTGAATTTCAATCCTTTTATTTGATTTATTGATAAATGGTAATTCAATTGACTGAGAAAATTGTTTTCTGGTGCCGTCTTCAATCTCTTTAATTTTTTCTCTTCTTTCAACGATGACCTGTCTTGCCGCATCTTTATATTGATCCGGTACAAAATCTAAGAAAGATTTCCCTCTCAGATCGGCCATTTTATATCCATAATCTTCGACTTTCTTGTTTATCTCAATGATAATAGAATCAGGATCAATGATATAAATAACATCATCTACCGCGTCAGTCAGGATATCGAATAGACGTAATCTAGCCTCTAATTCATCTTTGAGTTTTTTATTTTCTATTTCGAGTGCTTCGTAACTAGTTTTATCCATTTTTACTTAATATTAATGTTGTCCGTTTTTTTCTTTTACCGTTATTGTCCATTTTCATAAGCCCTTGGTTAGTGAAGTGGCCTAGTAAAAATAGACACAAAATTAAGATACATTGGAATTTTGTTCACTCTCAAATTTGCTAGGTATATTGTACCAGCATTTCCTGTTCCACATTAAGTAATAGATTATTGATATCGATGATAAGCGCTACAGTGCCATCCGCCATAATTGTTGCGCCAGAAATGCCGTCTATATCTTTATAAACTTTGCTAAGATTTTTAATCACAGTTTGATGTTGATCGATGACATTATCAACCACAAAACCAATTTGATAATTACCAATTTCAGTAATGACAACTTGTTCAATTTCCTGTTTTTCACTGTTAATATGGAATTGATCTTTGAGTCTGATATAGGGGACAATCTGCCCTCTGACATTAATGACATGTCTACCATGAGCTGCTTCGACATCTTTTTGAGTAAGTTCAATACATTCCTTTACAGCAGCCAGTGGAATGATAAAGTTTTCGGGACCAATACTTAGCAAAAGGCCATCAATAATTGCCAGGGTCAATGGAAGCTTTAATGTTATTGTACTACCTTTTCCGGGGTTACTGTCCACGTCTACCGTTCCTCGTAAAGCTTCAATTCCCTTTTTCACCACATCCATTCCCACGCCACGACCAGAAACATTGGTGACCTTTTCTGCTGTTGAAAATCCCGGCATAAAAATGAGTTGATAAATTTCTTTGTCGGTCATTTTGGAATCTGGAGTGATTAATCCTTTTTCAATGGCCTTTTTTCGTATTGATTCTACCGACAATCCTGCACCATCATCTTCAACAGATATTAATACATGGGCCCCTGAGTATTTAGCGGATAAGGTGACAGTACCTTGCTCCGATTTATGGTTTGCTTTTCTAACTGCTGGTGTTTCAATACCGTGGTCAATACTATTGCGAAGAATATGGACTAAAGGATCATTGAGTTGTTCAATAACAGTCTTATCCAATTCAGTATCTGCTCCGTGAGTAATTAAAATAATATCTTTACCCAAATCACTACCTAAATCTCTAACCAATCTTTTAAATTTATTAAAAGTTGTTCCGAAGGTTAACATTCGAACACTCATGGTATTGTCACGTAATTCAGCGGTTAGTCGTTCAATTTCTTCAGCTATTGTTGTCAAATCACTGTTCATCGTATAATTTGCGATTTGTGATAATCGTGCCTGACCTGTAACAAGTTCCCCTACTAAATCTACCAGTTTATCAAGTTTCTCAGAGTCCACACGAATACTGGATGATACGTCAACTTTTCTAACAGTATTTTTTATTTTTTTTACAAATTGTTGTTCAGCCAGGGCTGAATTGATACTACCACTATCAACCATTCCTTCATTAATTAGTATTTCTCCAACCGGTAATTGTTTTTGTAGGGCTAGTTGCAATGAATTGGCATCAATATCTCCCCTATCCAATAATATGTCCCCAAGTTTTTTTTCATCAAAGTCGATGTCTAATTCTTTATCCTGCCCGATTTTCTGGATGTTAATTTCACAATTGTCGTCAACAAAAATAAAGACATCCTGGATAGCACTCATTTCACTATTGGTCCTTAAAATAATGTCCCAATACGTGTAGCAATGTTCCGGATTGATTTCATTTAGGTTAGGGATTGATTCAGTATGAGCGACGATGACACATTCCCCAAGTTCCCGTAATTCGTTCAGGAGTAAGATAGGATTGGTTCCGGTTGCAAATAATTCTTTATCCGGTTTAAATCGAATTCGATAAACGGTGTAGACACTGGATTTCGTAGTTTTTATATCTTCTTGTAATTTTGTATCGTTTTTTACTGTTTTATTACTGGGAATTAAACTTCGTATTGCAATTGTAATTTCGTTTCTTTTATCAATGATCTCTTCATTTTCATTACCCGGATCATCCAGCATTTTTTTGATATGATCGTGAGCAGCTAGTGTCAAGCTGATTAATTCAGTTGAAACTGGAATTATATTATCCCGCACCAGGTCGTATACATTTTCGATATCATGGGTAAAGGTAACAATTTCATTGAAATCAAACATAGCGCCTGAACCTTTAATGGTATGCAGAGCCCTGAATGCTTTTGATATTAACTCAGTGTTATCAGGGGACGCTTCAAGTTCCAGCATACATTCTTCAATTTCAGCCAGTTTTTCATAAGCTTCTTCTCTAAATACCTTTTGATTGTCTTCTAAATTCATGATTTATCCTAAGACTTTTTTAGTTACTGCGATTAATTGTTCTGGTTTAAATGGTTTTACAATCCATCCTGTTGCACCGGCATTCTTACCTTCCATCTTTTTTTCTGCCTGAGATTCTGTTGTTAGCAATATTATTGGCACAAATTTATGTTCCGGTATTTGTCGAATTGCTTTTATTAGTTCAATCCCATTCATATTTGGCATATTTAAATCGGTAATGACCATATCAATTTTTTTACCTTCCAGTTTTTGGAGGGCATCAGCGCCATCAATTGATTCGATTACCTCATAACCAGAATTTTTCAATGTAAATGTTACCATTTGGCGCACGCTAGTCGAATCATCCGCAGTTAAGATTATTTTGCTCATTACAATACCCCCTTCAAATTCAAATTTAATAAGTGGCTACTTTTAAAACAGCATTTGCAATAGATTTCAGAGGAAGAACCTGCCTGACACCACCCAGATTAATTGCTTCTTTTGGCATTCCAAAAACAACGCAACTTGCTTCATCCTGTGCTATAGTATGGGCTCCGGCTTCTTTCATTTCCAGCATCCCTTTAGCACCATCATCTCCCATTCCTGTCATTATCACACCACACGCATTTTTACCAGCGTACCTGGAAGCTGATCGAAACAGAACATCGACTGATGGTCGGTGTCTTGAAACCAATGGGCCATCCTTTACCTCTACATAATATCTGGCGCCACTTCTTTTTAACAAGACATGTTTATTTCCAGGCGCAATTAAGGCAAAACCTCTTAAAACTGAATCATTATCTTTAGCTTCCCTAACAGTCATATGGCAAATCGAATTTAATCGATCGGCAAAGGCTCTGGTAAAGCTTTCAGGCATGTGCTGTACAATCACAATACCCGGGGTATTGGCTGGTAATGCTTCCAGAAAGGTTTTTAATGCTTCAGTTCCACCAGTGGAGGCACCAACGACAATTACCTTTTCGGTGGATTGAATCATCGCTTTGGATGTTGCTTTGGGAAGCATCGCATCAGCTGTCAGTTTTTTTGTTATTTTTTGAGGCTGACTTCGAGTCACGCGCTTAACATTAACCTGAGCTGCCGCCTTGATGATATCACATATGGTTATTTTTGATTCTTTAAAAAATTCCTTTGTTCCTACTTTGGGTTTGTGAATGATTTCCACGGCGCCATATTCAATAGCTTTTAATGCAGTTTCAGAACCCCTGTCCGATAAACTGGAACATATAACAACAGGAATGGGATGTTGTGACATTATTTTCTGTAAAAATGTAATACCATCCATTCTAGGCATTTCTACATCTAAAGTTATTACATCAGGTAACTCTTTTTTTATCTTTTCAACAGCATAGTAAGGATCAGCAGCTGTACCAATTACCTCAATATCCTTGTCTGAGTTAAGCAAAGATTCCATGGCTTGTCTGACAATAGCTGAATCATCAACGATTAATACACGGATTTTTTTCATAGCCTTTTTAAGTATGTATTTTTTGATAAACTGTGGGAAAAACAGGTTTTAAAGGAACATCAAATCCTTGAATGGACTCTGAATGTCCTTGAAAAAAATATCCACCTGGTTTGATAGTTTTGCAAAGTTTTCTAATGATGCTTTCCTGTGTGGGTTTATCAAAATAAATAATAACATTTCTACAAAATACGATATCTACTAATTTATTCAATGGATAATTATTATCCATAAAATTCAAAATTTTGAATTGTATTTGCTTTCTAATTTCAGGGACAATTTTAACTAAATTTTTATTTTTTTCTTTACTTCGTAATAGAAACTTTTTTTTCAACGGATAAGCCACGGGAGCAACCTTGTCTTCACTATATACTGCGTTGCTGCCAGTCGCTAACACCTCCTGAGAAATATCCGTTGCTAATATGGAATAATTCAACTGTAATTGTGGATTTTCATCAGCATAATTTTGAATAACCATTGCTATGGTATAAGGCTCCTCTCCTGTTGAACAACCAGCGCTCCAAACCTGCAGCTGATTATGTATCCCTTTCCATGATTTCGTGATTTCAGGTAAAACGGTATTGGTAAGGTGGTGAAAATGCTCCGGTTCCCGAAAAAAATCAGTTTTGTTAGTTGTAACTTTATCAATGAAGAATTTTAGTTCAACTGCTTTGCCTTCAGGGCTAAATAAATAGTCGCAATAGTGTTCAAATGAATTGAGATTCAAGGCTTTTAATCGTTTTTGAAGCCTGGATTCCAGTAATATTTTTTTTACTGGTGGCATTTTAATGCCAAAATCATTGTGAATAAAATCACTCAAACGATTGAAATCTTTTTCTTTTAATGTGATAGAGTTATTCATAAATAGTGTTATGATTCAGTAGTTTATTGATCTGTTGTAATGATGACTTGAAATCAGGAAACAGGTTTTGATTGATCCCACCTTTTGGTTTAAGGCGCAATTAACGGATATTGCAAAACCAATTAAACTGATTGAAGCCGGCACTTTCAATGTCCCTTTTTATTTCAATGGGAAAGCTTCCACTCATTGAAATGTCCTTTTTGAGAATTTTTGCTGTTTCAAAGGCAGAATATAAAATTTGAATACCACTTAAATCTATTGA
>JABHWU010000072.1 GCA_018657625.1 Deltaproteobacteria bacterium | reverse complement strand
TGGGACCAGTCCAGTAACCTGAAAATACTTGACAATTAAATCATCAATCTAATTGCATACTGGAACAAGTCTATAATAATCATCGGTCATTTTGACGCCAATTAAATAATATGCAGACCCAAAATCGACCGTAATGAAGAATCAAACTGAAATCATCACTTATTCTGTATCCATGATTCTGAAAGCGGCTTTATTAGCTGCCACTTGGGCAGGGAAAGTTAGAAAACATGGATTGAAATCAATAGCTAAACTTCCTATTGATGAAAAAGACAAGGAAATCTTCTTCTTACGGGATCGAATCTCCAATCAATTGAAACTCCTGAATATCTTCCTCTCGCGTGGGGTCAAAAAACTAAAATCGTCTCGATTCCTTTATTAATGGATTCTCGCAGGTTATTTCTTATCGTTTTTCCATCCGTTGTTGTTAGGCAGCCTCTCTAAGGTAGTACTTCAGTATACCTCCCAGACGTATTCGGCATTTTATTGTACCATGCTTCTTTGTTGGATTGTAGCCGACTATTGGAAACAGTAAGCGATTATCTTTACCCTGGTGATTTCTTTCTTGATGATAGTGGGTGATGTATTCCTTCAAAGTCCGTTGTAGACTTTCCTCACTAAAGAATATTAGTCCAGAAATAACTTCAGATTTTACTGATAAGACCCATCTCTCACAGATCGCATTTAAATTTGGGCTTCTCGGTGGTAATTTCAATGGTTTGACATCTCCCGATTTTATAATACTACTGAAGGATTTACAGAACTTTGAGTCTCTATCATGAATCAAATAGTTACAATTCGATAGAAAACCGTATTCTGCCATCGTCACGTTCCTTGCCATTTGTTTCATCCATTCTTCATTCGGATAAGGTGTGATTCCGGCTATGTGAACTTTCCGACTGCTAAGATGAATAAAGAACAGGACATAATACGTAATCAAACCATTAGGAGTAATTACTTCAGTCGTGAAAAAATCACACGCCGCTATAATATGTTGATGTCTTTTAATGAAGGTTGCCCATGTTGTATCTTTGCTTCGTTCCGGTACTGGTGGTATCCCATTTCGTTTAAGAACATTTCCTACCGTTTGATCACTGACCTTATGTCCCAAGTTGGAAAGAGCTCCAACAATACGATCATAGCCCCAACCAGGATTCTCTTTGGCAAATTGGATGATAAGTCTTTCAAGTTCATGATTTATTGAAGGTCTTCCATGTGACTTTCGATAAGGAGAACCATCAAATTTCTTGGCTACCAGTTTTCTAAACCATTCCATGATTGTCTCTGGTTTAACAATACAAGAAATCTCTTTTAACGCCTTTAATCCAAGCCGTTTCCCAATTTTAGAAAGTTTTATTCGTTCATTATCGTTGAAACGCACTGGTTTTTCGAGTTTGGACTTTAGAATTTGATTCTCCGCCGCGAGATATTCATTTCTGATCAACAATTCTTCTTCAACATGCCCACTTACTATTGCCAATGCTTCAACTGCTTCCATAATCAAATCTCCAAGATTGTTATTTTGAAATGTTTAATGATCTTGGAAGACTAGCAGCTCATAATCAATTGCTCAATTGGCATAACAGATGGAAATTGCAGTCATTTTCCGCTTGCAACCATTGCGTATGGCGGAAGTAGAACGTTTTTACTTTTTTGACCCCACGGGGTATGCAGATTATGGTTTTCCCGATGAAAAAAACATCTTTTGAAAAACATTTTCCCAAAATTGATAAACGGGATATTGAGGAGTTGATGTGTTGTTTATCTGCGCCTGCATCCGTTTATGAGGATAGTTGCGAAATGGGATTTAGCCCTGGTGGTCGGATGCATCAGGAAATTTATGATGACCCATATGAATTTGAGGACTGGCATCAGAGTTTAGGTAGCCGTTGCTTTCTTCATATAACCAATTCCCTTGTATGGAGAGCGATTACCGATGAATTACCACCAACACCCCCTTTCACATCCAAAGAGTATACAAAACATGGAATGCCCTGGTTTGACTACTACGATGATAATTTGAATTCCATCGATGGAGCGGAGAATTTAAAAAAACTGAAAAGTGTTGTTCAGATGGAAAAGGAAAAAGGATTGAACGTGTTGCCCGAAAATAAATCGGTGAAAATTGAACAAATTGTATCTTTGAAGGATAAGGCCAATCCGGAAAGAGTTCGAGAAGGGAGATTTTGATTCTTGAAGGAATAAAAATTCCTTCAAGAATGTTATAAGGTAATCATTCCTTTTTGTTGAAGGTAATATCCGTTACCTTGCAAGGAATACCCAAGTTTGGTGAATTTTAGGAGGATATGATACGTATTCTCTTCTTTTTCAATAACTTTTCGAAATTCTTTTAAATAATTTATTAAAGTTTCACAACTGCTGATTGTCAAAGGAATTGTGTTTTCACCAGCTTTGTTTGATCGGATGACTCTTGCAAAAGAATTGTAAACATTGATTAATACTTGGTGTGCAAATAATAAATCATCATTGAAATCATTATTATACATCCGATCTAAAACAGTATAAGCTGCTGAAAAATAGAATATTAAAGTATCAGGATCCTCCGCATTTTCCTTCATTTTAGGAATAACAAAATCATATTCTTTTAAAATTGTTTCTTTAATCTGTTTTTTCAATTTCATATTTTTCCTGGAATTACTATTCATATTTTTCCTGGAATTACTAATTTTCTAATAATTCTTCCGATGGTGTTTCTAGACTTCCGGAACCAGCTGTAATACCACTTGTTTTACTCTTACGAGCAAAACTAAGAATCTTGTTCTTTTGAAGATTACCACAAGATTGAAGAAGTTTAAAGGTTTCTCCCTTTATTGCATATTTACCATCTCCCGATTCCAGTAATATTCTGCCATCTCCTGATTCTTTATACTTCAACACCGAATCTTTCAAATAAAAATTGTACTTACCTAGTTTTCTGGCAAGAATAAACCTCCTTTGAATTCTGGGGTTTTTACTCAAAGCTTGTTTTGTGATCTCTAAAATTTTTACAGTTTCTTGGGCATCAATAAAATCTGATATGGGCTGCCGACCGAGTGCTTCAGTTTCTTTAGATCTCACATGTTCAGATACTTTTAAAGAAGCAACATCATCTAACAGTTGATTACCACATTTTTTACATTCTTCTAGCTTAATATTGGGAACAGTGATGTTTCCAACGGTTTTACTTTTAATTCGAAAATTTGTTTGAGTGGTTTTATAATTTCCACCACATTCATGACATTTCATAGTCATATCCTTTTAAAACTATTAATTATAACTTTATCTTTGTGCTTCTGATCTTTAGATACATAAAAGTGAGTATAGACAGATTCTCCATAAATAGGATCTGCTTTATAAATGTCTAAAGGTTCATACTCAGGATCGTTTTTGAAATCTGATTTGTAAAAATGGTTTCCGTTTAATTTCAAATAGCATCTGATGATATCATTTCGTGTCCAATTAAAATCCATTAAAGCATATTGAAGAGCGTTCCCTTGTATAAGAACTTTATCCTCTCGCAGCTTTTGCTTGATATCTTTTAAATTGTAATGGGGCTTTTGTTTTCTACTTGATTTCATTATAAACGAAAAAATATGAAGTTGACAATAGTCAACTTACTTTAAAGAGTATGTCAATCAAATTTTTCTCTTCAAAGATTTAGTCTGACAAAAAACTAAGCAATTTTAATACCTTAAAGCTTATTCTTAGTTGTTGTTTTGATTTCGAAGAAAATACTATCAGAGTGAAAGAAAATCTTCAATCAATTGTTGGTTTAGGGACAGTTATTTCTGTCTTGGTGTGTATTGAGTTATTAGAATTGGTCTATACATAAAGAGTTTAATGTCAAAGTAATTAATCAAAAAGAATCTAGAATCAAATCTTCATTTTTTATGGTATTAATAAACGCATAAAAATTTTTTAGAAGTCCAGTTTCAGTATCAGAAATCGATGCTTGAACCTTGTAATAGTTTTCCCTGCTTTCTTCTTCCTGGTTTTTCCAGTGGTAATGGGGTTTGCACATTATTTCGCCGCTGGATTGTTTTTCGGCTTAAAAAATAGATAACCGCCTTCTTTGAAGGCTTTAATTACAGATATCAGCTCTTGTTTTTTCTTCTAACTTGTCATTAACAATCTTTTTGGCGGTTTAGAATGATCTTCACATAATTCTAAATGGGGAAAAAATTAGATGATTATTTACCTTCAAACTATCTAAGGCAAAAACTGTTTTATCAAATAGAAGATATCTGCATTTCTATAGCAGTTTGCAATTGGGTTGAACATATTACCTGAAGAAACAAAGAATTTCTTTGTCTATGTCATTTCAACGATGAACGAGGAGAAATCTTGGTTGATTGAATAGATCTCTCACGTTCGTTCGAGATGACAAAAGGCTCAATGCGATTGAAAAGCGCTATAGTCTATCACAATATCCAACCTTCTTGGCTCAAAAAACGCTTATTTATACCACTCTGTTTTACCTTGTTAATACTGCCCACACTCTGCTATTGAAAGGAGTATCGATTATTGTGAATTCAAAACAAGTTTTTAGTATTCATAATAAACCAAATAGTTATTATTCTATTTGCTATAAAAAATATCACTCTGAAAAAAATTATGACATATGCAGTTGGATCCCTTGTTTCCGCCAGGGGTCGGGAATGGATTGTTCTTCCTGGTTCTGATAATGATTTGTTGGTGCTACGCCCACTTGGTGGGAGTGAAGAGGAAACAACGGGAATATATTTACCACTAGAAAAGGTAGAATCGGCGACGTTTGGCCTTCCGGACTCAAATTTTATCGGTGATTTTACGTCCGGAAAGCTGTTACAAGAAGCAATAAAACTTGGATTTCGGTCCAGTGCCGGTCCATTTAGATGTATTGCTAAAGTCAATGTTGAACCACGACCTTATCAGTTTGTTCCTCTACTGTTAGCGCTAAAGCAGGATCCAATAAGGATTTTGATAGCTGATGATGTTGGTATCGGAAAAACGGTGGAAGCCTGTCTGATTGCCAGAGAACTTCTGGATCGAGGTGAGGTAAAAAGAACAGCGGTATTATGCCCTCCGCATCTGGCGGAACAATGGAAAAAAGAGCTCCAAGATAAATTTAATATCGATTCTACACTGGTATTATCCAGTACGGCTAAAAAACTTGAAAAACATTGTGGATTTGATCAGTCACTTTTTGATGTTTATAAACATGTGATTGTATCACTGGATTTTATCAAAAGCGATCGAAGGAGAGATGAATTTCTGCGCTCCTGTCCGGAGCTTGTGATTGTGGATGAGGCGCATACATGTGCATGGGGTGGTCAGGGTCGATCAGGAAAACACCAACGATTCCAGCTTCTAAAAGAGCTTTCAAATAACCAGGATAGGCATGTTATTTTAGTAACAGCGACCCCACATAGTGGTAAAGAGGATGCCTTTCGTTCTCTATTAGGTTTGTTGAATCCAAAATTTGTAAATCTGCCTGTTGATTTAGGTGGAAAAGAAAACGAAGCCAAACGGATTGAGCTCTCTAAATATTTTGTTCAAAGAAGAAGAGGGGATATCAGGCACTATTTAAAGGAAAACACCCCATTTCCGGATCGGTTAACAACGGAAGTTACCTACAAGTTGTCAAAATCATACAAAAAGTTTTTAGAAGATGTCATAGAATTTGCGAAAGAGTCTATTGATAGCAAAGAAGGGCCAAGAAGAAGAATCGCATGGTGGTCTGCAATAGCTCTATTACGAACAATCGCTTCAAGTCCGGCAGCAGCTGAGTTGACAATGAAAACAAGAGCAGCAGGGGCTGAACAGGATGAACAAAATGATATTGATGATATCAGCCGTAAAACAATATTAGACTTAGATATTGTAAATCTTGAAAATATTGATCAAGTACCAGGGGTGGATGAAGGAGAAGATACAGATGAGGATAAAAAAACCAGAGCCAAATTACTCGAATTGGTAGCAGTTGCATCAGATTTAAAAGGTAAAGAGGACATAAAACTTAATGAAGCAACTAAGCACATAAAAGAATTAATTAAAGAAAAACATCATCCAATAATTTTTTGTCGATTTATTGCAACAGCTGAATATGTTGGTGATCATTTAAGAAAGGTTTTTAAAAGTAACAAAAATATCCAAATTGAATGCATTACTGGTCAACTACCACCAGCAGAACGAGAACAAAGAATTGATGAATTGGGGAAATCGGACCAACCTATTCTTGTTTGTACAGATTGCCTCAGTGAGGGAATCAACCTTCAAGAACATTTTGATGCTGTGTTTCATTATGATCTGGCCTGGAATCCAACGAGACATGAACAAAGAGAAGGAAGAGTCGATAGGTATGGGCAGGATAAAGATACAGTGAAAGTCATTACTTATTATGGAACCGATAATTACATTGATGGAATCATTTTAGAAATCCTTTTGAAGAAACATGAGAATATTAGAAAATCGCTCGGTGTATCAGTACCAATTCCATTAGATGCTAATCAAATTGTAGAATCAATAATGGAGAGCTTGCTGTTAAAAAAGAAAGATGATCCTGATAGTAAAGCAAAAGCACATAATAAAGAATTAATGAAGCAGGCAGTTTTACCTGGTTTTGAAAATTTGTTTGAAGATGAAAATAAAAAAATAAAAACGGCATGGGAGAATGCTGCTGAAAAAGAGAAACGTTCAAGAACATTATTTGCTCAGCATACCATCAAACCAGAAGATGTTGAAGCCGAAGTTCGTTCATTTAGAGATGCTATAGGATCGCCAAATGATATTGAACATTTTGTGAAGACTGCAGTCCGGCTTTATGGTGGCTATACTGAAGACTCGAAAAAGAATACTAAATTCAATTTAAATGAATCCCATCCCTTATTAAAAGAACAGCTTCCTAATGGGGAAGTTTTTAACGCCAGATTTTCCGCTTCAGTTGGTAAAGATGTTACCTATTTGCACCGCACACATCCATTTGTTGGTAATCTTGCATCATTTGTTATTGATACGGCTTTGAATAATAGTGATCAGGCAAAAGTAGCACGTTGTGGTGCGATCAGAACTCAAAAAGTACAAAAAAGAACCACAATTCTGCTAGTAAGACACCGAATGCATATTATTTTGACTCAAAAGAGTTCTCAAACACCTTTACTAGCTGAGGATGTGCAGGTTTTAGTCTTCACCGGATCACCTGAAAACGCAGTATGGTTAGAAAATGATGAAGCGAAACAACTGCTGAATCAGGACATTGTACCGGATGAAAACATCCATCCACAGCAGGCAAAAAGATTTGTGGATAAAGTTATTCAAGGAAATCAACTTCTAATGCCTTATTTGGAAGAACAAGCGAAAGCTAACGCACAAAAAGTTCTGGAAGCACACCAGAGAGTCCGTGATGCATCTAACCTTAGAACTGGAAAATATAAAGTTGAACCCAATTTACCACCGGATATTTTAGGAATATATGTACTTCTTCCGATGGTTTAATAATTAGATCGTTTTATTTGAGAGCACAGCGTGGAAACTAAAAACAGAGAAGTTTTTGCATCAATACATACAGAAGGAGGGCTATTACCTTCAAATTTTATCTTGAAAATAGCGAAAGCTGATTCTGAAATTGAAGGTTTAAAACCCACTAACTATGACTTAATTGAAGGTATTCGTCTTAACGAAGAAATTAGTGATTCCTGGAATCGAATCCGCAAAGCCTGGGTCGCATTTAAACGATCAATTGAAGATATTCCTGAAGATAATTCTTTAACCAGTGACACCAGACAAAAATGGCTGCTTCATCTTTTTAATGCATTAGGATATGGCAGTCAGTTACCGAAATTTCAAAATGACGATGTCGAAGGTGATTACAAACTATCTCATCAATGGGAGAAAACACCCATTCATCTAATGGGCTGGAACATTTCTCTTGACCACCGAACCAAAGGCGTTCCCGGTGCTTCAAGGATGAGTCCACACAGTTTGCTGCAAGAGTTTTTGAATCGATCACAAAAATCACTGTGGGGGTTCTTATCAAATGGTCGTATTTTCAGAATCCTGAGGAACAATACAAGTATAACACGTCAGTCCTTCATTGAGTTTGACTTGGAATTGATGATGGATGGTGAAATATATTCTGATTTTTCTGTTTTATGGTTATTGACTCACCAATCCAGAGTCGCCGGGGAGAATCACTTTGATTGTTGGCTTGAAAAATGGCGTATTCAGTCCGCTGACCTGGGCACAAGAGCATTAGATGTTCTGCGAGGTGGTGTTGAAACAGCACTCACTGAACTGGGAATTGGGTTTTTAAAAGAAACACAAAATATAGAGCTACTAAAAAGTATTGAGTCAGGAACATACAGTAAAGAAAACCTGTACAAAGAATTACTTAGGCTAATTTATCGTCTGATTTTCCTGCTGGTAGCAGAAGAAAGGGATTTATTGTTGATCGGAGATGAAGTTTCAAAAACAAGATATAAGAAATATTACTCTATTAATCGTATCAAAGAGCTCAGCAGAAATTATAAAGGAACCCATCATTGTGATTTATGGCAGAATGTACTTCTAATATTTAATTCACTTGAGAGTGACCAAGGGTGTAGTGAATTGGCATTACCAGCCCTGGGCAGTATGCTTTGGTCTAATAAAGCCATACCAAGTTTTGTGAATACAAAAATATCAAATCAAGCACTCTTAAAAGCCTTTCACGCATTATGTTTTATTAAGAATGAAAATGTACTAACCTCAATTGATTTTAAAAACCTTGGGGCAGAAGAGTTGGGAAGTGTCTATGAGTCATTGTTGGAACTGCAACCTGAAATGCAGCTAACGACTAAACAATTCAGTTTAAAACATGCTGCAGGGCATGAACGAAAAACAACCGGTAGCTATTATACACCAACTGAATTAATTCAATCATTAATTGAAACAGCGCTTGATCCTGTCGTTAAACGTGCAATGAAGGCAGAAGACCCAATTGAGGCTTTGTTGGCCATCAAAGTATGCGATCCGGCTTGCGGGAGTGGCCATTTTTTAATAGCTGCAGCTCACCGAATAGCAAAACAAGTGGCAGTTGTCGAATCCGGAGAATTGGAACCCGCACCATTTGCTATACGTTCAGCATTAAGAAGAGTCATTGGTCGTTGTATTTATGGGGTTGATATGAATTCAATGGCTGTTGAACTCTGCAAAGTTTCTTTGTGGTTAGAAACACTGCAACCCGGTAAGCCATTGTCCTTTTTAGATCATCATATTCAGTGTGGAAACAGTCTGCTGGGAACAACGCCTGAGTTACTGGCCAATGGAATACCAAATGAAGCCTTTAATGCAATATTGGGTGATGATAAGAATGTGTGTAGTGGATTAAAGGCAACCAATAAAACATTTCTTGCTGCATTTGAGCAAACATCGCAAACTAGTCATCAACTCAGTTTTTTGTCAGACTCAGGTAAAGTAATTGATCTCAAACTTGAAGTTTCAAATAGTATCATTCAGGCTCTTTCCCAGGATGATGACTCAATTGAAATCGTAAAAGAAAAAGAAAAAAACTATATCGATTGGAAAAAATCGACTGATTATCAATCTCAGCTGTTATTGGCCGATGCCTGGTGTTCTGCTTTTGTATGGAGAAAAACAGAAAATAGTAAACCAATTACAAGTCAAACGCTAAAAGACATCGAAAACTCGTCTGATAACATCGATGATAATCAAAAAACAGCTATTAATGATTTAAAAAAGCAGTTCAGTTTCTTTCATTGGTATCTTGCCTTTCCTGAAATTTTTCAAAAACAACTCGAGTTTAAAGGATTTGATGTTGTTCTCAGTAATCCCCCTTGGGATACATTTGAATTTAAAGAAAAGGAATGGTTTGCATTTAAAAATCAGAATATAGCAGAAGCATCAAATCAATCTCAACGTAGAAAACTTATTACGAAATTAGAGACCGAAAACCAGATTTTGTTTAAATCGTATTTAGAGGCCAAAAGAAATTTAGAAGCTACCAGCCATTTTATTAGAAATTGCCAACGCTACCCTTTATGTGCCAGAGGAAAAATGGATAGCTATGCTATTTTTGCTGAATTAAATAAACAACTTATAAATGGTAAAGGGTACACTGGAACAATCTTACCATCAGGTATTGCTACTGCTGATAATACTAAGTTCTTTTTCCAAGAAATTATAAATAAAAAACAGTTGAGATCTTTTTTTGATTTTGAAAATAGAAAAAAAATATTCAAAATTGACTCAAGAATTAAGTTTGCTCTAATGACAATTGCCAGAAATGAATCAAATAAAGATAAAAAAATAGATTTTGTATTTTTTGCTCTAAAAGTAAAAGACTTATTTGATGAATCTCGAAAGTTCAATTTGGCTCCTGAAGACATAAAATCCTTAAATCCTAATACTTTTACTTGTCCGATTTTCCGTAATAGTAATGAAGCTAATATTGCAAAACAAGTTTATAAAAGAATTCCTATCCTTATACAGGAAAGTGACAATCAAAAGAACATTTGGAACATTCGATTATCATCAATGTTTAACATGTCTTCCAGCTCTCATCTTTTTAAAAATTCGAATCAGCTCTCAAGTGATGACTACATCCTAAAAGGTAACGTCTATGAAAAAGGAAATAAAAGATTTTTACCTCTTTATGAAGCGAAAATGCTGCATCATTACAATCATAGATGGGCAACATATGTTGATGGTAATTCAAATCTAACAACAGAGATCCAGCTAAAGGATAAAGGCTTTTGTATTCAACCCCAATATTGGATATCCGAACTAGAAGTCAATTATCGAGCTTCAAATGTGCCAAATGATCTGATCAAGAATTTTAAAGAAAAAAACGTCAGAAAAGTAGCAGAATGCCTGTTTTCATGGTTCTTCGGCTTTTTCTTGAATGATAGTTCAGTAAAAAAAGGGGAATTGCTTTTATCAGATTTCTATCAACATGTATTCAAGAATCCATTACAAATTATTCAACAAGAAGATAAAAGCCGGAAACTAGAGAACGAATATCCACTTTCTTTGGAAGAAATAATGTAAGCGCCAATTAACCCCCATCTTTTTTTATTAGAAAAACATGGTATCATGTCTCCTATAAACTTAAAAACAAATTAATAGGAGATATTACAATGGCAAAAAATCAATCTCACGCCGATTCTGTGCGAATAAAACGAAACCTTTGGAAGCATCATATTGAAAGCTGGAAAAATTCCAGTTTATCTCAGGCGGCATATTGTCGGCAGCACAATCTAAAAGTTTATGATTTTCAATATTGGAAAAAAAGATTCAAACCGACTCAAGAGACTGCTCACCCTTCCAAATTACTACCGGTTACATTAACTTCTCCAGATAAGTCTGAACCAGTATTGGGTTCAAGCGGTATATCACTTTTAATAAACCGGTATAACGTACAACTTGGGATTGAATTTAACAGTAGTACTTTATCGAAACTGATCGATATGTTGGAGGTGCGATGATGTTCGGTCAAAATATAAAAGTATTTCTGGCGCCAGGCATTACTGATTTAAGAAAATCGATTAATGGGCTGTCGATCCTGGTGGAAAACGAAATGGATCTTGATCTCTTTTCCGGGTATCTGTTTGGGTTTTGTAATCGAAACCAGACAACGATTAAATTACTCTATTGGGATCGCAACGGTTTTTGTCTTTGGATGAAACGATTAGAAAAAGAAAAGTTTCAGTGGCCTAAATCAGATACGCAATCAATATCAATCAGCAGCAGAGAATTTTCCTGGTTACTTGACGGGCTAAGTATTCATCAGAAAAAAGCACATCAGACGCTTCAATATCAATTTGTTTCGTAAGATAAAACAGTCGTATTAAATATTAAAAAAAATGTAAGTATTCGGTGATCCCGTGTCACAAGTGAGACTCCTCTCCTATAAACAGTATTCTCTCAATACATGAAAAAAGT
>JABHWU010000060.1 GCA_018657625.1 Deltaproteobacteria bacterium | reverse complement strand
TCGACATCCGACCTCCTCACAATTTTGATTGATGTGATAGGTGATCAGGTCTTTACAAACACCAGCCGGGCATTTCTTATCCTTGATATGGGCCTCGTATTCTGCTCGGAAATATTTAATGGTACTGAGTACCGGATTCGGTGCAGAACCTCCCAGTTGACATAAACTGGTATCAATAATGGTTTGGGACATCTCTTCTAAAAATTCGATATCTCCGGTTTTACCTTCACCCTGGCAGATTCTATCGAGTACTTTACTGAGGGCAAACAGTCCTTCACGACAAGGGGTACATTTACCGCAGGATTCATCAATTAGAAAATCGATAAAGTATTTAGCCACATCCACCATACAGTTGTTTTCATCCATGACAATCATACCACCGGAACCCATCATGGAACCAACTTCGGAAAGCGAATCAAAATCAACTTTCATATCCAGTAAATCTGCCGGGATACAGCCTCCTGAGGGTCCACCGGTTTGGATGGCTTTAAACTGCTTACCATTGGGAATTCCACCCCCAATGTCATAAATAATTTCACGCAGGGTGATTCCCATGGGGACTTCTACCAGACCGGTATTGTTAATCGCACCCACCAGTGAAAATACTTTGGTGCCAGATGAACCATTCCATGGATTCTTGCTCACATCACCAGTACCAATGCCGCTAAACCACTGAGACCCTTTTTCCATAATCACCGGAATATTAGCCCAGGTTTCAACATTATTTAAAATGGTGGGTTTATCTCGATATCCAAATTCGACATTATGCACATACTTGGCCCGAGGTTCTCCGGCTTTACCGGACATAGATGCCATTAAAGCGGTGGATTCCCCACAAACAAAGGCACCTGCTCCTCTATGAATATGAATATCAAATGAAAAGCCTGAATCTAAGATATTATCACCCAATAAACCGTATTCTCTGGCCTGGGCAATGGCGGTTTTCAAACGATCCAGTGCTAAAGGATACTCTTTTCTTAAATAGACATAGCCATCACTGGAGCCAACAGCAAAGGCACCAATAATCATTCCTTCAATCACCGCATGGGGGTCCGTTTCAATAATACTGCGATCCATAAAGGCACCGGGGTCTCCCTCATCAGCATTACAGACCACATAAGCCACTTCATTGCGCTCTGTTTTGGCTTTTTTGCAGGATTCCCATTTCACTCCGGCGGGAAAGCCGCCGCCGCCACGACCTCTGATCCCGGATTTAATGATTTCCTGGATGACGGCCTCACCATCTGTTTTCAGTACTTTGGCCAAAGCCTCATAACCGTCTCGGGCAATATAGTGATCAATGTTTTCAGGATCAATCAAGCCTTTGTTTCTAAGGGCAATCAATTCCTGCTTATTGAAAAACCCGATATCATTCATTTTTTCAATCGCTACCTGACTACTTAAGTCTTTATGCAATAGCCGTTCGACTATTTTACCACCCTGCAAATGACTTTCAACGATCTCAGCAATATCATCAGCTTTAATCTTTTCATAAAAGACACCTTCGGGCTGGACAACAATAATCGGCCCAACCGCGCAAAATCCATTACATCCGGTGCCAACCACCAGATAATCTTTTTCCAAACCTCTATTTTTTATTTCCTGAGTCAGTTGATCCCGGACATCAAATCCTTTGGCTGCCACACAACCTGTACCAGTACAAACCATGAGCATGGATTTGTAGCTATTAAATTCTGCATTCAGGCGGGACGATATTTGCTTGAGATCCGCTCCTGTTATCTTAGGCATTTTTATCCCCCTTCTCTTTTTTGGTTTCCAATTGTTTCAAGGCTTTTTTGATCAGTTTAGGTACATCTTTGCTCATCACATTACCGACAATCTCGTCACCGATTTTAACGACCGGTGCGATACTACAGGTACCCAAACAGGCAATGGCTTCCAGTGAAAAACGTTCGTCCTTGGTGGTTTCACCCTGTTTAATGGCCAACTCCCGCTCGAAAGAGTCCAGTACTTTAGCGGCGCCTTTGACATGGCAAGCCGTTCCGATGCAGACCTGAATATTCAGTTCGCCGCGTGGTTTTAAGCTGAAGGCCTTATAAAAAGTGGCAATATGATAGAGTTGTGATTCGGGGACTCCGGTAATCAAAGAGATCTCCTGGACAGCATCTTTGGAAATGAAGCGTTCTTTTTCTTGAACATCCTGCATCATTTCAATGACATAATCGGGATCAGCTTTCCATTTTTCAACGATTTCTTTCACCAGTTCCCTGTCTGATTTGCCACCCTGGCAGCAAATATTCTCAGTGGTCAGTTGGGTAACTTTATTTTCTGTAATTGACCAGGGTTGTAAATATTCTTTATTTTTGATAACCAGAGCTTTGATTTTCTTATTCCGGAAAACGGTTCCGATACCCCCACGGCCCGCTTGCTTTAACCGGGCTTCTCCCCGTCGCCAATCCCAAAAAGAAAAATTTAAAACCCCCATTCGAATATGCTCAGAAGCCTGACCGGCTGAGACCACAGAAATATTCCGCTTATCCATTTCATCATCGGCATACATTTCCGTTAACTCTTCTGCAATTTTATGAGAATCAAGACTCTCTTTGGGTGCTTTCTCAATGGTGATTTTGTGTTTGACCGAGTCGATACAGATTATAATATCTTCTGTCGCTTTTCCAACAATCGTCAGTGCATCATACCCCGAAAACTTAAGATAAGGACCAAAATATCCACCAACATTGCTGTCCATGATAGATTGTGTCAGTGGGGAAATAGAGGTCACCAGAGTTTTACCGGAACCGGGAAAACTGGTGGTGCCCCCTAAAGGTCCGGATGACATACAAATTGGGTTTTCAGGGCTGTCCCATTTGGTTTGGGAACTGATCTCCTGGAGCATCAACCAAAGATCGAAGCCTTTGCCTCCGATCCAGAGATCTTTCATTTGTTGGGTGACCGCCTGTTCTTCAATGGAATTTTTTGAAATATCAAACCTGAGTGTGCGATTTGTATAACCTCTCTGCAGTTCCACAGGGTCATAACTGAATTCTGCTAAGACTTCATGCGCGTTGCGCATCTCAGCAATTTCAACACTTGCCATGCATCATCTCCTGATTAAAATAGTTCCCTTAAACTTAAAATAGCTAACGTGATTGATACAGTCCTTATTAATACAATGGGTCATTCTGAGTTTCTCAAACCGGTGTTCGGTAGGATGGATCCGCTAGACGCTTGATCCATCCTACAAATAACCGCTTTAAAAAGTGAATACGTTTGATAGTTGCAGTATTCTTATCATACCTATATCCTATTCGTAAAATTAATAATACTAACTTTTTTTTTAAGTTTTTCTAATACCCCCTGATGCGACTTTGATTTAGAATAGCATCATCAGAATCTTTTATACTATGGACCTCAATCAACTCAATACATTTTATTTTCTAGCCCGTGCTAAAAGTTTTTCTAAATGCGCTAAAAACTTACATATCAGCCAATCCGCTGTCAGTCAGTCAATAAAAAAATTGGAATCAAGTTTGGAATTAACACTGATTGAAAGGAAAGCCAGTAATTTTAAATTGGCCGAAGAAGGGAAAGTATTGTTTCAAATGTGCCAAAGGGTGTTTTCCGATATTGATCAGACGCAGCAACGCTTAAAGAGCCGACGAGGTATTCCGGAAATTATTCGTTTCGGAACACGGGTTGAATTTGGTGTCAGTACCTTGATCAAAAATATGGGTGTATTCTTAACAGAGCATCCGAATATCCATATTGATTATACCATTAATAATGATTTGTTGGATTTGCTTTTAGATGACCAATTGGATTTAATTATTGATTGTAATCCTCATAATCAAAGGGAACTAAAAAAAATTAAACTGTTTAGAGAAGAATATGTGGTCATCGTTTCTCCTGATTATGCCAAAAAACAAGATATTCAATTATTAAGTGCTTTGAAACACTGTAATATTTTATCCATCGATAAGGAATTGACCTGGTGGCACAATTTTGTTTATGCCTTACCGACCAATCAAAGTATTATTTTTGAAAAAGTTACCAAAATAGATCATATTCGGGGAATTATCAATGCTGCGGTCGCTTCATTAGGAGTTGGATTTGTTCCAAAATATTCAGTCATGAACGAGCTGGCTTCTAATCAATTGATCATTCTGTTTCCGGAAATAAACACCCTTGAAGACACATTCAATATTTATCTCAAACGCAAAAACCTGGAAAAATCGAATCTGAAAGCAATTGTTTCCTACGTTGGAACACATTTGGAAAGCTGGGTGTCAGACACAGTTCATTCCAACAATTGATTCTCTAATAAATGATGGAAGACAGCTAATGAAAAAATCTGAATCCTCTGGATATCAATTCAATTATGGTCGTTCTGCCCCGGGAACACGCATGAATTCATATGACACATGGACATGTTTTTCATAGTGTGGTCCTGCACATAATACTTTGTAATATTGTTCTAAATTTTTTAACGATGGTCGCTCAATTTCCAGAGTAAAGTATCGATACAGCCATGCTGCAAATGAAAAATCTGCTAATGTCATCGAATCATCTGCCAGATAGCGGTGTTTACCGAGTTGGTTGTCGATAAAAAGTGCTTGTTGATTAGCGTTGTCGACCAGGCGTTTCAACTCATCAGCCTTCCTTTCTGCCACGGGTACCTTCATGATCATAATAAATGCGGCGTATATTGCTGGAAACCATTGGGATTGATTTCGACACATCCATTGATCTATAATGGCGCGTTTTCCAAAATCATCTGGAAAATACATACTGCCATATTTTGAACCTAAATACCGTAAGATCGCTTCGGATTCCCAGATAGTAATTTTTTCATCCTGCAACGTAGGTATCAGGCAATTTGGATTCATGGCAATATATTCTGGCGTGTCTAACCCTCCAAATGGGCCACCCACATCTTTTTGCTCAACATTCAATTCTAATTCGGCGATCAACCAGGCCACTTTTTGTACATTTGATGATGATGTTCGTCCCCATAGTGTTAACATATTAAACCTTTTTTTTGAATGCTTTGGATAATCAAACTTAATAAATAAAGACATCTCTCTATGCGCTGAATCGAAAAAAAAGAAGAGGGATGGTTGTAAAATACGAGATTAAGTCATTTGATTGAAATAGACTAGAACTATTATAATCATAAAAAATGAGAGGGCTGTGCTTCTTCAAGCATTTTTGCTTTTTCCATGATCATGCATTCTCTTTATTTAATTTTATAATGAATTTTGTTCCCTTATTACTTTCCATATGAATTGAACCATTAAGTTGTGTTTCTGTTATTGTTTTGACTAATTTTAGTCCGAGATTGTCTACCTCCACCAAATCAAACGCTTCCACTATACCAATGCCACAGCGTAGGTATTTCTCCACCACGTTACGAATCACACGACGCTGTGGAGATCTGAAAGAAGCCACTTGATGATAGGAAATGGAAAAATTACAAGAAATCAACCGCAAATTCTCGCTTATAAAGGATTTACGCTGCTATTAATATTTAAACCGGGCGGTTGCGAAAGTACTGCATGTTTTTAACGGTAGTTTAATTCAGCGTTATCTATTGTATTTGCAGAATAATTCAACAGATGATAATATATGGGGAGAAAAGCTTTTGAATTAGCTGTATTTCACTATAGCTGCGAAAATACCTTAACATCCAAAAAGCAAATTTTTGTCATTCAGCAATCTAGACTTTAATATTAGTAAAAATATATTTAGTCATTCAACTGACGCTACATTTTTTAGAGGGTTCTTAAATAAAGCTACTGTCTGTGCATATAAGGAATAGGAGAATTAAGATGAAAGAAAATCCCTTTAAAGTAACTTTCATATTGGGTTTATTGGCAATTGTTTTTTTAAGTACCGAAATAACAGCAATACCTCCATTCGGAAACTTCGATGATTATCGGTTTATTATGAAGAAGGAAATAACATCTCCTTCTCCTGAAGGCAAATTTATTTTTGTTGTAGGAACTGGCAAAAGTAAGCCAATTCTTTTGATCAATTTTGAAAATTACCGTAAAAGGAATGAATATTCTCGTCATTTGGTTTACAGGAAGTACTGTGAAGGTGACTATACGGTAAAAGAAAAAATCTGGATGCTAATTGTTGACAAGTGTAGTTATGAAAACAAGTTACTTAACGATGAAAACCTGCAAAATCAGATAATAGTGGCGATTCAAAACCATATTGACCAGGTTTCCGAACGAATTTTTATAGCGATTCGGGTTGATTTTAGTAAATTTCGTAAAATTGACTATACCTTAGCACATCTAGTTAAATATAAACTTAAGTTTATGAAATTATACTCCGTTTCTCCTTTCAGCGGTCTTATTGATGATACAGGTGTAGAAAAATGGACTATAATGGGTGTAAATATAGATGAGAAAAAAGATATTATCAAAACAAGATTTAGGGATCACCGGGATCCATCGCGCAAAGGAGTACAGCAGATCTTTTACAAAGGCACCGAAAAAATGTACTTTCTACCCTGGAAAACTCATCGTATTGTAAAAATGCAATTGGGTTTAAAGAACGATATTTTCTTTACTGCAGCTTTAATGGGATGTTCTGTTTTTGCAACAGGATCAGATAAAACCCCAACAGTATACCATGCAGGAATCGATGGAGCGATTAACGAAATTGAGTACCACAGCAAGAAGCCTGAAAATGCAGATCCAATATTAGTAAAGCTTGCGAAAGAGAAGAAGTCTATAGAATTCTGGCGAAAGCTATTGGATATTCTAGAACCTCAAGCAAGAGGAGACTATCGGTTCGGTGAAATAGCCAAGACTGATTATCTGATTCCAGGTGGAAGTCCAACACTGCGAGCAGTTAGGTTTGCTAATGCAATGAATGTGCTTCATAAACTGGATGGACTGGACGTGACGGCCAATTCAACTTGGGGTACAGTTTTCGGATTCAGAAGGCTGGGCACAGGGAGATGGAGACTTTTCCTACAAGAGAATGTTTTTTTGGAGGTTCAATTAAAAGGCAGCGATAAGAAAAAACAAATTCACGTTCCAATTTCAGTAAGAAAGTTTTTTCCTGGAGGCTTGAGTCAAGTAAACATCATAGATGAAGACAATTGGCCAAGGCTTAGAATCAACTATAATTGACGATGTATTTAATGCCTTTTAACCGCATCACTAAAATAATTGTCCAGTTTTGCCTTAGCCTCTTCGACCGTATCTACATTGAAAAGTTTCATAACTCTCGACTGCATAAGTAAGTGTTAATCTTTTAATTCGGATAAAAATAGTATAGTTTATTAAAGTGTTGTTTCTGAAATGACATAAAGCCATTGTCTTGTTAAATTAGGAAAAAGATAAATTAGAGGAAAAAACCCCCTCTTAAATCCAATTATATATATTCAAGAAAATCTATGAAAAATATATTGATTCATTATTTTTATGACTTACCAAGCTCTCTTTATTGCCTGTTCTTAATTTTGATAATTGTATCCAGTTGTAATAACACATCTCCCTCTAAAAATCAGGTTGACCTATCTAAAGATCTTTTGTTCACTCAATCACAGGACTTTCCAGGTCCAACATATGAACGCACACCTAAAAGTATTAAGCTTGATAATAAATTAAAAAGAACTGAGCAGGGAATTTTTTTAAACGGTTCATCCCATCATATTAAAGAGAAATTTAAATATACCGGAAAAGGAATTAGCGTTGCCTTGTGGATAAAGCCACTAGAAGACTTAAAACTGAGAACTCTTAGAAAACAATTGACCAGTCATTTTTGGGGAAGTCATCAGTTTCAATATTTCAATGGGCGATTTATTGTTGAATTATATGATGAAGACAGGACACTGCATGTGTATTATTTTGTGGTTAATCTTCCAAAAGAGGACCGAAACCATGTTGCTTTTTCAGTGACTGCTGGAGCGGATGTTTTCTTTTATCTAAATGGGGAAAAATTTCATCTAGGTGAAGCCCCATCCAGTCTTCGAGTAGTCGAAAATCCCCTTTCAATTGGATCGATCAAGGGGAAACACGCATATCGAGGATGGATGGATGATTTGAGAATCTATGGACGGGAATTGAATCAATCCGAGATTAATAAATTAAGTCAAAACACACAGGATAAAATTTAGTTCATAATTATCTTCAAAGATTGTCTTATAACTTATTTTTTAGAAAGAATAAATTTGGCAAAGACACCTCTTATTTCAAGCAGTTTTACGAGAGGATGCTCTTTTATCAGTCGCTCCCGGTTGTTTCTATCGGCTGTAAATATATAAATATTGTCCGATTGAGCTTTATCTAAAATTGAGAAATCGCCTTCAAACTTTGATGTTCCCAGCATTTCTATCGGCTCTTCCCCATAATAGATGGCCGCAAAAGAAATAAATCGATAAAATGCGATCTTTCCGCCTTCTCCTTTTACTTCTTTAATCATATTGATTAATGGCTGCTGAGAATAGGACAAGTATGTTGGGACATAATGTCTCCAGAGTGTCTGAGAAAAGATAAATGCAGCGATGGCAGTACATGCGACGCCATAAGCAATTTTTCGAGAACGGAATAAAGCACCGGCTATAAAAATTAGTCCTATAAATAGTCCATTCATTATATAAATTTCATTTGGCCACTTCAAAGTAAAATTTATATTATCCTGTTCTAAAAATTGTTCTGCCAGTTGCGGTAAGGCTATTAAGGCCGCTGAAATCGTAACAGAGCTAATGATAAAAAAAGAAACCGTTAAACTGGAAACCTGACTACTGTTCTTCCAGTGATGATAAATAATTAAACTCACAATAAAAGACAGCGGTACATATATGGAGGCCGAATGATGGGGCAGTTTGGTCGCAGAAAAGGAAAATAAAATTAAAACAAATCCTATCCATACAGTCGATATAATTGCCAACGCTTTTGTATGTTTATTTAAAAGAGACATCTGTCCTTTTCGAAAAGAACATAAAAAAGCTGTCCATGGCAGCAAACCAAAAATTGCCACAGCAAAATGAAAATAGAATGGGCCTGAATGGCCTTCCAGAGGGGTATTAAATTCGCGGCTTTGAAAGTCCCAGAAATTCACCAAAAACTGATCCCCAAACTGAGCATAATTAATTAAATACCAGGATATGGCGATTGTCAGGGAGAGAACTGCACAAAAAACAAAGTGAATAGGATTGATTCCAGGCTTTTTATTAAACAGTTTATAGCCTCCAAAACCAATCAAAGGTATGAGACCTCCTAGCGGTCCTTTTGTCAAAACGGCCAAGCCCATACAAATGCTGGCTAAACTTAAAAATATCCAAGTGGAACGGGATGATCCCTTTTCTTCAATAAAAGCTTTATATTTAACATCATAAATATAAAGAAAAAAGGTGGCACATGTGATAAAAAGGTTGAAGGTATGGTCGATAACGCCACTTTTAGCAAGTATCATCGGCAGTAGAGATGTCAAAAAAACAACACTCCAAATGGCTCCAAATACATAATCCTTCACCCAGCTTCCCAGCTTAAATAAGAGTAAAAAAAGCAGGGTACCTGAAATACAGGATATAAAGCGGGCTCCAAATTCATTGATTCCAAAAATACGAAAGCTTATGGTCTGTAGCCAGAAAAACAGAGGGGGCTTTTCTGAAAAGGATTGATTGTTTATGGAAATATCTAAAAAATTATCTTGAATTAACATTTGCTTACTGGCTTCAGCATATATGTTTTCGTCCCAATCAATTAAAGGGGATGCCCCCTGACTGCTCAGTAAAAAGAGTAAGGTAAATACCAATAAGGAGAAAAAAACCGTATTTTGGCTTAATTTATAGTGTTTCATTTATTATTTTCTGTAAAATATGATTCCAATCTAAACCCAGACATAAGTTTCTTAAATTTTGATATTCAGGAGAGCTGTGCTTAAATTCTTCTAACAATCCAAACGACCCCAAAACTCCATATCCACCAAGACAACAATTGTAAGTTATTTAAGTTTAATAAGTAATTTAAAAAATTACTTATTGGGAGAATAATCGACCTTCCTAAATCAGAAGATATATATTTTTTGAATTTTATTTTTTCAGGATATAAATCAACTCGAATAACTTCATGCTCAACATCTTTTAAATTACTAAAAACAGACCTGTAATTAAATGTATCCGTTTTAAGTTTAACTTTAATGAATCGGTTTAATTCATAATTCAGGTGAATATCAGACCCGCCGATACAGGATAAATAATTGATAATACAAAAATCACGAATGTTGACTTCAGCGATAGAAGCCTGGCCATTTGATATTTCAAACCCATCTATACCGCTTTTGATCAGCTTTTCTTTGAGAAAGTCAACTTTTCCATTATAGTGGTTTACAAATACCACGCCGCCTTTATTTTTTACATTTAAAATTAATGATTGCAGATCCTTTTCATTAATATCTTTAAAGAAACCGGAGTACTGTTTTGGCGAAATGGATTCTTTCAAGCCTATAATATTCAAATGCAGGTTAGAAGCGGTATACTCCTGCCCAAATAAAACTTTAAAATTGATTTTATTTTTTTGAACATAGTCTGTGGCCAACTGAGCCCCCATTGTGCTGTTGTGATCCGATATCACGGCACCGTTTATCCCCTGACTGATATACCAATCAATGCGTTGTGACGGAGATAGATAGCCATCAGAAACGGTGGTATGGGAATGTAGGTCAAGCAAGTACTCATTTGATTTTAAGTCTGTTTTTATTAAATGGGTGGGCAGATTTAACGATACTTTGTAATTAAACCTAAGTGTGCATTTTACGTCCTTAATATAATTTAATTTTTCGCAAAAATTGTTGCCTATTTTTTTATCTCTACTACGGAGATAGAGATAGGAGATAAGGGACGCCCTTGCTGATTCTCAAACACTTCAATCTTAATCTTTCGAAGATATTCAGTACTACAAATCACTGTCTTCAGATCGTTTCCTCTTCCAAAGTATTTTCAGTTTCATCATCGTCTTGACGGGTTGTAAACTGAGCTATTTTTTCTTGAAGGC
>JABHWU010000113.1 GCA_018657625.1 Deltaproteobacteria bacterium | reverse complement strand
CTGCTTCTGCAAGCCGGTTTTGAGGGACCAACCCCTCATCAATTGTATAGCATCGAATATCTCTTTGACTCAATCTAAGCAAACCAAGGAGATTGAATCCCGCCTAATATCCGTTCTTGGCACACACATGTCCCCAAATTACCTACTTTTTGTTCTGACACTAAATAAAAGTTATTGCTAAACAGGATGAAATCAAATGGAACCAAAAGATTTCCAAGAAGTAAGTCGGTTGTTGATCGTCGATGATGAAGTCAATATCATAAAATCATATAAAAGATTGTTCCTTGATACACCTTATGAGATCGAATATGCAGGAAGTGGTGAGGAAGCAATCGAAAAGGTTTCTATTTTTAAACCTCATATCATATTGTTGGATATTATGATGCCGGGAATCGATGGATATGAAGTTTGTGAAACAATTTTGAAAAATCCGCATACGAGCAATGCCGAGATTATATTTATTTCTGCTAATATAGAGCCCCCAAGTAGAAAGAAAGCGTATCAAATGGGGGCTGATGATTTTATCGCCAAGCCGATATTACCTGAAGAATTGTTATCAAAAATAGCGGCTAAAGTCAGAAGGCGGAAAAACTACCTTGCTAAAACCATGATTGATTCTCTTACAGGTTTGGGAAATCGGCGATATTATGAAAGAAGTATTGAAAAATATCTTAAGATGTCCAATATGTATCATAAATTCCTGGCACTAGCGATAATTGATATCGATTTTTTCAAGAGAATAAATGATACCCATGGACATGATATCGGAGACTTTGTTTTAAAATCATTATCCACTTTGCTACAGGAAAGCTTGAGAGAAAAAGATACCATCGCCAGAATCGGAGGTGAAGAATTCGTCATGCTGATGCCCATTAAAAAGCAAGAAGACGTATTCGTAATATTAAATAGGTTTCGAGAAAATATCGAAGAAAATCAATTCCATCACCCAACCAACCGCTTAAAGTTGAATATTACCGTTAGTATTGGGGTAGCTCTGTTTCCCATAGATGGAAACGACAGAGATACCCTTTTCAAAATAGCCGATAACAACCTTTATCGGGCCAAGAATGGTGGCAGAAACCGTGTTGAAGCATCCGAAACACTATCTAAATAATACACATTTCGGAGAAGATCAGGTTGAATAAATCAGATACAATTAATATCCGTATTCATAATCAAGGCAGCGTTCCGGCTGATATCCGGGACAGGTTTTTTGAAAAATTCGCAACTTCAGGAAAAAAATTTGGTACTGGTCTTGGTACTTATTCTGCCAAGCTTATCGCGGAAACATTAGGAGGTTCCGTTCACCTCACGACTTCCGATGCCTCCGGAACAGAGATATTATTTCAATTCCAAAAACGAGAATAGTCTATTTTATTTTAATAGATGGCTACTTTTTCTGGTCGGGAAGTATAAAACTGAAAGTTGTACCACCGTCGAGGTTGTTTTCAACCCATATTTGACCACCATGAGCCACTACAAATTCATGACAAATCGCCAGCCCTAATCCAGTACCACCAGCCCCGGTTTTCGTTCTACTGCTTTGTACAAACTTGTCAAAAACTGAATCCAACTCACTTTCTGGAATTCCAATGCCGCGATCTTTAATACTGATCCTGATCCCCTTAGTGATTTTCTGGTTTCCAATTCCGTTTTTGGTAATTAATTGATCAGATTTTAAAAAGATCAGTATTTCCCCCAATTCAGGAGTATACTTAATAGCATTGGATAATAAATTGTGAATCACCTGTTGAATTCGTTGTTTATCACACCAGACCTCAGTATCAATATTACTATCTTCGAATCGTAAGGAAATACTTTTTTCTGTTACTAAAGCTTTATAATCCATTAACAAGTTCTCAGTTAATCTCCTGAGATCATGGCGATCCATATTATATTCCATCTGCCCGGCTTCTAATTTTGATAAGTCAAGTAAATCATTTAATAACGACATTAAACGAGCACCAATATTTCTGATCTGCGAAAAATAGTGTTTTAATTTTTCTATGGTCACAATATCCGTTTTATCTTCACCAAATTTTGAATAGCTTAAAATCTGATGCATCGGCGTTCTGAGTTCGTGTGAAATATTGGATAAAAATTCAGTCTTGGCTTTATTGGCTGATTCTGATGCTTCTGTAGCAATGCTTAGTTCTTTCGTACGTTCCGCAACCCGCTGTTCAAGTTCTTCATGAGACCTCTTTAGTTCTCTTTCAGCAGCTTTACGTTTAGTAATGTCAGTAATTATGGCGATAAACCCGATCAGCTCTTTCTTTTCATTTCTTTTATATTCCCAATCAATCTTGACATCGATAATTTTTCCAGCTTTGGTTATTTTCCTGGTGACAACAGGGGTATGATAGGGTTGATTTTCAATAATAAATTTATGGTGATCTATAAATTCTTCCTGGTCTTTCCCGGGCATGTCATGCCATATCGGTTCACCAATTAAACTCCCCGGTTTTACACCAAACATTTTATCATAGGCAGAATTACAAAAAGTAATCATCCCTGATACGTCACACTCACGCACACCGTATGTAATCGTTTCAATCAAGGTTCTAAATTTAGTTTCACTAGATCTGAGCATCCTTTCCCGTACTTCCAGGGATTGCATCATTTTTTTAAAACTAGCTGACAAATGATCGATCTCCCGATAACTTTTCTCAGGTAACTGAGCCTGGTAATTTCCTTCTGAAATTTCTCTCGAACTTTCTGACAAGTGAAAAAGAGGGATCAACACACCTCTTAATATGTAAATAGCTATTATAATCGCAAAAATAATGGCACCAGTCGTACCAGCCAATAGGATAAATTCGATTCGTTTAATAGATTGATATGCTTCTTCTTCAGATTGAACAACTGCGACAATCCAATCTGTTGATTTGACGTGAGTAATACTGGCAATTTTATCAATGGCATGATCTATAAAATTGAAGGTACCTTCCTGTCCTTCCAAACCTTTTTTAATATAATCCAAATGCATCACGTTTTCTCTTTCCAGAACCAACTTTGGATTAATATGAGCAATGGTTACTCCGTTCTTATCAATTATCTGGGTATAACTGGTTTTCCCTAAACGAATATTAGAAACAATGGCGTTTAGAGCTGCCAGATTTAGATCAGCTACCACGATACCATTTGCGTATTTCATACTTAGTGAAATCGTGGGAAATCCATTTTCAAGGGAAATAAAAGTATTTGACCAATACGGACTGTTAGGATTTTTTTGTTCATTAAAAAAATCCTGGTTGGACAAATTAATCCCAATAATATTTTTGTCAAATGGGGCAATATAATGGACAATTCCCTGCTGATCCAGAATCTTTATTCTATTGAAAAATGAATAGTTACTAATCACAAGATTTAGATATTCTATAATTTGGTGATTTTTAAGTAATGATTTTTTTTCCAGAATATTTTTTATTTGCCGGGTTAAGGAGACAGATTCTTTAAGAAACCGATCTGTTTCTCCAGCTAAAGAATTTGATAAAAGAATATTTCGGTGTTCAATCTCTTTTTTCATACCGTTAGAGATGGTTTGAAGGGAAGTTAAACCAATTATCACTATCGGAATAGTTGCGACCAAAATAAAACCAACAATCATGTAAGATTTAAGACTGGAAAACGGTACCATTAACTACTCCTTTACCACAAATTTGCCATTTTTTATTTCGAGCAGGAAACTGGCACGATCCGCATCTCCGAATTGGTCAATGGCGATATTTCCCTGCACGCCTTTAAATTTCTTTTGATTTAACAGTGCTGCCTTGAGTTCTTTTGGATCAGTCGTTTCTTTCAAAGCCGCAAACAACAATCTGGCAATATCGTAACTACCGGTAGCAGCAAAATCAGGTTCCTGACCGGTAAAGGACCGGAAGGCTTTTTTGAAGGCTATATATTCCGGGCTCTGACTTTGTGGATTATGGGTTTGAGGCAGAATCAGTCCTTCCACAGCCGGTCCTCCAAATTTAATTAAATCTGGTGATTTAGCCCAACCACTCGAAATAAATTTTATCTGTGGGTTGTGCTTATTTATATGCTGACTGATCAAGGCTGTATCAAGCGCCCCTGCGATAATGACAACAGCTTCAGGATCTGAGGCTATGGTATCTTTCGCAATTTTGACATAATCGGGATTGGATCCTGAGGTAAAGGTAGAAGTATTTGTGACTGTACCATTTCTTTGTTTGAAACTGGCAGCAAAATTATTAAACCACTCCTCAGTAAAAGCCCTGTTAGAAAGATCATATACTCCGGCAATTCTGGCTAACCTCATATGATTGATGGCATAATCAACCAGTTGATCTGTCTGTTTTTTGTCTGTTAGTGCGGTCCTAATAAAGTAATCATCTATGCCGGTAAAGTTTTTAGCCGTGCTGGTCGGACTAATTAGTACTATCCTTTTTTCATTGGCTAAGGGTATTGCGGCAGCGGACATAGTACTGGTCATATGTCCGATAATTGCGACTACTCCGTCATCAATTAACTCCTGGTCAACTTTGATGGCGGTTTCAGGAATATGTTGGTCATCTTTTATAGTTACTTTAACCTGCCGACCATTAATCCCGCCAACTTTGTTGATTTCATCAGTAGCGAGTAAAACACCATCACGCCCTGAAATTCCAAGCACAGAAAGACGTCCGGTTAGGCACCCGGAAAATCCAATTTTGATATCACTCTTTTTATCACAACCTATCAAACCAAACATCATTATTATTAGTCCGGCCTTCAAAATTGTTTGTATTGTGGCTAATGTATTGGAAGGAAGCATTATACTCATCTGACCTTTTTTATAAAAGATGGGAAAAATTATGCTCTGATAAAAATCTCTTTAATTAGTGTTCGAACGAAAAGTAGGTAATTTGGGAACATGTACAATTTTTAGCAAAGGCTTAAACAGTTAAATACCCGATAGTTACGAGGATCGTGAGACTTCGTAACGATACCCCTAATTACCGGATTGATATCCAATAATGGCATTTTCGTTTGAACACTAATTATAATAAATAAAAGAATAATATACAATCCGGATTCAAGAAAAACAACAAACCCAAGATACTGATAAACCCTAATAGTTTTAAATATTAAAACATTGTCATTTAATTGCGATTATAGCCCATTACAGAGTTTCCTGACAATATTTATTTGAGGGCATAATATTGAAAATTTAATAATATTAAAGCTTAAACCCTTATCATAGTTTTATCATGAGAGATGTGCCGATTATGTTTCCTTTTTAAGAAAACTTGAATTAAAATAAATGTTTAAAGAGGAATACTTATGAAATGCATGAAAGGGATTTTATTGTTTACTGGTTTTTATTTTGTGTTTTTCAGTACCTGCAGGGCTGAAGCACATATCTATCGACATTATTATCCTAATAACAACAGAGATTATGGAACCAATGAGGTCTGGATTGGTGAACTAATCGACAATCAGAGACTCATAAAGACACGATTCCAGGAAACAGAAAACCCGGAAAACATTTCTACTTCAGAATCTCTATTAGATCAGAATTACGAATTGATACAGACGAGGATCAGAAAAGGTCATATCGATAGCGATTATCAGGTTAAAAAAACGGATCAATTCGTTTTTATTTTTGGTAAGCGCAAAGGAAAATCGATCAATAAAAAACTAGAATTGACAGATAATCCTTTTTACTGGGATCCAAAGCTGGGTTTATCCGGTTTCGTTAAATCTTCCAAAACATCATTGGTATTCCAGGTGATCAGACCCGATAACCAAAAAGTATACGAGATGAAAGCTGAACGAATCGGATTAAAAAATATTTCCATCAATGGCAAAAAAATAGTAGCTCTTGAAATCTATTGGTCTTTAACCGGTTTTCTATCAATCTTTTTTGATCAAACCTATTACTACAGAGCATCCGATGGCCTTTTTCTTACTCAAAAGAAACCCTTTGAAAATAAAACCATGGAATTGATACTGGAATAATAAAACAAACGTTTTTTTCACCCCGTGTTTCCCCCTTCTGCCATCCAGAGTTAGTCATAAAATAATACATTATTACAATATTTTGTCAGATTTTACTTGTTTGTTTTTTTTAGGTCTGTTAGAGATCCAGACTTTAAGATAAAAATCTTCAGGGCGGGGTGAAATTCCCCACCGGTGGTAGTCTCAAAAATTGAGAAAGCCCACGAGCGCTTGATAAGTATTATTGTCAAGGTCAGCAGATTTGGTCAGAATCCAAAGCCGACGGTCAAAGTCCGGATGAAAGAAGATTGATAAGTGTGACAATATTAAACAAAATCGGATCTGTGATAGCATGCTGATTAAAATTAATATTGTTTACGGGAATGATTGCGATTTTACCAACCAACTATGGATAGGTAATCTCGATGCATACTCAAAATAGTTAAACAGAATAAATTTGTGCGAACGACGCACAATATAAACTCCTTATTGGGTACTTGTCTAAATAATCACAATTTATTATTTTGTTAAGAACCTAGCGTTTAACGCCACATCACACCATTCAAAAACCAATCAGAATGATTAGCTTCTGATTGACTTGCCCTGATCATCTTTCCCCCTATTGTTTAAAACAGCCAGAAAAGTGTTTTTGGTTTTAAACAATTTTATTGACACTGGTGAGATTTTTTTCATCTCACTTTAAAAAATCAATAAATTATGGATGATCTATTATTTATGCAAAAAGCACTGGATTTAGCAGCCAGGGGTATTGGTTTTACATCACCAAATCCTATGGTTGGAGCTGTTGTCGTCAGCAATAATCTCATTGTCGGCGAAGGATGGCACCAGTCTGCCGGAAAGGCACATGCCGAAGTTGTCGCAATCGATAACGCAGGTTTTGAAGCCAGAAACAGCACTTTGTATGTTAATTTGGAACCCTGTAATCATACAGGTAGAACACCTCCCTGCACTGATAAAATCATCGAAAGTGGATTAAAAAGAGTCGTTATCGCCATGCGGGATCCTAATCCCTTGGTTACGGGTAACGGGATCGAAAAGCTTTTAAATAACGGTATCGAAGTCACTGTCGATATCTGCAAGGAAGAAGCTAAAAAACTGAACGAGTATTTTATTAAATATATCAAAACCACAACACCCTATACTATTGTCAAATGCGCCGCCACGCTGGATGGACGAATTGCCAGTGAAAATGGAGACTCTAAATGGATAACAGGTATCCAGTCCCGACAATACGTCCATGAAATTCGTCATTCAGTGGATGCTATCCTGGTTGGTATTGGAACGGTAGAAAAAGATAACCCTCATTTGACCACCCGATTAGGAAATAAAACAGGCAGCGATCCCATTCGAATCATTTTAGATAGTCGGCTCTCCATCAATGAAGATGCAGCCGTTCTAGAATCCAGTTTAATTTCAAAAACGATAATAGTGACCGGGTCGCATGTTAATAAAGAAAAAAAAGCCCGAATGATCGAACAAGGGATTGAATTTATAAAAGCACCCCTATCAAATGGAAATATTGATATGGCAGTCTTGAATGTTCTGCTGGGACAAAGAGGAATTACGAGTCTGTTAATTGAAGGTGGCAGTAAAATTATTGGCTCAGCATTCGCTTCAAATATTGTTGATAAAATCTGTTTTTTCTACGCTCCCAAGATTTTTGGAGGAAATTCAGGAATACCGATAAGCACTGGAAAGGGGTGTCACCTGATGTCTGACTGTTTGAACGTAGCTGATATCAAAATTCACCAATTCGAAAATGATATTATGATTGAGGGTTACCCACAGTACTAAAAATTTTTATTCATAAATCTATTTAAACAACTAAACAAACGTAAAAAAAAATGTTTACTGGAATTATTGAAGGGTTTGGAACGGTCAAATCCATAACACCAGCTGGTGAAGGAAAACGATTAATGATCACGTCTGAATTCTCTTTGGATGGGTCAAAGTCCGGTGATAGCATCGCTGTCAATGGTGTTTGCTTAACCGTTGAAAGGTTAAATCAAAGGGTTTTCGAAGTAGATGTGGCTCCTGAATCAGTTATTAAAACGGTGATAGGTGGTCTTCAAGCTGGCAATAGAGTCAATCTGGAACGGGCCTTAAGATTTTCAGATCGACTGGACGGTCACCTGGTTTCCGGTCATGTGGACGGAATGGGGAGCATCGTCGATAAAAAGCAACTCAGCAATGCTGTTATTGTCAGGGTCAATCTCCCCCAGTCACTGGCTGACTATACGGTTCTAAAAGGATCTATCGCTATCGATGGTATTAGTTTAACGATTAATGAGCGGGACCAAAATACCATCACTTTAAGCGTCATTCCCCATACAGCCAAATTGACCACCATCGGATTTAAAAATATTGGTGAAACCGTAAATATTGAAACTGATATGATTGGAAAATATGTGGCACAATTTGTTTTTAATCAAATAAAGGTTCTGCAGCCAGGCCAAAAAGAGCTAACAGATTCAAAACCTTCCATAGCAAACCTTTTGGCCAAACAGGGTTTTTTAAACTGAGAGATGAATCTTTTTTTTTAAATGAATATCCACCTGAAGAGTGGAATAACTAATCACAAGTGAGAATACAAAATGCCAATTATTTCAATAGAGCAAGCCATCAAAGATATTAAAGACAAAAAAATGGTAATTTTGGTGGACGACGAAGATCGTGAAAATGAAGGTGATTTAACCATGGCCGCTGAAGCGGTGACTCCCGAAGCTATTAATTTTATGGCTAAATATGGCAGAGGGTTGATCTGCATGCCAATGACCGGAGAAAGAGCGGATCGTTTAGAATTGCCATTAATGGTAGAAAATAACACCTGTAAATTTGAAACGGGTTTTACAATTTCCATTGAAGCAAAAGAAGGCGTGACAACAGGAATATCAGCCAGTGATCGGGCAACAACCATCTTAACCGCTGTTAACAAAGATGCTAAAGCTGATGATTTGGCCAGACCCGGACATGTGTTTCCATTAAGAGCTAGAGGTGGCGGTGTGATGGTTCGCGTCGGGCAAACTGAAGGTTCTGTGGACCTGGTTAGCTTAGCAGGATTTGAACCAGCGGCTGTTATCTGTGAAATTATGAATGAGGACGGGACTATGTCAAGAATGCCATCTTTAAAGGAGTTCAGTGAAGCACATGGCATCGGAATTTGTACCATCGCAGATTTGGTTAAATATCGCACCAGAACCGAGCGTTTTGTCAAAAAGGCAGCTGAAACGATGATTCCCAGCCAGTATGGTGGAGACTTTAAAATGATTGCGTATGAAAATAGTGTGGATAATCTCACTCATATCGCAATGGTTAAGGGTGAACTCAATCCGGATGAGCCAATTCTGGTCCGTGTCCATTCCGAATGTATGACCGGTGATATTTTCGGATCACAACGCTGCGATTGCGCAGATCAACTGCATCAATCCATGGCAACCATCTCCGAGCATGGGTTTGGTGTGATTCTCTATCTTCGACAGGAAGGCAGAGGAATCGGCTTGATTAATAAACTTAAAGCATATGAGCTTCAATCCCTGGGATTTGACACAGTTGAAGCCAATGAAAAACTTGGTTTTAAAGATGATCATAGAGATTATGGAATCGGCGCTCAAATATTGTCAGACCTGGGCATAAAAAAAATGCGCTTGTTGACCAATAACCCTAAAAAAATGGTAGGGCTTGAAGGTTATGGATTAACCGTGGTTGAGCAAATTCCCATCTTAACTCAGCCTGGTACTCACAATCGGGAATACTTAAGGTGCAAACAACTGAAAATGGGTCATGCGCTACAAATGAATTAAAAAAATATTTCTTATAAAGCAGACAATATTCTTATAGTCATCAATTTGACGCATTGTGGCATCTATTTGAAACCACAAGAACAAGTTCTGAAGAGTTTTCAAACAAATACCACAAAGCTCTGACAAAAACCATATGAATGGCTGTTACAATGATATTGAATCAATCAAAACTATTAAAGGGAAACAAAATGAAAATCATAGAAGGCAACTTAAGCACCCAGGGGAAAAAATTTGCAATCATCGCAGGACGATTTAACGATTTTATCACCAACCGTTTAACCGACGGTGCTACTGACGCATTAATCCGCAGTGGTGCGGTGGATTCAGATATTAGTATTATCAAAGTACCGGGGGCTTTCGAAATTCCGCTGGTCGCAAAAAAAATCGCTGAAAAAGGAAATTACGATGCTATTATTTGTGTCGGAGCTGTCATAAGAGGGGCCACCTCTCACTACGATTATGTCTGTGCAGAATTATCAAAAGGGATCGCTCATGTTAGCCTTGACAGTGGTATACCGGTAATGTTCGGCGTGTTGACCACCGACACCATTGAACAGGCTATTGAACGGGCAGGGTCAAAAGCTGGAAATAAAGGCTGGGAAGCAGCTGTTGCAGCCATAGAGATGGTAAATTTAATAGAGGGTCTTTAGGCCGATCCTCTTTATGGTTCTTTGGCTTTGTAAATATTTTGTTTTCTTATCTCCATATGGCATTCAGGTTTTACAGGAGTCTTAAAACCAAACTGCTTGTATAGTTCCTGTGCATCTGAAGTTATCAGATGCCAGCGCTTCAAATCTGCAAACTCCGGAGCGTTCATAATAAACGTTATTAGCTTTTTTCCCAAGCCCTGTCCTTGCTTTTCCGGAATGATAAAAACATCCGCAATATAGGCAAAGCTGGCAAAATCTGTGACTACTCTCGCAAATCCAACCTGAGCTTCGTCTTCATAAACCCCGAAACAATGAGAATTGTTAATTGATTTCTTGACGATTTCAATAGGTATGTTTTCTGCCCAGTAGGAGCTTCTTAAAAAATTGTGAATGACATCAATATTCAATAACGATTTATCTGTGAAAATATAAATATTTTTTAACATGTTTTAACTAATAAATAGGGATAACAATGCAAGTATCAGCAGAACCTTCGATAGGCTGACTTTAACAAAAGTTAAAATCTAAGACAATCATTTGGATCAGATAAAAGACGAGAAAAGATTTGATGTCAAAACTGTTTAACGGATAAAGTGATTAAACGGGATAAGAGTTCTGAACTTTTTGAAAGAAACAATTCAAATTCATTGACGGCCTCATTTCCACCACTATCAGAAATAACCCGAACAATCACATATGGAATTTTGTTTGCCTGACATGTATAGGCTAATGCTCCACCTTCCATTTCTGTACATGCGGCACTAAATTCTCGTTGCAGCCATTTTATCGTTTTCGGATCAGAGACAAACTTATCTCCTGATACAATGGTTCCTACCATTAAATTGGGAATCTCAGGTTTACCTTCAAACATATCATCAAAAACTTCCAGAACCGCTGACACCATAGCGGGGTCCGCTTCAATCAATCTATCACGATCTGCAATTTCACCCCGACGCCGACCAAAGGCTGTAAGATCTACATCAAATTGGACGGCATGAGATGATACGACGACATCCCCCTGCTTCAAACCGGGCAATAAAGAACCGGCAACGCCGCCAAAAATAATTTTTTCACAATTGAAAATATCTACCAAAATCTGTGCACATAGAGCAACATTTACTTTTCCAACGCCACATTTTACAGCGGTAATTTTTTTCTCATTAATCTTCCCGGTATAAAACCTGAACTGTGCCTTTTCAGTGATTTCATATTTTTTGATATGTTCATAAATAAGGGCTATTTCTTCATCAAGTGCTCCAATTATCCCAATCACTATTCCTCTCCGATTTTGTACGTTTTTATAGATTAATCTTTTATTTATGCCAGTTTCATCCGATTAATTTAAGCTGTCGATTGCTCACGAAAAACTATTATAAACCTATTTTTTTTCCCGGGTCAAATTTTGACCTATCATATTCACGAATATGTTTGTTCTCATGATTCGTTGCATCTCTATAAGTAGCACAATCTAAAAGTCGAAGGATGAGCAAATACGGTGTTCAGTATATTGATTGACTTTCCATAACAAACTGACGGAAGCAAATAAATTTAAAATTCCCATTGTGATTGACTAATGCACAATCATCCCTAAATAAGCCACAACTTCCTGATGATCACCAGTTACAATTCCTGAATGTGTATAGTCCACCTGCTCCACTTTTTTAGCACCCAATTGATTTGCCGCAGATAACATTATCGCAGTGGGTGAGACACCACACATGGATATATGATTTTCAAAAACAGTATTCAATAAACCTTCCGGGTCTTTTTTCAATATTTGCATGATCGCCAGTCCGTCTTTTTTTTCTGCTTCCTGGGCACTGATAAAATGGCTCATATCAGTGGAGGCCACAATCAGAGTTTCAGGGTATTTTTGAACCACTTTCGCCAAATCCCGTCCTGCAGCTATCAGTTGATCAATATTTCTGGATGAAATCGTTATTGGGAGAATTTTAGTTTTTGAATTTAAATATTGGATAAAAGGTACCTGAACTTCCAACGAATGTTCTTGTTTAGCAACTCCGGGATCCGCTTTAAAAATTTTAGATTCAGACAACAATTCTGATCTGAGAAGATCATCAATTTCTATTTCTCCCAACGGTGTCACCCAGGATTCATTAGCATCAACCGCAAAAGCATGACCTCTACCGGAATGATTTACCCCTAAAATAATGACAGAATCAGGAATATTCACTTGTCCATAGACCTTTCCGGCACAGGCACCGGAAAAAATATAGCCAGCATGCGGTACGATTACACCAATGGCTTGCTTTTTTTTCAGAGGTTCAAAAATCATTGATGCCAGATCTTCTTTTAAATCGCTGCATTTATTGGAATAAAAACGGCCAGCGACAGCAGGGTATCGTTTCATAATAATCTCACTTTTAATTGTTGATACATCTTTATTTAACAGGAATAACACCTCTTTTAAAAGCTTCTTTTTCAGAAAATGTGTATTTATCATATTGGTAACCATCCACCAACCATAAGAATAGTTATCATGATGAAATACAATGGTGATCTGGATAATGCCATGGAACTTCATAATGATGTTCCACAAGGATTGAGTTCTGCAATCTTCACCAATGATCTCCTTGAATCCGAATACTTCCTGAGTTGTTTAGGTAGTGATTGTGGTATCGCCAATGTCAATTTAGGCACCAGTGGCGCCGAAATCGGATTGGCATTTGGGGGCGAAAAGGAAACCGGTGGTGGCAGGGAAAGCGGTTCAGATGCTTGGAAATACTATATGCGCCGCCAATCTACGACAGTAAACTGGAGTGGTAAAACAGTCCTGGCTCAGGGGATTCAATTTTAACATATTACAAAACTGTAGGATGGGCCTGGGTCGCACCTGAGTCGCACGCCCATCTTCTTCAGCGTGGGCAAAAAAAGCTGCCCACCCTACACATCTGCGTAAGATCATTGCTTATATGTTACCGGGCATCGATTTGGCTTGCACAGGATAACGAGCACCCCGAGTTCATCGTAAACACTTTACTAAATACCAGGTTTAATAATTCAGAACAAGCCCGACGCCGACTTCTTTTACTTCAACCACTTTTGACAGAGCTATTTTCGATTTTAAGTCAGTACAATGACAAGCGTGGATTATTTTCAGGTCCCCAGGTGTGATCCAGGTGACTATATGATAAAGCAACATAATCAAGATGGGTAAGGTTCAGACCCATTTTTTGAGCATTTCGTAAAAAAATATCAGAATAACCAGTATCGAATAAAACCCTGAGGCCTTCAACTTCTATTAAAACTGAAAACCCCGGTTCTGCCAGGTAATATCTATCAACCAGGGTATTATTATCCACCAAAACATGTATTTTCATAATCGTTTTCAGTATAATTCTGGGGTTGTCATTAACAACGGAATTTTCAATTTTTGCAAAAGGTTACTAAGGTAATTAACAACTGTTTTAACAGTATTCATCATAAAAATTAAATTATTTTGTACCCGGAAGATAAAACTGTCCAGCGCTATTATTTTGATTGCAGAGAGTAGCAATAACCGTTATTCTGAATAAAATTTATTAGGAGTTTAACTATGTCTGAAATGATGAATCACCGCTGTATGTATTGTACATTCGTATACGACCCCAGTTTTGGAGATCCGGAAATCGGAATTCCTGAAAACACCTCTTTTGACGATTTACCCGAAGACTGGATCTGCCCGGAATGTGGTGCCAATAAAGATGATTTTAAACCGATGGCTAAAATATAATTCATTACCCCACTGACTTTTAATAGTGTCTTTCAAAACGTAGTCCTATCCTTCGAATAAGGCGAGATATGCAATGATAAGTCAACATCATTTAGCCAGATGATTGACCTATAGTTTTAATTTTGCGGTTGGATAATGATCAACTTTCCTAGCCAAAATCAATTCCCGAAATAATACCAGGGCCAAAAACTATACAGCGAAGAACCGCTTTTTTTTTTGTGGCACCTTACCATATATTAATATCAAACCTGATGATTACAAACAACATCATGTTGCCCACAGGCTCCCATTTAATTTGCAGAAATCATTATCAATGTATTTTAAAAGAAAAAAAAATATTGGCATCAAAAATTTTCGATTTAACCCAAATAAAAAGTTGATCATTGTGCTTTTTTCAGCTAATTTTCAAAGGAAGTATTACAATCCGAATAATTGGTTTTCTTCTATTTTCTAAAAAAGAGCCGCCAAACCAAAAGTATATAATCATCTATGAAAACAAAAAATAGCAAAGTTAGAGTGGTTCCCGTTACGATTAAAATTGTTATTTCTTTTACCTTATTTATCTTAATCTCTAATTTTTCCACAAATTATATTAATTTAATATTTAATCGAACCGAGTTATTCAAATTAATGAACCAATTGCTGATTAAAGATTTAAAAAGTATGTATTCCTATTGCAACAATCAGCATGCCATCTATCAATTTGATAACGACTTTGAAAGTTCTATTTCCAGTATTGAACAAAATGGGCGGCGAGAATTGAAAAACCAAAAAGCTGTATTGTTGGGTGTAAAGAGGGATGGAAAAATACTGCTCCAGGCTTCCCATATCGCCAAAATTGATACCTTTAATGATCAGACTGTTCTCAATCACATTAACACACAGCTGGATCAAAATCAGGATGAAGGCCAAATTCATTTTAAATTTAATGGAGAAGAATACTTTGGTGTTTATAAATATAACACTAAGTGGGACGCGTTTCTTTTAAGAGCAGAAGAACTGAATGAATTTTATGCTGAATCCCGGGCGATATTTAAAAATATTTCATATATTATTATTGCGATTTCAATCCTCATGGCAATTATTGGTGTATTAATGTTAAGGTACCTGCTGCGGTATATCCATTATATCACAGTTGAAATTCAAAGAATGATCTCATCTCAGGAACTGGGTATTATCGATCTTAAAAACGCCTCCAATGACGATATCACCTATTTGGGTGTGGCCTTCAATTCCCTTTCAAGTTTAATTAACAATCTGATTCATATCTTCCAGAAATTTACCAATCAGGATATTGTTAATAAAGCCTACAGAGAACGCGAGGTTAAACTGGAAGGTACCAGTCAGGAGCTAACGATCCTGTTTTCGGATATTAAAAGTTTTACCTTTATCACAGAGACTTTAGGAAATGAAATCATCAATTTACTGAATATGTACTACGATGATGCGATCCGGAAAGTTGTTAAAAACCAAGGCGTGATTGGCTCTATCATTGGAGATGCCATATTATCAGTCTTTGGTGTCTTAAAATCCGAGCAAAACAAATCTCATTTGGCCGTTTTAACTGCTTATGAACTCCAGGATGCTACAGAAGAACTTCGAAATAGAATGAGTGATATTAAAGCCACTATTGAAAAAGAGCAGGGAGAACTTACAGATGATGAATGGCGTGTTTATGAAGCAGTATTACTTGAAATAGGTGTTGGTATCGATGGTGGTCAGGTTTTTTATGGTACGCTGGGTTCTTATGTCAGGATGACTAACACCGTTATTGGAGATAATGTCAATGCTGCATCCAGGCTAGAGGGATTAACACGGGTCTACAAAATTCCAGTGATTTGTTCAAAATTTGTAATGAACGATATTAAGAACAATGTCTCTGATCACGGCATCGAATTCTATGAAATTGATACCGTCCAGGTGAAAGGTAAAACAACTGGTAAAAAAGTCTTTTGGCCAATCACACGTGAGCTTTTTACCGAAGATTTGAAAAAACAAATGACGGATTTTCAAATAGGATTAGAACAGTATTACAACGGTAATTGGCCCGAAGCGAATCAATCATTCAATAAATGCTCACTTCCATTGGCAGAAGTATTTAAATTCAGAACTCAAGAAACTTGTCCCGATAATTGGAATGGAATATGGCAAATGCAAACGAAATAGAGAAGAAAGCTAACGGTACCTCACGATTTCTTCCCAAAGAAATTAAAGATATAGATGCGGTTACTGAATTCTATGATTTAGAAACAGAGCTGATCAAAACAAAAAGAAATAAAAATCTATTACTTTATTTTTCAATATTGCTGTTTTTTACGGTGGTGATTGGCAGTGTTTTCTATTTTACAAAAATTGTAGAACAACAAAGTAAAGATTTTGAAATTAATATTAGCGACCTGGAAGATTTACGTCTCAAAGATGTTATTGATTCTGCCACACGTTATGAAAACAATCTTGACTTGTTGAAAATTCAACTGGATATCATCAAAATTAATGAGAAAAAAGAGATCTTAATTGTTCAAAAGCAATACTATCAAAATGAAATTGGTATTCTTGCAAAAGATTTAAATGATCAGAAAACAGATAAACTGATCTTAGAAAACCGAAATGCGGAATTAATTGCTATTGAAGCAATTAATTCAAATTTTAAATTAAGTACCACGAAAAAAGAACAGGAAATTTCTAAAATTGAAAGTGAAATAGAAAAAGAAAAAGAAACTGGTGAAAATCAAAAATCAAAATTTATCAGCAATATCGACAAACTAAATGCAATCAAGAATGCCAAATTAAAAAAAGAACATGATTCCGGTGTGGTTGCTTTAAAGGAATATTACGAAGCCTATGTAGACTATATCGTTTTAAAATATAATCCGGTATTCAAGTCTAAACGGATCACTAACATCATGGAAAATAAAAAAGGAATTATAAATCAATATAGTTATCTGGATTCGTTTGACGAATTTTTGTTATTTGAAGGGGTTTTTACACAATATGATTTCAAAAGTTTTCGAACAAAAATTGATAAATTCTTTGAGATTACAGATCGGCTGAATCGGATTCCTTATTTTAATTCCATCAAACCTGCAATCAAAAAAATCAATGACCTGACATACTCCATATCCCATGATTATGAAAATTTAATCAAACGCATTAAACAAGTGGTTAAGTCCAAAAATACAATCATTGCTTCAAAAAACCTGGTCATTGATACAAGAGAGGAAACGATCCGCAATAAGAATCAGGCAATTACGGCCTTGAATTCAAATCTTATCCTGGTGTCACTGGAAGTGGAAGACAAAGAGCGTATCATTCGGGAAAAAGAGCGCACCATTACAAACAAAGACCAATCCTTACAAATATACCAGAATGCTTTAACCATACTAATGCAACAGTATTCAGAGGGTGGATTTATAATACAAGTACAATCAAATCAACTCGATATTTATGTTAACCCGGCCATATCTGTTAAAACAGGAATGATCGCGGGCATTTATAGAAAGGATGAAGAGTACATCGGTGAACTTTTGATAACATCTATCGATGATACAATTAAAGCCACCGTAACCGCCTTGATTAAAAATAAGACCGCTCAGCCGTTCGATAAATTGATTTTTAGATTTTAATAGGTAATCCAAATGAAAAAACTGATTTCAATGATTCTTTTCTGTTTGTTACCGTTCTCTGTTTTTGCAGCTTATAATTGGCCAAAATATGGATTTAACGTCTTAGAACAGACTATTAATACCGCCAATAAACATATTGAGTTAACGGACCCGGATGGTTATTTATTAACCATAAAATATCAGCATCAATATGAAGAGAAACAGTTCCCGAGAATCATTGAATTAAACAAACTATTTCATTCATGGCAAAACATCGGTATTCAAAATCTACATTTTAATATTCAACAAAATTTGATTAGTATTATTGTTATTATCGATTCTTTTCAACAAGATAGTATTGATTTAAAACCGGCCATCCCTGCCGGATTTTTATTTACCGACAGTGATCATCTGAAATACAATTTCAAATTGGTAAAAAACAAAGTATTAATCCGCATTAAAGGTGACTATTTAAATGAAACAGAACTCACCCAAAAAATACAAAAAGCACTTTCAGGCTCTTTAAGCGATATTGATCAATCAAATCCAAAATCTATATACCACTTGTTGGCTCTAAAAAAAGCACACATCCGTCAGTTAAATGATGAAATTCGACAATTAAACAAGGAAATTCGACAATTAAACAAGGAAGTTCAACAGTTAAACAAGGAAGTTCAACAATTAAAAAAGGAAATTCGACAATTAAACAAAGAAGTTCAACAATTAAAAAAGGAAGTTCAACAATTAAACAAAGAAGTTCAACAATTAAAAAAGGAAGTTCAACAATTAAACAAAGAAGTTCAACAATTAAAAAAGGAAGTTCAACAATTAAATGATACCATTAAACAGGTGGAAAACAAAAATCAGCAATTAAAAAATAATATCAAACATTTAGAAAATAAAAATCAGCAATTAAAAAATAATATCAAACATTTAGAAAATAAAAATCAACAGGCTATAAGCGGTCAACAAGATCTTAAAAATAAAATAGTATCAGTAACACATCGTGCATTGCTGGAAATATTCCCGGATTTGAAACCAGTCAATGATCTAGAAAAAGGATTAGAGATCGGGACCGTTCAAAGAATCGTCACGATAGTATATGATATCCCCGGTATTACAGATGTTGAAATCAAGAATATACTGGCAGCGAATGGCATCAGCCTCCAATTAGAGGTTGTATCAAAAACTTTAGCATTGATTCAATAGGCTCTACGCTCCTCCCTGAAAAGAGCAAGGTTCTTCGGTTAAAACCGCTCTCTAATATTCGATTAGGAACTGATGGAACCGTTAAATATAAATCACTACCGGTTACATCTCTCTGAAAATTATCAAAAGCTAAGCGATATCGACTGAAAGGCAACTTAAGGCATTCCATTCAACACAGTCAAGCATTGTGATGGAATCTTTACAATGAACCCAATGCTGTGTCATCTCGACGAAGAATGGGGAGAGATCTTTTTTATCTCAATCGATAATATTTGACTTACCAGCCAGCATCAAACCATAATCACGACAATAAGCAGTCATCCTGAATTCATCACATTTGATCACCCATGATTAACAAACAAAAAGAGCAATCACCAAAAACGTTTCAACGGGGTAAAAGCTACTTAATGCATCTGGTTTCAAGATCTGCTAAAACAAGCTATGAAATACGCCAAAAACTTAGGCGCAGCGATTACAATGAAGATATCGTAGATCAGGTTATTGAATTTGGGAAAAATTATGACTTTATTGATGATCAATCTTATACTATTCGATGGTTAAAAAGCTGCGCTTCCAGAAAATTTTATGGTAAAATTAAATGTATTCAGGAACTTAAAAAGAAAGGCATTGATACAGAGATCATTAATGAGCAAATAGAGCTTTTTTTTGACGATAAAGAAATATCTGAATATCAAATCGCATTGGACTATCTCTCGAAAAAACGCCATTTGATAAAAGGGAAGGATTTATATCAACAAAAACAAAAAGCCAGCCGAATATTATTCCAGCGTGGGTTTTCAATGGATGTCATTAACCCGGTCATCAATGATTATTTTGACTCTGATTTCAATAGTGATAACAATAATAGTTATCAAAAAAGAATTTTTTAAGAAAAAGGTTGTTTATAATATTATTAATTAATTACAATTAACTGATATTCTAATTAATACTGTCAAAGCTAAATAAGGAGATCTTAAATGACACTATTTGATCAATTAAATACCGCTGAAAATTCAAATGAAGCCGTTACCAATGAAAAGCATTTGCCTCTCATTACAGTAGAAAAATTATCACCCGAAAAAATAAAGGTGAAAGTAGATGTCGGTGGTGGTAAGCATCCCAACGCAGACGATCATTGGATTCAGTGGGTCGAACTACAGATAAACGGATTATTCATCGCCCGTTCAGAATTTTCAGCAGTCATCTCTGATCCAACGGCCGAGTTTATCATTAATGCAAACCGAGCTTGTAAAATTGGAGCCTTGGCCAGATGCAACAAACATGGGCTTTGGAAATCTGAAATAGATTTCGCTTAATATTTGATCTAGTGCCAATTCGGATATTCCCAAATCAGTTAACCGTGATTTGCTTAAAGATTAGAACTTTCAAGCAAATCTCTCCATATTAAAAGCATTAGTGGCGTGTCAACATTCCAGCGTCACCAAATTTTGTCATCTCGATGAGCTTGCGAAGAGAGATCTTATCTCATCCTTATGATTTGTATTCCTGATAGAGATGTAATATTTTCTGACAGGCACCTGTAATCGGAAGTTTTTTTAATTGGGTCAATGTCACCCATATCAAGGACTCCTGTTGAGGGATTAAGGTAATATCACCCTTTATTTTAATCACCACAGGCAGAATATCTTCTTTAAAATGAGTATAAATATGCTTCACGGACATTAACTTAATTGAGACGAATTCCTGCCCACCAGAGGCCTCCGATATTAATTGATGCAATATATTTTCCTGGGATTCATTGTTCTTTTTTTCAAACTGGGGAAACGCCCACAGCCCCCCTAAAAGTCCTGTTTCTTTATTTTGAGACATTAATAACCGGCCCTTGTTTTCTACAATAAAGCTAAGCCTTTCCCTGGTTTTAGATTTCTTTTTGATCAATTTAAAAGGATATATATTGGTTTGCATTTTATCATAGCCCTGGCAAACTTCTAAAACTGGACATCGAACACAATCAGGTTTTTGGGGTTTACAAATTAAAGCACCCAATTCCATTATCGCCTGATTATAATCACCTGATTTATCGATATATAATAGCGCATCAGCTTTGGTCTGATATTGCTTATTGCTTTTTGAATCATTGACGGGTAAATCACAACAAAATAATCGCGATAGTACACGTTTTACATTACCATCAACAACAGCATATGACAGTTGAAATGCAATACTGGAAACTGCTGCCGCGATATAGGGACCAACCCCTGAAAGCTGACTGATTTCATGGTATGTTTTAGGGAATTGTCCCTGATGCTCATCGACGATTGACTTGGCCGCCTTATGTAAATTCCTGGCACGGCTGTAATATCCTAACCCTTGCCACAGTTTTAAAAGCTGTTGAAGCTCTGAGTTGGCCAATTCATAAACCGAAGGAAAAGTTTCAACAAATTTCTGATAATAGGGAATTACTGTTATGACCTGGGTTTGCTGTAACATTACTTCGGAAATCCATATCAGGTATGGATCATTCGTTAAACGCCAGGGTAAAACTCTTTTGTGCTTACTATACCAGACGAGTAGTTTAGTTTGAAACACAGTGGTTTGCTTTGGCAACATTGCTGAACAGCCCAATCAATATTATTTTTTTGCACAACATTTTTTATATTTTTTGCCACTACCACAAGGACATGGATCATTTCTACCGATTTTGGCACCAGTATTAACAACTGGTTTTTGAGGCGCTTTATCTCCCGTGTGGAAGTACCAACTACCTTCATGTTTTTTAAAAATGGAAAACTCATGATGCGTGCGGGTGACTTTATTTTCGATATAGTTGGCTTTAAACTCAATTTCTCCAACGTCATCATTTTCCTGTCCTTCTTTAGATGAAATAATTTCCAGCCCCAACCATTGAGAATCTTTTGCCCACTTAGTAGTACTTTCCTTATCAAATTGTTTCAGACTTTCAGGGTGTGTTGTCTTCTCGATATAATCAATTTCCTGACGCGTATAAGCTGAATATCGAGAACGCATCATCTGTTCAGCTGTGCCGGGAATCGCTGATCCATTTATAAATTTTTGACAACAGGTTTCATATTGTTCTTTCGATCCGCATGGGCATTGATCTTTCATATATTTCCTTTCAATCAGAATTTTTAAAAACAGGTGGTATTACATGATTAATTTTCAACAGCTTTATCATTTTGACAAATAACATTTTTTCGTAAAGTGGCATCTTTTTAAAACATTTATCATTCATTGGCAAACATTAGTGCTCAAAATACTGACCACATCATCGAGATCGGCAATAGATCATCAGAATTGAAAAATGCTGATTCAGGTAACGAATCGAGAGAAGACGAAGGAGGACTTTGTAAGGAGAGCTGTAGACTAAACCACAGCTTTTTTTAAGTTAGATGAAATTACGGTAACTTTTATCAATGCTCATGATATGTACTTGAAGCCATTCTTTGATAAATTCCAGAAAATCATGATCCACCTTACGATTTCCCTTCTCAAATTCATTTTGAAAATCCCCTAACTGCTGCAAAATCTCATTATGCTTTTCTGAATGGAGTTCTTTATCCGGATAATCGCTGGTCAGGTACAGTTTTTCTTCACTATTAAAATGTTCTGTAGTGATTTTGATCAAAGCTGTCAGGTCTTCAGAGACTTTATCTGTTTGTTGAGTTTGATGTGCTTTGGCCAGGATATTGATATACTTTATGATCTCTTTATGTTGCTCGTTAAGCTCGCTATGTCCAACGTCTAATTGATCAAACCAATAAAAGAAGGTGGACCCACCTTTGGAGAAAAACTCGACTGATCGTTTCAGGTTTTTAGCCATTTCGGTGAACTTTCCAACACTTTCCATGGTATTTTTAGCAGCTCCTCCTGCTTCGCTAATAGAAAAATTAATGGCATTAATGGCATTATCAATATTCCGTATACTTTCAGCAGAAGTAGCACTGGATGTTGCAATATCAGCAACACCCGTGGCGGCATCACTACTACTACGGGCAGCATCTTTGGCTCCCAGTGAAGCTTCATTTGTGGAGCGGGTAATATCTTGAACACCAATTGCGGCCTCTGTAACATTCACGGAGGAGTCTTTAGCAGCATTACTTACTTCATCAATTGATTTTACAATTTGCTCAGAATTTATGTTCTGTTCCTTTACTAAACCGGAAATACTTTTATTAATATCCGTAATTTCATTAATTACTTTACCCACATCTTCAGTATGCTTCATCGAAATTTGGACATGTTGTTGAATCGTATCTATTTGTTCTGATATTTTATTACTGGCTTCACCGGTTTGTTTAGAAAGTTGTTTTACTTCAGAAGCAACCACCGCAAATCCTTTTCCGGCTTCACCGGCACCTGCGGCTTCAATGGTGGCATTTAAAGCCAGCATATTTGTTTGTCCTGCCAATTTATCAATAATCACCAGTACATCATCAATTTGCTGTGTAAGGTGATTCAATTGGCTCATTGCTTTCAGATTTTCCTGGGAGTTATGAGAGGCTTCTTCAGATATTTCCAATGCTTTGGATGTACTTTCAGAAATATTTTTTAATGAATCTGACATTTGGTTTACTGAGGAAGTTACTGTTTCAACCTGGGTAGAAACGCTAGACATATTATCGCTGACACTTCCCATATTAACAGACATTTCTTCGGCAGAAGCTGCAATAGCATCCATATTTGAACTCAGTTGTTCAATAGTAGAAGATATCATTTGGACATTGTTAGATGCTTTATCAGCTGAAGAAGCAACAGTATCCATATTCGCAGTTATTTTTCCTGAATCCTTGGTTATTGTGTTGGATTGACTTGAAACTGTTTCTGTAGATTCAAATAAAAACTGGGATGAATCGCTCAAGGTAAGTAGCAGGGCATTAATCGTTTCTGTATTTCCAATAATTTCCCCAATGGTATGCTTCAAGGTATCACCCAACTGATTAATGGCCATAATAATCTGACCAAACTCATCATTTCGCTCTGATTTAAATCGGGTATCCAGATCGCCGGTCTTCATCGTATTTATGAATTTCAAGACTACTTTTACTGGTTTGACTACAAAAACTCCCAAAAAATACCAAAAAATACCAATCAATCCTAAAATAAACACACCAGTTATCCAGGTCATGGTATAGATAATATCATATCTTAGCTCACCCTGATTTTTAATTATCAAAACCAGATCATTACTTAGTTTGCTCAGTTTGTTAGCTTCAGTAACCAATGCATTCACTCTATTGGCAGACGTATTCCCCTTTAAAAAATGATCTATATGCTTTATTAAGTCTTTATATTGTGCTTCTATTTCATTTATTTTATCCAAATTTTGTTGATCGGTGACACCAGGTAATTCTTTATAAACCGACGAATTTGAATCGGTATTATATCGACCACCCTTTTTAAACGCCATCAGACTACTATAAAAGAGTTCTTTTGTCTGATCCAACTCCCTGGCAATTACCGTTTTATTTCCAATCTCATTTTTTGTGAATCCAAAACCTAAGGCCGATTTAGCCATCTTTTGACTAAGGATATTTTGTCGTTCTAACAAACTAATAACTTCAGCATCAAATCGGGACGAATGAAGATAATATAAGGTCAAGGAAACCAATCCACCGGCAATAATAATTGCTGTGATAAATGTTATCTTGGCTTTTAAGCTGATAGAAAGATCTTTCATGTTTTTTCACACTTTAAAAATTGATAGAAGATAGAATAAAATATGACGATAATTCCCTGATGTTACCAGGAAAGTGGTATGTGCGCAATAGTTTACAGCTTTTGATGGTAAAGATGATGATCAAGCATTGAAATAAGAAAAACCTTATTTAAAAATTAGATTCGGAGACTCAAGTTGTACTTTAGTACCCGGTTTAATAGATTTTGTAATCCAGACATTACCACCAATAATAGACCCTGTACCAATGGTAGTATCTCCACCTAAAATAGTAGCCCCGGAATAAATAATAACATTATCTTCAATAGTTGGATGCCTTTTAACACCTTTCATTCTTTCTCCGGCATCCTCTGGTAACGATAAAGCACCTAATGTTACCCCCTGATAAATTCTGACATGCTTTCCTATTTTGGTCGTTTCACCGATAACAATACCTGTACCGTGATCAATAAAAAAACTCTCTTCAATATCGGCTCCGGGATGAATATCAATACCGGTAATACTATGCGCATACTCAGTCATCGTCCGTGGTAAGATAGGCACATCCAATTGATACAGGATGTGGGCGATTCTAAATATTGTGATGGCCAACAACCCGGGATAACTAAATATAATTTCATCATATCCATTAGCAGCTGGATCACCTTTGTATATCGCACGAACATCGTTAGATAAAATTCTCCGCAACTCCGGAATAGCTTCCAATAATTTTAATGTCTTAGTTTGTGACTCTTCATGACAATCTGAACACTGCCGGCCATATCTAAAACAGTGATGACGAATACTATTGCTGATCTGTTCTGATAATAAATCAAAAATAGTAGTGACAGACTGTCCCATTCTATAAGTTAAATTGGTTGGATCTAACTTACCACTGGTAAAATATCCAGGATAAATTATCTCTTTTAGAATATTAATGATTCGTGCAACTGATTCTACAGATGGAAAAGGATCATAATTAATATGTGTAAAGTGATCTTTATCCAGGCTATCATCAACGATATTTTCAACAACGCTGGAGAGCTGTTTTCTAATCTGGCTGTCAAAATTTGCCTCTAGTCTACAGGCATCTTCAAAATTCTTATCAATATTCACTTTTTACTCCCAGAAAAGGTTTTTTAATTTATATTGGCAACAAACAATGTAATTGCCTCATTATCAAAACAGATCATTATCTGTTATTAAGAATGACCTTTGTTATAAATTGATATTTTTATATTTTAGAACACATCCTTGATAATAAGAAAAGTTTTAGTAAATTAATACTTGATTTTTTTGTATACTTTATCCATGAAAATGAAGCAATCAAATTTGTTTTTATTAACTATTTTCAAGCGAGATAATGTTTCAGATAATATTTTCCTCACTTGTTTGTTCACTACTTAAAGAAATCCAAAATCTTTGATCGATAAAAAAACCAGATTCTTCTCAATCTTTTGACCTAAAATATCGATGCAGATCACCTTCCAATTTAATAATATAAAACAGTAACTTTTCAGTTAACTCTTGAATCACTACTCTTAAACCATGTTCCTGTTTACCGAGCGAAGTCGAGGTATTACTCAAAAGCACTTCAACTTCGCTCAGTGTACAGAGTCTCTTAAAAGCAAAATTTAAAAGAGCTGAATAGTTACAAAAAACTTTAAATAAGCATTCTGTATCTAGTGTCATGTCAACCATGAACAGTTGCAATTAATCTAGCTGAAATCGGGGGACATGTACGCATTATAGCACATCAATAAAATAACAGGATCAGGCTGTTACGTGTACCCTGATTTCAAACACTGAATTAAGTTGGCCGGACGTCGTCAAGTAGGATAGGTATTGTTTCTGTCAACAGAAATATATTTTTACAATTTTTAAATTAATCTCAAGGGTATTTCAGGACCCGTTGTTAGGAACTTGTCCTTCAGCCAGTATCCAACAAAATCTGGCTCTGGCTTACAAACGTGGGAAAAAACGAGGTTTGGGTATTGGCGTCAAAGCCAAGGATCGCGTTTTTTTTAAAGAACAATTACAAAAACTCGGTTTAGGTTTAGAAGATCGTTTATTGGACCCTGTCGGATTGTTGTCAGGTGGACAACGTCAGGCTTTGACAATGCTAATGGCAACCATGCTACGACCGGAAGTTATGCTTTTGGATGAACATATTGCAGCCCTGGATCCCAAAACAGCCAATCAAATTTTAGCCCTTACTATTCAAATCGTGGAATCAGAAAAATTAACGACGTTAATGATTACCCACAACATGAAACAAGCCATAGCGTTGGGTAGTCGGTTAATGATCTGCTCAATAAATTTTATACCAACCAGGGTGAAGAACTTGCGCTGGATTCATTGTTGTTAGGATAACATCCATCGAATCATATCAAAATAATGTTTACAGGAGAATTTGATTTTTCAGTAAAATCATGTCTCCATGACTAGTTCATTTTATAAAAATAGTTTTTGACTAATTGAATCTGAAATACCTGCATATATTATTTTTGACCGGATCATAGTTTATTAATCAAAATGATCAGTAGTTGTTGATCTAACAACAGCTACTACTACTTTCGGACTCACCATCACAACCACAGCTTGGTTCTTTACCAGTTAACAAACCTCTAATAATGGCTTCAGCACATCCAACACCAGATTCAACCTGGATAGCTTCCTGTTCACAGTTATTTTGACAGGATCCACATTCCATACAGAGGTCTTTGTCTGTTATGGCTGCTTTTTTCCCTACCATTTGAAAAACACCATGCGGACAAACTTCTATGCATCTTTGACAACCATTACATTTGCTTTCTGAAAACTGCAATGTCACAACATTTTTCAAGTATTCCATAGCACTCCCCAAATAAGTAATTTGTAAATAACCAGTAGTATAATACTGACTATAATAGTAATCGCATAAACAATAAATGCCGACTTCAATTCTTTGTTAACACCGGCCGGATTGGTATAAGTTGTACAACCGGTAAAGTTAAAAGCCAGATAAGAACTTAGTGTCGGAACCAACAAATAAGCTGATGCCAACAAAAATGGATCATTGAAAAGGCCACCATATTTATAAGAAAGATAATGAAGCAGAATCACAGGTAACAATCCTATTAAAAAACCCTTCCTAAAAAAAGCCCGAAAAGGGATCCAGGGCAGCAGGGCAGGGGTGATAAAAGCTCCCGTTAAAATCGCTACAAAAAGTAAAAGAATAAACGGTAACCCATCCACAAAAGCATTTTTAAAAAGAATCCCGGTCGGCATAATACCAAAAAATATTAATATACCTAAACCGTATTTCCATGATTGTTTAAGCACCAGGGAAATTTCCATTGGTGTTAAAATCATTCGATCAATAATTTTAAATGAGATCCGACGCATTTCCTTGGTCGCCTTTAAACCGTCTTGAAGATATTTTTGAATATCTTTGGCCAAGACAGGACCATATTTAATGTTAAACCCCGTCATTTTTTTGACAACATGCGCTTTTATTCCAGGGGCTCCCAATTGCGGTGAAATCACTTTACGATGTTTTACCACTCGCTCAAGTTTTAGATGACTGATTTGTCTGATGATTTCGTCAGTTCCGAAAGTCCCTTTACCAGCGGCACACCAGACGTTAATTCCTTTGGTATCTAAAACGATGATCCATACATTTAGCGTCTTTAATTCACGCCTTAGAATGTCGAAGCTTAATTTATAGTTGGCTGAAAGCAAAACAGGTGAATCCCCATCAGGATTTCCTACGGCATATAATCCAGCTTGAATGGCATATTTCATCCGAAAAGTGTTATTGATTCGCGCTTTTATTTGACCGACTTTATCGGATTGATTCCAGTCACATGATATCTGCGGGATTGGACCAATGCCAGAACTGACTGAACCAATGACCCAATCCGGTCTTACTTCGTCCTTACTTCCTGTTAAATCACTTAAGGGAATAAAAGTAGTTGGTATATCAGACATATTTTTAAATTAGAGTAAATTAAAAAAAAATTTGTTTATTTATGATAATAACTTTTTCATTTTAAGCCGTCTCTATCAAATTATGAATCTTCGCTTTTTATTGATTAATCAAAAGCATACCCCACAACCGTATTTCCTTTCTTATGTTTGATTTTTGTAATTGTCGCGGATTTTAATTCAGAAAGGTCGTTTAAATGCGTCCCCCCACACGGAACAGGAAAATATTCCCCAATGGCAATTGTTCGCAATGGTTTATCTTCCGGAAGATTAAAGGGAATATTTTTGACCAGTTTTTTTAATTGATCCAGAGATAATATTTCGGATTTTACTGGAAACCCCTCGTCAATATACTTTTTTATATTTTCATTTGCTTTTAGGATCAATTCATCGCGATCGACATTGGTTAATCCATCGAATCGAATATAAGCATCCTTCGGAAAATGATGTCCTTTGGTGGCTGTTAATTCCGGCACCAGTTCTTCCATAACCAGATGAACCAGATGCCCGGCTGTATGTCCTTTTGAATTGGTTAAGCGAACTGCCGGGTCTATTTTAAGTTCCCAGCTGCTACCTTCAGCAAATTGAAAATCTTTAAAATCTCCATAATGCAGCACCTGCCCCTCGTGGAAACCTGTATAGCTAATATCGAATACAACTTTAGAATCATTTGAAATAGTACCAACATCACAAGCCTGACCACCACCTTTTGGATAAAAAACGCTTTGATCAAAAATACAGTACTGCCCTTGTTCCGTGGTTTCCATTTTGATTAGTTTAGCCGTAACTTGTTTTAAATTATTGTCCTTTAGATATATCAATTCTGTGTTCATTATAACTCTCATATTTATTGAGTTGGTTTATTGAAGTGATTATTAGCTTTAGGTCTGAACTGAGTGCTTCAAGCCTTTCTCAAAATCTCTTATTCTTTTTTTGATAAATATTCCCATATTATCAAACAGGTTCCAGAGTAGTTAAATCAAATGATTTGGGTCAACCAACAGATGATTGATTTATTGATAGTTGACATTCAAAATGAGCTATGTTTTTCTGTATTTGTTCCAATTAAGTCTAGCACCGGATTGAATTATTGGAAGAGAGGTGAGATGCCTCCGCTGCCCCGCAGCCGTGAAGGGAACGAAAACTCAAGATGACCACTGGGTTGAAAAAGCCAACCTGGGAAGGTGAGTAATTAGGGAGCCCTAAGTCGGAACACAGGTTCATTTCGTAATCCTCGAGGGGGGTGTAAGAGCATTTTGATTAGTCTGTTATTCCTATTTTTCTTCAAAATATCGACACCTACCGATTTTCTCTCGAGTTTTAAATCTATGTTTTAATGAATTCAAAAACAATATCATGGATATACTGTTTAATTACCATGTTATTGTCATTAGATTGGCAAATAGATTTTAAACGCCAAGAATTAAAATTAATATTATTATATTAAGGAGAAAGTATGAAGAAAATAATCTTGTTGTTACTGCTGTCTATACTGTTATACTCCACAGTCTTTTCAATGAGTCGGACCATCAAAACAGACCCCGCTATTGTGATTACAGCTTTTGGTACCACTACGGAAGCAAGGGTAACATTTGATTTTTTTGAAGCACAACTACGGGAAGAAGCCAAAACCGAACTAACAGGACTTAAAATCGACTGGGCGTTTACTTCTGAAATTATACGGGAAAGGGCCAATAAACGATTCAAAAAAAACGGTATTAACAAACATTATAGGAGCCTGCCACAGGTATTGGCAGATCTGGAAGCCGAAGGTTACCGGAAAGTTGTGGTGCAACCCATCCATATTTTTGCGGGCCAGGAGTATGCAGAAGTCGTTAATACGGTTAAAGCATTTGAAACTTTAGGATTAACCATTCATATGGGACATACCTTAACACACGATTGGGAAGATATGTTTGAGAGTCTGGATATTTTATCCAAGGATTTTTTATCATCTATTGAAGGTTGTAATGTCATAGCTATTCATGGTTCCCCTCTAACATTTGTAGGTGCCACCGGATCATATATTGGTCTGGAACGATATGTTCGAGCGAAGTACCCCAATACCTTTGTCGGTGCAATGGATGGTTTATTAACAGCTGACCAGGCTTTGAGCCAAGCCGCAAAATGTTCGCCCAAAAGCGTTCGTTTTATTCCATATTTATTTATTGCGGGTGATCATATCATGAATGATGTCATGTCAACTGCCACAGATGAAGAAGAATTATCCTGGGCAATGCAACTACATAAAAAAGGCCTTAAAACCGAAACCATCTATGCCGATTATAATGGCAAAAAAATGTACAAAGGACTTGGATTTAATAATGAGATCACCCATATCTTTATTGAAAGCCTGTTAAAAGCCCTGAAAAAATTTGAACAATAATTTTAGACATACAATATTATAATAATGAGTAATCATCCTATATTATCTGTATCAAAACTAGTGAAGACTTTTGGTAAAAAGCCAGCCGTAAATGCGGTTGATTTTACGATCCAGGAAGGTGAGTTTATTGGATTACTAGGGGCCAATGGGGCTGGAAAAACAACCATCATCAAATCGGTTGCAGGTTTGATCAAACCCACCAGTGGCAGCATTCTATACTATGACAAAAATTTTGAATCCCATTTAAAAGAATCCAAAAAACTGATCGGTGTTGTTCCTCAAAACAGTAACCTGGACCGGGATTTAACGGCGTATGAAAATTTGTATTTGCATACCTTGTTACACAATATTCCAGTCAAAGAGCGAGAAGCCAAAATAGCCACTGCTTTAGAATTTGCGGAACTTTCGGAATATCGAAACAAACAGGTAAAAACATTTTCCGGAGGAATGAAACGAAGGCTGGTTATTGTACGAGCCCTGATTCATGATCCTAAAATCATTTTTCTGGACGAACCTACTGTTGGATTGGATCCACAAATAAGGAGAAATCTCTGGAATTTGATTTTAAAAATCAATCAGGTCAAAAAGACAGCCATCTTACTGACCACCCATTATATTGAAGAGGCGGAAAAGCTCTGCAGTCGTGTCATGGTTATTGATCATGGTGATATTATTATGGATAATACACCTGAAAAACTGAAACATGGTCTTGGACGATTTGTTTTGGAAATCTACAATGAAGATGGTATCACAGAAACATATTTTGACTCCCAGGAGGCAGCGCTAATTGAACAAGGTAACTGTCAATCAGAAAGCAAAATCAGGAATATTGCTTTGGAAGATGTCATTATCCAGCTTACTGGCAGGAGGGTAAATGCTTAATGGTGTTCAGGCGGTTTTATACCGTGAAATTAATGTATTTCGAAAAAAAGCCAAAAAACAGATTCTGGCTTCTTCGTTATCACCGCTACTCTTTTTAATTGCTTTTGGTTGGGGATTTGGGGACCGGGTTGCTGTCAACGGGTTACCTTATATTCTTTTTTTGATACCTGGCTTAATTACGATGAGCAGTTTAAATCAAAGTTATAGTATCGCGCAGGAAATAAATATCTCCCGGTTTTATTTCCATGTTTTTGATGAATTTTTAATTGCGCCAATATCTCACATAGAAATTGTTTTTGGAGAAGTTCTTTACGGGTTGTTCAAGGCATCAATCAGTGTCTTTTTGATTTTTGGGTACGCCTTTTTATTCGGAGTTGATCTTCGGATTAGCGGCCTGTTTTTTTTAGTCATATTGATGCACTCTTTTCTGTTTTCATTGTTGGCCATGACAGTCTCTATGTTGATTAAGGACCATGGTAGTCAGGCACAAGTAAATACATTTGTCATCACTCCCATGATTTTTTTATGTGGTACGTTTTTTCCAGTGGACAAATTACCAGCCTTTTTTAAAGTTATTGTGCATTGCCTGCCCTTAACTTATTCGACACAGGTGATCCGGGCATCTTTAACCGGTGGTGAAATTAACTTTGCTTATATCGGTATCATGCTGATTTTTATGTGTACGTTTTTCTTAACAGCACTTTATGCGGTTAAAAAGGTTGAGGCATAATACCATGACAAAAAATATAACGATATTTGTACTGTTGATTGTTTTTATAGCGGTCTTTATTTTAGCTGTATTTTGGGGTGCTGTTAACATGGATTTTACTCAGCTTTCAGATACCGATTTGGATATTCTTACTTATTCACGACTTCCTAGGGTACTACTGGCGGGTTTAGTTGGCGCTTCCTTGTCACTGAGTGGTGTGCTATTCCAATATGTAATGAAAAATCCCCTGGCGGATTCTTTTACCACTGGCGCTTCAGCTTCTTCGGCTATGGGAGCCGTATTGGCTATTTTATTTGGGTTAGGTTTTTTGATTCCTGTTTTCGCTCTCATTGGTGGTGTTATCGGTTTAACCATTGTTTATAAGGTATCTTCGGTAAATGGTAAGGTACAGCCGATCACCATGTTATTAGCCGGAATCGTGGTCAGCACTTTTGCTTCTTCTGTTATTAGTCTGATGAAATATATAGCGGATGATTCAGTGGCTTCCATTATTTTCTGGTTAATGGGTGGTTTTCAGGATGCATCCATGCAGCAGGTTGGTGTTTTGACTACTGTTTTGATTATCGCCTGGCTGGCGATCCGCAAAAACTATTTGAGTCTTGATATTATTTGTTTTGATGATTCAACAGCCATGGCTTCCGGTGTCGATGTCCATCCTTTACGGAAAAAAATATTTTTTATAGCAGCTCTGTTAACTGCTATTTGCGTAGGGTATGCTGGGATTATCGGATTTGTAGGTTTGATTATTCCCCATATGGTACGACTATTTAAATTTGTGATAGCATCTGAACTGGTACCTATCAGCATGTTATTTGGTGCCATATTTATGATATTGAATGATCTACTGGCCCGGGTGATATTAACCGATGGGCAGGAGCTTTCAGTAGGAATTCTTACCTCTGCCATTGGTGGGGCTTTCTTTTTATATTTATTAATGAAACGGAAAAAGGAGTTATACTATTTTGATTAATATAAAAAGCTTATCGCTCGAGCAGGGAGAGTTTTTACTGGAAATTGATCGTTTAACGATTCAACCAAACCAGTTAGTAGCAGTCATGGGAAACAACGGTAGCGGAAAATCTACTTTTTTGTCGGCACTTTCCGGACTTAAACCCTTTACTGGAGAGTATCTGTTGGATGAGACTCCGTTTGTGGAATTAACTAAGCAGGAACAGTCCCAACAAATCAGTCTGTTACCACAACATGTCTCGTTAAATATGCCTTTTGATGTCAACTATGTGGTACTTACCGGACGATTTCCCTATGTGTCAGGTAATACTTATTCAAAACAGGATCAGGATTTAACGGATCAGATTATGGATGAGTTTGATTTAGGTGCCTTAAGACATCGACAGTTTAACGAACTGTCAGGTGGTGAAAAACAAAGGGTGCTACTTGCCAGAATGATCAATCGGGACAGTTCAATTATTTTGTTAGATGAGCCTCTGGCCAGTGTTGATATTAAGCACCAATATGAAGTCTTAGAAATTCTAAAAGCAGGGCTCAAAAACAGAATTATCATGGTTGTTATCCACGATATCCATATTGCTTTTCAGACCTTTGATCGCTTTATATTTTTTAATAAAGGTAAACTGGTCTATGATACGGAACAATCTGAGCTGGACGCGGAAAAAATATCTGACATTTTTCAGGTCAATATCTCCTTTGAAAATATAAAAAACAAACGATTAGTGCAGGTAGAAAATGCGCATTTATAAAAATATAATCATTAAAAGTATCCTACTGATTGGAACCCTATGCTCTTTTTCCAGCATCGGACAAGCCTATGAAAGGATTGTTATATTATATGCCCCTGTCAGTGAAATTGTGAAACAATTGGTTGGAGAAAAAGTGGTCGTGGGTGTTACCAGAACCGATCTCGTTTTTAAAAAGGTTTACAAGGTTGGATCTCATTTGCGCCCAAATCTGGAATTAATTAAAGCCATTCGTCCGGATTTAATCATTGCTGGTTCTAAACGGGCTTATCCAGAAAAAATGGAGTCACGATTCTCCGCCGATTTTTTCAGATATGATCCAACAAGCATTGAAGATATATTTAAACAAATTCGCCAATTAGGCGACTTGTTACAAGTTCAGCCAAAATCAGAGCAGATCATTACTCAATTGAAAAACAAACTCAAACAAGTTCAACCGTTACCTGATCAACCAAAGGTCGTTTACGAAATCAGTGAACGTCCGCTAAGGGTCGCAGGAAAACCATCAATAATGACAGCTATTATTGAGTATGCCGGTGGTTTGAATATGATTGACACTAACAAGAAACATGTCGTTATTTCAACTGAGATAGTGGTGGATATCAATCCGGATTTTTATATATATCAGGACGGGCCTATGAATAAAAATCCCCGTCCACCTATAGAAAGGAGTTATTTTAAACCACTTAGAAGCAAAATCATTCTGGTAGATCAATACCTTTTCAGCAGACCTGGGTTAAATGTAATTGACGCGATTGTCAAATTGAACCAGATTTTTAAAGAACAACTCTAGCAAAGGAAGAAACATGGAAAACTTTATTTATTCAATCGGACTTGGTTTAGGTGATCCTGAAATGGTGACGGTTAAAGCTGTCAAGATCCTAGAGTCCTCAGACATGATCATTGTCCCACAATCCAGTAAATTGGGAAAAAGCGTTGCCCGAGATATTGTCCTAAATTATGTCGGGGAAGAAAAGCTGAACATGTACTATTTCCCCATGAACAACGACCAGGAAGAGTTGGATAGCACCTATCAAGGACTAGCCGTTCAAGTGAAACAGTACTGTGATGAAGGGAAAAAAGTCGCATTTGTGACCATGGGAGATCCGACAATTTTTAGTACCTCTAACTATTTATGTGCTGAGCTGGAAAAATTGAATATTAAAACCAAGCATATTCCTGGAATTAATACCATTAATACTTTGTCCAATCTTTTAGGTGTACCGATAACAGTAAAAGGTGAAAATTTTGGAGTCTATGAGATGCCTTCGGATGTCGATAGAACAGTAGAACTAATTAAGCAGCATCCGACAACTATCTTCATGAAAGTTAATAAACGGGTGACGGTTCTTCAAAAAGCAGTACGGGAGTGCCAACCGAAATTTGCCAAGTTAGTGGAGAAAGCAGGATTACCGGGTGAAACGATATACGATTTAACAGGTGCAGATATGCCAGAAGAACCGGTATACTTATCTTCAGCCATGATTAAAAGCTAATACGTTTGGTTAACCGACTCTATAGAACTTTTAAAAATATCTGGTTGAAAGGGGAATTGCATATATCTTGTATATTTAATATCTCAATTCAACCAAATATTTATCTTTTAAAAGTTTTAAACCAAACGGTTTTGATGAAAAAGACAATTATCCTGATACTTCTTCTGGTTCTCCTCCCGCTTTTTTCAGCCAATGCTTTTGAATTTCTGTTCAAAGATAACAAGGGACATTATCATTATCGCTGTAATGATGCCGGTTTTATTGATTATCTAGTTGTGGCCTTCAGAGAGAACGGCATTTTAATCAACAGTAAAAAGTATGGCGTTGTTTTAAAACGAAACAAACTCACTAAACATATTAATAACGCTCATATAATGGCCAAAGCGTTTTGTCATGAAGCCCCTGGTTTGCAACCCTTGATTCTGGAAAAATAACTAAAAACTAAGTTTATGAACAACCAATACAACTGCGTCCCTTCTAATATGTTTGCAATGACAAGCTCTGGAAAAAATCGTTGTTTCGCTATTGTGACACAGTTTGTCAATGGGGGGTGCCCATATTGGTGTGGGGAATATTGTATTGAGCCAGAATTTTGGTATATTGTTTTAATTTTTTGAAACTTGATAGTTCTCTGGAAAATTGAATGGAAAGTTCCTCCAACCCATTTACCTTTGAAAACCCAACAAACAGATTCTGAATGTGAATAGGAGGTTCAATAAACTTGATTTGACCTAACACACCTAATTTAAAAGCAGAAGATCTCAGCACAACCTCATTTTCAGCGATCAGATCATTTCGCCCTTTGATCAGTTTTTTGATAAGTCCCTGGACATTTGTAGCAGAATCTTTATTCAAATAATCAGCAGTATCAAACATCTGCCCATAGCTAAATCCCATTATGTACCCAATCACATAGCTGCGTAAATCTTCAAGTGCGCCATTAAAGGATATTTGTCGATTTTTAGTGGTAGCAAATATGGTACGGGATACGCTGATATGTTCTTTAGCAAAGTAAGTATATTGCTCCCGGTTACTGGTATACAGCATAGAAATCAGCGCGTCTGCTTTACCTTTTTTTAAGTGATCCAGACAACGTTTCCAAGGATAGCGCCCAAATTCAACCGGAATTCCCATACGTTTCATTATCGCCTTGAATATATCAATTTCAAAACCTGAAGCCTTTCCCTGCTCCTCAAACGTATATGGGAACCATTCTGTGTAGACAACACGTATTTTCGGGGTGGCACCCAGCTCAATATTCATCATCGTCACTAATAAACTAGTTATCAGTATGCGATAGAAAATTGATTTTATAAAATAAAACATAACATTTTCCTTTCTTAATTACTTTTTGATGTTAATAATATCATTTTTAGATAGGTCCGGTCAAATTACTATTTCTATAATCGATCAAAAAGCAAATTATACATTCGAATATGATCAATTCTAATTTTATGAAAACTAGATCAATAAGTTGAAAAAGCAGTTGTTCGACATTTTTACTTCATAAAAAGATAGTATTAATTCATTCTCAAATGTGATAACTTAATCTAAAGTTAATCGATTTTTTATCATGAATATAGGTAATTTCATTCGATACAACTACCAGATTGATTACAACAGCTGCCAAATAATGAACTACCCCGCCGCAAGCAGCGGAGTATTAACTACACTAATCGAAATTTAGTTCATTTGTTAATATTTACGCCGTAAGCGGCGGGGTATTATATCCGGAGCTTCGCAATAATTAATAAGTTTGTTTAATTCGCAAAGGTTACCATGAAATATTCATTATTATTGATCTTCTTAGGCTTCTTTTTATTCAGTGGGGAAATGACGCATGCGGAACCAAAAGAAATTGTGATAGGGACTAGCACTGGTTATCCACCTTATTATTTTAAAAAGGATGGGAAGCTGGTCGGTGTTTGCATTGACATCATCGATTATATAGCAAAAGAACTTGGATATAAAACATCCTATAGGCAATTCCCCTGGAAACGCATGCTCTACAATGCAAAAGTTGGAAATGTTGATGCTATCATGCCGCTATTTAAAACAAAAGACAGAGAATCCTTCCTATATTTCCCTAGGTTTGCGTTGGCTTTGGAAGAAAACAGTTTCTTTACCTGGAAACAATCCGGAATTAATTACAGTGGAAACTTTCGCGATTTAATCCCTTATAAAATTGGCGTAGTGAGTAACTATAGCTACGGAGAGGCATTTGATCAGGTTGATTATCTCATCAAAGAAGAAGCAATCAGCGATCGTTCCTTAGCCAAGAAATTCAAGTTGAAAAGATTTGAAGTTGGAATCGGTAATAGATATGTCATAAATTTTCATGCCAGGCAGCTAAAGTTTTCTAAGAGCATCGTTTTCTTAGAACCCAGTGTTACCAAAGATCCCCTGTATATTGGTTTTTCAAAAGTAAAAGATCATCTCAAGCTTATGGAAAAGTTTAATCAAGCAATAGAAAAATTAAAATTAACTGAACAATACGGAAAAATATTGAAAAATTATAATATCCATTAATTGTAGTTTTTTAAAAATAATCAGAATTTCGATTTATCGTTCTGAATGTGATAAAGGTGAGCAATCACCTTTATTAAACAGTTCCAGTTTTTTTGTAATATAACAAGAGCGTGCCCATGCTGAATTATTCTGTCGTTTCAATCAAAAATTCGATTACTACCAGGTTATTAATGATGGTGTTTTCAACCTATTTAGTAATAACAACGCTCTTGACCGGGTTTCATATGTCAACGGAATATTATGAAACAAAAGACACCATTATTCGTGATATAACTTCCTTTCAGGAAATGTTCGGCTCTGTCTTATCACAAAGTGTCTGGAATGGTGATGAAAAAAACCTGCAGACATTGGTTACAGCTTTACAACGTGTTTCCTTTCTCACAGGTATTACGGTACAAGCCGATATGATAGCTGATATTACCGCTGGTATCGTTGGGAATTCATCACAAACCAGTCTCTCAAACAATATCGATAAGCAGGAAACTGTTTATTATCAGAAAAAACAACATCCCAATAAAATTATAGATAGGTTTTTTTCTGAAGCATTTTCCTACCGCTTCCCTCTAATCTACCAGGATACCAAGGGAAAAATTGAGATCGGCAGTGTAACCTTACATTCAAATACTAATATCGTATACCAGAGAGTTAAGCTGGATTTTTTGTTAATCATTGTTAGTGCCTTGATCAAGTCACTGGCTTTATGGTTCATTTTCTTATTGTTTGCCCGTGTTTATTTAAATCGCCCGCTTTCCATATTATCTAATGCCATAACACGTTTAAACCTTGATAACCTGAGTGATTTCAATCTGGATATCAAAACTTCCGGACGAAATGAACTTAAAATCATAGAGGAAGGGTTTCATTTTATGGTTGATAACTTAAAAAAGGCGCGTGACAAATGGCTTGATATCAATCAACATCTGGAACAAATTGTTCAGAAACGGACCAATGAATTAGAACAGAATACGATTGATCTGCAACACGCACTTACTGAAAAAAAACATTTAAATACTGAATTGGAAAAACATCAGAATCGTCTACAAGAAGCATATGACACTTTGGAAGATCAAGTGGAAGATCGTACCCGGGAACTCAATCAGTCGCTAATAGAATTGAAACAAACGCAAGACCATATGATCCAAAGCGAAAAAATGGCATCATTAGGTAGTCTGGTAGCTGGTGTCGCCCATGAAATCAACACACCACTCGGAATTGGTGTGACTGAAGCCTCATTTCTGAAGGATATTACGAAAGAGTGCCATTCGGCATTTAAGTCTGATGCGCTCACTCAAGCCACTTTTGAAAAATACATGGATAATGCACTCAACAGTTCTGCCAGTATTTTAAAGAACCTCACACGGGCTGGTAATATCATTAAAAGTTTCAAAGATGTGGCTGTGGATCAGATGTTGGAAGAAAAACGTCTGTTTAATGTGAAGCAATATATCAATGAGGTTTTATCGAGTCTACAGTCTCAATTAAAACGAACCAAACATTCTGTTGTCGTTCACTGCCCGGAAGAAATGCAAATTTTTAGCTATCCTGGTGTGTTTGCTCAGATTATAACCAATTTTATTATGAATTCTCTGCTTCATGGATTCGAAGGAATTGAACAAGGAACGATTGTACTAGATGTATCGATTTCAAGTAATAACCTGGTATTTTCTTACCGGGATACCGGTAGAGGTATGGATGAAAAAACAGCAATATCAGTATTTGAACCTTTTTTTACTACTAAACGAGGGAAAGGGGGGACCGGATTAGGTCTGCATATCGTATTTAATCTTGTCACTCAAACACTGAATGGCAAAATTATTTGCAATAGTATACCAGGTCATGAAACCGAATTTATAATCGAGATGCCCTACGAAGATCAACCACCACTTCTACGTACATAGCCGACAATATTTAATGATATTTTTTAATTAATTTTCGACATATTGCAATTTCGCAACTAGTTTCCCAGTTTGCCTCCCAGTTTCTATAACAAGTGGTAAGATGGTAAATGCAGCAAACTTAATTCATCGGCATTTATTGTTATTTATGACAATCAAATCATAAGTATTGTCAAAAAAGTTGGTCAGGATGTAGTTTATAGAGTATAATCATCTAAAAAATATTACTTCAGCAATACAATTAATGAGATATAATCAGGATATTTAAAAAATGAAAAAAAGTAAATTAAGCCACCTGTTTTTTCAGATCACAATCTCTTCTACTTTTTTTGGAGCTGCAACCTATTGGTTGCTAACCAATTTATACTCCTCTAATGATCAGGAACTAAGCTTATTCAGCCTGTTAACTGCTATTATAGTATTATTAACCTGCCTGGTTGTTATTATCGTTAACTTTAAGTCATTGAAAAATATTGAAAGAGAAACCTTTAGCAATCAGACTAGGGAAATTGAATCAGATCAAACAATCACAGATTCGCCAACTATCAAAAAACAACAAATAATCGCTGAAGACAGTTCCAAAAATGAAAATAATCAACAGATATCACTAAAAATATCTAAAATCAAAGACACCGGTAACGAGGAAAATCAAGGCATATTGAGAGACGTTTTTGAAGCATACGGAATCACCCAAAAAATGATCGAAGAACATTTAAAAACAGTAACCGATGACACAAATAAAGCAGCATCAGAGCTAATTGAGGAGTTTATTACCATTTTTGAATCAATGAAAGAATTACGGGATATTGTTTTAAAGGAAAAAGATCAAAGTGAACAATATTCTGAGGCGATCATCAATTCTAAAAATAAAAACAAGGAAATGGTTAATAGTATCCAAACAGTATTGGACAAAAAATTAACTGAAATTCAAACCGATCAGGAATTAATGCAGTCTTTGATTCAGCAGGCCCATTCATTGTCTAACTTGACAGCTTTAATTCAACGCATCAGCCATCAAACCAAAATATTAGCGATTAATGCTAAAGTCGTTGCCGGTAAGTCAGGCGAGTCCGGTAATCAATTTGGTGTCATCGCTAGTGAGGTTGGAAACCTATCCTATGAATCAGCTCAAGCTAGTAAAAAGATTGAATCTGCGATAACACAATTGATCGTAAATATTGAGAACGGTTTCTCCCATAAGCTGGATACCAAGCAGCAGGAAAATGAATCAACTGTCTTAAAAGATGTAAATAGCCAACTATCTAACCTGGCATCGGAGTTTGATCAACTTGTAGAAGTACATCAGCAAACATTGCAACAATTAGATATCAACAGCAAAGAAGTTTCTGACAAAGTACAGGAATCTTTCACAACAATTCAGTTTCAAGATATTACTCAACAACAAATAGAAGTGGTTGTAAAAGGACTGACATTATATCAGCAGTATTTGTCAGACATCGCACAAAATCAGGAGAATCAAATAAAAAGTACAACAAAATTCGACATTGAACAATTTCAAAAATTATATGTTATCTCAAAGCAGTACCAAACACACGATAAAGTAACAAACAAAGACAGTTTGGAAAATAACGACAGTAGTCAACATGATGAAGATCCAGATGGTGATATCACGTTCTTCTAAAATCTGAATCAGGAATGAGGCGCTAGTTCAACTTCAAAAAAGGACTTGTTTTTCAAAACAAGAAAAGATAATCACTGAAAAACCAATAGTAAGATAATTAAAAAAGTAACAAGGGAAAAATGAAACAAAAAAAGGCAGATGGATTTAAAGTAGTTGAACGAGAAATGGGCACTCAAGAGCAAGAAATGCTCAAACAGGCTGAAAAAATGATGGATGAAGGCATAATGCCATATGTTACGCTTGAAGGTAATCGGATCATGTTTACCCAGGAAACTCTAGATCATTTTGAGATCAAGAGCGGCGATGCCATCGATTTTAACACCATGGGCGAATTACAGAAATTCCAAATGAGGATGTTTCCAAAAAAGACACCAACCGAATAAATATACTTCTTTAGGAAATACGCATTATTTTAAATCGATCTTTGGATTTGGCTTAGGAGATCCTTTCTGGTCGTATACTATCTTTTTTATAAGGAAAAAAGGAGAGCAGCAGATAGGCTGACACCCCCTATTCCGACGGGAACAGGGGGTGTCAATTTGCAAGCTGGTTATTTTAAAAAAATGATTAACAATTTACTAATTACCTACAATCATGCCTTCCCGAATAGAATCCAATCCTGATATTATTATCAGCTCTCCAAATTTGAGACCTGACATTACCTGAACACTATCAATCATAATGGTTCCCAGTTTCAATTGGCGTTTGCTGGCTTTATTATTTTTTAGCACATATACATTTGGTGATTTATTTAAATCCATTACAGCCGCACGGGGGATTAAAATCTGGTTTTCCATATGGATGGTTCGACTTTCCACATAAACGTCCATTCCAGGAAATAGCTGGCCTCTAGGGTTTTCAATAATGATTTCAGCTGGAAACTGCTGGGTTTGCTTGTCCGCTTCCTGACCCAAAGTATGAACTTTACCATCAAAAACTAAACCTGGTAAAGCACTGATCCTAACCCTCATGGTTTTTCCCGGAAAAACAAAAAACATATCATTGCCGGGGATATTAATTTTAGCCAATACTTTTGAAACGTTCATTACTTCCAAAAGATTTTGGTTAGCATTAACTGTTTCACCTGTCTGAATCAATTTCGATTTAACAACCCCGGTAATGGGAGATTTTACTTTGGACTTTTCCAGATCCAATTTAGCCAGTTCCAGTTGTATTTTTCCAACATCACGTTTGTTAATGTAGCTGTTCAATGAGGAAGCGGATGAAACATTCTGATCAAACAATTGTTTCTGCGCCAGGTATTCATACTCCGCAAGTTTATAGTTTGAATTGGCCAATTGCTCCTGCAATGCCAATCGTTCAGTAGAAACATTAACCAGAATCTGGTTTTTCTTTACAACTTTGCCTTCTTCAAAAGTTGTTTTCTCAATGGTACCACTGGTTTCAGATCTTACGATTACTCGTTCAAAAGGTTCAATATAACCTTCATAAGAGTGATAGATTTCCAATTTTTGCGGTTTAATGGTTAATCGTTGTATATCCTGGGCTGATGCAACCCCATATAAACAAATAATACTTAATCCGATCCACAAAAAAAACTTTAAATGATACACTTTATTATAATTGGAAGACAAATTCATTTTAATCTCCTGAAAATTTAATATTAACTGTGAAGTTGAACCTTCATAATACTGATATTGGAATAAAATTCAATCAGACTTTCGACTTTAGATTAAAAATTATTGATACACTATAACCATAAAGTTAAAAATATTAAAAATAAAATTTAAAAATTACATTTTGTTACATTTCATTACAAAATATTCACAAACTTTTAAGATTCATTGTTATTATCAACTTGTCAGTATGATTGATTAATGGTTAATTAAAAGTCAGATATTCTTTTTTTTCAAGATAATAACGCAATGATTTAGAAAGTCAAAAAAAATGCAAAAAAAACACCTGCGAATTGCCCTTCCTTTTATCATATTACTGGTTGGAATTACTGTCACATTTGCTCTAATCAGTAACCGTAAACCACCTCGCAGTAAAAAAATGCCACAGGAAAAAACAACTCTGGTTCGTACAATTATTGTTAAAAAACAAAATCAACCGGTTCAAATTCATTCTACTGCGACAACGCAATCAACCGACGTTCTGCTTTTATCTTCTGAAATTAAAGGAAAAATTATCTGGGTCAATCAAGATTTTGTCGAGGGAGGTCGCACCGATAAAGATGAAGCTGTTTTTAAAATTAATCCTACTGATTATAGTTTAATGGCAGAGCAGGCACATTCAACTTTGGTCAAAGCTAAAAATGACCTTATCATCGCGAAAGGAAAACAAAATGCCTCTATTAAAGAGCGAGAATTATTTCAAAAAAGTAATTCCGATTTTAAGATGCCTAATGTTAAACAATGGGATAGTGAAGTAGAAAAAGCTAAATCTACCCTGAATGCCGCTAATGCAAATTACAAAACTGCAGAATTAAATCTAAAGCGTACTACTGTTTATGCACCATTCAGAGGATATGTACGCTCGGCAAAAATCTCAATTGGTCAATTTGTTAATGGTGGACAATCTGTTGGAGAGATTATTAAGGATAAACCCGTTATTTTAAAAGTTCTTCTACCACTATCTGACCTGGCCTGGATTAAGTTAGCTGGCGACGAATCAGGGGAATGGCAGCAGGGATCATCAGTGGTGGTCTCAAAAAAAATCGGTAATACCGTACATCAATGGAATGGCTATGTAGACCGACAGCTCAGAGAAATGGATAATATGGGTAAGATGGCTACAGTTATTATTGAGGTCCAAAATATTAATTCCAACCATGACTTTATTTTACCTTTTAGTTTATTCGTTGATGTGACGATACAGGGAATTAACTTAGAAAACATTATCAGCATCCCCCATGAAGCCTTAAGATCTAATTCCACCGTTTGGCAAGTCACCAAACAGAACCGTTTGGCAATACAAACTGTTTCTATTATTCGTAAAAACAATCAAAGCTATTTTTTAGCAGATGGTCTTAAGAACAATGATCAAATTGTTACCTCCAATATTCAGGCTGCTGTTCCCGGTATGAAATTGAGTATTTTTGGAGAACCTTCTAAAAAGAACGCCCGCCCAAAAAAGACAAAAAACCGGAGCGCTAAAAAAGGAACTAAAGGATCTAACCAGGAACAGAAAACCAGAAAGATCAAAAGCAAACAGAATAATCCTCACGACTAAAAGGATCCCATGAAAGCAGCAATTGATTGGATGGCACGAAATGCCGTAGCCGCAAATGTTTTATTGATATTTATTGTTGCTGGAGGTATTTATTCAGCGATGACAATAACCCAGGAAGTTTTTCCTGACATGGAAACCAATAGGATCATAATCAGTGGATCCTATCCTGGTGCTGGCCCCACTGAAGTTGAAAATTCACTTTGTAAACCGATTGAGTCCGCTGTTGTAGAAATTCAAGGCATTGATCAGCTGGTCTGTTCAGCTCAGGAAGAAAAAGTATCGGTCACTGTCGAATTACAGGAAGATGTGGATCTGCAAACTTCCCTGCAGGACATTAAAAATGCAGTCGACAGTATTAATGATTTTCCGGATGATGTTGATAAGCCAACGGTTTCAAGGCAAATTAGAAGAAGAGGTTTAATCGATTTAATCCTTTATGGTGATGTTCCGGAAGATGCTCTATTCGAATTTGCCTACATAATTAAAAGTGAATTATTAAAAATAGAGGGTATCACTTATGTGGAACTCAGCGGAACCAGACCTAAAGAAATTTTGGTCGAAGTCACACCTGAAAATTTGAGGCACTATGATTTATCCCTTGAATCCTTAGCCTCAACTATAAAGAGCAATTCATTGGATATCCCCGGAGGTTCTGTAAAAGTCGGTAGCGGACAGATATTGTTACGTACTACTGCCAAAAGAGATACAGTAGAGCAGTTCTCAGAAATCCCCATTTATAACAATCAAAAAGGCACTGTTTTAAAACTAGGTGATATTGCCACTGTCAAGGAACAACTTCAGGAAGCCAGCCGTTTCGCCATGATGGACGGAAAACATGCTGCCATTATTAGTGTTTACCAGGATAAAAATTTTACTCCCCAGGAACTCTCCATCGAAGTAAATAAATATCTCTCCGACTATAAAAAATCTGTTCCGGACTCAATCAAGTTTGAAATTTGGAGTGATCGTTCGGAATATTTTACGAGCCGATTTGATTTGTTGTTAAAAAATGCAGCAATTGGTATTACACTGGTTTTTCTGGTATTGGCTTTTTTTCTGGAAATTAGACTAGCGTTTTGGGTGATGCTGGGCTTGCCAGTTTCCTACCTTGGGTCTTTGATCATACTCCCTTATACCGGTGTTACCATTAACATGAATTCGATGTTTGCTTTTATTTTGGTATCTGGAATTGTAGTAGATGATGCCATTGTCGTTGGAGAGAACATTTTCAGACATCGGGAAATGGGAAGACCTTTTATTGATGCAGCTATAGAAGGGTGTCAACAAATGGCAGCTCCTGTAGTTTTTGCTATATTAACAACTGTTTGTGCCTTTGCACCTATGCTATACATAGCGGGACATATGGGTCAGTTCATCTTTGCCATTCCAGTGATTGTCATTGCAGTTTTATTAATTTCTTTATTGGAATGTCTATTTATACTTCCTGCGCACTTATCACATGGATCCAAAAAACCTTTAGGAGGGCCCTTTTTAATTTTTGAATATATCCGCAGTAGCAGTGATCGCACTATAAAATCATTTATAGCCGGTCCATTTGAAAAAACAGTTCGTAGAACTTTGCATAATCGTTATATTACCATTTCAAGCGGAATCGTTTTTTTAATGATCAGTTTAGGTCTTATCGCGGGAGGGATTATCCCCATGCAATTCTTTCCAAAAATTGAAAGTGATACGGTTCAACTTACCATTGAATTGCCGGTTGGATATCCTGCAGAAAACACTATTAAAATTATCAAAGAAGTGGAACAGCTCGGTAAGGATTTGATAAACAAAGCAGATGAAAAAGCTAATAACGGTTTAAAGAGCTTTGATCATATTTATTCTTCTGTGCAAATGAAGTCCAGAAGAACACGATCTCAAAATACAATTTTATCTGTGAGGATGCGATTTAAAGGAGAAGAGGAGCGAAATATTGAACCTTTTATGTTTGCCCGCCAATGGCGCAAAATGATTTCCAACAAACCGGAAGTTATTTCAGTAAATCTACGCAGTAGAATGCTTAGTTTTGGGGATGATATCCGCATCGCTTTATCCCATAGTGATTCTGATATATTGAAAAAAGCGACCCGGGATTTGAAAGACCATCTAGCTTCTTATGAAGGAATTAAAGACATTGTGGATAGCGAGACTGGTGGTAACAGAGAGTATCGTTTTAGCCTAACAGAAGAAGCAAAGGGCATGGGAATTACACCTGCTTTTTTTGCTTCTAAAATTAGATCAGCCTTCCAGGGAATAGATGTCTTAACAATTCCCAAAGACACCGAAGATGTAAATGTCGTATTACTTTTTCCACAAACCTACCGGGAAAATATCACCACATTGGATACAATGCAGATTTCTGCTCCTAATGGAGAATCCATCACAGTTAGCGATGCTGTTTTCATTGAAGAAGGAATCGAACCCGTTGCCATTCGCAGAGTTGATGGACTTCGGGTAATTGAAGTGACTGCTGGTTTTGAAGAGGGTGTTAAAAATACTGATGAAGTTACGATTGCCATTGATGAACAATATTTGCCGATTTTAAACGGATTATATCCAGGGATTACTGTTAATATCAGGGGTTCTCATGAAAACCGTGCTAAGTCTTTGAACAGTCTGCTGCTGGGTTTTATTACAGCCTTAGTGACGATTTACGCGTTACTAGCCATCTTTTTCAAAAGTTACCTCCAGCCCATGATTGTCATGATTGCCATACCATTTGGGATCGCCGGAGCTGTGGGAGGGCACCTGATCTTAGGACACCCGGTAAGTTTCATGAGTATTTTTGGTTTGGTTGGTCTCACCGGTGTGGTTGTGAATGATGCACTGATATTAATTGATGCCATTAACCGTCATCCAAATAAACAGGACAATATTTTTGAAACCCTGGTGGCAGCCTCCAAGCTCAGATTTCGCCCTATAGTACTTACATCAGTCACAACATTTGCTGGTCTGACACCCATTTTAATGGAGACTTCACGCCAGGCGCAATTTATGATTCCTACCGTAATTAGTCTGGGTGTCGGGATTTTATTTGCCACCATTATTACACTGTTACTGGTTCCGGCTTTTTATTTTGTCATGCATGATTTAAAAGGAATCTACCGGTAATTGAGTTTACCAGATGAAATGGCATACCTCTTTGTCATCTCAAGTTTTTACATGGAAAACCTGTGAAATATTAGCAATGAACTTGTGGCTGTCATTTCGACTAAAGATCTCTCCTCATTCTTCGTCGAGATGACACTTGATAACACTTTGATTTTAAAGGCACAGAATTCAAGTTCATTAACAAATTTTACCCAGATAAATCTGTAAAATTTTCACAACGAACTTACGGCTGTCATTTCGACGAGCTGGCGAGGAGAAATCTTATTGATGATAATTCCCCGCTTATCTAATTGACCCAGACCAACGATTGTCTATTTTGTTCATTTAGTTTTATTGACGAATGCAAATCACTGTTTATATGATTAAAGACAATATAAAAATTAAAAATGACTTAGAAAAATTACGGAAAGACAATAAAATATAGTCACTGAGTCATTTGTTAAAATCCAAGCGAATCACCTGAATCTTATCCAATGGAAAAATATGATAGATCAATATTTAGCAGACCAAAAAGAGCGCGCAAAACAGGGAATACCACCACTACCCTTATCACCGGAACAAACCAGGATGTTATGTGAGTTGCTGATAAATCCTCCGTCAGACCGGGAGGATTTTTTAATGGATTTACTGGTTAATCGCATTTCTCCGGGGGTAGATCCTTCTGCTGAAGTTAAAGCTGCTTTTTTAACAGAAATTGCAACTGGAGGCAAAAAATGTTCTCTAATTTCGAAAACACGTGCCGTTGAGCTACTCGGTACGATGATGGGAGGCTATAATCTACAGGCACTCATTGATTTTCTGAGTTCTGATGAATTAGGAGAAACCGCTGCAGAGGCGTTAAGTAAAACAATATTAGTTGGGGACCTGTTTGAAAAGGTATTTGAATTAAGCCAAACCAATGGCAATGGCAAAAAGGTGATTCAATCATGGGCAAATGGAGATTGGTTTACAGAAAAACAAGATTTGGCAGAAAAAAACAGTTATATTGTTTATAAAGTAGATGGTGAAATCAATACTGACGATTTTTCACCGGCCTCAGAAGCCTGGTCAAGACCAGATATCCCCTTACATGCGCTGTGTATGGGACAAAGTCGTTTTGCTGAGGGTGTTAAAACCATTGCCAAATTTAAAGCAGAAGGTCATCAGGTACTATTTGCAGGTGATGTCGTTGGTACCGGTTCTTCCAGAAAATCTGCCTGTAATTCTTTGCTATGGCATATCGGGGAAGACATTCCATTTGTACCCAATAAACGAAAAGGTGGCATCATTCTGGGTGGTCAAATTGCACCGATTTTTTACAATACAGCTGAAGATTCCGGGGCCATGCCAATTCGTTGTGATGTCAGCAGGCTAAAAACAGGGATGATCGTTACAGTTAAACCAATGGAAGGTAAAATCGAAGATGAAGCTGGTAAACTATTGGTGAATATCAAGGTCTCAAAAACAATGGCTGAAGAAGTTAAGGCTGGTGGTCGGGTACCATTAATTATCGGCCGTAATTTAACCCAGCAGACACGCAAAGCGTTGCAATTGGGATCAGATGATATATTTGAACCGGTACCTCAATATCCAACCTCTGAAAAAGGTTATACTTTGGCCCAAAAAATTGTTGGTCAGGCTTGTGGAGCAGAGGGAATTTTACCCGACACAGCTTGTTTTCCTAAAATGACAACAGTCGGCTCTCAAGATACTACAGGTCCAATGACCAGAGATGAAATGATGGAACTGGCATGTTTAAGTTTTCAGGCTGATTTTGTAATGCAATCCTTTTGTCACACAGCTGCTTATCCCAGGTTAACGGATATCAAAATGCATCAGTCTTTGCCTGGATTCTTTTCCAAGCGCAGCGGTGTTGCTTTAAGACCTGGCGATGGGGTTATTCATACCTGGTTAAATCGATTTATCATGCCGGATACAGTTGGAACCGGGGGAGATTCCCATACCCGTTTCCCCATCGGTATTTCTTTTCCAGCTGGTTCAGGACTGGTGGCTTTTGCCGCTACATTAGGTTATATGCCATTAGATATGCCCGAATCTGTCTTAGTTAGATTCAAAGGAGAATTGAATTCAGGTATTACCCTACGTGATGTAGTAAACGCTATTCCATACTTTGCAATTCAAAAAGGATTATTAACGGTTGAAAAGAAAAACAAAGTCAATATTTTTAATAGCCGAATTCTGGAGATGGAAGGATTACCGGATTTAACAGTAGAACAGGCTTTTGAATTAACCGATGCTTCAGCTGAAAGATCTGCGGCCGCAGGTGTGATTCAACTCAGTGAAGCGACAGTTGCCAAATACTTAAAAAGTAATGCCGCCCTTTTGAAACAATTGATTAAAGATGGTTATCAGGACGCAGATACACTTAAACGCCGCATTGACAAAATTGAGGAATGGTTGAAAACCCCCATACTGCTTAAAGCAGACAAAACTGCAGAATATGCAGAGGTCATCGAAATTGATCTGGCTGATATTAAAGAACCGATTCTAGCCTGCCCAAATGATCCGGATGACGTCAAGCTATTATCAGAGGTTCAGGGAACCAATATTGATGATGTTTTTATCGGTTCCTGTATGACTAACATTGGTCATTTTCGGGCGACTGCTGAAATTTTCAGAAGTGCACCCCGCTCTCAATCCCGTTTGTGGATCTGCCCGCCAACACGGATGGATCAAACCCAATTGAAGTCAGAAGGACTCTATTCAATTTATGCGGCTTGTGGAGCCCGAACAGAAATAGCAGGGTGCTCGTTATGCATGGGAAACCAGGCCAGGGTAGCTGATAAAGCCACGGTTTTTTCAACCTCTACCCGAAATTTTGATAATCGAATGGGTAACGGCGCTCAGGTATATCTAGGCTCAGCAGAATTAGGCGCCTTAACCGCGGCCAAAGGTCAGTTGCCCGCACCGCAGGAATATTTTGCGATGTATTCAGAAAAAATTCAGCCAAAAATAGATCAGATATACAATTATCTCGATTTTTCTGAAATGCCTGATTATCAATAATGTTTTGATCATGTCGGGCCCACCCCTGCATGATCCCTGACAACCATTCTAATTTCTTACCGATTCACATCCTAAATAGTGTCTGAACGAAAAGTAGGTATTTTGGGGACATGTACATTTTTTAGTAAAGGTTCAATCTTTTAGATACCAGATTGTTACGTGTACCCAAATTACCGGATTCTTAGCAAACAAAGCTATTCTCGGCCAGACTCTAAATAGTCAAAATGTCAGTGGACTTTTTCAAACAATTTTGAAAAAGTTGAAACAGATATCCAACATGATCAACCACGTATTATAGCATAGGTCATTCTCATAAACCTATTTTCCAAAAACTGGAAATAGTAAATTTTCCATCCAAAGCAATTAAAAGATCGATCAAATTTTAACCGATAATTCCCGGAAATAAAATGTTACACAGACTTGAAATTATATTAAAACCCGAATTGGAAGATCCGGAAGGAATAAAAGCTTTAAAAAACTTTCATAGCGCGGGATTTACCAAAGTGAATAATATCAGAACCCAACAGGTATATAGTATTGACAGTCCTCAGATCACTTCCACTGAAGAGTTAAGTGATCTGGCAATGGCGCTTTTTGTGGATCCTGTTTTAAATACTTATACCGCCAATCAGTTTAATGGTGATACTATCGAATTTGACTGGTATGTGGAAATTGGATTCAAAGCGGGTGTAACGGACAATGCGGGTAAAGTGGCCCAGGAAAACCTGGAATTACAATTAAAAGAAAAATTTAAAGGTTCTGAATGTGTCGTGTCTGGCATAGGGTATTATATTACCGGTGCTTACTCTGAAGACGAAATTAATCAAGCGGTAGACTCAGTCCTGCTAAATGGCCTGATTCAACGTAAAATCGTCATTTTTAAAAAAAAATGGAATCAAAAAAAAGAGCAATTATTGAAGATCCCAAAACCAGCCGGGGATAAAACGGTTCAGGTCGAAACACTAGATTGTTCCAGTATTGATAAAATCCTGGCACTCAGCCTACAACGCATTCTGGCACTCTCTTCAGCGGAGGCCGAAATTATCCTGAATTGGTTTAACCAGGACGAAATAAAACAGACTCGGGTGAAAAATGGGCTACCAGAGCAACCCACCGACGTTGAACTGGAAGCGATTGCCCAAACCTGGTCAGAGCACTGTAAGCATAAGATTTTTAATGCAACCATCGACTACACAGATGAAACGGGTAAAATTCAAACGATCAAATCATTGTACAAAAGTTTTATTCAGGATTCCACCCATCAAATCAGAGAACGTTTAGGTGATAAAGATTGGTGTCTCTCTGTCTTTAAAGATAATGCCGGCGTCATTAAATTTAATGATGAATATAGTGTAGCATTTAAAGTTGAAACCCATAATTCTCCCTCCGCGCTTGATCCATACGGAGGTGCCTTGACTGGTATTGTGGGGGTAAATCGGGATTCCTTTGGAACCGGGATGGGTGCCCAATTAGTGGCAAATACCGATGTTTTTTGTTTTGGCCCCCTGGATTATGACAAGCAACTACCCGTCCGTTTATTCCACCCCACCAGAGTTTTTGAAGGGGTAAGGTTGGGTGTTGAACATGGTGGAAATCATAGCGGAATTCCTACGGTAAACGGTGCCATTGTTTTTGATGATTGTTATGTTGGAAAACCGTTGGTATTTTGCGGTACTGCCAGTGTAATGCCAGCCAAACACGAAAACCAGCCCGGTGAAGATAAAAAAGCTGATGCCGGTGACCTGATTGTCATGATTGGTGGTCGAATCGGGAAAGATGGCATTCATGGGGCAACATTCTCATCGGTGGTACTAGATGAAAGCTCACCAGTAAGTGCGGTTCAAATTGGAGATCCCATTACTCAAAAAAGAATGTTCGATTTTCTATGGGAAGCCAAGAAAGAAAACCTCTATTCATGCATTACAGATAATGGTGCCGGTGGACTTTCTTCATCTGTGGGTGAAATGGCAGAATTCAGTAATGGTTGTAAATTACACCTGGATAAAGCGCCATTGAAATACGAGGGGCTACAACCCTGGGAAATTCTGATTTCCGAAGCACAGGAAAGAATGACAGTTTCAGTTCCCAAGGAAAAGATTCAAAGATTTATGGCGTTATCAGAAAAACTTCAGGTGGAATCTACCTTGTTAGGTGAATTCACAGATACCGGTTTGTTTGAGTGTTATTACGATAATAAACCAGTGGCACAGCTGGATATGCAATTCCTGCATAAAGGTCTCCCTGCCATGCAGTTAAAAGCACATTGGCAAGTTCAGGAAGAAGCGTTGGTGGATTTTCCAGAACCTTCAGATATGGGTAAAATGCTACACCAAATTTTGGCCAGACCAAATGTTTGTTCTAAAGAATCAGTGATCAGACAGTATGACCATGAAGTACAAGGTGGTAGTGTTATAAAACCTTTAACCGGTATTGATTTAGATGGACCCAGTGATTCCGGTGTCATTCGACCGGTCCTGGATACCATGGAAGGAATCGTAATCTCAAATGGTATTTGTCCGAAATACTCTAACATTGATACTTATCATATGGTAGCTTGCGCTATTGATGAGGCCATTCGAAATATCATTGCAACGGGAGGTGACCTGGAACAAATTGCAGGCTTGGATAATTTTTGCTGGCCGGATCCTGTTGAGTCAGATCATACACCGGATGGACAATATAAACTGGCACAACTGGTCAGAGCTTGTCAGGCAATTTATGACTATTGTCTGGCTTTTGGGGTGCCTTGTATTTCCGGAAAAGATAGCATGAAGAATGATGCCAATCTGGATGGGCAAAAAATTTCCATTTTACCAACTCTTTTATTTTCAGCCATTGGAAAAATAAATGATGTTCGAAAATGTGTCACCTCCGATGTTAAGCAAGCAGGTGATTTGGTTTATGTCATTGGTAAAACTGAAGATGAATGTGGTGCTTCCGAATATTATCAGCAACTTGGCCTTAAAAAGGGGCTGGTACCTAAGGTTAATGCTGAAATCGCTAAAGCCAGATACGACAAAATCAGTCAGGGAACCCAAGCACAATTCATTCAAAGCATCCACGATTGTTCAGATGGCGGTTTAGCTGTCACCTTAGCGGAAACATCATTTAGTGGCGGACTCGGGATAGATATCGAAATCAGAGACCCATTTAATCAAAGTGGTATATCCATCGATTCATTTCTATTCAGCGAAAGTCAAAGTCGATTTGTTATAACCGTCAAAGAAGAGCATCAGGCAGCTTTTGAAGATCTTATGAAAGGTGATACTTTTTATCAGGTCGGTGTGGTTACCGATGATCCGCATTTGATTATTAAAAACAGTCAGGAGATTGTTTTAAAGGAAAATATCCAAAATTTGAAACAATCCTGGAAAAAAACCTTAAATTAATATTTTTTCACCCGGGCAGGTTCATTGTTGCCCGGTTATCTCTAAGAAACAGAGGCTATTGAACAGGAGTGTTTATTAATAAGAGGATAACAGCGTTGCTGAATATATTTATCTGCAAGTGTAACGCATTAAATATCTGAAATTAAGAAATAGACAGGGAGAATACCATTTACTACACATAAAAATCGAGCAAAAAAAAACCTCCTAAAAGGAGGTTTTTTTACTGATTTGGCTAGCCTTATTTTACAACAGTAACGTTAGCTGCAGCAGGCCCTTTTTGACCTTCTTCGATTTCAAAGGTGACTTGTTCACCTTCCTGAAGTGATTTGAAACCTTCGCTGTTTATTGCAGAATGATGAACGAATACATCACCGCCATTTTCCTGCTCAATAAAACCAAAACCTTTACTATCGTTAAACCATTTGACTGTACCTTTAACCATCGTGGATACTCCATTTAATTATAATTCATTTTCTCTAATTTACTAACTTCCAGCATCCACTTAAAAAATAAATGGTACTTTCAATCAGATTTGGACCGCTTTAAAAAATCGGATTTTTTGTCCCCTTCAGAGTACTATTACCCGATTGATGGAGGTTAAAAGAAGATTTTTATTTAGGCAATCATTAATCTGTTTTTATTTTTATTTATTGATTTAAATCAATAAATAAACCTCAAACAGCATCAACTTCAGTTTTCCGCCTGTCAATTCAACCATAAACCATTTCTATTCCCCCTTCGTT
>JABHWU010000088.1 GCA_018657625.1 Deltaproteobacteria bacterium | reverse complement strand
TATAGGTATTATCAAATGAATTGATACTTATTTAATCTGTTTTTTGTTCATCAAGTTTAAAATCTCCGATCCAAAATTCATCTTCAATTTTTCTTACTTTTGCAATTATTTTCGCGCATGTCTCTTTGGAAACTTTGTTGAATCCTGAATCTAACTGTTTAGATAAATTGTCCATTGTAAAATCGCAATTTCTAGCCACATGATTTTTCACCACACCCCAACAAGTTTCAATCGGTTGCAGTTCGGGGTGATAAGGTGGGGTTCTAATAACTTCATGCCCATGAAGCCTTGCGATCTCATCAATTGCATAGATTGGCTCAGGTGCCATTTTTTTTAAAATTTCTACCATTTCCGGTTTTAAGCAGTCTGCGCTGCAGGAAATTTTGTTTTGTTCTAACCACGCCAAAATTTTCTTTTTGGAACTTAAAGGTGTTGGCGGTGAATACTCAGACAGAATCTTGTGGTATGGAGCATTATCCATAATTATTAGTGAGTTTGTGGGTATGTTTGGGAGAAGCATTTCGGTAAACCATTTTTTGAACAAATTCCAATTCATTTGACCGTGATAATCTCCCGTTTTTCTTGTGCTTTTAAATATAAGTTTACTCCCTGAAACCCAACCGGATATAGTGATTGCGTTAATAATAATGAGTCGTTCCCCATTTCCGGTTGGCTTTTGCACCCATGGACCATCTTCCCCAGAATACCAAATAAAATCATTACTGTGATTTTTATTAACATATGATTCATCTAAATAAACTTCTGTTCGTGTCATATCATTATTTTTAGGTTTTTGCCGATTAGCTCTCATTTTCCTTAAATAACGTCGCCTGGCAGCAATAACGTGGTCCTTCTCTTTTAGATGTTGAGAACGAGTCCCTTTTCCAAATTCAAATCCCCAACGATTGAGGGTTCTTGCTAATGTCGCTATAGGGAATGGTTCAGCATTATAGTTCTTCTTTAATAGATCTTGAATATTTGTGAGAGTGATATGCTCTCCTTTTTTATTTGTCGTTCGAATATAGGATCGAACAGCTTCTTGATATGACACACTGACGGCATGGGCAGGGCGACCACGCATTTTTGTTGGTTCATCAAGCAATTTTGGATCACGATTATAATCTGCCATAATCCTTTTGACAGTCGCAATACCAATGCCAAGAGCACTTGCTGTCCGCTTTACACTTGGTTCTGTTGGCTTAAGTTTATTCTGATCAAAATACAGTTTTGTTGACACTACAAGTTTTTTTATTTCTGGCTTTAATGGGCGACCTTGTTTCGAAATCATGTATTATTCCTTTATTTTTATTTAAACTTTTCATAAAAGAATAATACATAAAAAACTACATGTCTAGTATCAATTCATTTGATAAGATCTATAAGTCCGATAATTTAGGTTTTACGTTCTTCGTTTGATAGATTGCGAGTTGTTGCCGGAGAGCGAGATTCTCAAGGATCAATTCACTTTTTGATTTACGACTTATTTGGATGATTCTGATTAGGACAATGAAAAACCGGATTAAAATTCGGTATATTTTCATGAGTTTTTTAACGTGGGAAATGGGAAAAATCTCATGAATTATCGTTTTTTTAAGTGGAAATCAAGTAACCAATCAATAATCTAAACATTTGAAATCATACTACGATGCTATTTTGAGGAGGCACAGGTGGTGATTGAATAATCAAATATTATCAATTTAATGGCCGGTCCGATTTTCGTGTGACAGGGACAGAAGGTCTGGTTATCTCATTAGTGGAGACAACTGCAAGAAAAAGAGTAGAGGAACAACTAAAAATGAAGTTAGCTATCGAATAGCGCTGAAGAACATTTCATCTGAAGTCATTCTTTTTTACTACATTTAGTCACCGCCTCTTTTATTTAAATGTTTATCCTGCTCAATCCCAATTCCCAGTGGGCCTTTGATCGGTTCCATTTCGCTTAATGAAACATACCCGAGCTTGTCCTCATTTAATCCCTGAACCCAGCAAATGCAATCTTCTCCATTGGATCATATTCAGTGAGATACCACGTTGTAAATCCACAAGCTGTACTTTAAAACAATCTTAAAGCTGACCTCTATTTCAGCTCCATTGATTATGTTTATAATACATTAACGCTAGTTAAATACTTCTTGACTTCAGCTCTAAAAAATGCCTATATTACAGTAAGAATTTTTCTGTTCACTAATCCTTGACAAACAAATTATGAAGGGATCTGGATTTAAGGATATCTTCTCCTCTATCCTTAAATACTTACTGAATGTTTATAATGCTGCAATATATTTGATGAAAACAGTCTAATGGGAAATTCATTTATTTGATTTATGTTTTCCCGAAAGGGGGATGTTATGAAAATAATAACTACCATAACCGGAATATTAACTCCCGTATCAGTCTTTGCCGCCACGGGTTTAATAGAGAATAACAGCGGTATATTTGTGTTTATATTCTTTGGGTTCTTTGCTCTGCTTGCTTGTGTTCAATTATTACCTGTTGTTTTTATTTTTACTGTTATGGCTCAAGTTATTGTGTCAGTTATTTCTGGGAGTTTTGCTGTTCAAAAAAATTAAGTTTAATTATCTTTTGAGATTTTGGAGCCATTTTTCCCTGTTAAGCGGTAATATGAACACTGAAAAACTTGACAGACTTCACATCTGCCAATCTCCTCATTCCAAGCACTCATTGAATTTCTTGTAGAGTAGGCCGAAGGAACTTCCCCCTCAGCCTCTCGCAGAACCCAATGCTGTTGAATTAAGCTTTTGCTAGTTTTTGATTTTTTAAAATCGACCATTTTTTAACCGTCTTCTTTGTCACCCTTGGTTGAGGTGGACGCGGATTTTTAGGTCGGTAATAAATCACACTCCTAATCCTTGCAAAAACCTCCCTAAATATCTCAATTGCTTTTTCCGGATTGTCTGGAGCAAGTATAGCCGCGTCATGTGCAAGACTTCGAATCGTATTCTTAAATTGTAACTCTTGAGTTACAGATTCTTGAGAAGGTAAAACCATTAACAGTCGAGATATGACACTCATTATAAGGGTTGCGTAGAGTTCTTGTTTGATTCCATTGCAAGTTTTCGCGTGAAACCGTTCAACTTCCAATGTCATCTTTTCATCTCGGTAATAGCTTTCAATCTCCCAACGTTTAAAAGTAAAGATCAATAATCTCATCACTTGAATATTTACTTGTTTCAATAAGATTCGTCAGCAAGACTGATACATTTCCATCTAGTGTTTCCAATCTGATCATTCCTATCTGCAATGGCTTAATTTTATCAAGCTCCTTTTTGCGAAGACTTCTTGCAAACCTTCCTGCTGGCTCTAGTTGAATAATTTCTTCCTGTTTTTTACTCGCAATAAATTCTTCAATTCGGCGAAAAGTTGCTTTTCCCTTACAACGAAACAGATAGAACCCTTCATAGTTTTTATTCAAATAATCAAACAGTTCCCAACTGGGATAACCTCGATCAAACATCAAAATGCCATTTGATGGTACATAAGGCAGCATTAGTTTGGCTTCTTCTCTTTCAGAACCCTTATTATCAACAATGGTTCTAGCGACAGGCAAACGTCTGAAAACATCATAAACAGTGCTTATCAAACACTGTGGAAAATGCCCCTTCGATCTATGTTTTAGACCACTTTTTGGATCAAAATCCTCACGTATTTCGGCGGTTGCAGGCAAAGTGAATTTTGATCCATCAATTCCAAAAACAGACATTCCTTTCCCGAGATATTTTGAATCTACGGGAAAGACCTCATAAGCCAATGTTACAACTTCCTTAAAAAGATCTTGAAATATCTCCCAAGAAACTTTTTTCTTGCTTTTGTAAGTGTACTTCGATGAATCTGCTCGATATTATTCCATATTTTACATCGTTTTGCATTATTGAAAAACTCACCAGCTTTAATATCGACTCCATTGTTTTTACCACTACATGTTAGTGACAAGATAAGGGTGATCAATTTTGCAAGTGGAAGTTTACTAATACGAGTGAAATCTTTTGGGTTTTGCTTTAGGCGTGGTTCAAGATCATGAGGAATTAAATTTGTAATTTTTTCAATAAATTCTGCAGGTTGGCATGGTTTTTCAGAATTTTCGTGCCATTTCTTTCTCCAAAAAAATTATTTTGATAAATTTATTTGCCTTAAATGTTGAACAATCCTATCATTTCCATGGCACAAACACAAATTCTTAATTCAACAGCATTGCTCGCAGAACCGTACGTGACAATCTCCCGTCATACGGCTCCTATTGTACAGTCGATACTCCAACACTCTTAATTCTCCAGTGTTCAAATAGATTTGGGTAAACTTTTGCAAAATTTCTCAACCACTTGAAAAACTTTCTTTTGCTCCCCTTAATCTTCTTATATTTCTGTTTATCCCAGTAAAACAGACACATATTGAATTCTCTAAAGATACGACATAGTGCGGATCGATAAAACTTACCATAATACCCTATCCACCCTCTAATCTTCGGATTGCTGAAATTAGAGATATCAAAGATGGAAAGATCTGATCGCTTATAGATTTTCCAACTTTTAATTTCATCTCTGATCTTTCGTTGCGCCTTCAAACTTATGGCCGGACCATAACCATTAAACAAAGCCCCTGTATATCGATTTCTAACCGTTCGAATCCTGAAGGTAAATCCCAGAAAATCAAACTGGGTTATCTCCGCAGATCCTTTTCGACTATCATCTTTACAATAGACTATTTTGGTTTTATCTGGGTGTAATTCTAGTGCACAACGCTTCATTCTGGTTTTCAGCGCATCTAAAATGCCTTTCGCTTCTCTTTCTGTTCGACAATGGATGATACCATCGTCTGCGTATCTTTCGAAAGGATAGTTCGGAATAATTGCGCCTAAAGTCAGAAATACGATTCCATTATTGCTAACCAAATCCGCTACAAATCGAAAATTGCATGAAACGTTTTTCAATTTCCCGGTATAATAACACTAGAAAGCCGTTAGTTTTTGTCCAGATGAAGTTTTGACGAGGCACAGGAGGATTTTCACTTTTCATGATATTACCTAAAACTCGTTTTGATACTTTTAGTAACTCTCTTATATCCTTTGTAGTAAGGAATTCTATATTTTCTGATTTCACATTGGACAATTTGGTATTTTTATGTACTCTAACGTAACTTTAATATCTCTTAAGAAATAATATATACGTTAATAATATTTTTAATACGTTTAACGTATATAAATGCGTTTAAATAATTTTGTCAATAATATAATTCGTCGTGCAAACCAATTATAATTTAAGAATGTGCCAAGTAATTGATATGCTAATGAAAAAACATTCAATTACAGAAAAGAAAATTGGTGAAATTATAGGAATTAAACCCTCAGCGATAAATGGCCTAAAAACTGGAAAAACAAAAAAGGCTTCAAGGTCAGCTGAAATTCTTCTTGAAAAAGAATTTAGTATAAATATTCAATGGTTAAAAACTGGTGAAGGTGAACCATTATCCGGAGGTAACCGGTCTGCTTATAGTGAATTTAGTGAACCCGGAGAAGCTTTAATATGCCTGGATTGTGAGTTCGGTGCTTATACAAAAGATCACCAAGGTGATACTTGCCCTAAATGTGGTGGCAAGATTATAAGAAAATGTACTCGATGTGGTGCGAAGTTAACGGTTCCTGATCAACGTTTCTGCCATAAGTGCGGATTGCAATTGAAAACTTAATTTTAGATTTTATTAGCTTGATTAACATAAAAACCTTATTAATAGAATAGTAAAACCGGTTAAAACAAAACCGGCTTTTATACAGTATTATCTTAATTTGCGACTACGGATCGGACAATATTTATAGCCCTTTTTCTGATAGTAACAACAATATTTTAGTTTCATAATAAAAAGATCAATAGGGATCGATCCATTGTTTATAAATAACCCTGGCAGATGCGTGAAATACTCAAAATGATTTCTCTAGAAAAAGCAAGGGGCGGAAATGCATGCCCTATACACTTATTAGACTGACAGACTTAATTTTTAATATTGGTTTTGGCGTGTGCAATAGTTGTCATAAATTAAGTGTTTGATAATAAAATAAAAGTTAATCCGTTTTCTCTATATGAATTTATTTGAAATTGATGGAAGAATATTTAAAAAAATGAAAATTAAAGAAGAGTCGTATGGAGTAGAAACATCAAAGCGTTTTTTTTCTTTTTCCAAATCCATTTTTTTTACTTAGAGCGACAATGGTCAGATAAAATTGTAAAAAGAAGGAAAAAGGACATACGGGTAGAATGTTTTAATCTGCTGGTTAGTAACAAAAACTGTTAAGATGCAAATAATATTGATAAAAGATTTAAAAAAAGACTGAATTCCAGGCAAATCAACAAGGTCAGTAGGACCTTTCTTAATTAAAAAGTTACTTGAATAAAAAAAAATGAGTTTGAAAGACACATTCTGGGGTATGAAGCCTAATAAGAGACTAGTTATTCAATTAGCTAAAAGACAGCTATCGGAACTTGTATATGATGCTGTAAATTTAGAAGGTGTGAATATGACACTTCCAGAGGTGCAAACTTTACTAGAAGGCATTACAGTAGGGGGTCATAAATTATCCGATCAGGAAATGGCAGTTAACCAGGCAAAAGCCTGGAAGAAGGTATTTGAATTGATTGAATCTGATTCCTGGGAATTTTCAAAAAAAACAGCCTTAGTAATTACAATATCGCCGGTTACAATGAAGCTTTATCATGGGGGAAGTTTCGAGATGGTAATGTTACGATTGCAGGTACTGAATATTTACCTCCTGATCATTCGAAGCTCTCTATCTTATTTTCTAAAATAATTTCAGATTCAAAGAATTATGAAGATATTTATGAAAAAGCTTTTTTTGTATTTTTAAGTATGGCTAGAAATCAGTTTTTTTATGACGTTAATAAGCGAATGGGTAGATTTATGATGAATGGGCTTTTATTACATGCTGGTTATCCTGCGATTAACATCCAAGCTAAAAGAAAACTTGAATTTAATGAAAAGATGCTTTTGTTTTAGATTCCAATGAGATACAGCCAATGTTTAATTTTTTGAGATCATCCATTGATCTAAGAATAATAAAAATCATTAAAGAAGAAAATTAAGATAAGCCACTATTATTAGTTATTTTAATCCAGAAGTAAAAATGGTCATTTTTTGTGTAATAAAGGAATGATATTCTGAAATTATAAACTTTATAGTTATCCATTGAAAGAAAACATTGGATTTTTTAGTCTTAATATTCTTGAAGGTGATGAGTTATAAAAACTAGTTAATTTCTTGTCTGTTGACTGTTGACGGAGGGTGAGATTCTCCAAAATTAATTCACTTTTTGATTTGTTGAGTATTTGAAGGAACTTGATCAAGATAATGAAAAAGCCGGATTAAAGCTTGATAAACAATCATAGTAATTTGAATAAAAAGTTAATGAATTATCGGTTTTTGATTTGGAAATCAAGTTGATTGGTCAATTGATAACTATCTGAAATCATGCCATGATGTAGATTTGAGGAGGCACAGGGTTCGGAAGAATGTTACTTTTTATCCAGTAGGGGAAATAGTATACCGGATAAGTTTTTTTTCTTTATTACAGATTCTTGAGTTAGATGTTTACAGCTCTTTGTTATCTTCACCGTGCATCATTTGGTGATGTTCCATCATCTTTTTGTTCATTTTATGTGGGTTCATTCCCATATGTGAGAAGTATCTACCGGCAGTCGTAGGATTGCAATACTGCATAACATTAGCCAGAAATCCATCGTTAACCTGTTTCCCGTCGAGTCGCAAATATTGGCCGGTTTGGACGCGAGTACCACTTGGAAGCCTTATCTTCACAGTTTTTCCACGAGGGTCTTGAATGATTATAGAATTATCTGTTTGTTCAATTACTTTTCCCATTAGGACATTAGGATGGTCCATATGAAAACGGGCACGTTCTTTATAAAACCAACTGATGATTGGAATGGTGTTTTCTTGTTTAATAACTTCAGATTGAATTCTTTCATTTACTCTGGTTGCAGCAAGGGCACTTCCACCTATACTACTTACCAGAAAACTGCCTGCAGCAATTAGAGCAATCCCTTGCTTAATCAAATGAGATTTCCATAACAACCATGTGGAGCCACCAATGATCAATAAAGTTGCCAATATCATATCCAAAGGCAAATAATTCGCGAAATCAATCGCATACTTTGTACCAAAGGATAATAGTTCCAGGCTACCACTCATTTGAACTTCAAATATCGTATTATTCATGAAAATTAAAGCAACCAACATCAAAAGTATGCCACTGAATAAACTGATCCATTTTGATTCTGATTGAAGGATTCCTGCCGGTTTTATTTCAAGATTTTGTTCTTTAATTTTTATAATTATTTTCTGACTAAAAGCTTCAGGGAGATTTGGTACTTCAGGTTTTGATTTTTTTAAAAGTTCATCTATGTTATTCATATTAACCTTCCTCTTTTTGATAACCAAAAAGATATTAAAACGATAAATATTGCTTCTATTTCAGGTGCCAATTTTTCTAAAATTTTTTTCAATTGTTGCTTGGCTCTTCTAATCAATGTGCCAACTGAGCTTGTCGATGAATTCAATATTACTGCAATGTCATCGTATGATTTTTCTTCAAAATAATAGAGAACAATCACCTCTCGGTATTTTGGTTTTATTTTCTTTAGTGCTATTTGAATGACTTCACCATACTGCCCTGAAATATCTTCTTCCTGTTCTTTTTGAGTTGATACGTTTGACCACTGTTCATCATTAAGCAACGATTCTTTCTTTCTGGAAACTGATCGCAAATAGTTTGCTGCTTCGTTATGAGCGATGCGATAAATCCATGATTTAATCGACTTGGTTTGATCAATATTACTTAAATTCTGGTATACTTTCAAAAAAACTGATTGAGTAATATCTTCTGCCGTTTCACTATTTTGATACAAGAATCGATAGAGATAAGAAAAAATCGGTTTTTGATATTTTTCAACAAATTTTTGAAATGCCTCTTGGTCTCCATTAATTGTTGCATCAATTAGTAGGGCATCAGATTCGGAAAGGTTATTCATGTCATTTTTTAATTACGACTTAAAGTGAATGTTAAAGCATTTTGATTGTGCAAGTCTATTCATTCTCCTTATTTTCGTCAATATTTACAATATATCCCTTCCTCATTTAACTTAGATGCTTGTTCATTGTTTTATTAATAATAAAAACTCACTCGAATCCTCTTTTCTAACTATATATTCCATGTGGAACTCCCGTCCTTTTTCATTAGAATCATCAATATGAAGCAAAACTAATGTCGGTATCAACAAATTGTTGAATATAAAACCAACCGTCTAATAATATTCTCATCTTAGAAGTATTTTTTCAGGAATTTGGATAATTCGAGTGTTAAAAAACTTCTGAGTCATCTTATAGTACACCGATAGAAATAAGATTATTTCAATAAAAGAAAAATTTGATAATAAAAAGGAATCCTCCAGTGCTCTTTTGTATTAAAGAATAACTTTACTTAATTATAAAACTAATATTGGAGATTTAAAATGAAAACTTTATTATCAACGATTTTATTGACATCGACCATTGCTATTATTGGTACAACAACAGTGATGGCCCAAGGAGATATTAATTCTGGAAGGGAATTTGGAAAGCATGTTAAGCAACATAATGATATGTTTTCAGGTACTATGAATCCTGGTGTTCACCATAAAGGATATTCAACGCTCAAGAAATAACATTAGCCGTTTCCCATTATTAATTCCTGCCATGCAATCATGTAGTAATTCTTGATAAAATGGCAGAATTAATCCCTCCTTCTAATTCTATCTTTTCCTTAATGATTTTCTTAAAGTCGGTGTGGATTTTAAAAAAAACGGGTTTGGCGACCACTGAAAATAAATAACACTTTAGTGGCGACGAATGATCTCCTTTTTGAGCGATGCCCGACTAATTGTAAATACAATTAGGATATATATCATGATCCATTCCATGTGGACAAGAATTACCAGTTAAAGAAGTGCAGCTCATCACAAATACTGAAATTAATATAATAAAATAGATTGATAATTTTTTCATGGTGTCTCCTTAATTTTTTGAACTAAAATTTGTGAATGGTTTTTTTAATAATCAAAAAAGGAGATATCAATCATAGTATAGTAGTGCGGTTTTTTGTGAGTAAAGTGATAAATCGAATCTATTATTGGTATTGTATAACCTGAAGCGTACTTTACTTAGTGATTTTGAAGCATTTATATTTTGGCCATTTACAATTGAAATCGCGAAAAAGCCGGTTGGGTTTGTCCTTTCGGGTTGATTTGTTAATTTGAAAGCTAGTTCAAAACTTGAATCACAATTAAAAGTTGTATGGGATTTGGAATGATGCTTTGGATTACGACAATTTTGACTATTAATGTTTTTTTCAATCCATTTCTGATTATTTTGGTCAATATCAGCAGTTTCAAATTCCAACTTGTCTAATTGCACCCAGCATATAGTACTTGCTGCAAAACTTACCATTATCAGGACAGCAAGAATGATAGTATTGGTACTTTTTAATATGTTTGAATACCTTGAAAATTGATTTTTCATATCTGAAATGCAATTAAATTTTTGATATTTATGTATGTACTATCAATTCTTTGTCGGCAAATTGCTTTATATACTTTAATTATATTTTTACTTTCAAGACTTAATTTTGTGAAACACAGTAATTATTTTGGACAATCTGACTAGTGGAGGCCGGAAAATCTCTGATCATCGGAGTCAAGGTATAATCAATTTGTTGATTCTCAAATAAACAAATTTTTTGAAATAAATTGAAACTAAAATTGTATTAAGGAATAAGTAAACAAATTTCAACTAACTAAAAATGGGGAAGATTATGAAAAAAGCATTTTTGATATTTGCTATGTTACTGCTGAGTAGTTCTTTTGCATTGGCGCATGGTGGTGGTTCAAATAATAATCAGAATTTCAACAATGGTAATAATTATATGAATAACCACAATGGTGGTATGATGGGAAATAACAGTTCCTCTTTTTTGAACAGAGAATCCGGAAATTCAACAAGAGGTAGTGGCGGCAACATGATGTCTGGTCAAGGTATAGGAATATATCAATTTGGAAGTCTTATCAGTCATTTTTTCCAAATGTTAATGCCCCAACAATCGACTGAAAACTTACAAAATAACAATAATAATAATGGTGACAAGGGAGAAAAGGAACTCGAATACTTATTTTAATGTTAACAAACATTAAAAAAATAGGATAATTATATGGAAACCATAAAAACGACATTGATAGCTGGACTTTCCCTTATGGGGTTTTTAGCTGTTTATCTTGTCTCTTCAGGAAATAGTTTTTTAGATTTTCCGGGACTGATTGCCAATGCTGAAACAAAACCATTGGATAAGATCATTGGCGTTAAAAAAACTGATCAGGGGGATGTGATTGTTAATTTAGAACCCAGGAAGTATAAAGATGGCAAATTGACGGTCAGACTTCAGCTGGAAACACATAATGTGAATAATCTGCATACTTATGATTATAAAAAAATCATTCAATTAGAATCTGGTGACCAAAGAATATCGCCCTCATCTGTCCCCAGGATCGGTGGGCATCATAATATCGGTGATTTGATATTTAACATTGATAACTTGTCGGATCGAATTAAAATCAAGGTTTCCGGGTTAAACCGACCTGGTGTTAGAGAGTTTTCCTGGCCATAATAACAATAATAATAACGATATAAATAACCTAACTGTATACAATGCAAATCTATTCAATTCAATTTTTTCTATAGACTCTCCCCCGCCCTGACAATTTTTAAAAAAACTGCTGGGGCAACTTCGTTATTATTTTGCCAGGAAACTGTTGATCAAATGGAACTTATGAAAAAAGAAATTTCAATCGGTGGTATGAGCTGTATGCACTGCCATAAAACAGTCGCTGAGAAGCTCAACAGCCTGGATAGTGTTGATTCAACAGAAGTTAGTCTGGATGCGAAAAATGCTGTTATAGAATCAGGGTAGAATATCGATGATGCGACGTTAACAGCTACAATTACAGATGCAGGTTTTATCGTTACCGGTATTAAAGCTTTATAAAAAACCTCCCTTATTCTGGCTCCTTTAACCGTGTGATTTTTTTAGGAGTCGGAATAATATGTTGATATTAAAGGCGTTGCCAGCCAGGTATGTTGGTTGTTTTCATTTTAAGGTCGAGGAGAAACGATTATATCAATAGGTGGTTTTAATAGATCCATTAAAATCGGATGCTACAAATTTTCCAGTCCCAATCAGTAATCTTTAATTACTCTGTAAACGTTTGAATTTGTTTAGTTTATTTAACTAGTAATTTTGACTGGCATTGATAATATCTAAAAATAACCATTTTTATGAAATAAAAGTGGACCTGAAGTGTATTATTATAAAATAAGCATTTTTTTCTTAATCAATTACTGGAGAATATCATGAAAAAGGCTTTTTTGTTATTTACCCTGATCATTAGTTTTACCTCGGTTTCTGTCTTTGCTTGTGGTATGCAGAATCAATATAAGACAGATAAAGCAGTTTTATCAGAAGATGAAGCTAAACAGCTATCTTTGAACTATCTTTCAACCATCGATGATAAAACCATCAAAGTGGAATCTGTAGATACCAAACCCGAATACTATGTTGTTGTCGTTACTAACGAGGAAAAAGAGAGAGTTGCGGAAATAATTATCGATAAGCGAACCGGGACGGTGAGACCTAATTTCTAAGTCAATGTATAAAATATGAAAATGCATTCAAAAACAACCGGACTAGTTTTAATATCGTTCGTGATTTCTGTTCTTATTTCTATAACTGCAGCTTTTGGTTGGCAAACTAAGAAAACTGAATTTATATCCGGGCGAGTTCTGGATCAGCAGGGGTCACCAATAAATGATGCCAGGATTCGCATTCAAGGGGCGCAGGATTTCGTTTTAAGTAATAAAAACGGTCTGTTTATGATTTCCCTGAACACACCTAATAGAAAGGTTAGCCGGCAATACATTGTTGTTGCAGGTAAAGAATCGTTTTTTAATGGTAGCCAGGTATACCGGCGGGGATCCTCAGACCTGACCATAAAATTACAACGGGTCCCCAATCGGGATTTTAAAGACTATTCATTTATTATTACCTCACCTTTACATGCTTCATTTAGCCCTAATGATCAAATCAATTGTGCTAACTGTCATACGACACATCTTTGGGAATGGGGGGCTTCTAAAATGGGTAAGGCGGGCACTAATAAAGAGGTAATGAAAGAATATAAGGTATTCAAATCGAAAAGGAAACCATACCAGGAAAATACATGTGCCGATTGTCACGCCCCAATAGCAGCTTTTAATAATCCAGGGAAAACTGATTTCAATCAGGCAGTGCGTGATAATAGTAATCGCTCAAAAGGAATAGAATGTGATTTCTGTCATAAGATAAAAGCAGTGGAAGTTGGAAATAAACCGGGTGTACAGGCGATTGATTTATCCCGTCAACATTTCGGTCAGGGCATGATGCAGTGGATAATGGCTTATGGCCCTTATGATAATGTACAAGCAATGCCAATGGCAGCTTCCTATCATCCACTATATAAGAAAAGTGCATATTGTTCTTCCTGCCATCAGGATGCATGGAAGCTTCCTGGTGTGGAAAAATGGGATTATTTATCCGTTTATCCTGAGGCTGCTAAACAGGATTTATATGAAAAAGGACGGGTTATCCCTAATCAGTGGACATATCAGGAATGGTCCGAGTGGCAGGCAACTTTAAACGATGATCATCAGAATAAAGGGACAACTTGTCAGAATTGCCATATGAATTGGAGTCAGGACATGATGCCTTACTATCGCTACATTGTGAGCGGAGAAATAAGAGACAGATTTGGAAATGAACGTGCTCCTGATTCCATCACACCTCATCGGTTTCAGGGAGCAACAACAAAAATGCTGACTGGTGTTGCCAATTTGGTGATAGTTGCCGAAGCTGATAAAGACAAATTGTTAGTCAACATTAAGGTTACCAATGTTAATGCAGGACACCGGCTTCCTACAGGGGAATCCAGTCGTAATTTAATCTTGTTGGTAGAAGCCAAAGATGGCAAAAACAGATTGCTGAAATTGATTTCTGGGTCGCATGTTCCTGAATGGGGAGGTGTCGGGAATAAAAAAACAGATTATGCCCAACATCCGGGAAAAGGATTTGCCAGAATTATGATAGATAAAAACGGCAAAACCAACGTTTCTTCCTGGGAGGCAGTGGCTGTAGTTTCTGACAATCGGTTAAAACCAAAAACAGTTGATCAATCTGATTTTTTATTCTTTCTGCCGAATAATATTGATAGGGAAGAAGTTTCAGTAACGGCAAAGTTAATATATCGAAAAAAGTTTAAAACGGCTTTAATCAAGGATGAAACATCATTGAAAGAGATGGTCATTGAAGAAAAAACCATCGATTTGGATACTGGAGGATTATGATATCGAAGATCATTGTCACAATTTTTAGTCTACTGATACTTTTGGGAAACCTGGAGGCTGTAACATTGAAAGGTGTGGTTGAAGGTGGTAAAAAATTGAAAAAAAATCAGGCAATTGTCTATTTGACCGGATCTTTCAAATCTGAAGTCAAATCACAAAAGCAGCCGATTTTAGATCAACAAAATATGGCTTTCAAGCCGCATGTTTTACCTATTTCAATAGGAACAACGGTCGCTTTTCTGAATAGTGATGAAGTCAGACATAATGTTTATTCACCGGATAAGGAACAGTATAACCTGGGTTCCTGGCCTAAAGGAGAAAAAAAGACCTATGAATTTAAACAAAAAGGGGTCTATACTCAATTATGTAATGTTCACCCAGAAATGGAGTCTTTTATTGTTGTTTTAGATTCACCCTATTACGATTTGACTGATAAAAAAGGTCGTTTTGAAATCAAAGGGTTGCCACCTGGTAATTACACGGTTCGTGTCTGGCATGAAAAACTTCGGTTTAAAAAACAGAAGATTATTATTGGTAAACCTGATTTGGAAATTGTAATCAATCGGAAGTGAAAAAGAAATCAATGAAAAAACGAAATACCTATAAAGCTTGTCAACCAGATAGACGCTTGTTTTTTAAGCTTGGATTAGGATCGCTTTTTGTAACTACTTTTACTTCAGTTGCCGCAGCTTTAAAATTCCTTACCCCTCCTATACAATACGAAACCAGTCAGGTTTTTGAGGCAGGGAAGATTAAGGATTTTAATAGTGGTAAAGTTAAAAACATGCAAATGGGTGAGAAAAAAATCAGCCTGATAAAAGAACATAACAAGCTCTATGCACTAGTTCGTACATGCACGCATATGGGGTGTATTCCCAATTTCAATGCCAGTGAAAATGCTTTTGTTTGTCCCTGTCACGGCAGTAAATTTGATATTCAAGGGAACGTGCTCAGAGGACCTGCCCCGGAGCCGTTATATAGAGCATCTCTGTCGGTCAATAAAAAAGGGCGGGTTGAGGTAAACACTGCCATTGTTGAAAATCATGTGACCTTAAGGGATAGTAAACCGTTCGCTTTGGATGTCTGAAATGAAAATATCGAAAACGAATACCTGGAAATCTATATTTCGTAGTGGTAAACGTGCCGGTAAAGCTTACAATGTTTTACTTCATCTTCATCCCCGTTCCATCGAAAAGAAACAGCTAAAATTCACTACAACATTTTGTATGGGTGGCTTAACTTTTTTGATGTTTTTAGTTACGGTTGTTAGCGGTGTACTTCTGATGTTCTTTTATGTTCCTGAGATTGGTCGGGCTTATCGGGATATGAAGGATTTGGAATATGTAATATTTCTGGGTCGCTTTATGCGAAACATTCACCGCTGGAGTGCCCATGCCATGATAGTATTTGTTGTATTGCACATGGTCAGAGTCTTTTATCAAAAAGTTTATCGCCCTCCGAAGGAATTTAATTGGGTCATTGGGGTGATTTGTTTGATCTTAACCTTCGCTTTAAGTTTTACCGGATACTTATTACCCTGGGATCAACTCTCTTTTTGGGCCATTACAGTTGGTACGAATATGTTATCTTATATGCCTGTTATCGGTGCCAAAGGTCCCTTATCTATTGTTGATGGCGCCTCCGATGTCCGTTTTTTTATCCTGGGCGGATATAGCGTTGGGCAAAATGCCCTCTTGAGATTTTATGTGCTGCATGTATTGGCATTACCTTTAATACTGATGGGATTTATGCTATTTCATTTCTGGAGAGTTCGAAAAGACAACCAGGTAAAAGGGCCTTTATAAAGGTTTTTATGGAAACTTTAAAATCCAACAATTCTGAAAAAGTTCCTGTATGGCCTGATCTGGTTTATAGGGAATTCCTGGCTGTCTTAATTGCAATGCTGGGATTAGGGATTATTTCAATGCTTTTCAATGCACCCCTGGAAAGTGTTGCAGACCCCTCATTTTCGACCAATCCTTCTAAAGCACCCTGGTATTTTTTAGGATTGCAGGAGCTTCTGGTTTATTTTTCTCCCTGGGTGGCTGGTATTGCAATTCCCACATTGATTATCCTGGCTCTGATGATTTTGCCATATCTGGATAAAAAAACAGACCGAAACGGAAGTGCCGTTTTCCTCTGGAGTTTTGCGATAAGCGCTACTTTTACATTGGGATTAGTGCTCTGGGTCGTATTAACGTTGATAGGAATGGAGTTCAGAGGGCCGAACTGGGATTGGCAACTTCCTTTTATGACAATTAGTGGCAACGAAGCCCCGGGAATCACAGATCTAACCTGGGTTTATCCTTTGACGATTTTCATATTCCTGATTAGTGCATTTTTAATCAGGAGGCGAAAAATTGATCAGGAAATAATCCAGTTTGGCTGGTTTCGATTATTTATCGCTTATTTTACAGCCGGAACTTTGTTTCTGGTCACAATCAAGGTCACGGTTTATATTGTTATGGATCTGTTTTTGAAATTCGGATCATGAAACACCTGAATGTCCTATTCTTTTTGGTGTCTATAAGCACATTTGTGTTTGCGGTAGTGCTTTTTTATTTTGAGACCAATCCGGAATGGAAAACTCATCAGGAAACCTATCGAAAGGTGCTCACCAATCAATCGACAAGTGAACTGATTTCAGATCGTGAGATTGCTATAGGAATACGTCAGGATTGGAACCCTGACTTAAACTTGATCGACCGTTGTCGCTCTTGTCACCTGGGCGTTAATAACGAGGATGCGCCGGCACAATCTCCTCTTAACCAACACCCTGATATTTCACCCCATAAATTTTCTCAACTGGGTTGCACAACCTGTCATAACGGTGATGGTTTTGCGACACGATTACCGAATGCGCATAAAAATTTGCTACCCTTGAATTTGGTGGAAGGGAGTTGTGGTAAATGTCACGGATCAGAAATCAATAGTACAACGCCAACCCTGGCAGCTGGAAATAGATTAATAGATCTCTACAACTGTGAAGGGTGTCATCAGTTAAAAGAATTACCTGATTTGAGTACCCCCGCCCCTGATCTTTCCAATGTTGGTGGAAAAGTAAATCCAAGCTGGATAAAAAACTGGTTAAATCACCCGGTTGCCTATGATAGCAACGCAAAAATGCCGGACTTTTTATTAACAAAGAATGAAATACAGTCGTTAACTGATTATCTGTTGTTAGTAAAAGAACCAGATTATTTAAGGACTTTTTTAACCGGAGGAAATACCACAGGAAGTATTGATATAGAGGCCATTGAAGTGGATGAACTGGATGAACGGTTGGAAAATGGTCGACGCTCTTTTTCAACATTAAGGTGTTTGAGTTGTCATCAACTAAATGGGAGAGGTGGAGACCTGGCACCAGAGCTGGGACGAATTACACAGAAAACAAATCGAAACTGGTTAAGGTCCTGGATATTAAATCCACAACGATGGGATAACAACACAATTATGCCACATTTCAGCCTCACTACGGATGAAGTATTTAATCTGGTCGAATATTTAATTGATGAGAGTGAGGAAGATTTAGTTAAAATTACGGAGGTTAATCAACAAAGATCAACAGCTGATTTAAAAGGCAGTGAAATCAGAGGCCGAAATCTATTTATCAATCGTGGTTGTTTGAATTGCCACCGTATGCAGGGCATTGAAAAATCCGGCAATTTTGCATCATCACTAGCAAATATGGCAGATTTGGAAATAGACCGTCTGGGATTTGGAGATTCCACCATTCCCAAAAACAAATATGATTTTATCACCACAAAATTGCAGAATTCGAAACTATTTGGAAAAAACTTGATCATGCCTTTTTATGATCTTAAAACCGAAGAAATTGGGCAAATGACAATGGCTCTAATGGGAAAAAGTCAGAAAATTCCAGAGAAGTATCGAGTGAAACCAAAAATAAAAGATCACCATCTTCCTCAGGGACCGGTGGGTGAATTATTTGATAAATATCGATGTCTCAGTTGCCATAAAGTCAGGGAGGTTGGTTCCGACCTGGGACCCGATTTGACTGCAGAAGGAAGTAAAGTTCAACTTAACTGGTTGCGATCTTTTTTAAAAAAACCTTATGCTATTCGACCCTATTTAACTGAAAGAATGCCACGGTTTAATTTGTCGGAAACAGAAAGTGATTTATTAGCTAATTATATCAGCCTGGCCTTAAGGGACGAAAAAATCGACTGGCATCAGATTCCTGATAAAAAAGGAAATATAAGTATTGGAAAAGCGCTGTATTTTGAGAAATACACTTGTCAATCCTGCCACAGCATTGGTGCTAAAGGTGGTTATTATGGTTCGGCTTTAGATACTGTCGGCGATCGCTTAGCACGAAAATGGATGTTAGCCCGATTGGAAAATGTCCATCGGTATGAACCCACTGCTCGGGAACCCGTGCTAGATCTAAAGGTAGAAGAAATAAATAATATTACTGCTTTTTTGCAAACACTAAAGCAAAAAAAGGAGCAGAGATGATCAATAGTGAACTGCACTTTCGAAAGCTATTGAAATTAGTTTTAATTGGTATTTTTTGTTTCATACCACTGATCGTTATCGCTAAACCAAAACCAGTAGAGATACCATTTTTATTTAAGGAACTGCCTTCCTTTAAAATTGATAAAGGAGTGGTTCTCTATCAACGGTTTTGTTCCTTTTGCCACGGGGAGAGTGGCAAAGGAGATGGGCCAAATGCTTTTAGCCTGGTCAAAAAACCAGCAAATTTTAATCGGATTGAATTGTCCTCTGAATCTAAGATTAATGATCTTAAAACCATTATTAAAACAGGTGGCAAGAACTCTGGAAAGTCTGCTGAAATGCCGGCATTTGAGAATACATTGAGCCAAAACCAACTGGATGCAATTATGCGATTCCTTCGAAAAACTTTTAGTCAATAGCGGTCTATTATGAAACGATTTGTTTATATCAAGGTTCTTATCTTCATATTGTTTTTGATCACTTTGCAAAATCAATTAGGTTGGTCTCAGTCTCTTGGTGACTCCGAGGATGAGAATTTCAACCCGGACCCAATTTCTTTTTCTACAGAAGTTTTACCTGGTACCACACGTCCAGGGGAGGACATCAGAGTTGAAATTACAGCCACAATTGAAAAAGGTTGGCATATCTACTCCATAATTCCTTCAGAAGAGGAGCTGATTCCACCAACAGATATTACCTGGTTTGATAGTCAGTTAATAAAAAAAGGGCCGACCTATGAAACAAATCCAATTGTTGAATTTGATTCGGTGATTGGTGGTGTACTTGGATTTCATGAAAATCAAGCAAACTTTTATCAGAATTTTAAGATTCCGGATCAGTTTCCCCTTGAAGATTATACCATTAAAGGGCAACTCACTTATCAGGTTTGCAATGACCGAATATGTCTGTTGCAGCAGAAGGTACCATTGATTGTGACGATCAGGTTAGAAGACCTTCCCGTTCGTAGTGAGTATTCTTTTGCTAATCGTACTATTGACAAGCTTCCGGATAGTGCATTTCGTTTACCAGGAGTAGATAGCCTGGACAGTGCATTATCTATGGGGCTGTGGTCATTTATACTATTAGCAATGGTAATGGGAGCTTTGGCATGGTTAACTCCCTGCGTCTTTCCTATGATTCCTATCACGATTTCATATTTTTCAAAACAGGCACAGGATAAACAAAGTAGTGTAGTAAGTTTAGCAGTAATATTTTCCTTGGGAATTATAATCAGCTTCTCTGGTTTAGGATTAATATTAACAGCTGTCCTGGGTGCAGCCGGTGCTGTTCAACTGGCAACTTCTCCCTGGACAAATCTGATGATTGCTGGCCTGTTTACTATTTTTGCTTTGAGTCTAATGGGCTTATTTGAATTACGCCTACCATTGCGTTTGACCCAAAGTATAGATTCCTTGTCCAGAAAGAAAAGTGGATGGTTCAGTGTCAGCCTAATGGGTGTTGCTTTTTCCCTGACGGCTTTTACATGTACCGTCCAATTTGTCGGGACACTTTTGATCGCCGCCTCCCAGGGAGAATGGTTATGGCCTATCATCGGTATGATCGTTTTTGCTTCAGTCTTTGCCTTTCCTTTTTTATTGTTAGCGCTTTTCCCTAAATGGATAAATTCATTTTATGGAAAAAGTGGTCCCTGGATGGTCAAGCTAAAATTTATCCTGGGATTGATTGAATTAATGGCAGTTTTTAAGTTTCTCAGTAATGCAGATTTATTATTGGGATGGGGGTTATTTAACAGGACAATAGTACTGGGTTTTTGGGTGATATTGCTCGTTGGGATGGCTGTAACTGCAGTTGGATGGATGCCGATCAAAAGTATGAAGTCCAAGACCCAGCGGTCAGTTCGATTTGTTTCCGGTTTCAGCTTCTTGTTTATAGCGATTTATTTTGCGTCCGGTGTAACCGGAAAGAAATTGGATGGCTGGACTGAATCATACCTGCCGATAACCCTGAAATCTCAGACAATTGTTGGTCAAAATTCCCAGGGGAATATATATAGTACCTCTGTTATCGGTGATGATTTGAATTGGCTGGCAGGTATTGATCAGGCTCTTGAAGTTGCCAAAAAAGAACAAAAACCAATTTTTGTAGATTTTACCGGTTATACTTGTGTTAATTGCCGCTGGATGGAAATAAATGTGTTTATACAACCTGGTATAAAGGACAGGTTAGAAACCGAATTTGTTTTACTGCGATTGTTCACTGATGGTGGGGAAAATGCCGAACAAAATCAAAAACTTCAAATTGATCGGTTTAAAACGATTGCTCTGCCACTATATATAGTTTTATCCCCGGATGATAAAGTGTTAATTAAAACAGCTGGAATTAGCACACAAGATGAGTTCACAAAATTATTAGATCTGGCCTTAAAGAAATACCGATCCGGTAAAACGGTGCCGACATCTTAAATGGAAAGTATTTTTTTTTTTTTTGCCATCTGCTGCTAATCTCTGAAGGAGTAAATATGAGCCAAGGAAACAGCCTAAAGGCTTTGATAGTTACCATTCTGGTTTCATCCATTTTGATTGCAGGTTCTTTAATATTTATGGGTGTTCAATATCGTCAAACCAGCCAGCCCCTCAGTG
>JABHWU010000086.1 GCA_018657625.1 Deltaproteobacteria bacterium | reverse complement strand
TAAGAAAATTTAACGAAGAAAATGAGACAAGAAAATTAAATGAAGAAGATAGAAGAAGATATACTTGGGTGGTTCAATTTAACTGAGTATTTATGGTTCAGTTTTGGTGAGCGATATAGTCCACATAATTTCTACATATTCTCTTCAATTTCCCAGCCTATTCTGAAGTTAATTTAAAAGAAAGAGAACACTTAGTTCTCTCATATACCAAAACACAGCGTAGGAGAAAGAAATGAAATTAACTAAAAAACTTGGAATTGCAGCACTTTTAATCGGACTAAGCAGTACACCTTTATTCGCCAGTGATTATTCTTCAATGAGTATTGATGAATTAGCAAATATCAGAGGGACATTATATAATGCCACGATTGAAGAAAGAAATGAATTCCGAAGTGAATGGCAAAAACAGATTCAATCCATGACCTTTGAAGAACGTCAACAGTATATGGGAAGACCTTCGAATGCTTCCTTTGCAAAAGGACAAGGGAAAATGGAATATGGGCGGATGAACAAAATGGGTAACGGTAATTCAAAAGGCTATGGACAAGGAAATAAAGGCCAGGGTCGGGGTTTTAATAATTTCAATACATCTCAAAATCAAAGTAATCGATGATGGTTCGTTGGTTACTTTGCAATTCAAAAATAAACTTTTGTACAAACCGGATTAGTATTTGCTGATCCGGTTTTTTTGTATTCTGGTTTTTTTTGTGGAGATTTTAAAATGCAGACCTATAATCATCACCGGTATCCACACCTTCCCATATCTCACACAGCGCAAAAATCCGGTAGCAAATATGGTAGTAAATGGCAGTTCCTGTAGCCTATTAGAATGAGAAAAGAGGAAATAACAGGAAATAGGATTTTTTAAGAAAATTTAAATCAAAACTACAGGATAGTTGATTTTAAAAGGTTACGGGGCAGGTGTAATAAATAATATGCCTAATTTGGTAGTTGAATGGTGGAGGTGGCCGTTATTTGACTACCAAATGTGTTTAAAGTCAATTAAATATTAACCAACACCCAGCATATAGACTTCTTTGATTTCATCTGGCTGTACACAAAGATAATCTAACGTTTGTTTCTGTGAATGGTGATTAAATATCTGCATGAGGATAGGGATCGAAACTTTATGTTGAACTCTCATATGATACCCAAACGTCTTCCTAAGAGAATGGCTTCCATATTTTCCTTTCAGATTGATAATTTTTGCCCACTTATTCACCAGGTAATTAACACCTATTGGTTTGATGTCTCATTCCCGACCTTTAAATAGCTGAGAATCATCTTTCCTGGCTTTCTTAAATGATTTGATTAAGTTTTGAATAGTATCGATGCAGTCTTTATTTAATGTTATCCTGCGTTCTTTTTGGGTCTTTTTTTCAGTTAGGACTAACTCTTCTCCAGGTTTTAAATCTTTGACCATTCCAACTTTTATTCTAACTAAATCGCTTGCTCTGAGATTAGTGTTTATACCGATTGTGAAAAGGCACAGATCTCTGGGATTATCATTTAAACATTTCTTAATTGATTTAATATCTTTTAATTCAGTAATCGGGTCGACTTTTTTTGAGATGCCTTTGGCTGATTTCTTAACCATTTTTATGTCTCCGAAAAGTTGCTAATTTAGTTTAATCTATTTTCTGTATATTAAATAAAATATTAAACTAAAAGTAAAGCATCTTGGAGGTTGTGGCTTTAATATACTGTTATTATAATATTACTATGGTTAGTTTAAACTATTATTTAAAAGTTTAAACTGATAAAACACCTTATAATCAAAAACAGAAATATAGTGGTAAAATTTAAAAACGTTTGAGATTTTCTTGTATAAATTAACGGTGCCTAAAACGAAGGTTTTTTGCACATTAATTTTTGATGTGAAGTCTCATCAGATCTATGCTGTATGCATAATACACCTTATACCAGCAAACCTCAATATTTAATTATATCAAAAAATAGGCATACTTTTGTGGAAGTCTAACTGGTTTCTCACTGAATATGATCCAGTGGAGAAGCGTGCTTTTTGCTAGGTGCAAGATTTAACGAAAAATGAGCTTGGGTGCACATCTCTTGCTGAATTGGAGAGTATCGAAAGACCTTTTGAATTGATAATTGAACGTGATCTCTATTTTGTGCAGAAATCCTTATTTGAGTGCATAGAATGAAGAGGTTGGCAGATGTAAGGTCTACCAATATCATAATGTGGAAACACTAACTTAGTTTTTTAACGAACAGGTGAGAAAATAGCTAGCAGCGTTTGTACTTAAGTGTAACCAAATGTAAAAAACATTGACTTAAGATATGACGTTTCCTATATTTACGAAACAAATTTATTCGGTTAGATAGACTGGACTATCAACCAAAGAGGGAGCGTATAGCATTTGGGATGGCGTCTTATTAAAAACTAAATGGAAAAGAAAACATATAGATTAGGCGAATTTTTAATTACTGAGTATGATGAGTCTTTATTTGTCTGGGAGAGCCATATCGCTTTAGGCGAGCAGAGAAGTGGACGGTGTAATATTATCGGAAATATTCTGGTTATTGAACAATGGGATCATCAGGAGCCTGGTTATTTGATAATGGAGTTCCAAGAACACTTGGAAAAATCACCTTTTTGGGATAAAACCAAGTACTATTGCCTTAAGGTAAATATACAAAATGTGATTGAAGAGAAGACTGTAGTAAATAATTTAAGTCAACAGCAATCCAAGAAAAATGTTATCAGATTAGAACCTAAAAAGGAACTTGGTTTTGGTGATTGTTGCTTGGGAAAATTTAGAATCAATATTAATTTAGACGGTAAAATTAAATGGCAAACATACAGGGAGGCAAATAGAGTAGAAAGTGGCCAATGTGTTATAGAATCTGGCATCCTTTTTATCAAACCAAAAGAAAATGAAATGTATGAAAGCCAGAATAGAAAAAAATGGAATCTCAACAGAAAATCATTACCTAAATGGGATAAGACCTTTGCGTGGGGTTACTGGGAGGGTTTGAAAAAGTGCAAGGAGGAAGAGGAACTTGAAGAGCCTAGACAATTTAACTGGAGCATTGCGGAAAAGAAAGGCCCTAAGGTCCAAAAATTACAACCACCGTTTAAACGAAAAACCCCATCAAGTAGTAACGAAATCACTTCAAAATTTACAGATCTGTTAAAAATGAGATGGTTTCAACCAGTTAAAGAAAATGAACAATTAAACAAAATATCCCAATTGAAAAATTCAGTTATTCTAAAAGATATCCTGCCTTTTATTTGTTGGTTTGTTTTACTTATCTTTTCTGTTGTCAGTATAGACTACCTTTTGCACCAATTGAATCTGGTCTGGATTGGAAAGTATCTCGGAATACCTGGTATTTTTATATTAGCATTCTCATTCATCTACTCAGCAAGAAAGCGCAGGATAATTGAGGTTGGCTCGCTGAAAATGTTGTTGTCTCTTCATGTCTACCTGGCTTGGATAGGTACTCTGTTAATTATGGTTCACGCAGGGATTCATTTCAACGCGGTGTTACCATGGTCAGCGTTTATTTTGATGCTTTTCGTCGTAATCAGCGGATTGGTTGGGAGGTATCTATTGAATGATGCTAAAAATACATTAAGAATCAAGTACGAGTATCTGCTTAATCAAGGATATTCAGAAGAACAGATTGAAAAAAAGGCCTTTTTGGATGCTTTAACTGTCAAAGCCATGACCAAATGGAGATTGGTTCATAAACCAATTACCCTGCTTTTCAGTATATCGGTAGCATTGCACATCACAACTATAATGATGTTCTGGAGCTGGTTTCAATGATTAAAGTATCCTCAATCGTTCTGGTTATTATAGCTATAACAGGATGGCTCATATATTTATTTCCGAATAAAGCCATTAGTCCCGGTAATCTTTTGAAAAAGCATGGACATCTTGAAGAAAACTGTTCGAATTGTCACGACACATTTCAAGGTGCCTCCGGTCAAAAGTGTACGCTATGTCATGCTCCTGAAAAAATAGGCATCATTCAAGTGAACAAACAAAATATCGGGCAGGAAAAAAAGAAACTTTCCTTTCATAGCAAACTCAAGCCTGATACATGTACTACCTGCCATAAAGAGCATCAGGGGCGATTGACATCTAATCAAGCAATTCAATTCTCTCATGAAATGCTTGGACTTAAAAACGTTAATAACTGTGTTGAATGCCATCAGCGTCCAACGAACGTAATGCACGAAAAGTCCGGAATGGATTGTGCCCAATGCCACAAAACAACCAATTGGGCTTCCACCGAAATCGACCATAGTGCCTATTTTAAATTTGATAGAGACCATCAAGCAGATTGTACTACCTGCCACCCAAACTCTAATTACATTGAATACACCTGCTATAATTGCCATGAGCACTCACCACAGAAAATTGAACGTGAACATGTTAAAGAAGGTATTCGAGATTATATTGATTGCGTAAAATGTCATCGCAGTGGAGATGAGGATGAAGCGAAACGAGATTTGAAAACAGAAAAAAGCCATTCTAATTCTGAGAGGGATTCCAAAAAATATAATAATGATCGAAAGCCAAAGAAGCGGAATTCAAAAAAAGATCGAGATAAAAATAAAAAACATTCTGACGATAACGATGACCATGATGACAACGATCATGATTAGATATTGAATATGTTTTATATTATGGAAGTATAAAGGCGTTACATTTTATTACGAATTTTCACATTGTAGAGAAGAAATGAAGAGAGAAATTTGAAACTCTAAGAACGAATAGATCAGTAGCTTTAAATCTAGTCTTTTATAGTATAACCATCTACAAAAGGAAAAGAAAACATGAGATATAGAAAATATGCGATCGTTCTAGGCTATATTATATTGCTCATATCAAACGCGATTTCAAATACCTACGCTGCAGATAATTATAAATATGAGAGAAATTTGGGATTCTTTACTGTGCTGATGATGCCTTCAGAAGTACCGTTGACCAATGATAAAGAAACCAAACAGTATTGTGGTGGTGATTGTCATTGGTTATATCCACCGGGTCTACTGCCCAGTAAATCATGGAGAGCGATTATGACAAAGCTTAATACTCATTTTGGAGAAAAAGTGGAGTTACCTATTTATCTTACTCAAAAAATTGAAAAATACCTGGTTGATCATGCTGCTGAAGTGACATATTCGAGTACATCAGTAAAAATATTGGACGGAATAGCTGATGACCAGACTCCGCTAAGTGTTTTTGGTTCTAAGATTATCAAACGCAAACATCATAAGATCACTAAAGACGTTTATGATCGGCAATCCATTAAAAACAGCACTAATTGTCCAGCTTGTCACATCGGGGTAAAGAACACAGGCAACTTTGACGAAGATAATGCTGAGATTCCAGAAAGATGAAGTACATTAGCATCATTGAACGTTCTTATCGTCAATGATGTCTATCGTTAACCAGTTTTAAAAACATTGAAGATGTGCAGTTGGATTAATGATTTTTTCTATTTCAAAATTGATGAAATAACGATCACAACAAACATAAGTAATATATGAAGAAAAAAATAATCGTTTTAGCCGCGTTGTCAATTTTAGGATTTATTAGTTGGTTGGTCTATGGCGCCTATACTGAAAAAGTTTCGGAAATCGGAAGAGTGCGAGAACAACCGCGGGTAGCTGTGGAAATCGCACCGATTCAAACCATGGAAATTCAAGAAATTGGAAACTTTACAGGAACTTTGCAAGCGAAATCTTTATTTTTAGTCGCATCAAAAGTTGCCGGACGGTTGAAAAGTTTATTGGTGAATGTCGGAGATCAGCTTAAACCGCAACAGGTAATAGCGGTTTTGGATGACGATGAATATAAACAGCAATTTCAACAGGCGCAAGCATATTTGGAAGTCGCCAAAGCCAATTTAGAAGCATCAGAAGATCAAGTTAGTTTAGCTAAACTAGAATTAGAGCGAGAGCAGACGCTTCATGAAAAAAAATTAATTGCTAAACCAGCATTAGATAAGGCTAAAGCGAACTATGCCACACGAGTATCAAACCGCCGGGTAGCCAAAGCCCAACTGGAAGAGAAAAACGCCGCCCTTGAATCCAGTCGCATACGCCTTTCCTATACAACAATAAGTAATATCTGGAGTAAAAATAGATCGAATTTGGTTATCGGCGAACGCTTTATGGATGAAGGCGCCTTGGTTGGATCAACGTCACCTATTGTGTCTGTGTTGGATATCTCCTCCATGGTGGGGATGATTCATGTAACTGAAATGGATTATTTTAAAATACGTTTAGGCCAAGCTGCTGAAATCACGGTAGACGCGCTTCCAGAAAGGAAATTTAAGGGGTTTGTGGTCAGAATAGCCCCCATTATCAAAGAAAAAAGTCGTGAAGCGCAAATCGATCTGGAAATCCCCAATGAAGACGGGCTACTCAAACCCGGTTTGTTTATTCGAGCATCTATTAGGTTTAGCGTTCATCCAGATGCTACCGTTGTCCCAATCAGCGCCCTAGTGAAAAGGGAAAATGATATGGGTGTTTTTTTATTGGATGCTGCTGATGAAAAAGTTAATTTTATAAAAATAATACAGGGATTTACGCAGAATGAATTTATTGAAATTGTTTCACCGTCATTGCAAGGGTCGGTGATTACGCTGGGGCATCATTTGCTTGAAGATGGTTCAATTGTCAGTATTCCAGGAAAAGATAGTGTAAAAGAAAATATTAAAAAACCGAGATTAAAAGCTAAACCCGAACAGAAAAAACCATAGCCTATGAACATATCCCGCTTTTCGGTCAACCGTCCGGTTTTTACGACCATGGTGACTTTGATTATTATGATCCTGGGTGGTGTGGCGCTAAATCGTCTACCTGTTGATTTGATGCCGGAAATCACCTACCCGTCACTTTCTGTGTCCACTGAATATGATAATGCTGGTCCCGAACAAATAGAGGACTTAATTACACGCCCGATTGAACAGGCGGTGAGCGCTGTACCGGGCGTACAGGAAGTCGAATCCACCTCGTCCGATAGAAGTAGCAACGTCAGAGTCTCATTTATCTGGGGTACCAACCTGGATGAAGCAGCCAATGATATTCGTGACCGATTGGATCGAATCGCTAATCGACTGCCCACTGACGCGGGGAAACCAACCTTGAGAAAATTTGATCTTTCCCAATTTCCTATTCTCATTTTAGGTGTTACCAGCAATTTGGATCCCATAGAAGTTAGAAAAATCGTAGAAGAACAAATCAGTTACCGGATTGAACGCGTTCCCGGCGTGGCCGCAGTCGATGTCTGGGGTGGTCAGGAACAAGAAATCCAGGTGCTGGTATTTGCCGAAAAGTTAAAAGCTTTGGGCTTACCGATCAGTCAGATTATTTCCAGTATTAAATCGCAAAATGTTTCGGTGCCTACAGGTGTCTTAAGAAAAGGCAACTATGAACTGATGGTCAGTACTTCCGGTGAGTATCGAAACTTGAATGAATTAAATGATACTGTTGTAGCAGTTCGTGACGGTGTTTCCATTCAACTGAAGGAAATTGCGGATATTGTATCCACACATAAAAAAAGCTACCAGGTGATAAAAATTAACGGAAAACCAGGTATACAAATTTCCGTTCAAAAACAATCCCTGGCTAACACGGTAGATGTCGCCAAAGAGACGCTGAAGGAACTGGAGCGCATTAACGCAGATATCCCACAACTTGACCTTATCCCATTAGTCAATACGGCCAAGTATATTGAAACTTCAATTGGAAATGTGGAATCCATGGCTGGTATTGGAGGACTTTTGGCGGTTTTGGTGTTTATTGTTTTTCTCAGGAGTTTTCGCAGCACGGCCATTATCAGCACGGCCATTCCTATTTCAATCATAGGAACTTTTGTTTTTATGTATTTTTCAGGATTTACCTTGAATTTAATGACACTTGGGGGATTGGCCATAGGCGTGGGCATGATTGTGGATAATTCCATAGTGGTATTGGAAAATATATTCCGATTACAAAAGACCGGACAGCCTATGAAGGTTGCCGCCATTAATGGTAGTGGAGAAGTTACATCCGCCATTATTGCCAGTACATTGACAACGCTGGTTATTTTCCTGCCATTGATTTTTATTCGGGGGATGACTGGTATTATGTTCAAACAATTGGCCTATGTCATCAGTTTCGCGCTTTTGTGCTCACTTGGAGCGGCTTTGACAGTTATTCCCATGCTGATATCCAAAATGCCTAAATTGAAAGTGAAAAAAAGGATTGTGAGCGCGAATCAGGAAAACGGAAATGGTCAAAAAACTATCGGAGAATCGATTATTCTGGGGTATCAGCAACTCTTAATATTTGTGCTCAAACATAAAATAATGACAGTTCTTTTTACCGTTGCATTGTTGATTCTCAGTATGGCCTTGATACCATTTATTGGAGTTGAGTATATGCCCTCAGCCGATGAAGGGCAGGTTAGAGTCAATATTGAAATGGAGGTGGGAACTCGTTTGGAAGTTTTGGAGGAAAAATACCAAACGGTTGAAAAGATTATTAATGAATCCGTCCCGGAGTTGGAAAATGTTGTTGTGCGTTTGGGCTCATCCTCCTGGCATGGTGGATCACACAGTGGGAGAATTCAGATTACTTTGAAACCCCTGATCGAAAGATCCAGAAGCAGTGATCAGATTGCCAACGATCTCAGAAGAAAACTCATGGGAATTCCAGGTTTACAAGTGAGGACCAGAGCGGGACAAGGGTTGTTTATTTTTAGATTGATTTCAGGGGGAAATACCGAGCGTATTCAAATTGACATAAAGGGATTTGATCTAGAAAGGGCTAGATTACTGGCTGGAACCATAAAGGAAAAGATAAATGATATTCCGGGTGTCACCGATGTGCGCCTCAGCCTGGAGGCGGGTCGAACCGAGCAAAGGATCATGGTAGACCGGGCCAGAGCCGCCCAATTAAATTTGAATGTATCAGATATCGCTGATAATCTACAAACCATTATTTCTGGCACCAATAGTGGAACCTTTAGGAACGCAGGAAGAGAGTTCGACATTCTGGTTAAAATTAAAGACACCGACCAAATGAATCTCGAAGATGTTTTAGATCTTACAGTTGTTAATAAAAACAATGAACCCATCACTATGAAAAATGTCGTTTTCATCACTTCAAAAACAACTCCTCTTGAGATTAGAAGAAAAGATCAGGAAAGAACAGTCACTGTATCTGTCAATATCAGTGATCGGGATATGAACACTGTTCTCGCCGATATCAGGGAAAGTTTGAAAGAGGTGGTCATTCCGAAAGATTTCAGTATTGTTTATGCCGGAGACTACGAAGCGCAACAGGAAGCCTTTCGTGAACTGATGGTGGGAATCCTGCTGGCCATTATTCTTGTTTACATGGTATTGGCCTGTCTTTATGAATCGTTACGAGATCCATTGTTGGTTCTTTTTTCCGTTCCCCTGGCATCAGTGGGCGTCGTGTTAATGTTATTTTTAACAGGAACCACCTTTAATGTTCAATCCTTTATCGGTTGTATCATGTTGGCGGGTATTGTGGTGAATAATGCCATTCTCCTTGTGGATCACATCAATTTGCTGCGAGATCGTGATGGAATGCCAGTGGAACAGGCTATTATCGAAGCTGGTACCAGACGTCTACGTCCGATAGTCATGACAGCGCTCACCACTTCTTTAGGTATGTTACCGCTTTCCTTGGGGATTATGGAGGGAAGTGAAACTCAGGCTTCCTTGGCCAGAGCAGTGATCGGGGGACTAACCAGTTCGACTTTGATCACCCTGATTTTCATCCCGGTTTTATATATGGTTTTTGAACGATTGTTTCCAAAGAAAAAACCAGAATTTGTTGAAGCATAGAATGCCTGCGTTTACAAAATTAAGATGAAATTGTGTTTTTTATAATCTTGCAAGGGAATAGTCAATTATTATGATTCTTCAAGTTAACAATATTACTAAATCATATGTCCAGACAGATAATAAACCAGTTGATGTAATAAAAAATATAAATTTTAACGTTAAAAAAGGGGAAACAATTTCAATTGTTGGCCCTTCTGGCAGCGGTAAGACGACTCTTTTATCGTTAATTGCAGGTTTAGATTCAATCGATTCTGGGTCAATCATTTTAGATGGCCAAGATCTAAGCCAGCTGAGTGAAGATAAATTATCAAAATATCGTTCCCAGAAAATTGGAATCGTTTTTCAGCAATTTCATTTAATGCCGCACTTATCTGTAAAAGAAAATGTTCGCCTCCCTTTGGAGATTTTAAATGCTCCAAACATCTCAGAAAGAACCAACGAAGTCTTAGAGCAAGTCGGATTATCCGATAAAAAAACGTTTTTACCAGCTGTTCTAAGTGGTGGTGAATGCCAACGGGTCGCAATTGCACGGGCAATGGGGATCCAGCCTTCAATCCTACTGGCGGATGAACCAACCGGCAACCTCGATAATAAAACGGCCTATCAAATAGAAGAATTACTTTTTAATCTCGTGGAATCTATCAATATGACACTAGTCGTCGTAACACATAATCTAAGATTGGCAAATCATTGCGAAAGGCAATTACAGCTGAAAGAAGGGCAATTATATGAAAACCTGGATTAAACTTGCTTTTAAGGAATTGAAAAATAACAAATCCTTTAGCATATTCTTTATATTAAATTTAAGTATTGGGCTAATTGGATTTATTGTACTGAGTTCATTCAGTGTTTCTTTACATAATCATTTTCAAATTAACCTGAAAGAGTTACTAACAGCGGACATGGTGGTCTATTCCAATCGTCCGTTAAAAAAAGAAGCAATTGAAATCGTTGATCAGGTGTTGGGACCAGACAAGCAAGAATCCCGTGTTATTACTTTTTATAGTATGCTAGCTCATGATCAGCATACCCGTTTAGCCGAAGTATATGCAATTGATAGTGCTTTTCCATTGTATGGACAATTTGCTTTGGAAAATTCAGGCTCTGACTCAGTTAACAATATCTCACAGAAACTTCACGGGCAGCCTGGCGCGTGGATGACCAAAGATACAGCCCAATCAATGCAACTGCAAATTGGGAGTAAAGTAAAGATAGGCAAAAAAGAATTTATTTTGAATGATTATGTTGCCAAAGATCGATTAACAACGGTCACAAATATTGGTATCGCGCCTAGAATTTATGTTGGAATGAATCAATTAAAGGATACCGGTTTATTAGATTTCGGCAGTCGAATCGCCTATCAGAGATATTTTCGATTTCCCTTAAATACAAATGTAAAATCCTTGATTACCGAGTTAACCGAGACAGCAAAAATTACTTTTAAAGATGATGTACGACCATTTAGGGTAATGGGAACCGAACGGGTCAATAGAAACCTAAACCGTATTATCACACATTTCACCAGCTACATGGGCTTAATCGGAATTATCGCACTTTTCTTGGCTGGGATTGGGGCTGGTTATCTTTTTAGGAATTACTTCCGAAAAAAACAGCGTGAAATTGCTATCTTGATGAGTTTGGGGGCCAGTCGCTATCAAACTTATCTCGTTTTTATTACCCAGATTGCTTTTTTAGGAATGCTCGCTTCTTTATTATCATTATTGACATCTATATTTTTCCTCCCCATCCTGCCCTTCATACTAAGGGGAATTATCCCCAGCGACCTTGACGTTACAATTGGAGCTACTATCATAGCACGTACTTTTATACTGGGTGCTTTGGGATGTTTGGTTTTTTGCATTCCGACCATAATCAATATTCATCGCTTAAAACCATTAACATTATTGCAAAACGGACACTCACAAACCAAACAAGATACTAAATATTCTGTTTTACGAATTGTCAGCTTTTTTCCAGCCATTTTATTGTTTTGGTTATTAGCTGTTCAGCAAACGAATTCATTTGAACGAGGATCAATATTCCTCGGTGGATTTATCGGTGTCAGTATTATTTTAAGTGTTTTTGGAATATTATTTTTCTATATCTGTAAGCTTTTATCCAATTCCACAAATACTTTTTTACGAATCGCCTTCAGGAACCTTTATCGAAATAAGGCTTCCACATTTTCTTGTTTCATCGCAATCGCCCTTGGCGCATTCTTGATTAATATTATTCCCCAACTTCAAAATGGATTGCAGGAAGAAATAAGTCGCCCCAGCGGATTGTCATTACCGAGTTTTTTTCTGATCGATATCCAGCCTGAACAATTGGAACCACTACAAAGTTACTTAAAAAATCAGGATGTCAAATTATCCAATGTTTCACCAATGGTAGTCGGTGTACTGGAAAAAGTTAATGGTCAATCAATTACAGAAACATATCATGAGGGAAACGAAAGACGTCGTAACCGACGCCGCGAGCGCAATTTATCATATCGAATGGAATTGGATGCATCGGAAAGAATTATATCAGGTGTGCCCTTAACAACAGAAATATATGATTTTGAAACCCAAAAACCTGCTGAAGTTTCTATCGCACAGGGTTTTGCCGAACACGACAACTTGAAGATTGATGATCTTTTAGAGTTTGATGTTCAAGGTATTACTATTATGGCAAAAATCGTCAATTTAAGAGAAGTGCGTTGGAATAGTTTTAGACCTAATTTTTACATTTTATTTCAAAATGGTGTACTGAATGAAGCGCCTAAAACGTTTATCGCTTCCATACCGAAGATGAATTCCAGTAATAAAAGTAAAATACAGAATGGAATTGTAAAAAGATTTCCAAATATCTCTATGATAAATATTTCCGAACTGGTCGATCAAATATTGGGCATCGCCGATAAAGTCGTATTCGCCATCAATTTCATGGCCTACTTATCAATTTTTACCGGAATTATGGTGGTTTTCTCGATTGCCAGGTATGAAGCCTTAAGAAGAGGTAAAGAGATGAATCTATTAAAAATCCTGGGTGCCAGTTTTAAAGACATCAGAAGTATTATTAGCATTGAATTTGGTTTTTTGGGTTTCATGGCCACTTTCTTCGCCATATTTTTAAGCCTAGCTGCATCTTACATTCTTTCATATCTGTTTTTTAACAAGCTTTGGCAGTTAAAATGGGAAATTAGTGCACTAAGTTTATTTGTTATTTCGACTATCTGTGTAATTACAGCACTTATAGGTGGTGAAACCATAATCCGCCAAAAAGCATCGACAATTTTACAACATGACTAAATATGTTTAGGTTATAGTAAATATTAATAGCTATTGACCTAATAATATTAGATCACCGTTGTGAAGTTGCATTTAACTCAAATAGTCGACATTAATAATGTTAATTTTAGAATACATACAGGAAACAATATGAAATCTTTTTCTATTTTAGCAAAAGTCTTCCTACTCACATTACTACTGGTGGGATGTAGTCAAATAGGTCTCTTTTATGACTATACCGATTGGTATATCGAATATAAAATCGATTCTTATTTCGATATTAATGACGATCAGGAAGATTTCCTGGAAATCAAAGTAGATCAACTACATGCCTGGCACAGAAAAGAGGAAATTCCACGTATTGTTACTTTCTTAAAACAAGTCAAAGTAGAGGTTCAAAACGGTTTTTCGGAAGAAAACCTACCCTGGATCGAAAATGAATATACGGAGATGCGCATAAGGGTTCATGAAAAAGCAGGAGATGATATTGCCTTATTTCTTTCATCACTGACAACAGAGCAAATCAACTATTTTCAAAAGCAACTCGAAGAAAATAGAGAACGCCGGAGGAAACGTCTTCGTAAGTCAGATGAAGAATGGTTGAAAGATAGAAAAGAAAAAGTCATTGAACAATTGGAAGATTGGTATGGAGATCTGACTAAAAACCAGGAAAGCAAGGTATTAGCCAATGTTAAGTTTGTAAGACATGATCGTTCCAAACATGATGAACAAAATATAGAAACACAAAAACGAATCATTCAACTGTTACATGAGAAAAAAACAACTGAGGAAATCAAAATATACATAACCGCCTGGTTCATGAATCCAAGTGTATTTAGCTCACCCGATAACGAAGAAGAAATTGAAAAAAGAAAAGTGACCTGGATGGATTATTGGATTAAGCTGAATGATATATTGACTCAAAAACAAAAACAACACGCCTTAGATAAACTACAAGGCTATATTGATGATCTGGAAGATATTCATAACAACACCTAAAAAAAGCCAAAAATCCAATGACTATCGGTGGTTCTGTCGCAAAAAAATCATATTAAAAAATATTCCCTCATTTTGATCTAATTACGCAGCCAAGCTGTAAAATATTTTGGCTGCGTTTTGGACGGATTTATCCTCCGTTCCTATCTGATTCTTTTTGATCATTCTAACCATTTCAATTCCATTAAGCGTGATTGACGCGGAATGAAATGACTTAGAACCAAGCATTCCTCTCGTAATCCTCTTGATGGCCCGATGATCTTGTTCTACTATATTGTTGAGATATTTCACCTGCTGAATTTCAATAGTTGTATTGTACTCGATATTATAATCCTTGATTGCCGCGAGGTTCGCTCCACTTTTGTCGATATTGATTTTTTCCGGCAGTCCATTGTTACTGATGGCTTTGGTGAAAAATCTTTTAGCCGATTTTTTATCCCTCTTTTTAGTTAATAGAAAATCAATCGTGTTATTTTCCTTATCGACCGCTCTGTACAAATAATGCCAAATGCCTTTGATCTTTATGTATGTCTCGTCCATTCTCCAGCTTGTACCAACAGCTTTTTTCCTTTTTCTGATTTCAGTCTCAAGGAGCGGTGTGTATTTGACAACCCATCGCTGAATTGTTGAATGATCAACCTCAACTCCTCTTTCTTCCATCAGTTCCTCTATATCTCTGTAGCTCAAAGCATACCTGAGATACCAGTAAACCCTTTGTAGAATTACACATTTTGGAAAATGGGATCCTTTGAAGGTCAATTGAGACATTCCGCTTCCTTTTCAAATTAGAAAACACTATCAAATCTCAGCTTCTAAGTAAAACGTGTTTTTTGCGACAGAACCAGGCAAAATCATCCAAATCGGCTGTTACAATCAAATTTTATACAAAGCATTTCCAAATATAAATCAATCAAAAACCTAAAAGGAGGGACCATGAAAGGATGTACAAGACAGCTACCATTCTGATATATAAAGAAAAGGTACTGTAGAAAATTAAGAGTGCCTAGAATGGAGCGACTGCCCGATATTTTGCAGTTTCTTAGCCATGAATTAGGTTTACATGAGGTTTACAAATTATGTTTGGTGCACAATCGTCTTTCTAACTCACATAGGCCACTACGCCCTGTCTGGGAGGACTGCAAGGTACTCCGGCGGGTAATTTCACCCTATTCGGAGCGAAAGGCTAATATTGTGGGAAACGTTTTTTAAAAAATGCAAAATTATTCTATGGGTATTTTATGAAAATATTTACGATGTTATTAATATTTATTTCATCCTGTTCGACCCTTCCAAAAAACGAAACGTGTAACATAGTCGAAAAAACACAGGGTCGAACAGATATACAATATAAACTGAATGATGGCAAAGTTGAAAGAACTGTCATTAGGATACCGAGCGCAATAAAATACCATTGTAGTGATGGCGTTGATTATTGGGTTAATGGATATTAAGAATTAACAACTGTTTTTAAATAATATGGCTCTGTTACAAAAAATCCAAATGTGATATGAAATCACTAAATGTAGCGGCTCGCAATCATAAATCGTCGGATCCGCACTCAGCTAAAAACCTGGCCCAAATTAAGTGAAACTATAATGAAACTCCTAATGCTAGGATTTCATTTTGAATTTCATGTGTTTGAGTGGGTGACAACTGGCCGTTAAAAAAAGATCTAAATACTGAAGACCGAATAATCATGTTGATTATTTTATTCATAGCTCAGATAGAGATTTTAAGTTTTTAAAATTTTCAATCCCTGGAAGTTTATCTCCCCCGAAATGATGAATTTCCCGTTGCATAAAAACAGACCGGGTCGCAGATGTCAAAAACCACCAATGAAACGGTTGTGTAATTTGAGGATTTTTTTTGGCAATTTTAATATAATCTAAAAGGACTGTTGAATTCGATTTTTGAATGTTCTCAGGAATGTTTTTTCTGGCTTTACAATTCTCAACCGTTTCTTTTTCAAAGAAAATTCTACAACTAAGTGGTCTAACTGAGTAAATTAGACATAAATCGTTATCCAGGTAGGGGCAGTCAATATTTTTTTCAATTAGCTGGTTTTCTATATAATTAAGTTGAGGTAAATCAGTGCCTTCAGTTAATTTACAAGGAAGATCTTTCTCTAACCATAACGGATTATCAATTTTTATTTGTTCGACACACTCATCATAACAATCAAACCATTTGTTCATATTGTTTCGGACTGCTTTTATTTGATCACTTGGCATTTTTTGTTCAATCCAATGACAAATATTTTCTCTTTCAATTTCGAATATTCTGACATGATTGACCTTACAACAAGAACTACAACCAATTCTGCAAATTTTTTTTGGAAATTTACGAATCCGTTGATCGATCCTTTTATTAAGATCTTTCATATCTTTAAAATATTGTCGGTCCATTATCTGTGATCTCCAAAACTTAATTAGCTTCTCCGGGCAATTTTATTAGCGAAGATTGATATTAGCCTCCCTAGCATGATATAACAAAGTATTATCTCTATCACCACCCAAGTATGAGCTATAAGTAATTTTTGGCTCTGTTGGTGATGGAGTACATTATGGATGGAAATATCGTCTGTATTTCCTCTAGAGTTGGCGTAAAAAGAGAAGTTAGAAGGGAAATACTTTTTTCACCCCACGAGGAAGCAGCTTAATCTTGGCCAGTTGGATCTATCTGTTCAAATCTTCAATGGCATTACTACGTCAAAATTCAGAATTTCAACTCCAATTTCTCCATTCAAGACACTCTTCAAATCAAATACAGAATAAAATGTTTCTTTTTCCACGGTAAATATTTACTAGGATGTTACCATTTTACGTCCGATGAGATTTTGAGGAAGAACACCCTTATGAAGCTAGTGATAGCAATGGTATAAAGAGGTTATGTCCCTTCCAGACGGAATGTCCCTAGTACCTCGTACTGGGTGCGCAATCTAGAATACCATCAACGAAAAGGTCAATTTTCACAAAATGGCTCCTTTTTTCTAAACGAATATCGATTGTATTAAACGCTATCAAAATGCAAATAGGTATTCAAGATAAATGATCGTTTTTTCCGAATGCTTTAGGACCAGTTATCAGAGGAGAAGAAGGTTAATATAGGTTTTATTGCAGATGATTACAGCTAGTGGCACATAATCTGGTTCTGTTCTTTTGATTGCGGCTCTAATGGCATTTAATGTGGGTCCAGTGTCCCATAAAGTGGTTTTGAGGTCCTGGATAGAGTCAAATAATGTGGTTCAAATTGGAGACTGAGTGCGGTTTTTGGCAATTATGAATGCGGTTTGTTACAGTTAATGCCGTTTTTCTACAGTGCTGTTACATTTCTGAGCCATTCTAACAAAACTGGCTCAAATCATTGCCACTACGTTGCGAAAGTCGATTAGGCTGAATTTGTGACGCCTCATATCAATTATTCCCACTAGGCTAATTTTTTTCTGTCCTACCACTTTCGTTTTTGCGATCTTTGTTATCCGGAGGATAGACCTCAAGATAGCACAAACTACTTTGATTACGTGACATATGATATTGTAAAAATTATTTAGGGCCTTTTTTAGATATTGCTCAGAGCTCCCTGCAATAAAAAAAACAGGTCTAATACTTTAGTACGATGTATTATTTTTTCAGATAAAAGAGACTTACCTTAACATAAAAAGTGCTTTTGTAGTGTCTCTCAGCTTTTTCCGTCGAAATAAATTACAATTGGGTATGTGTCTATATAAAACAATGGATGTGTGACCTTGGTAATGAATTGAAAGAGATTCAAGAGTAGCATTTTTATGTTAAGGAACAACTTAGGTTTTTTATCGAGCCGACGAAAACATTTAAACTCCTCGATAAAAACCGAACCTTGAATATAAACTATATAAAGGCATCAATGAAATCAAAATGGTTATTGGGATTCTTAATTATCACTACATTAATTTTTCTCGCTGCAGGATGTGCTGGATCTGATTCTGGATCTGATTCCGGGACTGACTCTGGAACTGACTCTGGAACTGACTCCGGGACCGGTTCTGGGGATGATGACTCATCAATCACTAAGACGATAAGTTCATTCAGCTTTTCAGCGTCTGATAACGGCGCCTTAACTATTGATGTAACCTCGGATATCAATGAGACTGATATTACTGCCCTGGTGCCTTTTGGAAGAGATGTAACGGCTTTAGTCGCGACCTTCACTACAACAGGTGAATCTGTAGCAGTGGGTGACACAACGCAATCAAGCGGCACAACAGCCAATGATTTCAGTTTCCCAGTAATTTATACGGTAACTGCAGCGGATTCTTCAACACAGGATTATACAGTTTCTGTAACCGTTACGGCAAATGACGCCAAAGAAATAACCGCTTTTAGTTTTACCGACTTGGCGAATACAGCTCTTTCTTCTGATGTCACAACCACTATCTTCGGGACGAATATTACCGCCACTGTCCCTTTTGGAACAGATGTGACGGCTTTAGTCGCGATCTTCACCACTACCGGTGAATCCGTCACGGCGAATAGTGTAACGCAAATCAGTGGCATATCAGATAATAATTTCAGTTCCGCAGTGATTTATACGGTAACTGCAGCGGATTCTTCAACACAGGATTATGCAGTTACCATTTCTGAAACGCCATTTGATCAAGGTTGGCTTCAGGATGCCTATCTCAAGTCATCTAACACTGGGACTAATGACGAATTTGGCTATGCGGTCGCTATTGATGGCGATACCATGGTGATCGGTGCCTCAACTGAGGACAATTCTTCCAACCTCATTGTCAACACAAACAATGTCTCTATTGCCGACAATTTGGCAGACGGTATTTCAGATAATAACCAAGGGGCGGTCTATGTCTATAAGAAAGATGCCAATGGCGACTGGTATCAGGACGCCTATCTAAAAGCGTCAAATGCCGGAGTGAATGATCATTTTGGTCATTCGGTTTCCATCAGTGATAGTATTATTGTAGTAGGGGCGTATCTTGAAAATAACCTGTCCGGTACCATTATCAACACTGACAATGCCTTGATCACAGACTCTGGTTCTGCCAATTCTGTAGGTGCGGCTTATGTTTTTAGAACAGATGCTAGCGGGAACTGGTATCAAGATGCCTACCTCAAGGCTTCAAATGCTAGCAGCAACAGCGACTGGTTCGGTTGGACTGTGTCCATCAGTGGTGAAATCATCGTCGTCGGAGCCCCCGCTGAAGATAATGATTCTACCAGTATTAATAACACCGACAATGCGACGATCGTCGATTCAGGATCGCTTATTACTCTTGGTGCAGCCTATGTATTTAAAACAAATGTCAGTGGAGACTGGTTTCAGGATGCTTATTTAAAAGCTTCCAACGCCGGGCAATACGATGAATTCGGCAGTTCAGTGGCGGTCAGCGGCAATACTATTGTCGTAGGGGCTTATAAGGAACAAAATACCTCAAGTGCCATTATGAATACTGATGATGGCGCTGTTGCGGATTTAGGGACTGCCAGCGCGGTCGGGGCTGCATATGTCTTTAAAGCTAATTCCAGTGGAGACTGGTATCAAGATGCTTATCTCAAAGCTTCAAATTCAGAGGCGGATGATAGATTCGGCATTTCAGTATCGATTGACAATGATATCATCGCTATTGGCGCCATCTATGAGGATAATGCCGCTAATTCCATTACCAATTCAAATGATGCCACGATATCCGATTCCGGTTTTGCCAGTGATTCAGGCGCTGTTTATGTTTATCGAACGAAAGCCAGTGGCGATTGGTATCAGGACGCTTATCTTAAAGCTTCAAATGCTGACGGTGGTGATGACTTTGGATCATCACTATCAATCTCGGGTAGCACAATCGTCGTAGGAGCACTGGCGGAAGATAACCCCTCTAAAGATATCGTCAATTCCAATGATGCGATTATTTCCGACACTGGAGCAGAAACAGATACCGGTGCTGCATACGTGTTTAAAAATGTGAATGGAAACTGGTATCAGGATGCTTATCTCAAGGCCTCTAATGCGGGTTATGGTGACAGACTTGGCCAATCGGTGGCGATCAGTGGCAATACAATTTTAGCGGGCGCTACTGGTGAAGACAATCAATCGGGAGCGATTGACAATACCGATGGTGCCGCCATTTCAGATACCGGAACTGCGTTTGACTCTGGTGCGGGCTACATTTTTTTGTTAAATACGAATGATACGCTTAACATCACCTATAACAGACTGCCAGATACCGGACAAACTATTGATTATAGTGCAACAGAAGGTGAAGATTCAGATTATACGATCAACCCGCTCTCCTACCTTGACAATCTCGACGGCACGGTGACGGACGAGGTCACAAACCTCATGTGGCAAAAGTGTGTTGTAGGTTTTTCAGACTTTTTGGATTGCACGGGTGGCAGCGCAACCCTATATAACTGGTATAGGGCATCTGGGACTTACCATGCCACTGAAAATTGGGCGACTGTTGACGTTTGTGGAAACCTCTCTTTGGCTGGCCATGAAGATTGGCGTCTACCCAATATAACTGAGTTAACAGGAATAGTAGATTACGGCAGGTACAGTCCTACCATAGATACATCCGTATTCCCAACTGACGATCCATACGGACCATTGTGGTCGTCTACAGCTAGTGCGAGTAGTACCGGTTTCGCGTGGCAGGTGTCCTTCTATGTTGGTGAAGTAGGCCATGTCGGTTGGACTCCTGGCAAACGGGTCCGTTGCGTAAGGGGTGGACAATGATATGTTTATTCGATTGTTCATTTTTTATAGAAAAAATTGCATTGTTTTCCTAGTCAGAGATTTACTGAAACTCTCTTTTATCGTAATTCAAAGATACTCTTATGAATTATTACACAACCTTAAATGCTAAAACTAACTTAAACGACTCATGATAACGGAAATCGCATTTAATTATTTTACTAAGGTAGCTTTATGCAAATGGAAAGATTTATAAAAATAGTCTTTGTCATCACACTGGTTATGACGAGTTCGATCGCCAACGCTGAATTTAACGATAACGGAAACTTCACGATAACAGACACAAAGACCGAATTGGTCTGGCAACAATGCTACAAAGGACGAAATAATGATGCTAGCTGCAGTGATACTACCGCAGAAGACACGGGCGGGTGGGAGGATGCTCTCATTTATTGTGAAGGTTTATCCCTGGCCAGTGTTGGTGACTGGCGCTTGCCAAATATTAAGGAGCTGCGATCTATCATAGATTACGCAAAAACCAATCCGGTTTTAGATAGCGTCTTTTACATCGCTCCCGGTAATTTTGTTTTCCACCCATATTGGTCATCTACGGTCTATGGTAACCCAAGTCTTCCAAGCTATGCCTGGACTGTAAACATATACAATGGAAAAATGGATGTTATTCCTTGGGGCAATAGTAGTCAAACTTATACACGTTGTGTACGCGGTGGACAGTGAGTTGGTAAGAAGAAAAAGAGGCCAGTCCCTTGTTCCTTTGTTTTTATGTGTCACCTGAATTCCCGAGTTATTGTAATGAGGTCGGCGGTATAACACCCAATTTTGTATAGAGATTCTCCTGACGTTTTGTCATCTCACCTACTTGTAGTTGTTGCCCAGGTATTTCGAAACATTCAATGATGTCGAATTCATCCAAAACCTCCTGCATTGTGTGGTTCTTGAACAGGTTGTTTTCCTGCATGATGGATAACTTTGTGTCTTAAACCACCGCTTTTTGCACACTTCCTTCTTTATTCCTTTTTTTGATTATTCACCTCAATATATGTGAAAAAACTTATGTGCTATTCAATGAGAACTAATTTGGATAGTTCAATGAGTTTATGCACAAAAAATTTGATTATAGGAAGAGCACCTTCAAATTTCCTCTAAATTAAGACAGTTTAAACCCACCTAGATAACAAAATAATATCAGAATATTAAAGGTACCAAGCTCAACCCACACTGGTTTTAATTTAATCTTTTATACCTTAAATAATTAATAGATAAATCTTAGACAGAATTTGGGGTCAAATTTTGATTAGTGATTAATTTAATCACTAATCAAGGTTTGCCCCCGCCACCCCGTGGGGTGACAACAAGTGCAATATACATTTAAACGACCGCTAGTTTGCAACCAAGTGCCTTCGTCACTTTGCTAATAGTGGCAAAATTTGGATTACCGTCTTCGGCTAAGGATTTATACAAGCTTGCGCGGGTAACACCTGCTTTTTTGGCCACTTCGGACATCCCCATTGCTCTGGCAGCAGTATTCAGGGCATGAATAAAGTCAGATTCATCACCTGTAGCTGCACTTTCTTGTAAGAAGGTACGAATTTCTTCTTGAGTGGTCAGATGCTCAGCAATGTCAAAGAGTTTGGTTTTAAGTGCCATGATTTATTCCTCTAATTTCGCCAAAAGCCCAGTAGCCTTGGCAATGTCTTTTTCCTGACTTGATTTGTCTCCGCCTACCAGCAGGATAACCATTATGTCATTTTGAATGGTGTAGTATATTCGAAACCCAGCACCGAAGAAGAATCGTAATTCAAACAAGCTGGGGCTAATCTTCTTAAAGTCTCCGAAGTTACCGTTTTCTAACCGATTGAGTCGACCCAGTACTTTTACTTTTGCCGAAGAGTCTTTCAGTTTTGAAAACCATTTATCGAATTGTTTTGTGCTCCTGATTTCATATTTCATGTCCATAGTGTCTCCTATGGGAAACATAAAGTCAAGCCTGAAGTAAGTTGAAAAGTTTTAGAAATAGGTCCTCTACATATAACCAGGGTTTTTAAGAAATAAGTTTTTAAACACATTCATGCTGCATCACTTCCCAATTTTTTTTACCAAATAAACATCAATACCGGTCTATTTAATCACTATTCAATAATCTATCAAAAAAAGTTACTTCTCAATAGGTTGTCTTTATGTTTTGACTGGTCTATTTAATCTAGTGATTTAATTGACCTTTTGTTTGATATCCGGTATCCTTTGTTAACATTGAATCAATCAATTTTTTAACATTTTAATCAATCGGATAAATGAAAGTTGCAATTTATGTCAGAGTTTCAAAATCAGATGGTTCACAAAATCCGGAAAGGCAGATCGATGAATTAAAAAAGTTCTGTGAGAAGAAAAAATGGAATCCTACGAACATAATTATTGAAAATGTGACCGGTCGCCGGGTAAAACGACAGGGAACCGAAAAATTGATCAACCTGGCTAAGTCAAACAAGATACAAAAGGTTTTGGTGCATGAGGTCTCCCGGATCGGAAGAAACACCCTGGACGCATTAAAGACCGTTGAGGCCCTTTGTGATCATAAAGTTAGCATGTATATTTATCAACAGGACCAGGAAACACTTGATAAAAACTATAAAAAAACACCATATGCCTTGATTGTTTTACCGCTCCTGGCAGGATTGGCGGAGCAATGGACCATTGATCATTCCTTCCGGATTAAATCTGGATTAGAACAGGCCAAAAAGAAAGGGGTTAGGCTGGGCCGCCCATCGGATCTGCCGATCAAAAACGAAAAGAAGATATTCAAATACTTAAAAGAAGGGCATTCCATCCGAGAAACAGAAAGACTTGCTCAGGTCTCCCGGACAACAGTTATTAAAGTAAAAAGGAAATTTGAGGAAGATTTGAAATTTAGGCAATTAGGTTTTTAACACTGGCATCACCCGACTGAACCGGCGCATAGCGGCGGGGAAGGTCGGGTGAATGCTTTTGTTAACTGCTGATTAACTATGAATCACCCGGAACAGACGATTTTGCTACTGATTTTCCCAATATTTCTACTACAGGGTTAATTGATTGTGTATCTTTCTCTTGTGATTCGTAACCTGTCTGTCGATTTACAAATGCTGCTTGAGCAGCATGTAAGAGAATTGCATCTTTTACTTGGTTATCGTTGCTGCCCTCAACAAATGCTTTGAATGTCATTAGGGCGTTTGCTCTATGCTTATTCAATGTTTCATTATGCTTGCTTGACCGATAATTCTTAGAACACCAGTATATAGCAAATGATAGAGTTGATAATAATATTAATTTACTGACAATGTATTGAATGGCTTCGGCGGTAGAAGATGGGGTATATTTGAAACTGAGAATTACAAAAAATGTAGCAACAATAAATGTGACAGAGGCTGAAGCAATTGTGGCGATCATCCAATTCTTAGATGATTTATTATGCTTGTCTGAATCTGATAAAAAGATTTGTGCGTTGGAAGCCACACCTGCTTCTGCAGCCTGAGATTTGACAGCTTGCAACGCTTTTTCAGCTTCCTTTTTATATTTTTCAAGCGATTTTCCAAAATTTCCTGATTCTTCTTGCATAGTTGTGTGATATCCCTTGGCCTCCCGTTCTATCTTTGCGTAGTCTGTAGCCTGTGTTGCTGTAAAAGCAAGAGGAAGTGTTAGAGGTTCCATTATCGCATCATAAGCATTCTTAATCTGATCTATTATGGTTTTACAGACGTCAGCAGGTGTATTTTGATTCAAAGCAAATTCTTTAACCTTATTAATGTGCCCCAGCAATTGGTTAGAAGTATTAGTGATGCTTGTTAACTGTTGTGTGCTTAGGCGGGATATATCCCTCTGATTTAATTGTTTAATCGGATCTATCATTTGTTCGAAATATGACACAGCTTCAGAAAAATTGATATCCTTTGAAAGGTCTTCAGTTCTTGAGAGAGAGGACGAATCAATTGCTGAAATTTCAGCAAGGAGATCTTTTGTACTTTTTATCATCTTTTGTCTATCTTCTGGACTTGCCATGATCTCTCCATTTTAAAGATTTCTACAGTTAACGCCAGCCATAAGCGGCCGCTGCACTGAATTTTGATTTTATGACGTTCTAGCCATAAACCCTGCATTTGCGACTATTGAGGGCGATATGCGGTCCGTCATAATGGCTTTGTTAATCGTTTTGTGCAAATTATTAGCTTGGTGGTAAGTAATCACAGAAAAATAGAGGATGCTTTTTAACTTCACGTCTAGCAGGAATAAGAGATTTCAATTCAGGTGTGATTACGGCGGTTCCCACTAAACCTGTACCTATTAATTTCATCATCCAATCGATCCACGAAATATTCATTGGTAACAGACTTAATCCAATATTTCCGGTTCCTACAATACCTCCAGTTTTTAAAATTGAAGCTATTCTTAATTGCTCCCAAGTCTTTTTCAATTCCTTTTTTTTGTTTTCATAATCTAGTTTCAAATTTTTTAGTTCATTTAGATATATCTCGATATCATTTGAATTTCTATTGTGAAGCCAATGAACTTTATTTAGAAGAAATGACCTTAGTTCTGCTACTTTTGGAAGTATTCTTTTTCTGATTTCTCTCACTTCCTCCCAACTCATATCCTCAAGAGCTGATTCTAATTCAACAGGATCAACTACATCCATGGAAATGCTAAGAGATGCTAAATCAGGAGAGGTGTCACCCAAACTATTCAGTATCTCATTGCTTAATGATGTAAGAATGCTCTGGTTAACTGCATCTATTGAAACTGGATTTGCACCTTCACCATAAGCTCTACGCAATGATTTAATCATTCTTGCAATCCTTAAATATCCAATGACTGTCCAATCATCTTCAATGTCGTCATTAGCAGGTGGTTTCCAATCTAATTTGTATTTTGACTGATAGCCAGTCTGAGCTAACGCTAATCCTAAGACAATTCCTTTATGCTGAAATTTTGGAGAACCTATATGCTTATCAGTTATGGCGCTCTTAACTAACTGAGAATTTGTTATTGCTGTATGGAAAAGAGTCCAGTTAATTCCTGGATCAATAATTTGCCCTGATGTTGGAGTTACAACTTTGATGAGCCCTTTTTTTTGAGGGAATAACGTTCTTTCTAGTAGGTATTCAAATTTTTCCTCGTAATCTGCGACTCTGGGAAAAGAATTTTGTTCTGCCCATTTAATAGTAGTATTCGGAAATTTTTCAACAATTTCACCTTCATTGATTAAGGCTCTATCATCAGGGTGAATAATGAGTATCGAATCAAAAAATAATAGCTGACGCTTAAGTTGCGATTCACTTGGAGGCGACTCTCCTGGAAGGATTAGAGATTTTATTTCCTTTTGTTTACTCATATTCAATTACCATCATTGTCTTTATTGCTATTTTTAAGGCTTAATATTATTAGTATGGCGATCTTGCGTTCTATCACTCTATTTGATGTAAAAAACTGCTAATTTGCAGCTTTTTACACCGCAGCTATATCCAATATAGCAGAAATATGCTGCTCACTCCAGTGCCGGAGAGATCTATCGTTCAACCTCTCCAATTAATAAGAACTCATTTAGTTTTTTTAATGTTTAATTTCCTAACGTTTTACTAAATCCGATCATTGAAAGCAAATGATCATTTAATTTCCGTGGTTTAATTTTTGGAGTGAGTGTTCGGTTTTAGCAAAAGCGAACATTCAAATATTACTCACACCAATTTTTAGATTTAGTTTTTCCAAAATACTCAATTAAAGGAAATAATGCTTGCATAAGTACACTAATACGGTGTACTTACTAAGCTATGGAAACAATAATTGAGCTTTCGAAGAAAACAAAAAAACAGTTACAAAAATTACCAAAATCAATACTTTCCTCTTTTGCTTCATGGGTATTAAACGTAGAAATGATAGGTATTGAAGAAACCAGAAAAATACCCGGTTATCATGACGAGCTATTGAAATCTCCTAGAGAAGGTCAACGATCAGTGAGGTTGAATCGGGCATATCGTGTTTTTTATACTGTTCATGAAAATTCAATTAGGATTATTCATATTATTGAAATTAATAAACATAAATACCGAGTTTAAAAATGGAACGTTCTAAAAGTAAAGCCCTAAAACTAATTGAAACCGCTCTCGGCGAGAAAGTCGGTATAGCTACGTTAATGAAAGCATACCGAACCAGATTAGGAAAAACTCAACCTGAAATTGCAAAAACACTTGGTACCAGCAAATCTGAAATCAGTGATATTGAAAATATGAGAAAATTAATCAGCTTAGAAAGAGCTGTTACATTTGCTCAAACGCTGGGAGAATCAACAAAAGTATGGGCTGAAATCGCTATTCAAGACCAAATAAACAAACTTGGTTTAGACATGGTCGTTGAAGTGAAGCACAAAAATGCATCTTAATATAATATACCAGTTAACGAAAGAACTGATCTATTCTTTAATATTCATATCTTCAAAATTGACCACTGCATTCATGTATTCCGGGTATCCATCTTCCCCTTTTTCACCGACTCCCAGCTGGATCAACCGGACACCTTCAGGCAAAGGAAGCTCAATCGTTTTTTCTTCATCATATTGAAAAACCGTAGTATCAATAAAAGTTGAAGCCATAAGACAAGTAAAATCCATTTCTGTATTCAGTTCTAATTCTTCGTACAGAAAAGCCAGTGTTTTTGGTCCTATTAAGTCATTTTCCATGTTTTTTCCTGATTTATTGGTTTTAGTCTTATTATATCTACATTTAAATAATAATCTCTGAATTTATATACTATAAAAAATTTAAATAAATTGAAACTGCAGCAGTAATTGCAGCGATCCATAAACTATAAGTTGCAATTTTTACTGATTTATCAGCTCTTCCTATCGATTCTTTTATGGCTTTCCTGTCCTCTTCCCTTTTTTGGACGATCTTAGCGGAATCAATGGACATGATTTTGTCGCGTTTATAAAAAAGTAAACCCTTGCAATTAGGATTTTTGAAAAATTCAATATTATATTTACCAGCCCAACAGCCATGTGCACACTTGACGACATATTTTACTACTTTGGCTCTTTTAAAATGTTTTTCACCTATATCAACTAAACCATCCCGGTCATTTTTATCCAAGGAAATGATATTTTGACGATTATCATTCTGCTTTGCTAAAAAATGACAATCTAAACAGTTTGGAGTGGTTTTCTTTTTCATAATTATTTATTGATATGATTATACCTACTTTTTAATTGCTAAACATTTCTCTATTTCAGATCGGGCTTGCTTTAAATAGTTTTTGACATCTAAATGAAAATCATCAAGGGAAATCTTTCCGCTTAAATATTTCCTGTGTTCCATCCTGTAGGCTGACATTGCAAGTCCTGCTATTCCCAGATAAACAAACCCATTTCTACAATTCCCTTTGTAATCAACAATGGTTTTTCCAAAAATACTATCAAATCTAGAGTTCAAATCAATTAATTTGTCATCCCAATCAAATCTATTTTTTCCTTCAAATTGATGTACTCTTACCATCCTCAGCAATACTTTATGATGATGTTCATATAGTTCTGAATACGTTTTTAAGTTTTCTGCAAACAAAGTAGACGGCGGCAGTAAAAAAGAAATAAGGATTAAGCATTTAATTAAAAATTTCATAATATCACCGTTTTTAGAATTGTCCAAAACCCTGAAAGCTAAATTTTATGCCCATCAGGAAAGCCGTTTTTTTCAGAAATGGGTATAATATTGTTTATGGATACTTTTCAAGCACAAATGATTCAGATACGATATTCCTTTTCATTTCACCGACGATGTTTTTGCAAACATACTCTTCAATTTTCTCAATGGATCCAACTAGTTCTAAGCCTTCAGGACGTACATTAACTTCTAAACCCTTCACCTTATATTGAGGCTTTCTGTTTAAATGTTTAAAATAACCTTCCCATTTTTCGGGCTTAAAAGTGATTGTTTTCGCAAAATTATTTTTTTTAAAATACTCAGCAATATGAAAATTGATTACATCTGAAGGGTTGCCACTAAAAGCAGTCTTTTCTGTTTCAACCTTCTTTCCAATGTCTTCATCAACAGTAATATCAATTTTTACTTTTTCGTCTAAATACGGTTTGTCTGAATGACTTAGAATATTATTAATAAAAGATGAAAGATTTTTATATCCAAAATCTTCTTTAACGTCATCCAATACCTGTTTTAAGATTCGATGTATTCTTAATGATATTCGCTTTTTCATTTCGCTTTTTCCAATGTAATTTATTAAATATTCTACCCTGGTGTTAGCTTAACTCATATACGCTTTAAAAGCGTGTTATCAATTAATTTATTTAATATATTGTCGTTTTTATCCAGCCGAATGCAAACATTCGCCTCAAATCACTTGCTATTATTAATCTTTACTGTGGAAAATGGTTATATGGCAGAATATCTTGTTCGTTGATTTCCTCTATATCAACCGCAAAACAAATCTCATTCCGTATATAATGAGTACCAACAAGTTAAAACGTGACCATTTTTTAGTGCCTCCACATTAAAGAATTCATAAATAAAGTTACCCTACATGACCTTCAATTTATGTTCAGTTTCCAAAACTAAATATAGACTTCTCTCCCAGGGAGAAATATCTATAATTTTAATTTGGTTTTGTTATATTAAACCATATTTTTATTATTTTTTTATTATTACTTCAAATACCAGGTTTCGCAGGAAATCTTTTTTGTATTTGTTGTTTTTACAAATCAGGCCAGTTGGTCTTGGACTAGATCAATCGGTTACGATTATTCTTTTTCAGGTGCATTGGTCTTTCTCGTGGAGAAGAATATGAATTTAGTAATTTTGAGTGGTTATTTAGGTCAGGATGTTGAATCTAAAAGCATTAATCAAGATTTGACTATCAGTGATCTTTCACTAGCAACATCACGTTTCGTTAAAGGTGAAAAAACAACTGATTGGCATAACATAAAGCTTTTTAATCATGAAAAGCTGCTTCCTTATTTGAAAAAAGGGTCAAACATCATCGTTAATGGTTTCACTTCAACAGACAGCTGGGAAAAAGAAGGACAAAAGTTTTATAAAACAGTCGTTACTGTTGAAAAAATTGAACTTTTATCCACACCAAATTCTGATCAAAACAGCGAATCACATTAAAATTATTTGAATCAACCTTACCTTGGATTAGGAGCTCAAGGTTGATTCATCCCTATCATCGCTTTCTTATACTCGCCCAGAGAGAAATTTCTTTTCTTTCCCTATCAGTTTGATATTCTGTTCCATATTTTTATTATTTTTTCATTGTTAAAATGCCCGGTTCTCTCGAGGAGAATCCTTTTAGGCATTTTTTTTATTAATCGACCTTTGGTCTTAAATTGAGACCATCGGTTTTAGGTTCTCTTTTTCAGGATTATGGGGTCTTTCCTGGAGAGGAATATGAGCTACAAAAAATATTTTGAAATTCTTGGAATTAATATTGGAACTGATACGCAGTTTATTTGTGATTCAGTGATGGAAAGCCTGGAATCTTTAAGGAACAGTTCATACAGTGATAAAACAAATGCAATTTATCAACTGTGTGAAGGATTGAATAAAGACAGAATGGAAAGTTTAAAAGGAGAATCTCATAAATGCTCCGAAGATATTTTTAATTCTCATTCAGGGTATTTTTCATCCAGAAAACAGGAGGAATTTCATATTATTTTGTTTGATAATCAACACCGAGTCATTGAAATGAAAATGGTGAGCAAAGGGATATTAAATAAAAGCCTGGTCCATCCGCGAGAAGTTTTCGCTCCGGCAATAGAAAAAAGAGCTGCTGCAATTGTTCTGGTACATAATCATCCCAGTGGTGATCCTAAACCAAGCAAAGCTGATTTTGATATTACTCGAAGGCTCAAAGAGTGTGGTGAATTAATTGGCATTAGTATCTTAGATCATTTGATTATTGCCGGTGGTTTGTACTATTCTTTTGTTGATGAAAGCACTATTTAATTTTTTTTATCCCTGAACGCTTCAAGGCGTTCCTTTTTTATTAATTGGCCTTTGGTCTTGAATAAAGACCAAAGGTCACAGGTTTTTTTCAGGACTACAGGTTTTTCCTGGAGAAGATTATGGTTTTGATGGAAGCTATTTTAAAAGATCTAATGATGAAATATCCAAGTTTAGATTATCAATTGGATAGGAAGAAAAACTGTGCTATCATTTACGTTGATAGTTATTTTTCCGGAACTGTATCGTTTAAAGAGTCAGAACAAAGTTTTATTAATTGGGTACTTTTTTATTACGATATGGGCCGTCAATTGAGTTTGTCTGCTTGTTGAAGCTAGATTTACTTTGCAGTCGGGAACTGCCGCTATCATCGAAATGGAATATAAGCCATCTTTTTTGGTGGCTAATATCCCCACATTACGGATTCTGATTCTGTGATACTGATTTTAAATTTTGAATCCCTTTGGGAAGCTCATGGTTGAATTTATTCCCTTGTTGTTTAGAAAAAGCATGTTTATTAAACACCATTCCAAAGAAGATAAACTCCTTATCATTCAATAATTTGATGTTAAGTTTTGATCCAATACCCTTTGAATTAATTTTTATGTCATCAAAAAGTAGCTTTTTTTCTTTAAGTTTTTGAATAAAAGATCGTTGTAGACCAAATCTTAAATCCTGATCGGCTAAAGTAAGATCTATTAATGATTGATCCAACTGATTTCTAATTGCCTGCCAAACAAGTTCCGATTCAACCACAATTTTATCGTTGATTGTTGCCGCTTTCCAACGGGGTTTGTTTTGTTTTTTATCAAATTTGATAATATTCACAGACCTGGCAATGTAAGCCATTACTTTGTCTATTTTTACATCCTTAAATGCAGCTTCATTAAATTTTTTATTTTCCTGTTCTACGGGATCTAGCATCGCTTTTCTATCTGCAGCGGATTTTATTTTTTTGGGCTCTTTTTCTTTTTGGGTCAATTGAAGCTCAATACTTGTTTTCAGAGAAGATTCTTTTGGATCTGGATGTTTAAACTGGCTTGCTGGTTCTTCTTTAGGTTTTTCATCATCCTCAATGATGTCAAGATCTAACAGTTCATCCAAAAATCTTGATAGATCGCTGTATTTTGAATGAGCACTCAGTTTTCTGTTTGTCCACCCGGAAGATATTTCATTGATCGGTATTTCAGGGATATTTCTATTTTCTGGTTCGTCATGTCTACTACCAATAACAGGAAACTTTATTGAGGTTTGACATGAATTTACGATTTTAATTTTTCCGCGATAAGTCCCGGTATAGGTGGACATAAAAAAATCACGGGGTTGTAATCTCATAACAGATTCTATTTTGACACTGGGCTCCTTTTCGCTCATGCCACTGACACCACCTTCAATCGAATAATTTGATCTGATGGTTCTCTTTTCCGGAAAGAATTTAGTGATGTATTCAGCTGATTCCGGATCTGGCACACGCATAAAAATCTTAGTATTTGTGCAGTCAAGAATTGCGTTTGCGCCAGTTTTACCTAATTTATCTTCCATTTGTGACACCGACTGGCAAAATGCATTCACCCATAAGTTTGCGGATCCACCTTTGGCAAACAATTCTTCAATACCCTTATATAAAACACTTTGTGCCTCATCCAGATATAGAACTAAAGGATTATGATACTTACCGTTAGACGCATATATCCTACCAACGGAGGATTGTATCATTGAACAAATTACTTTTCCTAGTGTGTATGATGCTTTTCTTGTTATCAAACTACCGAGTTGTACCACTGCCACTAATCCCTTAGACTTTGATTCAATCCGATCAATAAATTCATTATGATAATCATTTCCGACAATTTTCCCGATATTCCCTTGGGATAGTTCAGTCAAAGCGACTCTCAAAGAGGATGAAATTTTACCATAATAGTCTGCCGGTGATTTAATGATTTCAAAAATATCAGCTGCTAAACGATTAGATTCACTGGTGTTAATAGATTTTAGTGTTGTGAAGAGCAAACCCAGTGAGTTTCTGGAGATAAATTTTTTAATATCAAGAAAATTGAATTCAGGTTTGAGTGTTTTATTTTTTGCAATTTCTAAGAATGAAAGAACGATAGCCAGGCTAATTTCATAGGAAACATTGTAAAAAAAAGGTTCATTCCCAACTTCTACGCCAGCCACAATATGCCCAACCAGTTCTTCCGGCATAAAATAATTTGAAAGCGGATTTATTTTTGATGAATGTTCCGGGTAGATCGGATTAATCAACATGAAATCATCTTTTCTGCCACTTTTTACGGCAGTATCATAAATTTTATTTAAAAGTTCACCATCACCCTTTGGGTCAATGATGAGAACATTTCGTCCTTTTTTAATATCATGCTCAGCCAATCCTTCAATTAACCTTGTTTTTCCGACACCTGTCGTACCAAATGAAAACAGATGCCGATTTCGATCTTTTTCCGGAAGGACGATCTTTTGAACATCTCCTTTTTTTCCCTCT
>JABHWU010000037.1 GCA_018657625.1 Deltaproteobacteria bacterium | reverse complement strand
CTCCTTGGGTAATTGACCGAGAACATTAGTAAAATTACCGACCCCATCATTCAAAAAAAGAATGCCACCTGCATAAAAATCGATATCTGAATCTCCATCAATATCGCCCCAGGATAAATCATGAGCAAATTTGAAGCCATCAGGCAATCCACCATTTTCTTGACCTTCAATATTCCCTGTAGCGTCGTATAATTTACCATCCTTTCCACTTAATAAAAGTAGATTCGGTTCGAATTTATTGGTATATGTCCCATCTGGGTTTCTTTTAATCATACCCATACCACCAGCCAGATAATCGTCTAATCCATCAGAATTAAAATCTGCAACAGCTGTCCTATATAGCATATGTCTTTTAATATTAGTGTAATCTTTAACAAGGTCATCTGACCTGTTCAATGTGCCTTTACCGTCATTTAAATAAAAAATAGGTTTTGAAGGTGTATCAACTCTATCTATTGTATGAGGAAAATAAACTACAGTTGTAACCAAATCCTCAAATCCATCCCCATTGAAATCACCAGTCTGTGCATTGTGGACATTATCGATACTAAAGATTCCATCCTCACCATTACAGTCATTAGGAGTTGGATAACAAACTGTTTGGGTGTAGGATTCAGTAATCTTAAAATAATCCATGCCAAAGTTGTCAATTTTAAAATAATCATTCTCAGTTAATGCATTTGGGGAAATATTGTATGGTGATAGATTCACTCCTGAAACTAAAGAAACAATAATACCTGAACAGCAGCAGCACGTTAGTACAGCGTTTATAATTTTTCTCATCGTATCGCGTTCCTAACTCATAAGTTTTAGCTTTGTCATATATTATTAATTGATTAACAAGCTATTGCTGCTCATTTTTTATCATTGAACAAAATTAATTTAACGTCCCTTTAAACCATAACAAAGTTCTTGTTATAGTTGAACCAAGGTTATCTTTCCAAAACCACCAATCCGCATTTTCAGAAAAGTAGGTAGAAACAAATTCTTTAATTCCATCGTTGTCCATATCAATAGGACATAATTTTTCTCCTCCCTGCCAAAATGTAAGATTATTCATTGCTTTTTCAGGTAAGGTATTAAAGTATCCGGAACCATCATTGATAAAAAGAACTTCATTGTTTTTCACTACAGGTCCATTAAATGTCGCATACTGACTAACAATGAGATCAATATGACCATCATTATTAATATCCTCCAAAAGAAGTATTCTAATCCACTGATCAGTTTCTTTAATAGGAATTCTGTAGCTTTCATCATAGAATGTTTTACCATCCCCACTATTAATTAGAACCTGCAAATGTCTTGAAAAACCATCCATGGGGTCATGTTTGGTCTGAGATAAAATTATATCCATATAACCATCATAATTTAAATCAGTTGACCATATACCAACTGTATAAACTTTATTGTTATATTTTTTAAAAAAAGATGATTTGGGTAGTTCAATATGACTTGAAAAAGCTCCATCTCCATCATTGAAAAATAACTGGTCTGGAGCGTTATTTCGCCCAACAATTAGATCTAAATCACCATCAGTATCAACATCTACGAACTCAGCTACCCATTGAGTTATATAATCACCATTAGCATTCGGTTGTTTAGGATTGGCTACTTTATCCCATGTTGAATATAGTTCTTTATCAATTAACATTTCGGGATGACTGGTGAAATTACCAGTTCCATCATTAATTAACAGTTCATGAACATTTGTTTCAAGAAGTGATACTATGAATATATCAATATCACCATCACCATCAACATCACCCACAGACATGCCGTGTTTAAAAGAAGCTGCTCCATTTTTCCCTACTGAACCAGAGTTTAGTTGATCAGAAGCATTATACATTCCGTTGTTATCAGAAAGTAAAAGTACAGCCTCTTCCCCCAAGAAAGGAGGACTTTCGTCACCAGTTCCAATAACTAATAGATCATCTCTTCCGTCACCGTTAAAATCTGCGATCTCCCACTCACATGGGTGTATCATGTATGGAAATTCGCCTGATATAAAACTATCATCCTTTATAAAAGATGTTCCACCTTGGTTAATAAAAAACATAAATGGATTATCATAAACTTGAAACGGAGCTCCTGGTGCGCCGTTCATTAATACTATATCTTTAAATCCATCATTGTTTATATCAATAGGTGCTATATGTAATATTTGAGCAGCATTTTCAAATTCAATATGGTCTGTATATTTATATTGAATCTTATTAACTTGATCAGTAAATCCCTTGATTATTATAACGTTTGAATAATCACCTTCACCCCCGCCGTTGTATGATTTGACTGCAACATAATAAGTAAAATCTTTGGGTAAAGTTGTCTGAAGTTTGGTTGATAGTCCCATATCAATTTTATTAAGAACAGGATTGGAATAATCAGCATAATAAAGATTATACCCCCAAGATCCAGGAACTGATGTCCAATTTAGATCAATAGTTTGTCCAGAGTTTGTCATTGTAATTTTTGATTCTGATGGAGAAGCAATAATTGGTTTGCTACTTAAAAACAACATAATCATGACTGTTAATAAAAGTAGCCCTTTTGTTTTCATAATTTCTCCATATTTACCTTGATATTCAGGGAATAAAATATCTCTCTTAAAATTTTATCATTAGACCGTAGCTTTTCGTCCCAGTTTCTCAAAAGGATTGGTTTTATCGTGTTTAATAAATTAATCATTAATACCTTCATCAGTCAAACAAAATACATCCCTATAGGTATAAACCCCTATTTTTAATACGTTACACTTTATTCCTTGAAATCTCCTCCCCCAAGTGCAATAAAACCAATAACAAACCCAGTTCCATATTCGACATAACCTGAAATGGGAGATTCTCATGTATCTATCTGAAGAGAAACGAGCGGAAATCAGGAAATGTATTGAAAATCAGAAATCTAATTCAGAATTCAATTCCGGAAAAAATAAAGAGAATCGTACTCAAGAGTTTCACGATACAGTTGGGGAAAGGAAAGTTTCCCAGATTTTATTTGACGCCAGGGATGGGAGGGAAGTGTTTACACCGTTTAGGTAAAGGAAAAAATATGCATATCAATGAGCTCAGAGAATATCAACTTGAATTTGAAAAAAAAAGACCAGAATTTAAAAAAAGGTTTAAAAAAATCTCACTGCTTAGAGATAGATTTGTAAGAGGTTATAGTGTTCTCAAAATCCAAAACTTGAAATTAGATGAATATATAGTTGGAAAAGGTGAAAAAACGTTTTGCAATCGCATCGAAAACGAACTGAATTTATGGGGGAATATGCATGGGAGCCCGTCCAAAAAGTTTGGTATATATTTCGGTGTCCTCGGAGACGATCAAACCCGAAAATACAGAATAGGAAAAAAAGATTTTGGTGATGATATACAAGTTGCTTTCTATAATGTGAAACAAGAAATCATCAAACTGATTAATGACGGTAAATCTGAAAATTATGAATCACTAAAATCCAACTTAATTTCCCCTATGTTTAAAGGGAAAATCTTATCGCTGTACTATCCAGAAAAATATCTAAACATCTTATCAGCAAAGCATTTAGACTATTTTATTTCTTTTCTTGGCATTGAAAATTCATCCAAATCTGAGTTGGATAAACGTTCCTGTATAATGAATTTTAAGAACTCAGATTCTGTCATGAAAGATTGGTCGATGTTAGAAATCAGCAAATTCCTTTATCAATCTTTTGGTAATCCAAACGATGAGACAAAGGATAAAAATCTACCAGATGAGTTAAAAGGACTAAAATTAAAAGACTTCCCTCCAATTGAAAAAATTAGAAGTGAAGTTGTTGATTTAAATATCTGTGAGCTTACAGGAAAAAAGAAAAGTCGAAAGAGGAATAGAAAACCTGATTATGAGCGACAATCGAAAAACGCAAAAAGGATTGGAGACCGAGGTGAGCAAATTGTCCTAAAATTCGAAAAAGATTTTTTAAAGCAACATAGTAAAGTGCGTTTATCCAACAAGGTCAAACACATTTCAAAAAAGGATGACCGTGCCGGTTATGATATATTATCGTTTGACATTAATGGGGATGAAAAATTCATAGAGGTTAAATCAACTCAGAACCCAATTGGAAAAGGTCAGATTCAGATTACTGCTAATGAGTACAACATTTCTCAAGAGCTTTCTAATTATTATATTTACGTGGTTTATGATGCTGGTGGACTGAACCCGAAGATTTGGAAAATTAAAGCTAATGATCTTTTCAAAAATAAGCATGTTAAGCTAATTACAGTACTATATCGAATCGAATTAAAAACTGAAAAAATATGAAAACCATAAACAGAACATCAATAACCATCACCCCAAAGCAACCATACATTGACTGGGCGAATAGCTTTGAAGATGCAGAAAAATATGACACACCTCATGCGACAACGATCTTAATTCCCGATAAATATGATGAATTCAATTATGAAAACTATTTAAAAAAGGTTTTTATAATAATATTTGAAGAAGAGCTTGAATCCTGGATGGTGGACCCAAATAATTGGCCAAAGAAAAGAACCTATAAAATTTTTAAAAAATGGTTTGAAGTTATTTGTTCAGATATGACATGGGATTATGGAGTTGGAGATATTGAACATGATGAGTATTGAAAATTTAACAAATTTGAATAAAACATGAGGAGGTAAAACATTTAATTTAATGACCTATGTTCAGGTAGTTCAATCATTGGTCTATGTGTCTTTCTAATTGGTTATGTACCCCCTTTGTTTGATTTGATTAAATATTTTGTTAATTCAAAATTTTATTTCATGATGAAGGAGGTTTTTATGGAATCAATTATCATTTTGATTTGTATGGTGGTGGGGACTGCACTTCTGGGGCGTATGTTTCCAATATCATAGAGGAAGAATGAAATCGACGATTGAAATTACTGTTTATATATAGGAGTAAGTGCATGGAGGAGATCTTTTTCCTCCAGCGCCCCACCAAGCGAAAATATTTATTAATTCAACAATTTTTATTTCACCAAAGGTGAACAAATGATTGACGAAGTTCAACATATTTTTGTAGACGAATTCGGGAATCCAAGTTTAGAAACCCAAAAGTCAGCTGTCACAGATTATTTTATTATTGTTGCCACTTTAATTTCAGATCCTGACCTTGCAAATGTCGAAGTTTTGGTTGAAAAGGTTTCAAAAAAGTATTTTCAAGGAAGTGAAATTAAATCGAGCAATGTGAAAACTGATAATCGAAGAATAAAAATTCTCCAAGATATTAGTGAATTAAAAGCTAAGTATTATGTTCTGGCAATTGATAAGAATCAAATCGATAAAAAATCAGGTCTAATCTATAAAAAATCTTTTCTTAAATTTTTACATGGAGTTCTTTATAGACAACTATTTGAAGTTTACCCGAATGTCAGGATTATTGCCGATGAACATGGATATCCAGAATTTATGGAAGGTTTTAAAAAATACGTCAATAAAAACCACATTCCAAATTTATTCGAGAGATCCTCTTTTGATTTTGCAAACAGTAAAGAGAATAGCTTAATTCAAATTTCTGATTTTATTGCAGGCACCCTTGCAAGGGTCTTTGAACCAGATAAACGTTCAGATGAATCGAATAATTTTCTAAAAATTATCGGGGAAAATATCATTTGTATTGATGAGTGGCCAATAAAAAGTAATCCATTCACAGGGAAAATGGATATTAGCACCTCGGAAGGTGCGCCTACCCCCAATCTTAGACCACGAGACAAGATTTCTTAAGTGGAAAATGCGTGTCCTTGTTTCGTGATATAGGCGACCATTGAACCGCCTGTTTTCCTGTTGCCGTTGGTACTTTCATATCAAATCTATCTTGCTAT
>JABHWU010000081.1 GCA_018657625.1 Deltaproteobacteria bacterium | reverse complement strand
TTCCGGGAAAACAGCTTTTTTCATTCATATTTGATTTAGATTTTCCTTACTGGTCTTTCAATCGCCTTATTATCTTCTGATTTCAACCCTTAAAATACAAGTAATTCGAATTTTTTAGTGGTCTCATTTCCGCATAACAGGAACATTCTTTATCAATTTGACTACCTTGGGTTTTGTTGGTCGTTAAAAGCTGTGGTTAAAAGCCTTCTGATTTCATGAAATATTCCATTGTAATTTACCTTTTTATATGATTGTTTATTGATATATTAAATAATGGCTGAACGAAAATTCAATTTTTGAATATTAGTCCGGTAATTAGGGTACACGTAACAACTTGGTATTTAATTATTAAAGTGTTTTCTACAAATTGTACATGTCCCCAAATTACCTACTTTTCGTTCAGACACTAAATAAAACATCAACGACTACAATCTGCAATAATACCACGACTTTGAAAAAAATCTGATTCTCCCAGACCAAAATCACATATAACCTAACCTCATTATAAAACTGCACCACTAACAGTGCTTGTTAGTTGATGTTTGCCGTCCTTATCTGAGTTAACTTTTAATGGAGTGACTTATGTTTGAAATGAATCACAGTGCCCATCTGACAAATCAGGACTTGTTGAGTAATCTGCTCGATGTATCCCTTGATGATATCGAAGGTGATTCAATTACAGAAATCATTGATCATCTTCTCAAGCATTCCGATAAATCAAATCAGGCAATTTTAGTGAAGGAAATTATAAGCAGATATGGGGAACACCGTTTGATACAAGGTGAATCATTTAACAATTCAAAACAAATTTATGAGCACTTTCGTTTTAAACTATCGGAAGCCAAACAAGAGAGCTTCTTTACAATCTTGCTTGATAATAAGCACTGGATTATTAAAGGGCAGATTATATCAATTGGAATTCTAAATAAAAGTTTGGTGCATCCCCGTGAGTGCTTTTCTCCAGCTATTGAACATCGGGCAGCTGCCATCGTTTTGATTCACAATCATCCCAGTGGTGATCCTCAACCATCCACGGCTGATATTAATATTACCAAACGATTGGTCCAGGTAGGTGAGCTGGTAGGAATCAGTGTTCTGGTTCACATCATAATTGGTAGTGGTAATTACTATTCATTTGTCGATGAGGATGTAATGCCTGTTTAACTATCGGTTTAAGGGGTTATTTTTAAACAAAAATGAATTTACAAACGGAGCTTACCTGTCAACGAATTCCCAGTTCAGAAGTTTAACAATAAATGATATAAAATTGATAGAGTTTGTTTTAAGGGTTTTACAATACCCATTGTTGTTTTCGATAATCAAAACAGATAGGTTATACCGAGCATATATTCTCCCATTAAAATGGTCTCTTCATGGTTTTCTGAAACCTTGTTGTTCTCTGTCAATCGTCCTGTTAAAGTTATCAAACGGGCACTAACTCCAATTGAAAATCCAAACCCAGATGTACCATTGTAACCGGTCTCATAATAAAACCCAGTAATATTTGTTTTCTGGTCCGGATACTCAAACCTATCCAAAATACCAGTAAAAAAATTTGGTTTTCCTATGAACTCACCGCCAACGACATTTGCCTGTCCATACGTAAAACCTGTGTCAATAAAAACTACCTCTTCTGTTGAAAAGATCATTGCAGCACTCAGACTAAGGTCGACTGATAGCTCCTCGTAGGTCAAAAAATCTGATTTATGGTTCGTATAGCCCGGTAATAATGCAAATCCGAAATCAGGCTCAATCGGTATCAATTTGACAGAATATGTTGTAAATATTTCTGAGGATTCATCCGAGGCATCTACTGGATTTGTATATTCTGTCATTCCTCTCTGAATTTGTACTAAAGGGCTGTAACAGCCCTGCGAGAAGATAACTATAAAGATTATTATCCAAAATGCTTTAATATGTTTCCACATTGCGTTCTTTCATGAAAATAAGATTACACTATTTGCAACAGAATAATTAAAACTCGTATCCTACAGAAATAATGCAATAATAAATCCATGGTTTCAAAAACTATTTTAACACAGTTTAATCTTTTCTAGTCGAATAACCCTGCCTGTATAACCATCAATTTAAAAGGTCATTTATGAATAATGAAAATAAAAATGAATTTATAGACGGAGCTTACCTGTCAACAAATTCCCAGTTCAAAAGTTTAACAGCTGATGAAGTCAGAGAATTTCAGGAACACGCTAGAGAAAATTATACCCCAAATCAGAGATCAATGATACTTGGCATCCAGTTTACAAAAATGAATGCATGCAGATTAATGCGGAAACTAAAGATAAAATTAACTTGCCTAAATAACCTTGATCCTTAGCCGTAATGGGCTTTTTTGACTTTCTACTCTGGTTTGTGTTATAATCAAGTTTTCTAAGTTGATTTAGAAATAGTAGATCTCACCGAACCCCACCTTAATGTTCTCGGGCTATCTTCAATTTTAGCCACTTTATCAATTAGCTTTCCACGGTAATTTTACGGAGCAAACCATGACTGAAATAGATGAAGAAGATTTTGGACTTCTGGCATACCAAAATCGATTAACCAGATCGGTGGAAGCAGTCCAAACAGAAATGAGTATGGGCCACATCACTTCAGACGAAGAACTTCGCCAGTGCATAGACCGGGTATCAGGATTTACAGACCCACGACAAGCCTTTTTGTTTTTCACCAATAGCATTCCACATCAGTGGCAGGAGTATGTTACTCCAAACATGATAATGACTTGGGGGCCGCAGCTCTGGAAGTAACCAATCAATTGCTAATGGATGAGGTTTATAACTGTATTTCCAAAAGTGCTAGTTATCTTTTTATGATGGGGGAAAAGCACACCAAACGAATTAAAATTGATATAGGGGAAAGAGAGCGAGCTATAACTCTCAGGGAGGTGTGGAAATCGAGAACGATATTATTCAAACATTTGACTCCCGAGAGGCTGGAAACTTATGGCAACGACTCTTTGGCTATTTACAGGAGAGACGAAGATGAAGATGGGTATAGCTTCACCGTACTAATGACCCACATCGATTCTACATTGATTTGGAAAAGTAAACGTCATTATGTAACAACAGAACCGGAAAAGAATTCCATCAAATATTATCTGGATCAAAAATGTGATGTTCTCCTACACTACAACTGCCCCTCTGAATATCTGAATCTTGTACAAATACTTCCCATTGAAGAATTCACGGAAAGACATATCGCCAATGATGCTGCTGATAAAGAAAAGTGCGAGTTGTTGGGTTTCGAATACGTAATACTATATGAAGAGGCCGGGAAACCAATTCGGTTTACAGGCTTTCGGGATGACGACGATTTTTATCAGGCAGTAAGTGTAATTGTGGATTTCATAGGCGATTGAATTTAAGCAATTCCTGATGAACCTTAATCAATGCCTCTTTAAATTGAAAGTTTTGTGCAATTTTGAGGCAAAAAAATTTAAATCCAAACCTTGATATAATCTCACTTATATCAAGGTTTAACATTTAATGAATACCAGCGGAGGTAGCAACTATGAACGACATGGAAACGAATATTCCAATAATTGACACTCAAAACCTGACCTCAATAACCCAGATCAGAGAATCAAAAGAAAACCGTTGGAATAGTCAAGGTATCAATATTCCACTTTCTAAAACTGTTGAAGTGCATTTATCAGAAATTGTGAACGCCCACATCAGAAGAGCTAAACAGATTAACTTATCCCAGTTTACAATTTTTCTATCAGTAACCAACATTATTACCATCGGTGATTTAGGGAGATTGATTTCACCGGAATTAAAAGTAGTCTGTGAACAGTTTTTAGATGAACTTAACTTGAGTAAAGCAACTTTGCAAAGAAAACGGGCATCTATTAAAGTCTGGTTTAATTTTTTACATTTTAACTTCCCGAAATTAATCACATTTGTGCCAAAACTTAACAGTGAAAAATATAAGCTTATACGAAATAAGGGTGTTACTCCGGCTCTTGATTTGGAGCAGTGGTTTAAATTGAAACAGGCGTTGGGTAAATCAAAGAATAACCCCCGGCTTTTGGTACTTTGTCAATGTGCCTTACTTTTAGGAGGTCGGCGGATCAGTGAACTTTTGAATCTGAGGTGGAAAGATATCGACTTTGATAAACAGACAGTTAAAATTATACCATCCAAGAAGGGACCCGATGAAACCATCTACCATTTGCCATTGACTTCCCAGTTGAAATGCATATTACAAGAATATTTAGAAACGTTAGGTGGGATAGATGTAGATGATTATCTTTTTCCGGTCAGTCCTCAGGCAGTTGATGAATCACTTAAAAGGTATGGAATAAGAATTGGGTTGGGCAAAATCTCATTTCATACCCTAAGATCAACTTTTATCACCCTCGCAAATAAAAGAGGAGACACGCAGAGTGAAATAATGAACGCCACACTTCACAAATCAACCCAGATGGTTAGGTATTATGACCGGACTAGTGAGATTAAAACAAACTCAATTAATAAAATGGGTAACGTTTGATATTGTTTTAAAAAATTTAGAATGTTAATTTGGACTAAAAACAATTTCCCCCCTTTGATCTCAATGATGTTGATAGCTTTTCTGTTGTTTGGATCTTATTAAGCTGTTAGTTTCTTATCATATCGTAATCAACATCAATTATGGTATGACCTAAAGCACGATGAATGGCATTAGTTTATAATTCCATTAGTTAGTTTATTGCTTTCTCTGGGCCTACTTATGTTTATAAAGATGAAGAAAAATAATACTTAAGAACTTTTGAATTTGGAAAAGAAAATGAACGATTCCGTTTGGACAATAAAAGGAGGTACATTCAGTGACAAATCCGCTCGCAAAGAATTTGAACTTACACAGGATGAAATTTTTGAGGCAATCAATGAGGGTAAACTTCAATATAGGCATAACCATATACACGGAAACCCATATCTAAGGCTTGTTCGAAGCGAAGTAGAAAAACTCGTTTGTGAGAAATATGGCACGGATTACCTTGAGAAGAAAAAAGATACACAGGAGTTGAAGCTAATCAACAAGGAGTTAAGGAGACTAAAATCTGAGATGAAGTCCTTTGAACAGAGAAAAACTGAGCTTTTGAGTAAAATTAGTGAATATAAAAATCAGTAACAATTACATGGAAGAATAATTTTTTATCCAATCTGAAGATTACAATTTTTAAACATGTAGGCGATTATAGGAAAAGTATGGATCACCCAATACTCTAAATTTGATCATAACATTCAATCAAATCCACCACAGCAAATAAGCTTGTATCCAGGGACGAAACCCATAGGTGATACTTTGAACCTTTCCGTTTTTGTCAATGACCGTAATGGCAGGAATGATTTGAATGTTCAACTTCCTTGAAAGCTTTCCGTTATCACTGTTATAAATGAGATCCTAGTGCCAGATTACAAAATCTTAAACTTTTTCAACACATAACCCGCTACTAAACAAATCAATCCAATCCAGAAAATAACAGGATTGTATCCGGCTCCACCAAACATCTTCCCGATACCACTCAATCGACAGGCTCCATCACTAACCGCAAGACATTTAATGTAATCAAAGTCTAACCCAAATGTTTGTTGCCACCAAATAAAAGCCCCAACCAATAATACGATTCCAGCAAGTGATGCTATTTTAGATATTTTCATAATAATTTTGCTCCTTTGTTAGTGTATTCAATTACCCATAGTATTTAAATAATTCTGAATCTTCCTTTTCTCCAGTGTATTGATAGGGTTTAACAAAGATCCAGTTTCGAGAATATTAATGTAATGGTCCAGAATCTGTCAATGTTCACATAAGGTAAATCAAATCCACCACAGCAAATAAGCTTGTATCCAGGGACGAAACCCATAGGTGATACTTTGAACTTTTCCGTTTTTATCAATAACAGCAAGGGCAGGAATGATTTGAATGTTCAACTTTCTTGAAAGCTCTCCGTTTTCTCTGTAGACAGGAAATACAATAGAAGTATTTTTTCGGAACTTATCAATCGTTTCCTGGTATTCGCTTTGATTAACACCGATCAATTGTTTATCTTTTTCCAGAAGGCTAGGATAGATGGCGTTCAGAAGTGGAATTTCCAATCGGCATGGAATACACCAAGATGCCCAGAAATTGATAATTAAGGGTTTCCCTTCAAATTTTGAAAGATAAATCAATTGCCCGTTTTCATCTTCTATTTGAATTCTGGAAACGTCTGTTCCTTGGAGTAACGTTGCTTGTTGGTAAAGAGGAACCCAAGTAAAAGCTATCTGATATGTTATGAAAGCTATTAAGACAATCCAGATAATGTTGGAAAAGGATAGTTTGAAAATGGGGCGTTGATTCATAGTTATATAAGGATAAGAGTTCTTTTTATTCTAATAGTTGTTTCTGGATCAGTTGGAATTAAACACCTTCCCCAGAACATCCGGAGAATAATTCTTTTTAGGAGGTAAAGGTTCCAGCGGTTTGAATTGATTTACCATTAATTTTCCTCATCAATAGATTGATGTTTCCATCCTGGTCTGTTAGAAAAAATAATAAATAATATTCAACAAACTACAACCAGTCAACATTCTTCCTAGAGCGTTGAAATACAGAGTGATGGAATATATTAAGACCTACAACAAAAAAATCGGCTTCACTGCCTGGAAAAAAAAGGTGAATGAATTGTGCCAACAATTTGACCTAGATCCGGTGATCCCGATAAAGGGAGAAATGTATTGGTTAGAAAGGTTTGAATCTTCCTATACTCCGGCCGATATAGTTTTATTATGGAAAATGAAGCCAGAGAATATCAAAAAATCCAGCATGAAAGCTTAGGCTACATATCCAGATCAATAACCCAGGATATTCGTCGGTTGAACAACGCCTTATCCAACAACCCAATAGGAAATGGGGCAGCACTCCCCCTTAACCATTGGAAATTTTAAAAGACCACCACTACGTTTTTGTTTTCAGTATTCAGTAATTATTTGGATCTCTTAGAATAGTAAATTTGTCATTATTTCTTCTTCCTATATTCCCCTTTAAGCCCGCCATTAAACCCTTCACCATGATATTTCTAATGATAATCAATAGTGACCACCAATTCCATTTGGCACATGGGGTATTTTAGTTTTTGGGTGATGTCACCAAGCTCTTTTAACAAACAGGCCGGGTAAAATAATGCAGTTACAGGAGTTTTCATTTTGGGTTTGTTTTTTGTGTATGCAATTTAACTTTATTTTTCCTGATTTCTTAAATTTGCTTTTTTGCTATTGAAAACGAAGCTTTAAGGAGATTTATTGACTAATACTTCAATTCTATAAATTGTTATTGCATCATCTGTTTTGGTCTGCCCCCCAATAACAGCTCACAAATTTTTAGCTTTTTGCAAAACCACCAAATTGTGAAGTGTGGCAGCAACATCAGGTAAATAAGTATTGGGGTTATCTTCCGCTAACAACTGATACACTTTCATTGCTTCTCCATATTTCTCTAGCGCCGTGGAAATGTCATTCCTAACTGAATACAAATTAGCTAAATTGGCTAGTGTCATTGCGATAATAGGTAAAAAAGCACTAGAATTTGTTTTCGTTAACGACTGATAAGTCTTCAATGCTTTTTGATAATTTACCAGCGCTTCGGAAAAATCATTTTTTTTAGAATGCAAATTCCCTAAATTGTTAAGCGTACCTGCTACCGAAGGTAAATAAACGCTGGGATTGTTTTTTGCTAACGACCTACTTATTTTCAATGCATCTTGATATTTCACAAATGCCTCAGAAAATTCATTTTTATCAAAATACAAAATTCCCAAATTGATGAGTGTTATTGCAACATTAGGTAAATAAACACTAGGGTTTTTGTCGGCTAACGATTTATCAATGGCTAACACTTCTTGATACAATTGAATCACATCATCAAAGATATTATGTTTTTGAAGGAAACAGGCATATTCAAACAGATTTTCTCTGCTTCTATTTGCTATTCAGAAATATGTGGAAGACAGCTTTTTCATAATGGAGATTCCCGATCTAATAATTTTGAATGTTTACTAGATTTCATTAAATACATGGGCGGCAAGAATTCTTTGACAAAATTAATTAACTATGAAGAGAAAGAGATTCATTTTACTGATGCAATCAGAAATGGTTTGGTTCATGAGTATTTTCTGAAAACCTCAAAAGGTGGTGTTGCATTAGTCTCCCAACGCCTCGAATCTATTGAAACCGGATTTTATATTAAAGACAATGTAGAAGTTTATTTGATAGTAGTTCCTTACTATAATTTGTTTTGCAATGCCCTCATAAAAGCTCAAAAAGAGAGGAAAATTTCAGATAATTGGAAAAGAAAAACTTAATAACATAGGGTAAGATTAAAACATTTTTTCCGAGTTATATCTTAATTCGTTATAAATTTACTGGTAACGATTAAAATTTTAAACAAAGGTAAAAACATTTAAAGGCGAACTGGTTCCTCAAGGTCTACACAACGAACCCGCATCTGGACTACTAGACCACATTCAAACCGTGCAGATTGTGCAATCCGAGAATCAAAAAAAGAAATGAAAGTTGATCGAAATACACCTTTACACCCGGAAGACTCCATGATTCAGACTCAGGGATGTAGGCGTTCAAGCCCGCAGGTTTGTAGAGATATGGATATGTCCTCGGTGTGTGCATTTGTAAGAAATGATGGACTGTGTCTAAAACCGCCCAATTCATGGGCTACTCAGTATAAAACCTTAGTATCTCAGGAATAAGGGGTAAATTGATTGGAAACGCAATCTTCCAAAGCTGACTAAATGGAAGAAAAGTTGAAAAGAGCCCAGAGTGGGTACCCACATCAGTCAGTTTTTTGGTAATAAAAAAGGATATTGATATTGAAATGGCAAAAGAAAAATTAGAACGGATTTGCTTTAATTGTAATCAGTTTTTTCTTATAAGTTATAGTAAACCAACTGAATTCGGAATCTGTATTAGTGACCAAGTCTTCGATCCTTTTATTGATGAATTATTGAAAGATCCGGATTCCGCTCCCTGCCAAGACTTAATTAATCTCAAGAAGTTTACAGGAGAAAAAGAACCGTGTGATGAATTTGAGGAACTTGAAGAAGTGGAAATTGATGATAACAGCCCATTAGGGCTTGAATTATCCCGTTTAGGTAAAACTGGTAACCTTGATTTTGAAACATACAAGGAAGTTATCTTGGAAGAAAAAATCAGAAACATTGATTGGAAGACAGTACCAGTCGAAAAATATGCAACTCAATTGAAAAATTCTGATCCAGGAGAGCAAAAAGTTGCAATATCCAATCTTTGTGGATTAATTGTACTTGGAAATAACAAAGCTTTTAAGGAACTGTCCATTTATTTCAAGCAGCTACTTCCCCCTAAGACCATTGAGGAAGTTCACTCTAGAAAAGAACTTTTAAGGCATCTTAAACTTGCGAAGAATAGAGAATTACTTATTCCTCAATTAATCGACGAACTTTATCGTACACCTTCAAATAACACTACAAGACAATGGATATCAGATATATTTCAATTTTTGGGTGATTCCCCACTGGAGAAAATTCGAGCACCATTAGAAAAAATGTTAAAAGATAAAAGATTTTCCTATAGACTGAAGAAAAAAATAAAGAATATTCTAAACTCAACACATTAAAATTTTTAAGTTAAAGGATAGCAAATCAAAATAAATCCTTAGCCAGCTAAAAACAATAACACCAACTGAAAGAAAAAATGAATCAAGAAGAAAAAGTACCCGTTATCAATTACCTCGATAAAAATGTAGTAATAAAGAACAACCAACTGGAGAAGATTGACATAAATAAACTCCAAAAAGCATTTCCTGAAATTGATGAGTTGACTTTAAAACTGTGGGAAAAGGAATGGAGAACTGCAAGACAGGCCATGGTAGATATGAAATTCTAGCTTTCTAAAATGTATCTAGGTTTCCCAAATGCTTTTGTGACGGGATTTCCGAATAAAGAAGATTGAACAAATAAAGGAAAAGATGAATAACAGCAACTTATTAACATGCCCATTTTGTGGTAAGGAGCCTAAGATCGATAAGTATAAATTAAAAGCGATAATGGTTTGGAATGTTGCGTGTATGAATGATGATTGTCCCGTACATGTTGAAACAGATGACTTTGAATCACAAGAAGAAGCAGTGAAAGCTTGGAGTCAGAGGACACCTGATACAAAATGAGAAGATATAATCATGGATAATAGTGATTGATCATATTTATTTCGAAAATATAAGGTCCGGAAATTCTGTTAAAGCATTTTGGTATTTAAAATTACTATTCTTCCATATTTACTTCATTATTATTTATCACTTCCCAAAATCCAACTCGAATTCAATTCTCGTCACAACCTCCTTCATTAGCACCTTAGCTGATACCTCTTCCTATACCGACCAAAAGTTATTGACTCCCATGAACAACACCTTTACTCCTTTTTAATTATGTCCTGGCATTAAATCCGTTTGGTGCTAAACCGGTTTTGTCTTTATTGCTTTTTTTGTACGAATCCCTTACACTTCTCGTGAAAATAAAATTCAATTCCACTCATTCTATTTTCTTTATTAAATTAGTGACCGGGGTTTAAATGTTGTGTTTTAAAAAATTCTTTTTTCTGTTTTTGACAATAACCGTGTCCACCGTGGTGTTTGCGGAACGTGGTATTGATGTCACTTCAAAATCAAACAGAATAGCACTAGTAATTGGTAATGCAAATTATCAATCTGCTCCGTTAAAGAATCCAGTTAATGATGCTAACGATATGGTATCCGTATTGAAGCAGAAAGGATTTACGGTCACTTTGCTTACGGATGCCACCCAACGTCAAATGGAAAAAGCTATCGGTGCATTCGGAAAACAATTACGTTCTGGGGGTGTAGGATTATTCTTTTATGCTGGTCATGGTATGCAAGTGAATGGAGTAAATTATCTAATCCCAATCGGTGCCAATATCGAAGCTGAAAGTGATATTAAATACGAATCTGTTAATGCAAATCGTGTGTTAAGCAAAATGGAGGAAGGGGGGAACGATTTAAATATGGTATTCTTAGATGCATGTCGTAATAATCCTTTTACTAGATCCTTTCGTTCATCAAATAAAGGATTGGCTCAGATGGATGCCCCGAAAGGATCTTTTGTCTCATTTGCAACTGCACCAGGATCTATAGCAGCTGATGGAACAGGAAGAAACGGTTTATTTACAGGTCAACTTATTCAACAAATGCAGGTACCAGAACTACCATTAACCAAGATGATGATGGAAGTTCGAAAAGATGTTTTGAGAGAGTCACAAAATAAGCAAACACCTTGGGACGTATCGTCTTTGACAGGAGATTTTTATTTTACTCAAGGTTCTGAGATTAATAAAAACCGATCCAATAGTGAGCCGATTAATTCATTTGAACAAAACAAAGGACAAATAGAAATCATTACACAACCCACCAAAGCAAAAATCTACATTAATAATATATTAGAAGGTGAAAGTCCGCTCACTGTTAGTTTGGATCCAGGTATCTACACTATAGAAGCAAAGAAGAAAGACTATATAAGTATAAAAGAGACGGCTCGTATCAGAGATAATAAAACGACAAAAATACATTTTTTATTCGAAAAAACAACCAAAATGACGGATGCTTTACCCGAAAAAGAGAATAAAAATTCAAATGAAGTAAATGGAATTGTTATAACAAGTGATGGAAAACCTGTTTGGGGTGTCGGAATAGCTTTTACCTCAAAAGGGGTTAGGCTCGATGTTATGTCTGATGAACAAGGTAGGTTTAAAGTGATACTACCTTTTAAGGGCAAGTGGTTATATGGTAATAATTCAGTACGTGCGGATGCTAGATGTATTGTCTACAATACAGAAACAAGTTCATTGAAAGATTATGTAGACAATTATGGATGGTCAGCGGAACTTCAAGTCCCAGCAAAAGACGAAATTGTTATCCTTTTTGAAAAGGCCTATAAAAAACTAATAGGGACCATAAAATTTCGTAATGGCAAAATTGCTAAGAACAAAAGTATTGCAGCAAGGCGAAAAGACGGAGCTTATTCATGGGGAAGCTCAAATAATAAGGGGTGGTTTGAAATACCAATAACCATTGGAGATTGGGAAGTATTTGCAAGAGATTTTACAAACAATAGAAATTCTATCAAAAAACATATCAAAGTTACGGGAAGCAAAGAAACCTGGACTATTCACATTGACGATTTATAGAAAATTAATTTAATTAATCCTTGTGAATCCCCTATAAAATAAGAATTTTCAGGGATTTTTGTACTTTTTAATACCGAGCACTTAAATATTACGAATGTATTTGCATTATTTCTGAATTAAATCACCCCAATTTATTTTATAGTTAATCCGCTTCACAGCCTCTTTCAACAATACCTTAGGCTAATAACTCTTCCCATACCGACCAAAAGTCATTGAATTTCCAGAATTATGCCCCAGGAGTTCATTTCGTCAATTTCTTAACATCAAGTTTATACTCAATCTTTCGCACTACCTCTTCCATCAACACTTTCGGCTTGTATTGCTTTCCGTATCTACCGAACGTCTCAGATTCTCCCGAACTGTGTCCAACATAGTCACTAATGTAACTTTCCCCAACACCTTTTTGCTTTAATCCATTGATAACTGTATGCCTAAAGCTATGAAATGTCTTGTCAGGATCTTTTATCCCTATCTTCTTCCTCAAATAGGATTCATTAAACCACCGTCCCGGTTTTCTGTAGAATCTATCAATTCTCAAGGTCAGTTCTGGAAACAGTCTCACCACTTTGGATTTCTTCTGTTTTTTCACAAAATCAATCAAACCTAACTCAATCAATTTGGGATGAACCGGAATCACTCGAGCGGATGATTTATTCTTCAACTTTTTGGGGTTCTTAGAGTCACCATTATCGTTGATATCCAGACACCAGAGCTCATCCACCATTTTAATATCACTCATATGCAATTGGCAGATCTCATTGATTCTTGCACCAGTAAACAATCCTAAAAGTGGCACCCAATACCTGAATGAACTTTCAGCCGTTTCCCGCAAATATCTTTCGGGATCAAATATCTTTTTTAAATCCGCATCGGTGAATGGCTTTCTTTCATCCTGCGCCTTCTTTTTATTTGTGACTTTCATTCCAATGTCTCCAACTATTTCAATCAGCTTATTGATGGCGGTTCTCTTTTCCAATTCTGATTTTGAATTCCAAACCTGACTGACTTTCATTTCTTCGAAATATTCTTCAGCGACTTTCGATATTTTCTGTACCTTTCCTGGCTTTTCCCCGAGTGATTTATCTTCTTCTAATACATCGTTCTTACTAAGATCAGTAGAATGATTTCCCTTAGATTTAAGACCGTTCCAAAGTTTTTCCACCGAATCTATTTTATCACCAACTTCGGGTTCATTCTTATTGCTGGCAAACAACCCCCGAACTCCAATTTTCTTGGTAATTGGAATAATGTCGTTATTTTCTTCCAGAAGTGAAACCAATTGTTCGATTGACATGTCACCTTGGGGATCATATATTTCCATAATCTCACTATCATCAATTTTGAAGAAATCAAAAAACTTCTTAAACCCCTCAAAGTCCAAATCAGACAAGTGACCAAATAAAATATCCCTCGAAAGTTCAATAGCAACTTCATAGTATCCGATATCCTCACCTATTTTCTTAATTAGGTTTTGTCTTGCCTTTCGAATATGCTTCTTCGGAAAATCATCATCTTTAACATAATCAAGATCATTATCCTCACAGAAGTCTAAAATATCCTTATATTTTAGTTTGGTAACGTAATCCTCAACGAGTTTTTGTTCCATCGGTAATTTAATTTTTGATGTTAAGTATGGTGGAGGTGGACCCTGAATTACCCTTTCACCGTTATAATCATTGGCCTTGATCAGGTTTAAATGAGCCTTCAATTCACGCTTAATTAAAACTACACAAGTCATTGAATTATTTCCACTTCTAATGTCTTCGAAAATAAAATCTACTTTAATTTTAAGCACTTGGGCAATACGAATGGCTTCGGTTTTTAGTCCAGTGAGTAAGGAAACTCGTATCTCTTTGGAATTGTTTAGGAAATATCTTTTGTCTCTAGGGATGATAGTGTGGAATAAGTAGCTAGAACCCTTACCATTGCTAACTATGAAGGTAGGGTTCTTTGAAGTCATTTTTCACTCCCCGGTTTTTTGAAAAACCCAAAAGGAGTGTGACCACCTGAACCTAACCGAAAGACAGCAAAAGCCCGTGATTTCTGAGGTAGAGTGTACGTGAGAGTGTACGTAAATATGAAAAAATGGTATTTATAGAAATGGGTAATATGGACGCAAAGCCCGGTGGTTACTGCCCGTAGGCATCCCTTAAGGTATGGTGGAGGTGGCGGGAATCGCTCACACGAAAAGCTATCGCACTGTTTTTATGCATATTTGAATTAAACTTTTCAAAAGTGAAAGGAAAATGTGACTTAGAGTGTACTGATGCACCAAAACACATATGTTATTGATTTAATTCCATATTATTACAGTTGAAATGGGTAATGCAAATTCCTTCCAATTATTATTCAGTTTGACTATATTCCGGATGTATACCTGTGAATCAAACTGGATATGTAAGTTTGATAAGGTATCCCTGCTTTTAATGCCTGCTTCTTTATAATGGAAATGTCATTTTCAAAAAGATTGATTGTTATTTTTTTCTTTTTCTCAAACGTATTTTTAATTGCCTTTAGAGCTTCTGCTTCGAATTCCTCTGGATTTGGAACTGATTCAAGTTCGTCTTTTTCAGCAGCCTCGATCAATTCTCTTTCTTCATCATCCAAAGGTTCGAAAGCTCTCTTGTCCAACTTAATCATTTTTTAAATACCTTTTTGTATGTTTTCGACTTGGGATTATTGTTTTAAGAAAGATGTATTCCGTCTCTTCTACAAATGGAACCATATAAACGTATCCCTGTACTTTGACGATATACAAGAACTGTTTCGGATATCTTTTCCAATTTGGATGTTTTACTGTGTCCAGTAACCCACCCTCCTTAATTGCAACAATAACGTCTTCAAAGCAAACTCCACGACTGCGCAACAGTTTCTGATTCTTCTCCTTGTTCCATTTTACCGTTTTCATATGTATATCATACATACTCTAGTTGTAGATAGTCAATAAGAAACTGACAGTCCATCAGGGTAATTGCATGACTTTTTCTGATCATTACAGGTTTAGCGCAAATGCAAGATGTACCTCATCAAAATCATATCGAAGCATAAAATAGAGATATCCTAGCAAGTATTTATCGGGAACAGAGAAAATTTCATTGGATTTAACTTTTGCATTTTTGGAATGTTTACTGCCAACTTTCCTACCCATAGGTGAATCCCGGTTCAAAGAAAGGTGACATCGATCCTTATAGTAATAACCGACATGCTCTCGCATTAAACGTCGGAGGTGATCTTCATTGAAGACAACAACATGATTTAGCAGCTCATTTCTAATACTTTTTACCAATCTTTCTGCCACACCATTTTGCCAGGGCGATTTGTATGATGTGACCTTTGGTTTTATTCCAGGTTGTCGTTCAAGAAATCCTTTTATTCTTGGCGAGAAAATACTATCTCGATCCATTATGCGAAATTTGGGAATCTGATCAAAAAGGGAATGCATCACGAAGTTGCTGAATCACCCAGAATGCTGAAGGATGATTAGTGATATTTAAATGGATGATCTTCCTTCTCTTGTGATCAATAATGAAAAATACGAACAGGATATTGAAATTAATGGTTGGAACAATTAAGAAGTCCATTGCGGAAATCACATCACGATGATTCTTCAGAAAAGTCATCCACGACTGCTGTTTCTTTTTATCCGGGTGTAGTGAACGATATTTTCTTAAGTACTAGATACGCTTGCTTCTGATACATCTGATACATCTTTGAATCCCAGCATCAACAATTCAGAAAAGATCCTTGGCGCTCCCCATCGATTTTCTCGCAAAGTTGTTACGATAGCACCGCTTGAAGGATCAAATGCCGGAAGAGTAATTGACGCACTTGAAATAGCATTTGAAAATTGCGGAAAACCTAAGCCTCTCATTTCTGATCAAGGAAGTGTCTTTACGAGTGCTGCTTTTAGAGAATTCATTGATTTATATGATGTGAAAATTCGATATGGTGCAGTCGGACAACACGGAAGCATTGCTGTAACGGAACGTGTGATCGAAACCCTAAAATATGAATGGTTGAAAAAAGTTGCCATTATCCGAGGGTTTCGACATCTTACCCAACTTTGTACAAGCTTCACCGAGTGTTATAATAACTGGCGTCTGCATGAGTTTTTAGGTAGTGCAACTCCTGGTAGTGTTTATCTGAAAAAAGCAGTTCCTTTAGTGCGGAAAAACTCAAAAAGTATTCCTGCTAATTTGGTAACCAAAAGATTTAGGAAAGCGAAAGTAATTGGATATCGAATTAAGAAAGCCGCTTGAGTCCAATAAATTGTAAGTCGGGGGCAGGATTTTGCCAGGGGAAGTGCGTCTTAAAATTGGCTTTCTGTCCATATTTTCCGGGAAAACAGCTTTTTTCATTCATATTTGATTTAGATTTTCCTTACTGGTCTTTCAATCGCCTTATTATCTTCTGAT
>JABHWU010000085.1 GCA_018657625.1 Deltaproteobacteria bacterium | reverse complement strand
TTTTTCAGTTCTTATGCTTTCGACGAGCCTATAGCTGTTGTAGTTTTCGCCGTTCTTTTTTTGAGTAATTTTTCTAATAAACATAGAGTAGGATATGACATAAATATCTGTATTGCACAAGTAGTGATGGCCATTTTCTGTTACTACGTTTTAGGTGAGAAATATTATCCTACTGTAATTATGAATTATATGATTTTAAAGTCATTGAAAAAACCACTTTTTACTAAAAAAAAGCAGTTAACCTGGAGAAGTTGAGCTAAAATAAAAGCAGTAAAAACAACTATTTGAGCCAACTTAATAAATATATTTTAGTATCTGGTTGACAATAAGTTTGCTATTTGGCATTTTAGCCAAATAGCAAACTTATTGGAGACACCATGGATCAAAAATCAAAAAACAGATATGAAGCTCAGGCTGCTGTCATCAAAGCACTGGCACACCCTAGCCGATTGATGATGCTGGAGGAATTAAATAATGGGAAAAAAAATGTGACTGAATTAACCAAAATGGTTGGAGCAGACACCTCAACAGTTTCAAAGCATTTGAATGTATTGAAAAATGCAGGCCTGGTATTTGTTGAAAAGGAAGGAACCACTGTTTTTTACCAATTGCGGATGCCCTGCTTAATGGATTTTATCAGCTGTATAGAATCGGTGATGGAAGCAAACGCTTTTGAACATATGGAGACCGTGATTAGTTGTAAAACAAAAACAAAGTAAAACTATTTTTAAGTATTATTTTGCTATTTGGCAAAATAAGAAATTATGGTAATTTGGAGAAATGTAATGATTTGGAAAAGTGAATGGAAACCACTCGTTTGGATACTATCTGGATTCCTGATCGCCTTTTATTTACCGGTGGGCTTGTCAAGGTTTGATAATGCTATTATGGAGTCCCTTCATCTCGTGAAGTGGTATGCGCAAGAACATGTGATTCTTTGTTTAGTACCGGCCTTCTTTATTGCCGGTGCTATCGCTGTTTTTATCAGCCAGGCTTCGGTGATGAAATATCTCGGACCAGCAGCGAATAAGGTAATAGCTTATGGCGTGTCGTCTGTTTCTGGGTCAGTATTGGCGGTGTGCTCTTGTACGGTGTTACCTCTGTTTTCAGGGATCTACCGAATGGGAGCTGGCATTGGACCAGCAACTGCCTTTTTATATTCAGGTCCTGCCATAAATGTCTTAGCCATCATTTTGACGGCACGGGTACTCGGAGCGCCATTAGGTATCGCCAGAGCTGTCGGTGCTATACTATTTAGTATCGTTATTGGTTTACTTATGCATTTTTTCTTTCGCAAAGAAGAAGCTGCCAAAAAAGCCAATATGATGGCCAGTCCTGAAATTGAAGTTAAACGACCGCTTTGGCAAAATACGATCTTTTTTGCCATGATGATTGCTATTTTAGTCTTTGCCAATTGGGGGAAATCAGATGGTGAAGTGGGAGTCTGGAATCAAATTTATAGTATGAAGTGGATAATCACCAGTGTTTTTGCATTGGGTTTAGGACTGGTCTTATATTTGTGGTTTGAAATTAAACTTTGGAAGCTTCTATTAGTAGCTGTTCCAGTGGTCATTTTAGGAATGGTATTTCCTGAATACCCCATTTTGTCATTTGCAATAGGGGCGGTTGGATTATCAATTTTGACAAGTACCGACAAGGGGGAGACAGAAGAATGGTTTGGGCAAACCTGGGATTTTGCTAAACAAATCCTTCCATTATTACTGTTTGGCGTATTGATCGCAGGATTACTCCTGGGTAGACCTGGAAATGAAGGGCTTATTCCATCACAATGGGTCAATTGGGCAGTAGGAGGAAATTCAGTTTGGGCAAATCTTTTTGCATCTGTCGTTGGTGCGTTTATGTATTTTGCGACATTAACAGAGATTCCAATTTTACAAGGTTTGGTTGGTAATGGAATGGGGCAGGGACCAGCTCTCGCCTTATTACTGTCAGGACCAGCGCTATCTTTACCGAATATGCTGGTGATCAGGACGGTTCTGGGTACTAAAAAAACAATCGTTTTTATATTGCTGGTTATTGTGATGTCGACAATTAGTGGAATGATATTCGGGCATTTTTATTAATCAATTAACATATGGAGAAAAAATGAAATCAATTAAAATATTAGGTACCGGTTGTACCAAATGCAATAAACTTTATGAAGCCGCTGATCAGGCTGCCAAAGAACTGGGTTTGGAATATGAAATGGAGAAAGTGACGGATATGAATGAATTTGTGAAATATGGCGTGATGGTTACACCAGCGCTGGTAGTCAATACGGAAGTTGTCAGTGCGGGTTCCGTTCCTTCCATGGATAAGCTTAAACAATTAATTTCTAAATAACATCAGGAAGTTATATCTTTTAAAGTCCGCTTGAAACCATGTGTACTGAAACACTTCACAGGGGCGCTAGAGGCAGGACCGCTATTTGTCCAGTGCCCTTTCAGCCACTTCATCCAAAACATTCCAAATCTGGTCCATCCAGTCCAAATGTTCCGGTTTCATAAGACATGACCGAAGACAAACCACCGAATCCTCATCCATCTCGATATCCTGCCAGGAGTCATCCAGTAATTCGGAAGGAAGATTAAAAAGTGCTAAATGAAGGTTTTTCTGGGCAGCCAGATCAAACATTTTTTGTGATAACTCTGAAATTTGACTGGCAGTTTTAGCTTTAATAACCCAAATCACGATGTCCAAATCCGGTTCTACAATCATTTTAAATCGGGCATCATTACTGAGTCGCTTAAAGAGATCAAGAGCAGCGCTGCGGGACTTTTCCAGGTTTAAGGCAAACTCTCCCTTTTTATCCATCGGTAAAAGTTGTTGTGTTGCCCAAAGCGCAACAGCTGATGCTCCGGCTCGTGAACACTCCAGACTGATTTCCCCCAGATGCAATTCAGTAGAACTAAAATAAGTGTAGGGAGAGTCATGTTTATAAAAGCGTCCAACTCCCGGGTCTTTAAATAGCACACAACCGCATCCATAAGGCTGTAAACCATGTTTATGGGGATCAACCACGATTGAATCAACTTCAGGAATTGCATCAAAGGCTTTCCGACCATGCTGATTCAAATTGCCAATTAAAGTAAAATAACCACCATAAGCTGAATCAACATGCACACGAAAATCATATTTTTCCCGTAAATTTAAAATCTCGGGTAAGGGGTCAATCGAACCAATACCTGTGGTTCCTAGTGTTACCACAACAGTTCCCACATTACCTTCTTTTAATAGACCTTCCAAAGCATCCACATTCATTCTTGCCTTTCGATCACATGGGACAGCCTTATATTTTAAACCCAACACTTCAGAAATTCGATGATGTGTATAATGGGATTGTTCAGAAGCCACCACTAATTTTCCGGGATTCAGTTTACCCGCCACCCATAAAGCTTCCAAATTTGCCATGGTTCCACCGGAACTCAGATGTCCCAAAAAATCATCCCAACCAAACATTCCTGCAATATTAGCTACAGCTTCTTTTTCCATTTCTGAACTTGCTCTCCCACCGTCTAAAGCATGATTATTGGGGTTAAGCCAGACTGCCAACATATATGCTAGCCTGGCAATAGGATGTGGTGGCTTTAGCATTTGCCCTGCATAAAAAGGATGAAAATAGGGATAATTATCTTTCATTTTATCAGCAACAGCCAACATTACCTTTCGAAGCGCATCAATATCAATATTGTTTTCAAGCTCAGGTAGGTTCACGAATCCCTGCTCCAGATGACCTAATGCCTCTGATAAAATAGACAGGCTTTTTGATTCAAGCATAATAATCTTTAATAATTTGGGTTCAGAAAAAAAGATAACGACAAAACACAAATACTCTTTTTCTGCTTATTACATATATGAACTGCAGTGACAACCCGTTAGCAGTTCTCTATAACTTTTGTCATTATCGGTTTTTGTCACTAATTTCAGAATAAGCTTAAAAGTTAAAATATTGTTTCAAATACCATTTCATTGTCAATGTTAAACCAATTGTGCTAATCACTATCAATCATTTAAGGTCAAATAGCCCTGAGGGGAGTGAGTTTTATTATGCAACAAATAGTACAAAAAATTGTGAATTTTCTTGATTAACTTTACTAAAACCAACAATGGACATTACAAAAATCCCTTTTAACAAATTTATCAAAATATCCAATTCTAATAATGAAGAAAACAGCCTGACACTATTATTTGAAAATAATTTAAAAAACCACCTGGGGACTTTTCACGCTGGTGCTCAGTTTGTCTTGGCAGAAGCCTGCAGTGGCCATACACTACAACTATTATTTTCAGATTTATCCGATAAAGTGGTTCCTGTCTTAAGGAAATCAGCCACTAAATTTAAAAAAACCGCCAGATCAGATATTCGTGCAAAGGCAATGGTTGCTGAAACAGCAAAATTTAAATTTGAACAACAGCTTCAAAAAAAAGGCCGTGCGACAATATCTGTAGAGGTTGATGTTTATGACATTGATAATATTGTAACGATGTCAGGTACTTTTGAATGGTTTATTCAATACATTGATATAGATATTTAAGTTCATTATTCAGTGATAATTTCAACATATAAATTCTCTTTTGGACCCGACTCATTAGTATTGACCGGGGAACTGTTTAATTTTCATATCAGCGAAAATGAAAAAAATATTAATAACCGGAGGAAATGGCTTTTTTGCTTCCAGATTATTCCAATTCTACCGTCATCAATATCAAATTTTCCCGGCTAGCAAAAAGTCTCTCAATATTTTAGATAAAAAGAAGGTGTATGATGCCGTTGAGCTCTTTCAACCGGATTACGTTATTCACACCGCCGCTATCGCCGTGACCGATTATTGCAATCAGAACCCTGACATTTGCAGAGAAATCAATGTCACAGGCACGCTAAATATTGCTGAAGCCTGTAAACAGTTTAAAGCAAAAATGATTTTCATCAGTTCAGAACAAGTTTTTAATGGTAATCAGGAAAGTGGTCCCTATGGTGAAAATGATATCGCAAAACCGGATACGGTTTACGGTCAAAATAAATTGGAAAGTGAGAACCTCTTAAAAGCCTTAATCCCAGAACTGTGGATCTTACGGTTTACCTGGTTGTTTGGTATGCCTGAAAAAAACTGTTCTATTAATGCCAACATTTTTTGGGATACCATCAAAGCCGCTTCTAAACCAAATCGACAGAAGGTTAGCTGCCATGAATTCCGAGGTTTTACTGACGTCAATGAATTGGTCAGTCAATTTCATAAGGTTTTTAATCTGCCCTATGGCACTTATCATATCGGATCAACCAATGATCTCAGTCGATATGATATTGTTTGCTTTATTTTAAAAGAATTAGGGCTGGAAAAACAGATCCATCAAATTATCGAAAAGGATACCGATAAGTATAATAAAAACCCCAGGGATGTTCGTTTAAAAACCGACAAGATTGATGCATTAGGATTTAATTTTTCAAATTCCACATCTGCCATAACAAAATTGATTAAGGATTATCACCTCCGTTTCTAACGGGTCTCTATTAAAAAAAACTGTGAATATAGAAAATAATCAATTTAAAAAAAATGGCGTTCAGCTGACATTTAGTTAAACCTTGTGGTATCTGTTTGAAAACTCTTTAGAACTTGTTCTCGTGTTTTCAAATAGATTCCACAAGGCGTGTTTTTAGGATAATATGAATGGCATTTGCTATAAACGATTCAATACTTATTTTTCCACCGGGTGCTGACTCTACAAGAATGATTCTTTGAGATAAATATTCCTTAATAGGGGGGGGTTGATTGGTGGGGTCTAATTTTATTCCAGAAGAGATTTTGGTGCGGGATATCACAATATTATATATAGTTTACGGGTATTTGATAAATCTTTTCAGAGATATGCTCAGGTGAATTTCCTCGATTGATTAACAAGCCAAATGGGGCGTTCATATCAGCTATGAAATTTTCCAGACCTTTCAGTGAGTGTTTGTTGATTTGTGAATTCAATTTAATTTCTATGGGGATTTCTCCAAAAAAGCCTTCGACAATTAGATCCACTTCCGACTTGTCAACGGTTCTGTAATATGTGAATTCCAGACCAGTTGCCATAGTTGTTTGAAAGCCTCGAATAATTTCTTCAGTGACAAAACTTTCAAAAGAAAATCCAGCGACAGGGTGAAGGAGGAGTTCGTCCAGGCTCTTTATCCGCAATAAATAGTGAAGCAATCCCTGATCTCGAAAAAAGCCTCTTTTTGCTTTCTGGACTTTTTTTAGAGTATTTTTCACAAATGGATCTAAATTCCGCCACAGAAATGTTTGATGGATAATATCCAAGTAATCTTTTACCGTGGATACGCTGATTTCAAGTGCTCTTGCCATATCACTCATATTAAGCTGGTGTCCCGAATATTGAGCCAGCAACATTAAAAACCTTCTGAAGTTATGAATGTTTAATCTTGAAAAGAGCCCCCTGATATCACGTGTTATGTAATTATGAATATAGTTTTCCATCCATTGCATGTGAAATGTGTCATCATTTGAGTTTTCTATGGCTGGTTCTGGAAATCCACCTTTTAACCATAAACTAATTGCCTGCTGAAGCGTAACAACGGGCTTCAGATTGAGAATTTCATTCGGATCATTACCTTGAGTCACAATTTCATAAAGGGAAGAAACAGGTTTTTGATACAGCTCTCCTTGTTTGAATGGCCACATTTCAACAGTGGCAATTCGACCGGCCAGACTTTCTGTGATGCCTTTGACGATTTCAGGAGAGCTTGATCCAGTTAGCAAAAACCGACCTTTTGATTTCCGCTGATGATCAACAACACCTCTTAACACCGAAAAAATCTCTGGAAATTGCTGAGCTTCATCGATAATCAGGGCTTCTGTATGAAGTGAAAAAAAGGAAATGGGATCCGATGTGATCAAATGGTAATCGTTTGGATTTTCCAGGTCGTAGTATTTCCATTGTGGTCGTAATTTTTTGACCAGCGTAGATTTTCCACACTGTCTCGCCCCAATGACCCCAACCACCGGGAACATGTCCAGTAAACGACTAATTTTGTCTTCAAGGTATCTTTTTTTATCCATGATATTTCTATGCTACTCATAAATATCATGGATGTCAATATGTAATAAAATGACAACCTCCAGGACAAATCAAGAGGCTACCTGCTGCGCAAGATTTGCATTTGTAATGCATCCGATATTTTGAAGATTCTTGAGGGTTTTGAGGTCGATTTCATTCGATACATTAATAACCCCCAAAAAACAAAATGTCACCACTATATTTATTAGCTGAATATTATATTATCCAGTATTTTATTTTGTTTTTCACACTCAATACATAATTTTATTCTTGACTGGTGTACTTTTGCAAAATAAAATACACTTAATTTATAAATATATCAATTTCTGGGTACAACAAAAATAACATTCGTTCGGCTACTTACAGGCCATTCGCCACAACACCAACTGAGTATACCGGGTGCCTACTTTTCAGGTATGCTAAAACCAGCAACGAGGTGAAGATGAATTTTGACATTCAATTTGAAAAAATAACGGAACTTTTTCAAGTAAGCGAAAAAGAAGGCCGATTATTTTTGTTCGAACATGAAACCTACGAACTCCTGAAACTATCCGGAGCTGAAACACCACCGATGGCTGATCTTTTGGTAAAGGGATCCAGGATGACTGACGAACAACTAAATTCAATGCCTGGTGATAAGGTGGTCCTAAAAGTTGTTTCCCCGACTATTTTTCATAAGACCGATCTCAAAGGGGTAAAAATCATCAATAAGCATCCGGACACTATCCGTTCTTCTGTCCGACGCATGCTGGATGAGGTGCCGGTTAATTTTGCCTTTCAAATTGAAAAAGATCCTGACCACTCACCTTCAACCTATAGACAATTGACTGGAGAGGCTCTGGTCAATTCTATTGCTGCTGACATCAAGGGCATATTGTTGTGTCAATTTATGCCTCCCGATTCCCTGGCCTTTGGAAATGAGTTGCTGGTCAGTATCCGACGAACCAGAGAGTTTGGGATGGTTATCACCGCAGGTCTGGGGGGAACTGATACAGAATTATATGCCCAACGATTCAGGAAGGGACAGGCTGTAGTATCCGCATCTACAGAGTTGACTGATGGGTACCAGTTTTTCACCCTGTTTAAAAACACCATTGCCTACAAGAAACTGGCAGGTGTGACCAGGGGACAAGATCGAATCGTTTCCGATGATCAGTTAATAGAATGTTTTTCATCGTTCATAGAGATGGCAAACTATTATTCTCCGGTTAATCCCGATGCGCCCTATGTAATTGACGAGTTGGAAATCAACCCATTTGCCTTTACAGATTACAAAATGGTTCCCCTGGATGGAATCTGTCGATTTTCCCACCCATCCACATTACCGACAGGACGCCCCCTTCAAAAAATCGCAGCACTGCTGCATCCACAAACAATTGCAATCATAGGTGTTTCTGATAAAAAACTGAATTTTGGACGGATTATCCTTCAAAACATTATCGCTGGGGGATTTCCCAGTGAGGCTATTCATATCATCAAACCCGGTCCATCTGAAATCGACGGAGTTACTTGCATCCCCGGACTATCAGATCTACCACAAAAATCCGATTTGTTAGTTGTGGCGGTAAGTGCGGATCAGGTGCCGGATTTAATCGATGAGATTATTGATACTAATGCGGCCAATAGTGTGATGCTGGTACCAGGAGGACTTGGTGAGAAAAAAGGTAGCGAGGCTCGGGCTGAACTGGTGATGGAGAAAATCGATAAAGCACATCAAAGTCCGGATGGTGGACCTGTTTTTTTAGGTGGGAATTGTATGGGTTTCATTTCTAAACCCGGACAGGTTGACACAATTTTTATTCCGAAAGAAAAACTGTCGAAACCTAAAGAACCGATTCAACAAAATTCTGCCTTTATCAGCCAAAGCGGTGCATTCATTACTACTCGAACCAGCAAAGTTCCGTTACTGGACCCGGCTTATTTAATGTCAATCGGTAATCAAAACGATCTCACCATCGGAGACCTGGTTTCTTTTATGAAGGATCTGGACCAGGTTGATGTGATTGCGATATATATGGAAGGTTTCAATGATCTGGACGGTCTGCTGCTTTGCTCAGCCATCCGGGAGGCAGTTTTAAAGGGAAAGGAGGTCGTTTTCTACAAAGCCGGCAGAACACCGGAAGGGAAATCCGCTACATCAGGTCATACAGCATCTGTAGCAGGTGATTATATGGTCTGTGAATCCTGTATTTATCAGGCTGGGGCAATTGTGGCAGATACCTTTACACAATTTGAAGATCTCTACATGCTTGCCACCCGACTACATCACTGTGAAGTCAATGGAAACCGACTGGCAGCTGTCAGTGGTGCCGGTTTTGAAGCAGTGGGAATGGCTGATAGCATTGAGGGAGATGATTACGAAATGAAAATGGCAACCTTCGCCGATGAGACAAAACAAAAATTGACAGAACTGATCAAAGCAAACCGACTAGATAAGTTAGTTGATGTTAAAAACCCCATGGACATCAATCCATCTGCCAACGATAAACTGCATACAGATATTGTTTATACTCTGGTGGAGGATCCCAACGTTGACGGTGTGGTGATCGGTTTAGACCCATTATCACCGGCCATGCAGACGCTTCCAGCGGGAGTGAGTAACAAAGATTCCATCGATGCCACAGAAAGCATCGTACAACTGTTACCCAATATGATCGCGAATATCAAAAAACCGGTGATCGGAGTAGTGGATGGTGGCAAACTTTACGACCCAATGGTGGAAAGTATGGAAAAAAAGGGGGTTCTGGTCTTTAGATCTTCAGATCGGGCGGTAACATCACTAGCCAAGTACATCAACTGCAGGATACATACTGAAGGCATCATAAGTCGCGGATGACAATAGAAGTTAAGCTGATATCTGGCAAGCTCTGGGATAAATTGTTATTTCTCTATTGCAACACAGTCTGTTTACTTGTTCATGTTTTTACTGTATTCTGTGCAACAGACAAATGCCAGAAATCAACCGAGAAGGAATAACATGTCTTTACTCACCAGCGAAGAAAGGTCTTTTTTATTTGAGTTGAGATTAACACAACCTTCACCAAATATATTTAGGGCACTTTTATTACCTTTAAAGTTAAGTCAATCCAATTAAATCTGCAATAGCCCTAAATAAATTCTTTTGCTGAAGTTTCGTCAGACCAATTCAAGGAGCATGTTTGAAGAAACTTATCTTTTACGGGGTAGAAAGTCTAAGAAAAGCTTTTGTCGAATATACAGATCATTATTATTAACCAGGAAAAAAACAATTTACTATTATTTCAAGATTCAAAGTTGGTTTTCAATCAGGGAGATATAAAATGTTGTACCTAGCTAAATAAAGTATGGAAATAATATTATAGACCAGCTACCTGAAGGAAGATGGTGATGTTTTAAATATGAACTCTTCGTGAGATTTTGATATTCATAGAGTTCCAAAAGCAATTATATTTTGACCAGACGGCTCCATCGGGAAAACAGATTTTTAGCCGGAGCGGTATGCCATGAATCTGAGAATACCCCTTTTTTTTAAGGTAAAATTGACTATGTTTCCATGTTTCAGGCAATAGAAAACCGTGCACGCTGCAATTTTGAAATTTAATGAAAGATTCAGATTAAAATACTCAACCGGTAATCAATAACTTCAGTTGCAGATCCCCGTTGGTTTAGTGCTGATTAATAATCATCTGGCATCTCATTCACTTCAGCCATGGAAAACACAGGACCTTCTGTACAAATACATGTTTTTCCTATCGAGCAGCGTCCACAGTGTCCAATTCCACACTTCATTTTGTTTTCGAGTGAAAACAATACATTTTCTGGGAGGAACCCTTTTTCCTTAAGTGGATCAATTGAGTATTTAATCATCATCGGTGGACCGCAAACAATGGCCACAGAGTTTTCGTCCACCGTCGGTAGTTCTTGTTTAAGTACAAAAGGCACGTTGCCCACATGGTACTCCCCCGTCGCTAGACTAGTTGAGTCCACAGTAATATGCACCTTTACATCATCTCTCTTTCTCCACTCCTTAAAATTATCTTTATATAGGAGCATTCCAGGTGTTCGGGCGCCATGAACTATCCATATATCATTATAATCTTGTCTGTTTTCAGGAGAAAGAAGATATTTGATAGATGAACGCAAAGTCGAAAATGCACAACCACCGCCAATAAGAAATATATTCTTACCTTTCAACTTTTCCCAGGGATATCCGTTTCCGAGAGGACCTCTCAATCCTATAAGCATTCCCTCTGTCAAAGTATGGAGTTTGCTTGTAACTTTTCCCGTTTTATTGACAGTAAAGACAAGCTTGTTATGCTCCGTCGGGGCTGATGCAATTCCGAGTGGTATTTCCCCATAGCCTGGAATCCATACCAGTGCATATTGGCCTGGTTGAAATGATTGAGAAAAAAAGTAATCAGAATCCTCTGAATTAACGAATGACAGCCCAAAGGTTTTTAGTCTCTTATCTTCAGTTTCATTATAAACTGAATTGATTCTAACGGGGTATTTTTGATATGGATTAGCCACGCTCTCCTCCATTTAAAGATAAACGATCAGCGATTTCGCGAATATCGATGTTGACGGGGCAATGCAACACACACCGACCGCATCCAACACAGCTAATTTCTCCATTGTGATGTTCTGGATAATACCTGAGTTTGTGTAAAAAACGCTGTCGCACCCGTTCTTTTTTACTGGGGCGAGGATTATGACCCAGAGAATGTTGAGTAAACAAGCTGAACATACATGAATCCCAGCATCGGGACTGGCTTCCTTTACCATCTTCGAAATAATCCATCATATCAAAACAGCTGCAAGTTGGACAAAGATATGTACAAATCCCGCAATTTAAGCAGCGCATGGCTGTTTCTTTCCAAATTTCAAGATCAAAAACGGTATGAATATTCTCTTTTGATACCTTTATTTCAGATCTTTCATCAAGCACCTTACATGCATTTTTCTTAATTTGTTCTGCTGCGGTCAGATCACTTTCTGTTGCTTCTTCGTTTAAATCGTTCTTCGGAATCAACTGGTTTGATATCTCTGTACCAGTTGTTTCCAGCAACAATCTATCCCCCAGATCTGTTACTATGGCATCCAGACCTGTTTTACCAAAAGGATCTCCTCCGGTAGATCTGCAAAAGCAGCCCACTCCAGGTTGGTTGCACCCATAAGCGATTAATATTGTATTCTGTTGATTTGCCTTAAAATAGAGATCCTGCTTTTGATATTTTGTTTCGGGAACCAAAAGTTGTGAGTTAAGCTTAACAGCCCTTCCTTCACAAGGTTTGACCCCAAATATGATCCTTTTCTTGCTCGGCAAACATTCGTCTAGTTGAATACTGTCCGGTGAAGCTGAGTATTCCATTAATAGTTCATGTTGCGGGAGAAAAAAAGATTTAACGGATGTTCGTGGAATTTTTCCTAAATCGATGTCATTCTGTTTATTAAAAAGATTAAAAGTCGTTATCCCATTTTCAGTGACTGGAATCCATACCTCAAATACAGTATCAAGCTGTTTTAAATAAGCTGACAGGTTCGATTTATTGAAAATATAAGGTCTCATTATCGGTTCTTATGCTCATGGTATGAAGGTTTGAATATACTTTTTGGTGGTTTCATGTCCTTCGTTATTCCTGGTATGTAGCCGGTGGTCTCTTCCACATCATGATTAAGCTTTTTTACAAGTTCACGGACGGGGATGTTCATGGGGCAGGCAGATTCACATGTTCCACAACTGGTACAACGACCGGCAATATGGTGGGCCCGTAAAAAATGAAAATCAAGTAAGCCCTCCAAAGTGGATGAATGAGATAACCAGTGAGATTTTTCAGTGTCTACGAAGCAACTGTCGCAATAGCAAAGTGGACAAGCATCCCTGCAGGCAAAGCACATTAGACATTCTTTAAAAGTGCTTTGTAATAGATCAATATTTTTTAAAAAATCGGATGAATCAAATGCATGCTCCGATACTATTGATTTTTGTTTATCGCTGTCATTGATTGAATTATTTAATATTATTGATGAGTCAGGAGTCGGTTGTCGGCATTCTCTACAAGCTTGTCTAATCAAACGGTCTTTCTCCAATATCAACTCTTTTCCATCGACTAGCTTTATTTGAACTTCGTCCCCATTACATATCACACCTACTACACGTTCGGCCCCATTAGCAGATTGATTAATTTTTTCCGTATCAAGCATCCCTTTACAAGAAATACCCAGCACTTCTATTTCGTTTTCTAAGTCAATCCGGCCTTCCAAATCGTGAACGATCAGATTGCGCCAATCACATCCTTTTGCTACCACAGCGATCCGTTCCTGCCCACGTGGCGGAATAAAATTAGCAAGATTCATTAGGCAAAATTCGTCCCAACACAACCTCTCAGCCTGTTCTAAGGTAGTGGCTAAAATAGGTCGCCGGGCCATAGGCAAAGTGCCGGGAGTAAAACCAAGAACTCCTTTCACCTTATTTTCTTCTAAAAGTAATTTAGCTTTTTCACGAATTGCCTGTGTTATTTCTTTCATGTTATCTGCAGCTAATAAAGTTGTGACGAACCAAACGTCGCATGATTTTTGCCACATCAACTCCTTGTGGACAAACCTGACTACAGGTCAGACATTGTTTACAGAGCCTAAGAAAAGGACTTTGCGAAGCTTTATCAATGTCATTACACTGAAGGTAACGAATGATTTTTCTGGGTGTATCTTCTGAATAAAAAAAAACGGCACAAAAGGAAGAACAGTATCCGCATTGGATACACTTATAAAAAGAGTTATTAACTTGTTCATTAAATTCCAATGCAGATTTAGATAGTGCTTCCTTCATAACAAGATGCTTTTTGACAGTTAGTTTTTTTTAGATTTTAAATGGATTAGGACCAAGCTTAGTGAGCTTTTCAATATATTCATTGAGTAAGCTGACATAACGATCGGATTCATGAATCTCAATACCTTCAGAGCGCACTCGCTCCGGTTCAATCATCATGGTACCAAGTTTGTCACCTAAATCACCACTGCGTTTTTGAACTAAATCAAATCCGCGAACGTAATGACATTGTTCATCTTTGCATCCTGCGATCAGAACACCATCAATGCCAAGTGAAAGAGCATCCGCAATCAGTGCATTGTTCACAGCCCCAGCACATGGGACTTTGATTTGAATGACATTAATTGGAACATCAAGTCCTTGGTCGATGGCTGAACAGGCTGCAACATATGCATCGTTTTCACAAAGAAATGCAAGTACAGTAGGTTCTTCATGTCTAAGAAATGAATTTTCCAGTATCTCGATCTGGTTAGCTAATTGTTTAATTGTGAAATGATTCATTGATATGGCACTTACTGGACAAACGCCCATACAATTGCCACATTGACGGCATTTCTTTAAATCAGGAACAGGAAATCCCTTTTCATTTTGACGATAGCAATCATAAGGACAATCCTCTATACATCGTTTGCACTGATCACATTTTGCCTCATTGACCACCGGATATGTAGGGGCAATGCTAGTGGTGCTTTCAAGAAAATTAAGAGCTTTAATAGCTGCCTTTCCAGATGATTCAATAGATTGAGAAACATTCATTGGACCACGGGCACAACCTGCAGTCAGAATACCTGTACGTTGGCTCTCTTCAGGATAACATTGATAATGACCAGTAAAAAACCGATGCTTATTCAATGGCAAACCTGAAAGCTCTGCAAATTCCAACCCACCACTAGAAGGCTGCATACCACCAGCCAGTACCAATAAGTCGATTTCGGTATTGACCGGTAGACCCGAAAATGTATCTTCAACTGTAAGGTTCATTTTACCGTCAATCAGGTCCGATTCATTGACTCTAGGGAAACCCCGAACAAATAACACGTCACTTTCTGATTTAAGTTCCTGATAAAGATCTTCATCAAATCCGAAACACCGCATGTCCTGATAGAAAACGGTGCATTTTGCGCCCGGATGCAGGGACTTTAATTGTTTGATCTGTTTGATGGTTGCAGAGCAACAGACAGAAGAGCAATAACTCAAGTGATCTTTATTCCTACTACCGGCACACTGGACGAATCCAACAGCTAGTGGACCTGAATCGATTGCTTGCAATTGAATATCAGATCTTTTTGTCATTTGAAGCAGAAGTTGCTCCATTTCCAGGTTGCCGATGATATTCGGAAGCAAACCATATCCGTAATAATCTCTTAGCTTAGACAACGGATAAGCATCCCAACCTGAGGTAACCAGCAAGGCGCCAGCATCCAGGTTTTGTTTCAAATCTATCTGTTCATCCAGGTTAATTGCTTCAACCGGACAAACTTCCAGGCATTTCTTACAATCGGCAGGACACTTATCGCGTTCGATCAGATAGGTTTCCGGAAAAGGATAAGGTGTTGGCAGATGAATCGCTTTTTGCGTTTCTTTTAACATTGTGCCAATCCCCATTTCATTCTGAAAAGGAGGCTCATCCTGAATCACATTCTCCCACAGTGGTATTTCAATCGGACAGACGTCAGCACACTTCCCGCAACCATTACAGAGGTTGGAATCTACATAATGTGGTCGCGTATTAATACTAACTGAAAAATTACCAGCTGTTCCTTCCACGGAAGTTGGTTTGGAAAGCGTATGAACCGTCAGTTTTTCGGAAGTTCTTAGCGATTTTAGTGCATATTCAATTCCACATTGTGGATTACACTGCAGGGGGAAAAATCGTGAGAGTAAGCCGACTTTACCACCAACTCCACTCTCTTTTTCCACCAGATGGACCTGCTTTCCCCTTTCGATTAATGCGGAGGCAGCATGGAGTCCTGAAATACCGGCACCAATGACCACAGCGGATTCAGAATTAGGAACCTCCTCAGTCTCAAGCGGTTCCAACAATTTGGCCCGGGCCACAGCCATTTTGATAAGTGTCAGTGCTTTCTTGAAACGTGCTTCCTCAGACGCCTCTTGTTTGCCAAAACTTTGAGATGTGAGATCACTCCATTCATTTAAATAAGGATTCAACCCCGATTTTTCCAGTTTCTTCTCAAGTGTGCACTTTTGTTTCACAGTAAACCGTCCAATCCAGATCAAGCGATCAATTTGCTTTTCTGCTAACGGTTTTTGGGCAGCGATTAAAAATGATTCACTCTTGAAATCAGTCAAAAGTACGCAGTGTTCAACACCACGGATCTTTTCACACTTTTTTTTCAAAGCCTGAAGATCAATTATCCCTGAAAGTATATCACCTGGATCTGAAACGATCAGTCCAATTTTTGGAGGATTAAGTCCCATGGTTTAATCAATTCGAGTTTTAAAGCGGAATCTTTCCACTTTTTTATTAATGTCAATAGAAGTCCAGGTGATGGTGTTTGTACCCACCATTGGAATGAGTTTAGCGCCATGATAACCCAACTGATATGGCATGCGAGTTTCTATTGCTCCCACAGGACATATTTTAGTACAGGACATACAGTCCCAGCAGTCACTGTTCTCTCGGCACACTGCCTTTCCACTTTCATTGAGTGTCATGAGATCTCCAGGACAAACCTGTTCGCATAAAGGCTCTTCCTGGGCGTTACAACCATCGCATTTTTCTGGATTAACTCTTGGTGGCATGATTATTTCTCCTTCATAAAAATGTGTACTATTCTTTATACCGGTCACCTTGAATAATTTGTTCATAGGGACGGGTAAACGTTTCTATTTCATTTGTTTCAGTGTTGAGACGGCTTTCTACAAAACAGTCAAACTCAGGGTTGGTTTCTGGATAATCTGAACGAGTCTGCCAACCCTGCCATCGCGTCTCTTTTCTATGACTTAGGTGGTGGCAAACGATTTCGGCAACATCTAAACGATCGATGACTTCGTGTGCTAACATTAAGTCGTGCAAGTTTCCTGCTTGAAGGTATTGAACATCATTTTTCAGCTTTTTCAGATGTTTCAAACAATAGTTCAACCGTTCTTCATTGGTGCGGTAGAATTGTGAGCTTCCTCCAGCGTATTCATCCATAAGGCGCTGAAGACGTTCTTCCATTTCCCTGGGCTTAACACCATCAAAATCCGTTCCTTTGAAAAGTGGCTCAAAAATACGTTTCTTTTCTAGTTCTACCTGCTCCATATCTGTTTCCGGTAATTCAAGTGCATCCATGTATTTCATGGCACCCCTGGTCGCTAGCTTTCCTTCTGCAGCACAACCACCAACAAATTTATTTGGATTACCACCCGCAGTCTCTCCTGCTGCAAACAAACCTTTAATAGTAGTCATACGATCCATTTCTACCCAGTATCCGCTTCCAGTGTGACCACCAACGATATAAGGATCACTTCCATAAATTTCAATGGGTTCTTTAGTAATATCTTGTCCACGGGCGGCTAGAAACAGAACATACGACGGCCGTTCATTCAGGTAATCTACTTTCAAATCCTTAACCTCTTCATCAGACAGATGAGTAGTGTCAGCATAAGTAGGACCTCTGCCCTCCAACCACTCTTCCATCGGCGCGTTAGCCCTGATATATCTTGGTGCCTGATCACCACCAAGATGTGCATAGCGTTCTTCCAGAATCTTTTCGCCCTTGGCATTAATTATATTAGATTTGTAGCCAACTGAGATTGTGTCTATGGGACCACAAAAGTCTTTGGATCTTGTTGCAACCCAACGTTGTTCCATAGATGTAAATTCTGCTCCAGCTTTAATTCCCATCGCATATCCTGTTCCCACGTTAAACGGACACATCCAGGTTTGATGATGAGAATCGGTGGAGTCAGAAGTATAGGACTTATACAGACCACAGGCACCACCTGTAGCAACAATTGTCGCCTTTGCTTTAAAGATATAGAACTTTCCGTTTCTGACACCGAATCCCATGGCACCAATACATTGATCACCACTCATCAGCAATGCTGATCCAACGATTCGGTTATAAACTTCTGCTCCGACTTCAATCGCTTTTTCTGCCATTATCGGCTTAAGTGCTTCACCGTGGATTGATATATCCCATTTTCCCCGATACCGTGGATTGTCATCGTCATCACGAAGAATAGGAAGTCCCCATTGTTCGAGATCATCTACCGATTCATTGAGTTCTTCCGCACAACTCAGAACAAGATCTTCTCTGAGCGGTCCACCACCTACTTGAGAACGGCACCATCGAACAAGATCCTCAGGGGTTTTACCTTCAGGAATATAAGTGTTAATCGCATCCATCCCTGCGGAACAAGCACCACTACGGCTAATATGTGCCTTTTCCATAATGGTTACTTTTAAATCGGGATTCAGCTTTTTAGCTTCAATAGCTGAAAAGCAACCGGCATTACCGCCACCAATAATCAATAGATCAGTTTCGATAATTTCAGTTGATATGTTTTCTAAATTTTCAGGTATTTTCAAAGTCATTAAGACCTCCTTCTGCCAATTTTGAGTGAACTATTTCATAACTCTTACTGTTTACGACATGAATAGAATTGTGTAGTTCGGATTTGTTGATTAATCGCTGTATTTTAATTCTGACTGAGAACCTATGATGGTAACTTTAGCAAAACTATCGGCTGGGCGATATAAAAAATATTTTTGTTGCCTCTGTTACCTAAGCTTCTCTTGTAATTAATGAAATATTGATAGTTGCTTTTACTAAACCAATTTATTTTTAAAAAATATCGTGTAGCCGATAGTTTTGTCGATAACGATGAATATATAGAAGACTCTCAACAAACTTCAATCTTGTTTTAGTTGCTTTTTTTAAATAGATTTTCAACCGAGGGGGTATGATTATGAGTTATTTATCAAAGGAAAAGAATGTTTTTGTCCAGTTCCGTTTTATCAATCTGCTATTTAGCATGTTTTTATTAAGTCTGTTTTTTGTTCAATCATTGTCAGCGGGGAATTATCCAGATCGGCCCATTAAACTTTTGACAATGGTAAAACCTGGGGCTCAAATCGATTTGCTAACCCGTAAGCTGGCCGATGTTTTAAGTACTGAATTAGGGCAACCAGTATTGGTTGTTAATACTCCGGGTGGTTCACATGGTAGTGTTATGGCTATGGATCTGAAAAATTCAAGGGCAGACGGTTATACTTTGGGTGTATCAGCAACAGCAGCTTACACTTACTCACCACACTTTGTAAAAACCAGATATAAATTTGATGACTATCAGTTCATTTCTTTATTAGGTTTAAATCAAAGTGGCGTTGTCAGTAGAGTTGATCGTGGGTGGACTTCCATAAAAGAAGCTTTTAGCTGGGCTAAGAGTAGCAATAATAGCGGTTTGACATATATGTTCCAGGGCTCTGATGATCGTGATATGATGAAGCGTATTGCTGCTCAGGAAGGCGTTAAATTAGCACTTATGCCAAGTCAGGGCGGTCCTTCAATTATATCTGCCGTGTTAGGTGGTCATGCTGATGTTGGTCACCTGGGAGCAATTCTTTTTGGGTATGTACCAGAAAAACTGACATTGTTAGCTGCATCTACTCCGACGCGACTTAAGGATCCTAAAAAACGAGCTGCACTTCAGAAGGTGCCGACAGTCAAAGAGCAAGGATGGGATGAGTCTGTTGAAATGTTTATCGTTTTGACAGCACCAAAAGGCTTACCATCCGAAATCGCTAGTACTTTAGAAAAATCATTAATAAAGATTTCAAAAGATAAAGAATTTCGTAAGTTTGTTGCTATCAGATTGAAAATGGGACCAGTTGAATATGGTAAAGCTGCAGCGGATCGATATATGAAAAGTGCTTACGATAAGTTTGAAAAGCAAGCAAAAGCTGCAAAATAAAAGATCATATTTTTAATTTGCTATCATTTAAATATCCAACTGTGATTTCTGGAAATGGGAATTTCAGTTGGATTCTATATATATTTCAAAGTAATAGATCCGCATTTAGTATTTATTAATTTTGAAAGGATGTAAAAACGAGGAAAATATGACCCGGAAAAAGAGAGATAATCTGGTTTCTGGTGGAATAATACTGTTTAGTGTGTTTGTTCTGGCGTGGGTGATTCCGAACTTTACACCACCTTACCCAGGGTATGGTGTCTCTTCGGCCCTGTTACCCAATGTTGTGTTTGGTTTGATATTAGCTTTGTCGCTTTTGTCATTGACCACGAATATCATCTCTGATTTCAGGAACAAGTCAGCAGTCAATAATAAAAACCAAGCTGAGAAGAATGATGTACCTGTGGTAAACAGGGTGCATTTGTGGCATCTTATGTCAATTATGATTCCTTGTCTTCTGCTGTTTCCGGCAATGAGGTTGGTGGGATTTGTCCCCGCTGCTTTAGTTTTTCTGATATTAATGCAATACTTTTGTGGTCAACGCAAACCCCTAATTCTTCTAATTGTAAGCACTTGCACAGTTGGTATCATGTATTTAGCTATGCGCTATGGACTTGGGGTACCCATGCCGTAGATAAGAAAACAGACAGGCTAAATTATGTGTACGGCATGATTCGAGATGTTGCAAATCAAGGTATACATTATAAATTGTATAGGCTTGGACTTCTCTTCTAAAGATAAAAGTTGTTGTATTAAAATAACGGTCTTCTTGATGCCTTAATTTTGTTAAGGCGTATCCTTTTACCACGAATAGGACCAATATGTTTGATTTAATAATTGCAGGATTCATGGATTCTTTGACCATTGCTAATCTGCTATTTGTACTGCTGGGGGTAACCCTGGGTATGATTGCCGGTGCTGTTCCGGGTGTCAATGGACCTATGGCTATCGCCTTATGTGTACCCTTATCCTACTATATGTCCCCAATGACAGCTATTGGCTTTCTTGTGGGATTGAATAAAGGGGCTTTTTATGGAGGTGCTATTTCTGGAGTGTTGCTAAACACTCCAGGTACACCTGAAGCCGCAGCGACTTCATGGGATGGTTACCCTTTATCCAAACAGGGCAAGGGTGAAAAAGCATTACGTATGGCTCTTTACGGGTCTGTTTCTGGAGATTTTTTTGCAACCTGGGTACTTATTCTGGTTGCTGCTCCCCTAGCTGCTGTCGCTTTATATATGGGGCCACCTGAAATCTTTGCTTTGATTTGCCTTGCCATGACGATTATTGCTGGAATTGGTTCCAGTTCTATGACTCGTGGACTTATCGCTGCAGCATTAGGTATTTTTATCGGTACCATCGGAATGGAGCCAGTATCGGCTTTACCGCGTCTGACGTTTGGGCTATATCAGCTTGAACGAGGTATAGCGCTTATTCCAATTGGAATCGGGATGCTTGCCTTTTCAGAAATCATAATTCAACTTGAACGCAGCCGGGCAAATGGGGCTGGTGAAGCGACATTAGAATTTTCCAAGAAGCCGGAAGATCGATTTGTCTCTTTTGCTGAATTTCGAAGAAGCATTAAAACCATTTTCAGGTCATCAATTGCAGGGACTATCGTGGGAGCCATGCCAGGACTGGGAGCTCCGGTGGCTTCATTTTTTGCATATGATCGTGCTAAGAAAGCTTCTAAAAACCCAGAGAACTATGGTAAAGGAGAACTCGATGGCATAGTAGCTTCTGAATCAGCCAATAGTGCAGTTTGCGCTTCGGCACTCATTCCCTTATTTACCCTGGGGATCCCGGGGAATGTAGCCTCAGCGCTGCTCATTGGTGCGTTTGTTATCCATGGTATGATTCCAGGCCCACTGATGTTTGAACAGAATGCTCGCTTCATCTATTCCATTTATAGTAGCCTGATCATGGCTAATATTTTCCTGCTGGTTGTCGGACGCCTTGGCCTGAGAGCATCTTGTAAAGCTGTATCAGCCCCAAAAACAATACTCTATCCCATAATTATTTTTACTTGTCTCATGGGATCTTACTTAGGAGCTTATAACACTTTTGATGTTATTTTGATGTTGTTCTTTGCTTTTTTAGCCTATTTTATGAACAAATGGGGATTCTCCCATATATGTTTTATTATAGGGTTTATCCTGTCACCAATTTGGGAAACCGCTCTGCAACAGGTGATTATTGTTTCACAACTGGACACGTTTATGTTTTTTAAGCGTCCGGTTGCAGTAATCTTGATGATTATCACTTTTTACATTGTGATTAAAACAACAATCAATACTTTCAAAAAGACAGCTAAATGAAACAGTCGAATAATGAAGATCTTGATTGGCCTGAAGAGATTTGTAGTACAGAATTTCAATATGGACAATGGAACGTTCCACGCAGCAATATCTGTCTCGATTTTCATGGGGATCCCGCTCGAAGTGAATTGATTGTATTCTCTGACGGAAATCACCACATGGCACTTTTAGAATGTCTGGAACAATTCAAAAAAGAAAATCCTGACCTTTCGGGTGTTTTTTATGCAACGACTCCTCCCGGGCCGGTTGTGAACGTGCTTGAAAGTGGCGGTATTCAGTTGGGTAACTTGATGATATCAGCTTTTCCGCATGTATTCATTAGTCCCCCCGAAGTTTTGGAAAAGCTGGTAAAAAAAGGCTACATATCAGGTCATACACTCTTTTGTAAGAATCAAGGCGCTGTACTAATTGTAAAAAAAGGAAATCCCAAGGGAATTTCAACGATTAATGATCTTGCCAGAAAAGATGTTCGTTTTTTTATCTCCAACCCGAAAACAGAACAAGCTAGTTTTTTAACCTACCAAAAAACGTTGGCAGGCTTGACTTCTGAGTTTTTGCCAGATTCAAATCTGATAGATCTAAAAGTAGCACAAGGGAATATCAAATTTGGCAAAGCCATCCACCACAGGGAGGCGCCACAGGCATTAGCTGAAGATAGTGTAGATGCAGCAATTGTTTTTTACCACCTGGCTTTAAGATATACCCGAATTTTCCCGGAAACTTTTGACATGATTCCTTTGGGAGGAAGTATAGAAGAACCGAAACCTTATGATGAAAGTACAGTTACAGATACTCATATGGGCTTGGTGAATGATGGTGGTAAATGGGGAAAGCAATTAGTTGCTTTTTTAAACAGCAAATCTAGCAAGAAAATTTATAAGTATCATGGTTTGTGTCCAATGTAATGGGAATTTGTAACCAACTGCTATTTCCTGACACAACTGAGAAGAGACAGTGGATTGTGAATAATAATCCGTTTTTTATCCATTTTAATCATTCCCTTATCCTGAAAACATTTCAGCGTTTCACTGATTGTCTGCTGACAAGAACCGGTCATATCTGCCATTTGTTCCTGTGTTAAACTAATGGGCACCGAGGTAGGTGATTCCCATGATTCCTGATCGCTTAGCACATCCAAAGTCAGATAAACCAGCAGTTTTGCCAGACGGGTAGCAACATCACAAACCATTAAGTTTTCAATCGTTTGACCAAGATACCGTATTCGTTTACCAAGGACCTGAATAATTCTTTTTGAAAATAAGTGGTGCTTGTCCAAAAGTGTTTCAAAATCAACCTTCCCCAATTTCCAAACGGTAGTAGATGTTAATGTCTCCGCATTAGCTTTTCGCACTTCACTGTTAACCAGGTCAGCAATTCCAAACATGTCACCTTTCTTCCGCAGGAAAAAGATAGGCTCTTTCCCTTCAACAGTTGAGTTGTAAATTTTTATTATTCCTTCCTGAACATAGAAACAGGAGTTTCCAAGTTCATCTTTAAGAAATAAAATCGATTTTTTCTTATAATTTTGTTTTTTGGCCAGCGACATGAAAGAATTCTTTTCAGTTACTAAACCACTGAAAAAATCATTTTCGTAAAGATGCCAATCTTTTTTTGTTTCTTCCATTTTTCATCAGATATACTAAACAATAACAATAAGAGGGGAGGTAAGATTTCATCCATTTATGATCAGTGATTTAATTGCCTCAATATACCCGATCGATAAAAAGTCAAACTCCTGGGAAAGTGCTTTTAAAACCTTTTCTGTTGGGCAACAAGCCAAACTTACTAATTTAGATATCTCAGCAATAATTTTGCGACTGGAGCAAAAGATTGTACTGTTCTTCAACAATTGGAACGAATATGACCAAACGATTTATTTGCTTGCAAAGTATTGAATATTTTCACTGATGCTATTAGAAATCGATTGGTAAGTCAAAAAAAACCTTATAGAATCTGCCAATCATCGGTAGTGTTCGGCTAAGAATTTCCAAAATTTTCCTTAAAGACATATTTCTATCTCTATGAATATTCATTTTTGATATTTTCTAATTTTTAACGTAAAAAAACCCGTGTTACCAAAATAGAATATAAACCCAAAATTCTTTGGACTATATGATTAAAGTCGATCTTGCACTGCTTTTCCGTCCATCATCGTCAAGCAGTTACTTTATGGTGAAATTTCGGAACACCTGCCATGCGTTTCCGGCGTTTACCCTGACATTTTTTTAGTGGATTATACCCAACCATCGGAAACAGTTGCCGGTTATCGTTACCAGGATGAATTCAGATATTAAACTCTGAACATCGTCTAAAACCAAAAAGCTATCAATAAGAGGTTTTTTAAGTAATAATCAAAGGACAGTGAGTCGTTAACTTTCCTGTCCTTTTGGGTCTCTAATGTAGAAAAGACAAATCTTTAGGTTGGAAATATTATTTAGATCATACAGGTTCTTTGATCTTGACAATTTCTTATAATCATTGTTATTGACTAGTGTATAAAACAGTGATTATAAGAAATTGTCACGGTATTTTTATAACATCTTTATCATTGAACAGAATATGACTCCAAGGCCATTAACCATTGAAGAAGTTTTAAAAATTGAGTCTCATATTGAGAAAGTATATAATAACTATCAGTTGCACAAAGCGGGTAAGCTGCTTTCAGATAAGAAACCTGAACCCGGAAAAAGAAATAGAGTTTCAGGAAAACATTCGCTCAGAGATTGGGCTTTTTTTAGATTTCAGCTTGATTCCTACTTAAGATCTTGTGATTTAGTCCTTGTTACCTTATCCGACATTCTTTTTGACGGTGCCTTAAAATCAAGATTTGACCTTCATCAAAAGAAAACGGGTGTACCTTTAACGATATGTCTTAGTGATAAGACAATTGCGGTTTTGAATCGATTTATCAATGAGACTGATTTAAAATTGGATTTTCTTTTCTATTCTAACAAATCTATTCATTCACATTTAGATGAAAATAACTGGAATGATATTTTTAAGTCCTACGCCGAAGCCACTAATATTGATACAAAATATTTGAGCTCGAAAAGTATTCGTAAAACTAAACCATCGGTCATTTATCAAGACACGAAAGATATTTTCATTGTTCAAAAACTTTTGGGGCAAAAGTCAACCAGAGACACAAGGCGTTTTCTGGGTATTGATAAAAATTATGCACTTGATGTTGCTAAAAAATATGATTTTTAAGCTGAAGGTCAATTCAGTTTATATCTATCATTAATAAACTTTTTTCCTCTGTGGAAAAATGTGAACTGAGGTAATGGCAATTTTTTTTACCAGGATTATAATAATTCGCAATTATTCTCTTAATTTTTTTAATTAATTTCCTTATGAAAATTGCTTCCTACCAGTTTAATAGACTTGAATTTTCAGGTTCTCTGGGTGATCTTGGAACATTAATTCCACTTTCACTGGCGCTTATTATTATCTGTCAGTTGAGTGCCACTACAGTATTTTTGATGATAGGGATCTTTTATTTATCATGCGGATTTTTCTATAAACTTCCTATTCCGGTTCAGCCGTTAAAGGTCGTTTCTGCTATAGCTATTGCCTTTCCAGCAAAAATCACCCTTCCAGTCTTAGCTGCATCAGGTTTGACTTTCGGTGTTATACTATTGCTGCTCTCATTGACTGGTCTTATCAATTGGATTGCTAAATTTTTCTCAAAACCGATAGTTAGAGGTATCCAGTTGGGATTGGGACTTATTTTAATCAGCAAAGGGATTGGCTTTGTTTTAAAACCTGAATTGCTAATTGAACAGACTGGAGTAATTAATTCATTTTGGGGGATTTCTGCCAATTTACTTCTCGGAATTATAGGCGGTATTGTAACTCTGATTTTAATATCAAACAAACGATTCCCAGCCGCTTTAATTATCGTTATTGGTGGACTTATGGTGGGTCTCTTTACCAGGTCTTTGAGTGTCATGGATTTTAACTTTGGACCAACTCCCATTCAATTATATATTCCGTCATTCAATGATTTTTCCATAGCTCTGATTTTTCTGGTTATTCCCCAGGTTCCTTTAACGTTAGGTAACGCTGTGATAGGGACTGTAGATACTTGCCAGTCCCTTTTTAAAAAAGAAGAAGCTACTAAAAAAGTGACGAATATCAATCTTTCTTTAAGTATGGGGATTATTAATATCATTACTGGTTTTTTAGGCGGGATGCCTATGTGTCACGGTGCTGGCGGGCTTGCTGCGCATTACCGGTTTGGTGCCCGAACAGGTGGTTCAAATTTAATGATCGGGACTGTTTTTTTGGTGATTGCTTTAGGCTTTGGATCTATTGGATTGGTACTTTTCTCATCTATCCCTAATGCCGTGCTTGGGATTCTTCTTCTTTTTGCCGGATTGGAATTGGCAGTACTCATTCGAGATATTAAGGAGAAAAATGACCTATTTATTACCATATTGATAGCAGGAATCGGTTTTGTAACGACAAACATGGGAATTGCCTTTTTCATTGGAATAATAGTTACCCACCTGATTAAATGGAAAAAAGTGGTGCTCTAAAAAGCCCACTCTCCGGTTATTTCAAAGTAAATTTTGGTAGGTAAAATAGAGAATAGAATTCAATAAAGATTTCACAAAACAGCAACAAAAAATACACTCAAATCAAAAGGGCGAAGTTCCAAGGTGTATCTAAAAAAACTTAATGAATTTCTTCCCCATCCTCAAGTTTGTGCCCCTATAAAATCCTTATCTGATTAATCCCCTGGGAGCACTGGTAATGTTCAAAACAAATAGTGCCGTAGCAGCGACGATTACAGTCGAAGGGAAACGGTTCACCCGTGAAGATCTAAGCCATACTTTTCCTGCCGCTACCACTCACAAGCTGCCGATTCTGGGACTATATGCAGACTTTGCCAATACTGTCGTTATCTCCCTAGCAGATGGCTCTAACAAAGAAATCATCATTAAAACTGCTGCAGTTCCGGCCGATGTTTGCAAATGCACGAGCATTAGCACCTCCGCTGACTACCTGCAGGATAACTTCATGTTCCTGACTCCAGCCGGAAAAAACCAACCCACTGCTTATGATTACAAAGGTGATATTCGCTGGTTTCTGACAGAGAACACCATGTTTGATATCAAGCGGGCTACCAACGGAAATATCCTGACCGGTTCCAGTCGTTTTGTCCAATTTCCTAATGACACCACTGGCTATCTGGGCTTCATTTGCCGCTCCCCTGGCAGAACTGGCCATGAATTTGGGAATTGATCCCCGTGCCTTCTTCTACACTATCTTCCGGGGAACAGACCAGATCGTATTGCCCTATGAGTATATCCTGGTTATGATTTTCTTCTCCTTCGGTTTAATTCAGGTGAAAGATTTTGCAAAATTCTTCACTGTCAAAATGGTGTTGAACATCATCTTTATTGTTGCCATCATGATTCCCTGGTGGAATCTGATCGGGCTGCTGTAAAAATCTAAAACGATCAATCATATAGTGTGATTGATCGTTTTTATCGCTAATCTCAATAAAACCAGGTCCAGGATATACTTTAGCCTTTTGTTTAAGAAACTATACTGAGTAAAATAACGGATTGATTGGTGAAAAGTAAAATTTCTCGGAGTAAGCAATAGCTATAATTATCAACATTTTTAAAATAAAGATGTTAGTATCAAAAGATTGAAGAAGAAAATGAACTACCCCGCTGCAAACGGACGGGGTATCCGCATTAACTGTAGAATGGCTGCATGTCATATCGACCGCAGGGAGAAATCTTTCTTTTGCGTCCTCTTTTCCCTCTCTTCGACTTCCAAACTTTGTTTTAATAGAGAAACAACGATTTGTCCCAGAGCTTACCATTTCGAATACTGAATTTGTAAAGTCGCACATCCTATTGTTTCTTCTTGTTAGGTATTGATTTTCGTTCCTTCTGAATTTGATTGATAATCCAATTGTTAACCTGATTTTCATTTTTGCAATCAACCAGATCGCTGATATTTGAAATTGGGACTTCAGCTCTGGCAGCACTTTTATGACCACCTGCTGAACCCAATTTCCCAAAGCTTTTACTCGCGATTTTCCCTACATTTCTTTTCAAACCAAAACTACGAAAAACTATGATCAGTTTCCTACCGGATATCCCTGACACAATACTCCAGTTGATATCTTCAACTCGCAGGAAAAAATCTGAGATGATAACGACTGCATCCGGAGTCGAAACGGATCCGATATGTGAATATATCCAACTTTTTTGTTTTTTTCTGTTTTTCAGAGCCTTTTCGAAATATTTTAAAAACCCTGGTTGCATTTCGGAAGCTTCAATTTTCCGTATCCATTGCAAATTAGCAAATCGAAAAGCATATTGAAAAGCTTTGACATCAGCATATATAGCGGAGCGATTAAAACTATCAGTGTCTGTTTTTATGGCATAATACAATGCTGTAGCAAGTTTTTGTGACGGTTTTATTTTCATAGCTTGCAGATATTCAATGATGATACTCGCAGTGGCACCGTAATCTGTCCTTATGTCACGGTATTCCGCGCCATCTTCAGCATCCGGATGATGATCTATGATAACAGTAGGTTTGAGATTCGAAAAAAGCGGGTTGTGAGAAGGTTGGGAATCAACATAAACAACTTTACTATAGCTACCAGAATCAATTTTTTTAAAGGGTGTAATAGTAATGGCAAGTAACCTGATTAAGGCCAGGTTATCAGGTCTTTTAATTGTATTAGTTCCGGTGATTGTTATACTTGATACTTTACGCCATAATAACCTTTTAATGGCCATTGCACATGCAATGGCATCCGGATCAGCAACGATGGGGATCAGTACTTTATCGTCTCTGGCAAACTGGTTAAAAAAAAGTTGTAGTTTTTCTTTTCTCAAAATTTGAACCCTTTCTTTTGAATTAAAACCATATCTGATAGTAGAACCAGATAATTAAGTTAGAATGAAAAATGGTCAATAATAAAAATGAACTTAAAGTATTTTTCAATGATATTGAATTTTTGATAAAATAAAAGCGTTCTCAATACAAGCACCTTTACTATATCAAATTGTCAGCTGAACCTATGGTAACATGATCAACATGTTTTAACAATAATTGCTTATGAGCATTTATTTATTTATAATTTCAGAGAATTACAAAGCGGAGTTAATTTTATTTTACACGCACTAAAGTATTTCGGAGATAGCTTTTAAAAACTTTCAGAAAAACCAAACCTAATGGTACTATCCGGTTGCCACCAGATACAATCCAAATATCATAACCGTCGCGATTAAAAGTCTTATCCTAATGAAAGGTTCCCTAAACCAAAACCAACCAATGATAATTGCAAAGAGGATACTGGATTGACGGAGTGTTACGATATAGCTCAGATTTTCCGTTTTCATCACGTGAAGAATTAAGGCATAGGATACCATAGTACCGAAGGCTGCTAAACTAATTTTCCACCATTCAACCTTCCATATCGACCACTGAATTCCCTTTTTACTGCTTAGCATAAATACCCAATAGATCAGATAACAGATCGTGGTTTCCAAAAGAAAAAAGATCACACCGTGTATATATACCGGTAGCTCATCCACCTGTTGCATAGCCAGCATACCTTTTTTGTCAGTGATACTATAAATTACGACAGTTCCGAGAGTGACAAAAGCCCAGAAATTTTCTTTCCGGAAAAAAATACTGATCAATGAAGGGTTTGCTAGCAGCTTGCCTTGAAGCAGCAAGATAATAATACAAATGACCACCGTAAATACCCCAACACCTCCTCTGATTGATATTGTCTCACCCAGCATCAAAAAAGCGGCTAAAGGAACAAAAGCCGGGGCGGATCGTACAATCGGGTATACATAAGATATTTCGCCTTTTTCATAAGCAGTACTTAAAGCCAGGATATATACTGAATGAATAATTCCAGAGAGCATTATCAAGACCCAAATCCCAGCGGGAATAGATAGTATCGGAAAGCCCATTGAAAAAATGATGGCGACTACCATCAAAATAGTACCCTTAAAAAGAGAAAAAGCTCTGGGATTTGAACTGGACTTGGTTAAGGAATTCCAAATGATATGAATTCCGGCTGACATTAAAACAAGAATGATGGCAAATGATGACATAAATAGAGACTTAAGCTAATCAATAATATAAATCTTAACAGAAAGGCGTAATAAAACCAGATTAATCATGGAGAAATCCATAAAGAAAAAGGGTAGTATAAGTGAATAAAATCCACTAGAAGATTCGGAAAATATTTCCGGAGATTACACGCTTGACAATAAATTTAAAGCTAATAAATATACTACCATTGTATCAGACTAATTTTAATCTTTTTCCTATTTTCTGTTGTGATCAAAAAAGTAATTGGAATTTATAATTATCCATATTTATTATTAACCCTGGCTGTTCTATTTTGGTCTGGAAATTATATTATTGCCAAATTAGTACCATCTGAATTTCCACCCATCGGTTTGGCTTTTTGGAGATTATCAGGGGCATCCATATTGATGTCTTTTTTTTCACGCCCACATTTATCAAAAGACTGGGTGCTAATCAAGAAGAATTGGTTATTGATAGCGTTTCTTTCCATTTCCGGGGTAGGTGCCATTGATGTTCTCAATTATATGGGATTGCAACAGTCAATTTCTCTGAACGCTTTTCTAATGTCATCAGTTATACCCGTACTCATAATGGTTTTTTCTTTTGTACTTTTTCAGGAAAAAATTTCGATTCTTCAATTAATTGGTGTAATATTATCACTGACGGGGGTCGTTACGTTTGTCGTCCGGGGAGACATCAATACTTTATTATCTTTTTCAATTAACAGAGGTGATATTCTTCTGTTCGGCTCTGTTTCATTATATTCACTTTATTCAGTAGTTCTGCGCAAACGACCACTCATTCATCCTTACGTTTTTCTTTTTATCATATTCTCGATCAGTTCAATTACAATATTTCCTTTTTATATTTGGGAAACGGTCACTATTCAACCAGTGATATTTAATTTATCTTCTATTACAGCAATTTGTTATATTATTATCTTTCCAGCTTCCCTTTCCTATCTGTTTTATAATCGGGGTGTGGAACTTTTGGGAGCCAATCGGGCGGGCTTATTTCTTCACTTAATGCCAGTGTTTGGCAGTATTATGGCAATTCTGTTCCTCAATGAAACCTTCCGTTGGTATCATACACTTGGTATTGTGTTAATTGCATCAGGAATATATTTAGCTACGGGAATAAAGTCGAAGCATTCAAAAATGACCAATTCCTCCAAAAACGAACTTGCCCAACAATAGGTTTCATCGCTACTATTTCACATACTATATCTCAGGAAACACCAATAAACGAGTCTTTGGTGAGTATAAACAAATCCTTTTTTTAATAGTCTCACCGGCGTCCCCAGTCTCACCAATTCAGGATTCTATAGCACTTTTCAATCGCATTGAGCTATTTGTAAAAGCAATGGTATCAAAGCTCACCTCTTCAATGGTTCCCTGAGCACTGAATTTGCGATGCTTTATGCAGACACTTCGACTTCGCTCAGTGCCCGAATAGGTTCAACCCAATTGCAAACTGCGATAGATTAACCCATCATTTCCAAATAGTTATGTATTGTGCACATGCAATATACCGATTATCACCGATTTAAATCGATTCATCAACAATTGATGATTGCTGTTATATCAATATTGTACTATTTTTTATCACCTAAAATAAGATATTATCAATCATCCTTTTTTAAATATTCTATGAAAAAACTGAAGGCATTTTCACATATAATCCTTTTACTTTTCCTACTTGCTACCAGTATTGGCCAAAAGGAAAACCTTTCTGCATTGGAACTGTACCAGTTTAAAAACGGAAATTGCGACATCCAAACGGGTTTGGTTTTAAATGTAGATCAGGATAAGGTCCACATTCTTGATACCAATGGACATATCCAATCTTTCGACAGGGATAACATCCAAAATATTTGGGTCTATCAAACCTTAAAGCATCCTTTTTCAGTAATCCATTTAGAAGATGGTCTGACCAAATACCTGAAAAAGGTGATGTTTTATGCCGATGATCAGGAAAAGCACGAGTTTGTTGGATGGCCCATCCAATTTATTGAAGATATCATTGTTTTTTACGATTTAAATGGGCAATCCCACCTAATTGATATTGATAAAATCCATCGCATTAGCGAAGTGGAAGTCAATTCGATAACACCACCTAAATTTGAAAACGCAAAAGAACTTTATTTTCAGGCGAGTTTTGATCCCACAGAATGCAGCAATCGAGTCTTTAAACCCAGTGATCCCAACAATATATTAACCCCAATTCGGGTGATTAACGACCAAATTAAAATCCATAAATTCTTTTCTGAATTTGAAAACGGTTTCACTCACTTAACTCGATTTCAACAGAGAACTGCCTTCTACCCGCGTCCGTACATGTATAACAGGTTCACAAAATTTGGAATACTATACATGCATGACGATTATAAGCAGGAATTCCCTTCTCTAATGCCGATTTATTTTCGCTGGTCAAGTGGAAAATCTTTTAGTGGTCAGGGGGAATACGCCATCGGTTCTACACCGGTTCAATACTTACCTAACCTGGAAGCGGTGATGAACATAAAAGCAAGTTTCAAAACCCACTTTTTACACGGCTACTTTGCCGGTAATGCTATTGCATTATCAGCCGGTAAAGATTTTATTATTGCCAATCGAGGATTTTTTTCTGACTATTTCTCAAATATTGGAACTGATTCTGTAGCTGTCACTCCCCATTTTAATTATCTAGCATTAACCGGTGTCGATTGGCATGAATACTCATTATCAGGTGGTTTTTATTATCCGATTTTTGGAATTCTTGGAAATGACATCTTCCGTGAAGTGCTTTCGTCTCAAGCTTCTCCAATTGTTAAATTTCAATACACAACAGAAAGCCAGCGACTCGCATTTATTTATTCTCAAACGGATATCAGTCAATCAGATCCCTCAGGGAATGATATTAAATTGATTAATGCCAGTGAAATGGGCAATTATTCGAGCATGTCCGATGATTCTGAACAACTCATTAATCACCTCAATTCATTTTCTATGGAATCCAGTTTTATTAGAATTAATTACGACTTCCAAATTACTGATGAATTTAATATCGGCTGGGACAATGTACTTTTTAGTGGTATATATGATGAAAAAATTGATTCGGAAGCCTATCAGGTAAAATATCATCATTTAATAACATCAGTTCATGCAACCAAGAGTTTTAGCGAGTATTTATCATTAACATCAAAAATTAACTACTATTTTAGAAATTACGAAACCACACAAGCAAATGAACATGAAAAATCAGATCAAAACGGTCTTTCCTTTGCAATTGCTATTGAATTTATCATCTAAACCAATGAAATTAAAAATCTTTTTAGTTGTCTCCTGTTTCTTTTGGTTGATCCAACCGGGGCAAGCATTACAAATATATGGTGTTTATAAAACAGACTGCCAGAGAGAAGTAGGAATTTTTTTAGGCGTCGATGATGTCAATGTTCAACTATTGAATCTGGATGGTCAGGTTCAGGAAATTCCACGGTTTAATATTAACTATATTGCTCAATATCCAGTTGGAAAGCCACTAGTGGCACAAATTCTAAAACAAGATAAAGTACCCATAATTTCCATCCAGACGATATTTGATAATAAAGTCGTTAAATTGTTAAAAGGCTGGATGGTGGATCACTCCGAAAACAAGATTTCTTTCCTGACAATTGAAGGTGTCGAAACTGTTATTGACGTCAATCATATTTGGGATATCGATATTTCCTTACAAAATCAGGATTATCAATTTCCCATTGTGACGGCAGTTCCTCAACTGGTTCATGCTTATCCTTACCGTGAATGTAATAAGTATTCTAATCAAAAATCTGAAATCTGGACTGTTTATCCCCAGGTGTTACATCCGGATCATTTATCGATAAAAAAAGAACTGGATCGGCTCCAAAAGGGATATCAAATGCTAGACACATTTTATGCTGACAAGGTGTTCTACCCGGTTCCACAGGTTTATAAAAATAGTACCGCTATCACTATTGGTGCCTATCTAAATTCCCGTTACGGGGCTTCCAAATATCGAAACAGTAGTTTTATTCCGGCTGTTGTCAGTGAATATTCGGAAGGTCCATATGGATTTCAAAGGATTTGGATTACCGGAACCAATCCTTTAGAAGGAAGTGTTCACGAGGAACCGCAAACTCAGATTTCCTATAAAATGAAATCTGATTTTATTCATTTTTCGGTGAATTACGATATGACCCGTATGCTAATTGGAGATGAAAAATACCACTGGCAAGATGAGGAATTAAACTCCCTCGATGATCGGTGGAATGAGACAGGACACATTGGTTTTGGATTTGACTACCTTAATTATACCATTGATGTTGCGCTACTTAACACACAATATGCCGTACGCTATCACGAGCATTTTGTAAATAAAGCGACTATGTTACTTAGATTTGGTTTAAGTTTTCAAAATCGTTTTTTCAAAACCAGCCTCTACTATGGTTCCGGAACTTCAGAAAAAGATGAATATAGAGGGGATCGGGATGGTGACTCCCCGGAGGAACAAGCATATCTGGATGCTCTTTATCTGGAATACCAAAAAGAACCGGAATATAAAGGAGTTTTTAAATATTATCGTTTTAACCTGGAAACCGATTTAAACAATGATCTGAATTTGTTTTATTCGTTGCTTATCCGAAATACAGATTTTACAACTGAAGAAAACATAGACGGTGAAGGCATGTTTGACTATCAATCAACATCGATTACAAATTCAGTTTATCTGAATTATGTTTTTAATTATGAAACGAATATGACCTTGTTTACGGCATACGAAATGATTGATCAGGAAGGGGACGATTTCGATTCCAGTGATTCTGATAAATTTAACATCATCAAAATTGGAACCAGCATTGCGTTGACATTTTAACTCTAATCCCCTTGGAACAAATGAATAATTCAAATCTTGACACCTGAAACTGGAATTCTTATGATTTGATCTTAATACTTACAAATCTATTTTTGGCAACTGTTTTGGATTCCAGCATGAAACACTCAACCCGAATCGGAAAATTCTTTGACGAATTGCTCCTGTTTTCAGGACAGTATGCTTTATTTTATATATTGATGAATTTCACCCATGATAGATTACAATATTTCACCAATATAGGACATACATTGCTTTTGCTGATACTATTTTTCCAGACAATAGTATTAGTAAGATTTGGCGAAAAACCGATCTATCGATTCATGGGGTCGTTGATTGCCCCACTCTGTTATTCAATACTGGAAATGAGGGAAGGGCTGGAATTTCTCTTTAATACAGGACATGTCTTCTTTTGGATTTTCTCTTCCATAACCGGTCTATTCCAGGCACTACAAATTAAAACCCTGACTCAAAAATTAAAACTGACACTGGAATTCTTGATTACTACCATCAATGTGACCACATTTATTTTTATCTATTTTTACTTCGATTTAAAACTATCCTTCGGTGAGCATCTTGCAAACGGGAGCATTTCTAAAAACCAATACCAGGAATACCTTAACGTCTCTTTTGTATTAGAAGGTTTGTCAGACTTTTTACAGGATCCTGCGCATATTTACATAATTCTGGGTGGTTTGATTTTAAGTATCTCTCTGTCTATTGGGCGAATGAGAATCATTCAATTAAAAGATAAAGTAAATGACCTGTTTGGTAAATATGTAGATAAAGAGATCAGGGATAAAATTCTGACCGTGCACGGTAGCGACTCAGAACGAAAGGAAATTGCCATTCTTTTTTCTGACATTCGCAGTTTTACAGCGATTAGTGAACATCATCGACCTGATGAAATTACAAAAATGCTGAACTTCTATTTCAGTCAATGGGATCAATCGATTGTCAAATATAAAGGAGTGATTGATAAATATATCGGCGATGCTGTTATGGTTTTGTTTGGCATCAGTGATAATTCCAGTGCCTGTAATAATGCTGTAGCCTGCGCCATGGATATGCTTAAAAAAATGGATCACCTCAAAAAGGAACTCGGCCGGTTAAATTTACCAGTTATTGAAAATATTGGAGTCGGCGTTAATTTTGGCAGTGTCATCATCGGAGATATCGGAAGTCAGCAAAGGAAGAACTTCACTGTTATCGGAGACAATGTAAATATTGCCTCGCGGTTAGAATCACTTTGTAAGGAAAAAAAAGTGCCTTTGATCATTAGTGAAAGAACATATACCCGTTTAAACAGTTCTCTTAAATCATCCTTTAAATCTCTGGATGAGGCCCTTTTAAAAGGAAAATCAGACAAGTTAAATGTATTTGGCTTGGAAACAGAAAAATCAAATCCCACAAAACTGTGAGCGGGGATATCTTATATTCATCCTAAAAACGCTGTATCATCATTTAAAAATTGCCTGATCACCAACCTGAGCAAAAATTTTCCCAATTTCAAGTTGTCCATTTTGTAACATGTACGCAAAAAATACAACAACCGAATATCCTGACATGTGATCCAGCACAATTGCAATAGCGTCTGACTCAATTTCAGTTTCCGGCAAAGGGATCCGCACATCATAAACAATCGCCGTTGCTTTATATTTCCCTTCCCTGGCTGATGCAGAAAACAATTGTTGCAATTTGCTTATTAATTTTGATGATTGCTGGTGATCTTCATCTTGAACAACATCAACCCTAATTACTTCACCATTTGGTTTCATGGCACCACCAAATGGCAAAAATTCGCCCTGCTTGGATAGCATTTGCTTTGCAATGGATTTTACATAATTCATCAACTCTTGTGACTCTAGTTTTCCTGGTTCCATTATTCATTTATAATTTACATTTAAAGAAAAATTGTAACCATTCAGCTCTTTTAAATTTTACTTTTAAGAGACTCTGTACACTGAGCGAAGTCGAAGTGTTTTTGACCAATACCTCGTTCTTAGCTCAGAGAATCGCAAATTCAGTGCTCGGTAAACAGGAACATGGTTTCAAAACAGTGATTCAAGAGTTAACTGAATAGGCACGAAAAAGTTTAACCGGTATTTTAAAAATTATACCTGACAAATAAAACTAATTAAAGATGTTGTCACTGATATTCAATAATTCATATTAGGATACTGAAACACATATTTTCTACTTCAATTTATCGTTTACTATGAACCAAATGTTAACAGTTACCCAAACCGGTGCTCGGTAAAAGGTTTGCAACGAACTTATCTGAATGTGTAGGGCGGGCAGTTTTTTTTGCCCACACTGAAAAAATGTCGGATCCGCTTCGCTTGATCCGTCCTACAAGTTTTCGTACCTGATTGTAATTATATATGATTAACTCAAGTTTCTTAACAGTGTAAAAAATTCAGGTTAACAAGCTTCCCAAAGACCTGGTAATCTTATTAAAAATTATCACTATTAATTCCGGTTTTTGAAGCGATTCATCAGTAGTCGAGACGGATATTTTTTAGGAATGTTTAATATAATGAAAATAAAGGAGGAATCAGTGATATGAAAATAATCCATTTTATAGATGATAAAGGAGATAAATATTTCGGGACAGAAAGCACTGATAATCAGGCTGAAGTCCTTTCCGGTGATCTGTTTGGCAATCTGGTAAAAACGAATAAAACGAAAAAAATCAAGTCATACCTGGCACCACTTGTACCAAAATCCATTCTTTGTATCGGCCTGAATTACAAAGCCCACGCCAAGGAAACTGGAATGAGACTTCCGGAATACCCAATTTTGTTTATGAAAAATGTGGCCGCAATCACCAGTCACCACTCTAACATTATTATTCCTGAATGCTGCAAAAACCCCCACCAAGTGGATTTTGAAGCTGAATTGGCTGTTGTCATTGGGAAAGCAGCTAAAAATGTGAAAGCTAAGGATGCCTTTGATTATATTTTTGGCTACACCATTGCCAATGATGTATCTGCCCGGACCTGGCAAAGATCAGGTGGTGGGAAACAATGGGTTCGAGGGAAAAGTTTTGATACCTTTTGCCCGTTGGGGCCGGCCATTATCACAGCAGATGAAGGGATTGACCCGGATAATCTTAACATATCGCTCAAACTCAATGGTGAAATAATGCAGGAAAGTAACACCTCCGATCTGATTTTTTCTGTATCACAGCTAATTGAGTTTCTCTCGGAAGATACAAGCTTAATGCCTGGAACGGTGATTTTAACCGGTACTCCAAGCGGCGTCGGGTTTACACGAGATCCACCGGTTTTCTTAAAAAAGGGAGATGTGGTTGAGACAACAATTGATAAAATCGGAACTCTAGTAAATGGCGTTGAATAATCCATACCGGCGGTATCTCAGTTATACCAGCTAAAATAATCGCCGTTTTCATTTGTTAAGACTTTAACTTTAACAATCATAATTTTTTCTATATTATGTTTTCAGTTCATCTGGTTTCGTTAAATTATATACTGAAAACCAATTAGTGATAAAAAAAGAGTGCAAATAGTGTCTTTTTGATCTATGTTGAACCACACTATTCGGTTTAAAATTAATAAATTGTAAAGAATTTGGAAATCGATATTAATTGTTTTTAAGTGTTTGTATTTGATTTGTCATTTTTATGCGGTTTTTTATTGATTAAGTCTTTTTTTTTCTTAATAATAACCACAATTCATCTTCATATTAAATTTTTGCTATTAAACGATTACGGTTCTTGCCAACTGTACCTGGCAAATAAAAAGCGTTTAATAAAATTGAAATAAAAAATAGTATGGGGATTTTTCGATTAAAACCAAATTTAGCTATTTTGTTCATATTTATTAAGAGGCTATTGATGGTTTTAATGCCTATTGACGAACTTGGATTTTATGCCTTTAAAATCAAAGCGTTATCAAATGTCATCTCGACGAAGTATGAGGAGAGATCTTTTTTATCTCAATTAATAAGATTTATAGGTGTAAGAACTCTTAACAGTTTTAGTTAGCGCAGAAAGTTAATAGGCTTTTTCGTCACAATTTGCAAATAGACCGGAAATTTTCCGGGATAATAACTTAGCTTAGTGACATGTTGAAGACCCAAATGAAGGTGCATATGTCCATTTGGGCTGTTTAGATTCGATCCGGAAATTGTTTTGATGATTCGTTTATAATAGGTTCGAAGTCTGAACAAAATTAGTATTAATATTCGCTGTTCGTTTTAATGTCGGGACTAAAATTTCTGTTAACAATCAATTTATAATTCCGGCAAATATTATTAATGATCAAAATGGAGGACATCAATGAAAGCTTTTCTGAAAAAAGTACTGGCCTTTGGCCTGGGTTCCATGTTTTTACTTTCACCATTGCAAGCAGCAGAAGTAGAAGTATTGCATTGGTGGACATCCGGTGGTGAAGCTGCAGCATTAAACGTTCTAAAAGAAGATTTACAAAGTAAAGGTATCGGCTGGAAGGATATGCCAGTTGCTGGAGGTGGTGGAACTCAAGCCATGACAGTACTTCGATCAAGAGTAACTTCAGGTACAGCTCCTACTGCTGTTCAAATGCTAGGATTTGATATTTTGGATTGGGCAGCTGAAGGTGTTTTAGCTGATTTAAATAGAATTGCTCGTCAAGGTAATTGGGATGCTGTTGTTCCTCTGGCATTACAAAAATTTTCTAAATATGACGGTCAGTGGATTTCTGTTCCGGTAAACGTTCATTCAACTAACTGGGTTTGGGCTAACAAAGCTGTCTTTGAAAAAGTTGGTGTAACCGTACCAAGAAACTGGGATGAGTTTGTCGCTGTTACCAAAAAAATTAAAGCAGCCGGTTATACTCCTATCGCGCATGGTGGACAAGCCTGGCAAGATGCGACTGTTTTTGATAGTATTCTTCTATCAGTCGGTGGATATGATTTTTATAAAAAAACCATGGTGGACCTGAACTTAAAAGCATTGGGTTCAGCTAAGATGGTTCAGGTTTTTGATCGAATGAGAGTGATTACAGGACTACTTGATCCTAACTTCTCTGGTCGGGATTGGAACCTCGCTTCAGCCATGGTAATCAATGAAAAAGCGGCTATGCAAATCATGGGTGATTGGGCTAAAGGTGAATTCATCAAAGCCGGTAAAGTTCCGGGTAAAGATTTCATGTGTTTTAGATTTCCGGAAACTCAGGGTATCGTAACATTTAACTCTGATCAATTTGCGATGTTCAGAGTTGGTTCTGCTGATACTAAATCACAAATGGAAATGGCAAAATCTGTCATATCTCCGGTTTTCCAATCTGCCTTTAACGTGGTTAAAGGTTCTGCTCCTGCAAGAACAGACGTTCCTAACTCAGATTTTGATGCCTGTGGTAAAAAAGGAATGACAGATCTGGCTTCAGCCAACATGAATGGTACCCTGATTGGAAGTATGGCACATGGTCATGCTAATCCAGCTGGTATTAAAAACGCTATGTATGATGTGATTACAAATCATTTCAATACCAAGCAGTCTTCAAGAGCCGCAGTTAAGGCACTCGTTGCTGCAGTTGAAACGGCAATGTAAACTATTATTGTGACGCTTCGTTCTTTATTAAGAATGGAGCGTTAAATTCATCTTCAACTCATCCATTTGAAGACTTGGTTATGAAAAAAAAAATCTACGACGATGGGTCGGGACTCGATATTAGAGGGTGGCTTCAGGACGCTATGCCCAGGATCGTCCTGGCGCCATCTTTCCTAATTACCGTCGTTTTCGTTTATGGTTTCATTCTCTGGACAGGGTATCTCTCATTTACTGCATCACGCATGATGCCTTCATATAAATGGGTCGGCTTTAAACAATACATTAAACTCTGGTCCCTTCCAAACTGGTACAAAGCTCTTGAAAATCTGGTTATTTTTGGATCCTTATACATCGGAATATGTTGTATCCTGGGACTATTGCTAGCGATCCTGATTGACCAGAAAATTCGCATTGAAGGGATGATTCGTCCCATCATGCTATATCCAATGGCAATCTCCTTTATTGTCACCGGTACAGCCTGGAAATGGTTTTTGAACCCCGGTTTAGGGTTACAAAAAACCGTTCAGGAATGGGGGTTTGAAAGTTTTACTTTCGACTGGATCATTAACGGGGACATGGCTATATACACTGTTGTTATGGCAGCAGTCTGGCAGTCAACCGGTTTTGTAATGGCCATCTTTCTGGCCGGGTTACGAGGTATCGACACGGATATTATCAAAGCCGCCTACCTGGAAGATGCCACTATTTTTCAGATTTACCGGAAAATCATTCTACCTCAATTAAGGCCTGCTTTTCTCAGCGCCATTATCATTTTATCTCATATGGCCATCAAGAGTTATGACCTTGTTATCGCTTTAACCGGTGGGGGCCCAGGAAACGCAACCGAGTTGCCGGCAACATTTATGTACTCCTATACCTTCACCCGGAATCGAATGGGAATAGGTGCCGCCAGTGCAGTGATTATGTTTATGACAGTGGTTTCAATCATGTTGCCATATATTTATGCTGAATTAAAGGAGAAGGATCATGACCAACGAGGAGAGTGAGCTATTATATACAAACCCATACTGGCGCATTTTAATTTATGGGGCTCTGATTTTCGCGGCGCTTTTGTTTCTATTGCCGCTCTACGTAATGTTTACAACTTCATTTAAGACATTAAGCGAAATCAGACTGGGGAATATGCTATCTTTACCGCAAGCTTTCACTATTCAACCCTGGATTGATGCCTGGGGAGAGGCCTGTATCGGTTTAACTTGCAAAGGAATTAGTGGTTATTTTAAAAATTCTATACTGATGGTCGTCCCCGCTGTCGCAATATCAACTATACTGGGAGCTTTCAACGGATATATCCTGACGAAATGGACGTTTCCAGGGCATAAATTGGTTTTTGGACTGATGCTGTTCGGTTGTTTTATTCCTTTTCAGGTAGTGTTAATCCCATCAGCCCTAATCCTGGGAAAAATGGGAATCGCCAACAGCGTATTTGGTTTAATTTTTATCCATGTGACTTATGGCATAGGATTCACAACACTGTTTTTCCGTAACTACTATTACGTTTTTCCGACAGAACTGATTAAAGCAGCCATGATTGATGGCGCTGGTTTCTTTAGAATATTTTTCAGAATTCTATTACCATCTTCCGGACCAATTATTGTTGTTACCGTTATCTGGCAATTTACGAATATATGGAATGATTTCTTATTTGGTGTTTCCTTTACTTCTGGTGCTCAGGTTCCGATTACAGTGGCCTTGAACAATCTGGCCAACAGCTCCACCGGGGTTAAGGAATACAATGTTCATATGGCAGCAGCCATTTTGGCGGCAGCACCAACATTGATAGTCTATATTCTAGCTGGTAAATATTTCGTTCGCGGTTTAATGGCAGGATCAATTAAAGGTTAAAAATATGAGTTTTTTAGAAGTTAAAAATCTGGTAAAGACCTTCGGCAGTACCGAGGTATTAAAGGGAATCAACCTTAACCTGGCTGAAGGGAAATTTTTGGTTCTGGTTGGCCCCTCAGGCTGTGGAAAATCAACACTCCTTAATCTTATTGCGGGACTTAATAATATTACTGCTGGTGAGATATTAATTAATGATAAAGTGGTTAACAATATCCACCCAGGCAAACGTAATATCGCGATGGTTTTTCAATCCTATGCACTTTATCCCAACATGACTGTTGGTAAAAATATCAGCTTTGGTTTGGAAATCCGAAAGGTTAGTAAAGAACAGGTCCAAGTCAAAACGCTGGAAGTCGCCAAAATGCTCCAGATCGATCATTTACTGGATCGGAAACCAGCACAACTTTCAGGCGGACAGAGACAAAGAGTTGCAATGGGACGTGCCCTGGTTCGTGATCCGGACCTTTTTCTATTTGATGAACCTCTCTCAAACCTCGATGCAAAATTACGTGTTGACATGAGAACAGAGATCAAGAAATTGCATCAAACGTTAAAAGCAACCATTGTCTACGTTACTCATGACCAAATAGAAGCACTGACTTTGGCAGATTATGTGGCTGTTATGTATGGTGGTGAAATTCAACAATTCGGATCCCCGCATGATATCTATAATCAACCTGATAACCTCTTTGTAGCAAATTTTATGGGATCTCCTTCCATGAATTTTATCGATGGAACAATCCAAAAAGATGCCAATAACCTTATAATTGTTATCAAAGAAAACGGTCGAACGATTCAGTTACCAATTACACTACCGAATACAGCCATTGGTAATTATGTAGATAAGAAAGTTATTCTGGGACTTCGACCAGAAGGAATCAATTTATTTCGAGATGATTCGGATGATGAGAAAATGGGGGTTGATTGTAAGATTGAAGTGATTGAACCTACCGGAGCAGATACATATGCGGTCTTGTCTTTCAACAACGAAGAGATTTTAGCGCGAATGCGACCTGAGAGAGCTATTGACCTGAAAGAAACAGAAAAATTCACATTTAATATGAATAAAGCTGTCTTTTTTGACCCCGAAACAGAGCAAAGAATTGGATAAGGGCATTGCTTCTATAAATTGAGCGAATTAGTATAAAAATTAAACAGTGAAAGCTATTTTTAAAATTATTTGATTAATTTCCTGCCTAAAGATAGCTTTCGTTCTGCTGACATAATCGGATTTTCACAGGAAAAATGAAATGGATTCTCAGGTCGTTACCGCACTCCTCACCAAAGCAAAATTGGGGAATCCAGTTTTTATTACTGATGTCCGACAGTCATTTGAAAGGCTGAAGTCAGCAAATCGCCAGAAATTATTTTTTATATTGGACCTGCCCGGAAAAGATACAAAACGTCTTTTCAAAATCTATATTCCCACCGTAACATATTTAAACAATGAACAACTTGAATTTGTCAGGTCCTATATTCAGGCAGAGATATACAATATACTGTCAACGCTGGGTGGATTAAATATGGTAATTTACCTGGATACCACAAAGAAGGATTTGATACAGTTCGTCAAAAGCCTAAACAATGCTTTTGAGCTTGAGAAACCCCGATCCGCCAGATTAGGCTATGGTCGGGCAGTAAATGTCATTGAAAGAATCAGAAGCTCTCTGGAACCTGAAAACTATCCAAAAACACGTGATAAATTTACATTTAATATCGAAGATATTTCTTTACTACCGGAATTAACTGAACCAAAAAATGACCGACAAAATACCATTGGCGGTTTTGAAAATGCAGCCAAAAACTTAACCGGAAAAGTAATTTGTGGCGTCGATATCGGTGGCACCAACAATAAGGTCGTTTTGGTCAACAATGGAACAATATGCTGTGTCAAAGAGTATAGCTGGTTTCCTGCGAAATTTAAAATACCGGCAGAGCAAATAAATCCGATTTATCTACTGATAAAATTGGTTATCGTAAAGGTTTCACTGGACGAAAATAATACCCTTGCTACTGAAAAAAAGACGAAACTCTTAAAAGACCTGGATAGCGCTTTAAAAAGAGAAGCGACATATGCTTACATCAAAGAAGTTGTCGAAGAAGCCGAATCGGCTTTGAACGGAAATTTAATTGAAGTTGATGCGATCGGGGTTTCATTCCCTGACGTTGTGATAAAAGATAAAATTGTCGGGGGAGAGGTCTCTAAAATGAGAGGCATGAGAGAAAATCCGGACATCAATTATGAACAGGAATTTATCAGTATTACCAACCTTGATGAACATCTCAAAGAACTCTGCAAAAAAGAGGGCATTGTCAAAATCATTAATGACGGTTCCATGGCAGCGTTTACTGCTGCTGTGGAGTTATCTTCCGGCAAGAATTCAGCAGAAATAGTAAAAAATGGAATTTTTGCGCATACTCTGGGTACAGAATTAGGAACTGGATGGGTAACCCCTAATGGTATTATTCCTGAAATCCCGTTGGAGGTCTATAGCATCATTATCGATTTAGGAAGTTTTATTGAACGGGAATATCATTGTGATGATTTAAGGAGTATCAATAACTTTAATACCAATTTACCCGGTACCCTTCAAAAATACACTAGTCAAAGCGGAGTCTTTCGATTGGCTTTAAAATATTTTCCTAAAGAAAGACCCGATTTATACCAGGAATTGTTCGATATGGGATTTATTGAAGAAAAAACAGTAAATGGAACATCAATGTTCATTGTCCCCACAGAACCCGTCGATATGAGAAAAGGTTTTATGGGACATATGATGCAATTACTGGATCGGGAAGATAATGAAACAACCAGAAAGATTTTTTCGGAAATTGGTTATTTTTTAGCAATCACCTGGCTCGAAACAGAGAGATTGTTGAAGCCTGAGGCAAACTCAAGACAGTTGTTCGGTGGATTGTTAACTAACAAAAAATGCTATCAGCAAATTCAAGACGGCGCACAATCATTAATCAAAGATCTGCATTTTGATATTGCTAATGAAAAAATGGCTAATACTGCCTTAATGAAACAATTGGAAAATCACCCCGATTACAGTGTCGGCCAATTCGCATTAACCATCGGTGCTGTTTATTACGCGAACCAGGGATTATAACAAGCTGAAATAATTATGACTAAAACACATTATGACGTTGCAATTATCGGGTCCGGCGCAGGAGGTGGTACCTTAGCATATGCACTGGCAGACTGGGGTAAAAAGATTCTACTGCTGGAACAAGGACCTTATTTGCCAAAATCTACTGATAATTGGAGCCCGGAAGCTGTATTCCATCATTCTCGTTATAAGACCAAAGAAAAATGGTTTGATATTCAGGGTAATCCATTTTCACCCGGTATGAACTACTACCTGGGGGGCAATACCAAAGTTTATGGCGCCGTTCTGACTCGATTACGGAAACGGGATTTTCAGAATATTCAACATTTAGGAGGGCTTTCGCCGAAGTGGCCGATTTCATATGAAGATTTGGAGCCTTACTATTCAAAGGCAGAAAAAATTTATAATGTCCATGGCCTTCAAAACGAGGATCCTACAGATCCAAGGGGTACTGAATTTCCACTACCACCAATCAATCATGAACCCTATATTGATGAGCTTTCTGAATCGTTCAAAAAAATGGGTTTAAATCCCTATCACCTCCCTTTAGGTGTTAATCTCAATGAACAAAATCCCAGAGCAGGAAAATGTGTTCGCTGCAAAACCTGTGATGGATTCCCTTGCTTACTGGATGCAAAATCAGATGCAGCCGTCAATGCCGTGGAACCTGCATTAAAAAAAGGTAATGTCACCTTAATCCGTAATGCAAAGGTACTTAGGTTAAATACCAGTAGTAGCGGCCGTGAAATCAGTTCAATCGAGGCCGAAATAGACGGAGAAAAGCAATCCTTTAAAAGCAATATCGTGGTAGTATCGTGCGGCGCCGCAAAATCGGCCGAATTATTACTTCGCTCCGGTACAGATTTACATCCGGAAGGACTGGGTAATTCCTCCGGTCAGGTGGGAAGAAATTACATGGCCCATAACAATGCTTTTTTGATGGCTGTTAAACCTGGTAAACCGAATACAGCTGTATTTCAAAAAACAATGGGTATTAACGATTTTTACTTTAACGACAAAAGCGGGAAGTATCCTTTGGGTAATATTCAATTGGTGGGAAAATTACAGAAAGGAATGTTAACAGCTGAGAAGCCCTGGGTTCCGTCTCCAATTCTTGGTTGTCTGGCAGACCACAGCGTAGATTGGTGGATTATGACAGAAGATTTACCACACCCGGATAATCGGGTGACACTAACGTCTGGGGGAGACTTAAAACTCAGCTTGAAACAAACTAATACGAAGGCGCATAAAGCGTTAATTCAAACATTTAGTCGTATCATGCGAGACATTGGTTATCCATTGATTCTTTCACGGATACTTGGGATTGAGACCTGTTCCCATCAGGTTGGTACATTAAAGTTCGGTCACGATCCAAAAAAATCAGTGTTAAACGAGTTTTGTCACAGTCATGATATTCATAATCTATTCGTTGTTGATGGATCATTTTTCCCTTCCTCTTCAGCTATGAATCCAGCATTAACAATCATGGCACAGGCTCTGAGAACAGGTGACTGGATCAGAAACAATTATGAACAATTGTAAACGACAGATATTTCATTATTCATATCTGTATTTGTAAGAAATCCGTATTTTATTTATTTTAAATCGAGGCCACTATGAAAAATACCACTATGAATGCCATTGTCTTTGAATCCGAAGGTAAGCTAGCTTTAAAAGATGTTGCTATCCCAAGCATTCAAAATCCAGAAGATGTAATCGTGGAAATAGAAGTATGTAGTATTTGCGGTACGGATGTCAAAATAATGGATGTTCCTCCCGGTTACGCTGCCAAGCCTGATGTTATTTTAGGTCATGAAATTGTCGCCAAAGTTGTAGAAACCGGAAATAAAGTTAAATACCTTCAAAAAGGAGATCGCGTCGTTGTAAATCCAAATGATTTTTGCGGGGTTTGTCACTTCTGTCTAAACAATATGCCTAATCAATGTGAAACCATTAATGCCTTAGGTGTTTTTACCGATGGGGGATTTGCTGAATATGCCAGAATTCCAGAAAAAATATTGTATAAAATTGCCCCCGATCTTTCAGCACGAAAAGCTGTTTTTGCAGAACCACTAGCCTGCGTCATTAATGGTATGGAAAAAATTCGCGTGATGCCAGGAGATAGTGCTTTGGTTATGGGAGCCGGTCCTATTGGATTACTGGTTGTCCAATTATTAAAAGCATCAGGAGTTTCACCCATTATCGTCTCGGAACCATCCAAACTAAGACAGGAATTTGCACAAAAAAGCGGTGCTGACTATGTCATTGACCCTCGGGTTGATGACCCAGCATCTTTTTGTCAGAAAGTGACCAAAGGTGGTGTAGACGTTGTTATTGAATTGGTTGGGTCCCAAATTAAACCAGCCATTCAGGCCGTTCGAAAAGGGGGGAATATTTTACTTTTTGGTTTGAATACCCAGGTGGAACCGGAAATTCCCCAGAGTGAAATTATTTTTAAGGAGCTCACCTTATACGGAACCTGGATTGCAAATGCTTCTTTTTCCAAAGCTGTCAAAATTTTAGAAGAAGATATTCTGGATGTTGAATCACTGATTACTCACACATTTCCCATTTCAAAAGTTGGAGAAGGACTGGATTTGCTGAGAAAAGGCGAAGCAATCGAGATCCTGGTTGACCCTAAGGCAGTATAAATGAACATCGGAGTCTCTGGCCAGGGAAACTGTTACCGAACTTGATTTTATAAGCAATAATTACAAAATGTTAAAAATTCTGTAGATTCTGTGTGGTTAGCGTGGTCCGTGGTCGTCTTTCTTTTCTACTCTGAGAAGAAACTTCTTAACCACGGACCACACTGACCACACGGAATAGGCATGATTCTAGGTGAACGCTGTATTCTCTGCGACTTGTTTTTAATGCAGATAAACTGTAGGTCGGGTCAAGCGTCAGCGGACCCGGCGTTTGAAGCTTTTCCACGTGGAATTGTTTAGACGTAGCGAGAACCAAATTATCGGGTTAACGATAAATTGTGGTACTCTCGGCTAAACAGCAAATATAAAACACAACCAAGAAAAAGGTAATTGTTTATGTTAATGGCAGAAAGACATCAATTAATTCTTCAGATTTTAGAAAAAGAGGGTAAATTGATCGCCAGGGATTTAGGCCTGGCATTGAGTGTTTCCGAGGATACGATCAGAAGAGATCTTGGGAAACTTTCAAAATCCGGAATGTTGCAAAGAGTCCATGGAGGAGCGCTACCACGCTCACCTGGTGCGGTAAGATTTTCCACCCGTCCTCAAGCATCTTCGATTAAAATCGCTATCGCCAGGGCAGCCATAAAAATGATTCACAACGGTCAGGTCGTCATTCTAGATGGTGGTACTACAACTTTACAAATTGCCAAAGAATTTCCACTGGATTTAAAAATAACAGTCATTACAAATGGGCCACCAATCGCACTAGCCCTGGCTGAACATCCTAATATTGAAGTTATTATAGCGGGTGGCAGGCTCCAAAAAGATTCAATTGTAGGAACCGGAGCTGAAACAATCAATATGTTACAAAAAATTCGTGCCGATTATTGCTTCCTGGGAATATATGGTATTCATCCGGAAGAAGGAATAACGAATCCAAATTTAGAAGAAGCCTATGTTAAAAAAATGATGATTGACCGGTCAGCAGAAGTAATTGGCCTGGCATCTGCAGAAAAACTTGGCACGGCCACAACCTATACAGTAGGAGCAATCAACAACCTAACCCATCTCATTACCGAAAAAAAAATCTCCGCTAAAATCCTGGAACCCTATAAAAAGCAAGGAATAACGATAATGCAGGTTTAATTGTAGGAACTCAAATATATAGTTTTAAAAATCCTTTAATAAAGAACCGAAAACATCTCTTAAATCAGTTTGTTTCAAACCATGCTGTTAATCATTGAAATAACACCTCCTCTGGTACCGAGTTCTTTGGAATCTTTATCTTTGCTCTCATAACCATCCATCGGTTTGCCTAGATGAACCATCAAACTAGCTAATAGATGTTTTTCGAATCACAATAAATCTCTTGACCTTGAACCAGATATAGGCCGTGGAAAGGCCAGAAACTGAAAGTTAATTTTGTTTGGCTGCAGCAGGTTTTGAAAGAAAAAGTTAATACTATGGTTTGGTAAAAGTGAGGGACTGAAGTTAAGGCAATGCGCAAAGGACAGGCGAGTTTTTAGTCAATTTCAGATCGGGAACGTAGAAGTAACCCCCAATTACAGAGATAATAATATTTTGATCATAAAAGTTCCACCCTTCAAATCTCATTAACTTTTGCCGCGTAAGACTTTTTGCAGGGATTCCTTGAAATGTTCCATCTTTCCGGCATAAGCTTCTGTTATCTTCCGTTGAAAATAGTCAGGTACTTCTGCTTTCATTCCGGTCCAACCGATTACCTCAACAATCCATCTTTCCTTTTCAACTTTATATAAAGCAAAGTGAAAAATGGTTTCTGAGATGAAACGATTATAATCGTACATCCGTTGCGATATGATTAAATCAGGTTCTCCGATCAATCCGGTGTTTTCCATCAGACTCCGCGTCAACGCCGTATTATCTCCCTTCTCTGAAACCGATGCATTCATTTTAAAGTTAATATTGAAAAGAAAGGATGGTCGTTCTGCTTTAAATCCATACGCACCTGTTTTAAAAAAACGAGTTTCATTATTCAACGCTGTGAAGGTCTCTCCTGAGTTAAAAAGCTCTCTGGGTGGAAGCGGATTCGGAAATTGAACAGAAAAGCGTGCCCGAAACGCCATTAATCTTTCAGTTTCTGATAATGGTTGATAATCCTCGGATTGGAATAATACTTCCGGTATAGTGTCCTCTTTCAAACTAACATAGTATGCGATGCGATTATCAAGAAATTCATCGGATTTAAAAAAAATTAGTGGTACTTTTTGAATCAGCTCTTCTTTAGCTAATGTAAGCTGCCCAAATAGCATCAGAGTCAAAAGGATTATAAAAAATCTTAGCATTGGTTTTCCTATTATGTTGCCAATACTTTATTGGCTATTTCCAGATAATGTTTAATATTGATTCCTTGCGGACAAATAGATTATGCAATTTGATACTGCTGCTGCGTTAGTACTCTCTTGTTGTTTGGAATCTCTTTATACAGTTCTTTCGCTCTCTCTTTTTTTCCAAAACATTCATAGTACACTAAAAATCTTAATGAATCTGCAATTCTGGCTTCTCCCTGAACTGCGTTTTCGCAAAAGTGCGAACATCCCTGGCAGGAAAATCCGAAAAATCGCATTTTGCCCGATTTTTTCAAACGATCTCCAATACTAATAAATTCCTTATTAATATCATCCGGATCAGAAAGCATATGTTTTTGATAAAGATGCAGGTAGTCCGTCTTTAATTCGCTTAGGCATTCGTCAATGTCTTCCTCAAGACCTTTTATGATCCAGGCTTTTGATTTGGAAGTCAACCAGAGTTTTTGCCGACCACCTATCTGCTCAGCAAAGTTTGCAATCACCTTTTGTGACGATCCCCAACCATATGACAATGCGGTATCTAAATAGTAAACACCTTCTTTGAAAAGGTAGTGTAAAATTTTATCGTATTCCTGATCCGGTGATTGCGATGTACCTATTTGAAGAATCGGAACAGAGGCACCTGTTTTTCACAGGGGACGATGGGGTAATTTTTTGAATGATCAGTATTTAGGGTGGTGGCTTCCAACTGATTGGATATACCAATAGTTGCAGCTGAAATAGCAGCTGATTTAATAAAATTTCTTCTAGTGTCTGGCCGAGAAAGATATTAATTGCTTAGGGGACACGTAACAACCTGGTATTTAAATCTTTAAGTCTTTACTAAAAAATGTACATATCCCCAAATTACCTACTTTTCGTTCAGACACTAATTAGAATCGTTTTTGTTTCGTATCGAATTTTTATTGAACATCGGTTTTTCTTAAAAAGCTAACGACGCGACCTGGAAAATCTGTAAAGACGCTATCGACTCCCACCTGATAATAAAAAATGCGTAGTAAGTCTTCAAAGTCAGCTTCATCCCATCGGGCTTAGACATTCAGGAATAGTCATAAGGAATTATCTTTTCACCTTGATAAATCACGGTCATCCGCCATTCAGTTCTCGCTATTAGTTGAACGAATTTGATTTCCATATTATATTCAGGAAGCAAGTGGCGGTGTATTCTTGCTGTTTCGATTGGATCAAAACACTGCAAATAGACCTTATCGTTTTTGGCTGCACATGCCCTAAAACCGATTGATCAGATCTCCCAAACAGTCGCCTGTATCTCAGTTGAGGATTTATCGGCTCGACTAAATATACAGAACAAGGGCGTATTACCATCACCTTGAAACAGAAAACAGATGAACTGTTAGAAATATTAATTGCCGATACCGGAGTCGGTATCGCACCCAAACATCTCACTTATATTTTGATCATTTTTGCCGTGTAGAAGTTTCGTGGATATCATCGGGTGCAGGGCTGGGTTTAGTAATTGCGCTGAGTGTCGCCCAGGTACATGATGGGGCAATCATTGTTAAGAGTGAAATTGAAAAGGGAACAGAATTCTTGGTACAATTAGCAACCGGACGGCCTAAACAATAACTCGACCAATCGCTCCTCTGAGGAATAGGTGAGTCGGGGGACGAACGAGTGAGGAAAAGATGAAAAAACTAGGGATAGAGTGTTAGTCAACCCCCATGTACCGGCAGAATTGTTTGGACAATATCTGCCTCACCTAATTGATGTGATCCCCAGTGATGTTTTAAGACGATTTTTTTGTTGACCATGACAACAAATCCCAGGTCTCTATCACTATTGGATTCTTTTAGTAGTTCATCGATTGTATTTCCCTGTAAATTGAATTCCGACTGGTTGAATGTGATTTTCATATTGAAATTTTGGTTATTGCCGATAATTAAATCAAATTTACAATTACTGTTTCCAGAAGATAATCAGTAAAAATCAGTTACTCAAGAATGATCAACCAACCTGAATACTTAGTCGAAATTAGTAGGAATGTTAAAAAGGTTTGCCGATATGATTTTACATTGTTAATAGTAGCGTTATGCAAAACTACATATTATGTGCAAATTTATTATTTATCAATGAATATATCAAAATTCTATCAATCAGCATGATCAATGTTAACTCAAAACGAAGATTTAATACCATCGCTTTTACCTCGTATTGTTAATCAAATTCCGATTGGTATCGCTTTAGTGGATTCGAGTCACAAAATACGATTTGTGAACGATCAATTGACCCAGTTGACCCGGCTGACTCAAACTCAGATGATTGGAAATCACTGCAATGCTATATTTGGATCAATTTCTTCTTATATTGATAATTCACTAGCAGATCAGGTACATCACTTTGCGCTTGAATTAAAAGAGTTTGAAGCCTCTTTGAACGTTGATTTGGTTCCCATCCAATATGAGAACGAGGACCTTTTTATCTGCATAAATGTTCATTCGAATAATCAAAGGGCCAGAAACTCAAAAATTAAAGCTTTTGAAAATTCTCTGAACATGGATTTATCTGAAATTTTGGAAGCTTCTTTTGATGGTATCTGGATTTGCGATGCGGAAGGTCGTGTTCAAATGATAAATAAAGCCTCTTCAAAAATGAATCAATTGAATCCAAAGTCTGTCATCGGCAAAACAATGGAGGAATTAATTGCCAGCGGATTAGCTGATCGATCAGTGACACTTGAAGTTTTTAAGCAAAGGAAGCCGGTTACATTTATTCAAAATATGCACAATGGCAGGAAAATCCTGGCAACTGGAAGTCCGGTAATTAATGAACAGGGAGAAATAACTCTGGTGGTCGTTAATGAACGTGACATTACCGAACTAAGCGACTTAAGAACAGATTTGGAAAAATCTAAAAAACTGATCGAAGGGTATCAATCTGAGTTAAATGAATTAAGCTCCCAAAATCAGCTTTTTTCAGTGATTGTATCTCAAAGCCAGGAAGTAAATCATGTCAAATCTGTATTTAAAAAAGCCTCAAAATCTGATGTAATTGTTCTGGTGCAAGGTGAACCGGGAACAGGGAAAAAAGAGCTGGCACGTTCCATTCATTTGGAATCAAAACGACAAAAACAGCCCTTTGTTCACTATGAATGTGGTTCACTACCTATTGATATCATTGAAAAAGAGTTATTTGGGAGCAATTCAAACGATGATAGTGAAATTGGTGTCATAGAAATGGCTGATAAAGGGACTTTATATTTGGAAGAGTTGGCTAAGTTGCCTTTGCAATTGCAAGTACGTTTGGTTGAAATGCTGGATGATCGTCAGGATTCCAATATGAAATCCGCAGCAGAAAGAAAAAACAATTTCCGTTTGATTGTTTCGAGTGCTACTCCTTTGAACCTGGAAGTTAAAAATGGAAATTTACGGGAAGATTTGTTTTACTTAATTAGTGTGGTGACGATTAATGTTCCTCCGCTTCGTAAACGTATTATAGATTTGGCAGCTTTGGTTGATTTTTATCTCAAACGTTATAATGAGAAAAATGAAGATCATATTAATTCTAATCCCCGTGTGATTTCAATCCTAAGTCAATATGATTTTCCCGGTAACTTGAGAGAGTTAGCTAATTTAACAGAGCAGTTAGCGGCACTTAGCACATCAAAGAAAATTGAAGTTGGCGATTTACCGCCCTATATAATCCCTGATAGTTCATGGTCACTCCCTCAAAAAAAATGTGATCGTTTGAGTTTATCACATGCGGTAGAAGTGCTGGAAAAACAAATGATTACAGAAGCATTTGGCCTCTATTCCAATCAAACCCAGGTGGCAAATCACCTGGGAATTAATCAATCAACACTTTCGAGGAAATTAAAAAAATACAATATAATAATTAACGGGAAAAAATAGCGATACGCCGATTCATCTCCATTACAGAATTGAATTGCTATACTTTACGGGTAGTTTATAAAAACTGAAATATTATGCAAATTTGCATAATATGCAGATTTGGAAAATATTTCTTTTAATATATTTAGAATTTTGTTAAGAATAATAAAAATTTTAAGGCAAGTCTGAAGATCTTATAAGCATATTATCATCAGGCTTAATGAAAATGATATCTATTTGATAATAATCACATAGGAGAAAATATGACACGATCAGAAGAGTTAAAAAAACTAAGGGACAAAGCAATACCTAAAGCTGTTTTTCAAGTATCGCCATGTGTTGCGGATCATGCTAAGGGATCTGCTATTGTTGATGTTGATGGGAATGAGTGGATTGATTTTTCCGGTGGTATTGGTGTACTAAATGCCGGACATTGTCCTGAGAAAGTAGTAGCGGCTGTAAAAGCGCAAGCTGATCGATTTCTTCATACCTGCTTTCATGTTTCAATGTTCGAGGGGTATATCAATCTGGCAGCAAAAATGAATGATATTACACCGGGTGATTTTGAGAAAAAGACCTTCTTTGCGAACTCAGGGGCAGAGGCGGTAGAAAATGGGATCAAGATAGCACGACAATTCACTGGTCGACCCGGGGTTTTATGTTTTAGAGATGCCTTTCACGGTCGGACGTTGATGGGAATGTCGCTAACCAGTAAGGTTGCTCCCTATAAACAGGGATATGGTCCTTTTGCGCCTGAGATTTATCGGGTGCCTTTTCCGTATGCCTATCGGATGAGTGATGGGGATCAAAAGAAAGCGAATCAAATGGTTTTGGATGATATCAAAACGGCATTTAAAACTTTGGTTGATCCCAATAGTATTGCTGCTGTTATTTTTGAACCGGTACTGGGAGAAGGTGGATTCGTACCTGGGGATGAAGACTTTTTTAAAGAGTTGCGAGCGCTGACTCAACAGTATGGAATTTTGAGCATTTGTGATGAAATTCAGTCGGGTTTTGGTAGAACCGGTGAGTTGTATGCCGCCAATGCTTTGAATATTGATTACGATATCATTCTTTCTGCTAAGTCAATGGCTTCCGGGATGCCCATTAGTGCGATTACAGGACGAGCAAATATTATGGATGAATCTCCCGTGGGTGGATTAGGAGGAACTTATGGCGGAAATCCTCTGGCAGTAGCTGCTGCTCTGGCTACTATCGAAATGTTTGAGGAAGGGGAGTTACTGGTACAGGCGAAAGAAACCGGGGAAATTATTAAGGAGGCTTTTTTAAAGTTTAAAGAAAAATTTCCCCTTGTCGGTGATGTCAGAGGTTTAGGTGCCATGGTAGCGCTTGAACTCGTAACAGACCCGATCAGTAAGGAACCGGCTGCAGAGCAAAATAAAGCTTTGGCTGCTTATTGTATTTCAAAAAGATTGAGTGTGATTACGGCCGGTACCAATGGTAATATCATGAGAATTTTATCTCCACTCAATATTGATCGAGCGAAATTATCAGAAGGATTGGCCATTATCGAGGCTGGACTTGAGTCAATTTCATAATAGACAGGATCAATTTAAATATAATTTAATGGGAACAGCTTAATTACTATTCCCATATTATCATCACTTTAGGCAGAAGAGGGTAGTATGAAAGGTTTTTTTAATCGCTTGTTAAGGATCGATCTGACAAATCAATCATTTGAGTATGAAGAAATTCCCGATGAGGTTTTTAAGAAAACTTTAGGTGGAAAAGGACTGGGGGTGCATTATTTATTAAACGAAAACCCGGTTGGTGTAGATCCCTGTGGCCCTGAAAGCCGTGTGATTATTGCTATTGGGCCGGCAACCGGTACCAAACTTTGGGGGCAGTCCCGGTTTGCGGTATTTGCTAAAAGTCCGGCTACCGGTGGTTACGGAGAATCTTATTGTGGTGGTTCTTTAGCTCCTAAAATAAATGCCTGTGGATCAGACGCCATAATTTTAACCGGTAAAAGCCCTGAATTAACTTATTTAAAAATTGAAGATAATAGGGTTATTTTTGAAAGTGCTGAAATGTTGGGCGGGAAGAATAGTGATGAATCAGAAAAATATATTTTAGATCATTCTGAAGATGGGGCCGGCGCGATGGTTATTGGTCCTGCCGGTGAGAGTCAGGTACGGTTTGCCTGTATTAAGTCAGACATTTGGCGCAGTGTTGGTCGCGGTGGTATGGGAGCCGTTTTTGGTGGGAAAAATTTAAAAGGGATCAGTTTTTTTGGTACCCAAAAAACGGAGATTGCGAATCCGGATCTGTTTAAAAAAGTGAATAAATTGATTGCTAAAAACGGGAAAGAATCTCCGGGTAGTGCTTTATATCGACAGTTAGGGACCCCCATGATGGTGAACTTGCTAAATAAGAATAAAGCTTTTCCAACTGAATATTGGAAATCAGGTTTATTCGAAGAACATGAATCGATTAATGCTGATTATATGCAGGAAAATTGTGAAGTTAAGGCGGATAATTGTCCCAATTGTTTTTTACGATGCACCAAAAAAACCAGAATATTAAAAGGGCGCCATAAAGGTCTGTTTTTGGAAGGTCCTGAGTATGAAACGTTTTATGCCATTGGGGGCTTAAACCGTATCGATTCAATGGAAGAGATTGCCTATCTTAATGATGTTTGTGATAAAATTGGTGTTGATACCATGAGTGCCGGAAATATGGCAGCTTTCGCCATTGAAGCCTTCAAACTGGGCAAATCTGATTTTGAAATTGATTATAACCAACCGGATAAAATTGTAGAGTTGCTGGCGTTAATTGTTAAACGGGAAGGAATTGGTGCAGTTTTGGCTAAAGGGATCAAGGAGGCCTCACATGAGTTAGGCCTGGAAGATATTGCTGTCCATGTCAAAGGATTAGAGCCTTCAGGTTATGATCCCAGAACCTTAAAAGGAATGGCCTTGTCTTATGCCACTTCTGCCCGTGGTGCCTGTCATCTAAGGGGGACTTTTTATAAAGCTGAACTAGCCGGATTAATTGATAAGGATCAGATTGAAGGCAAAGCTGAGATGCATATTGATTTTGAAGATCGCTCAGCTCTTTTTGATTGCATGATTTTATGTCGATTTTTCCGTGATTTGATCCAATGGGATGAATTGGGGATGATTATTGAAGCGATTATGGGCCTTAAAATGACTAAAGGAGAACTTCAAATTATAGCCAACCGAATCACTCAAAATACCAGAAAATATAATCAACAGGAAGGTTTGGATAGTACAACCGATACCTTGCCAAAACGCATGTTTAATGAGGCCACAAAAGAAGGGGAAAGTATTTCTGAGGCTGATTTGATAAGCATGGTGAATGATTATAATCAAATTCGTGAAAGTAGAGTATGAAAAAAAACCGATTGTTTGAACCATATTCCCTCAAAGGGGTAGAATTTAAAAACCGAATTGCCATGGCACCCATGTGTCAATATTCAGCTGAGAATGATGGATTAATACAAAATTGGCATCGTGTTCACTATATTTCAAGGGCAGTTGGTCAAGTGGGGATGATTATTACTGAAGCAACCGCAGTGGAATCAAGGGGTCGGATTTCCTGCAAAGATTTAGGAATTTGGGATGATGATATGATGTCTTCCTTTTCTGAGTTAGTACAACAGGTTCAATCCCATGGATGTAAATTGGGTATTCAAATTGCCCATGCCGGACGTAAGGCTGTTGTTCCCGGGGAATTGATAGTAGCGCCCAGTGCGATTGCTTTTAATGATCAATTTCCGATTCCCATGGAGTTAAATGAGGCTGAGATTGAAGTTATCATCAGGGACTTTGGAAATGGGGTTAAGCGGGCAGTAGAGATCGGTGTAGATTTTGTTGAAATTCATGCGGCTCACGGTTATTTAATCAATCAATTTTTGTCTCCACTGACGAATCAAAGGACCGATGCTTATGGTCAGGATCGATCATTGTTTCTGAAGCAGGTTCTGGAAGAAGCGCATTTATATATCCCCAAGCAGATGCCGGTTTTCTTGCGGGTATCGGCTGAAGATTATATTGACGAAGGAATCCATCCCGAAGAGATATGTCGACTGCTTGACCCGTTAAAAGAGCTCATTGATCTGGTGCATGTCAGTTCAGGTGGGGTGGTGGAAAACGCGGTCATCAAAATGTTTCCAGGATACCAGGTTGCTTTTGCTAATATCATTAAAAAACAATTACAGCTTCCTGTTATGGCAGTAGGAATGTTGGAATCACCTGAGTTAGCTGAAAAAATATTACAAGATGAAGAGGCAGATTTTATCGCTTTGGGGCGGGAACTGCTCAGAAATCCCTATTGGCCTTTGCAAGCTGCTAAAACACTTGGAGAAAATATTCAGTGGCCTGAGGCCTATCAAAGGGCTAAACCATAGGACGAATACTCAGTATTCTTCAAAGCTGGTGACATTAATGAATTGAAGTGGCTACCTCAATATTATTAATGTCACCGGTTTTTATTCGCTACGTCTCCTCTTGGCTCTTTTACAGAATCTGTTCCGGTTTAAAAATTCAATTCCTACAATTTGACTTATCTGAGATAAAATTTCCACTGGAACACTATTTTTCAAAGAAATTTATGGTACTATTGGGAACATCATTCTTACTGTCCTTATTATCATCTTCTGTCATTATGATTTTACACAGTGCAATAAACTCTTATCGCTCGGAGATAGCGATTCTTCGCAGGTTCAGAATAGTAAGTTACCATATTTATGATAGGACAATTGCAATGTTAGTTGTTATAAATGATTTTGGCGAATGGTTAAAGGTGCTTTGATAGGATATCATTCAAAAATAATAAACCAGAGACCAGCGGTATTGAGAGGAAGGGGATGCCAGTCTCCGGTTTGCCGTTATTAATGATTGGATTTTAATTGATGTCCCCAATCAAATTCACGGTCAGTGACACTACTTTCCATTCGACGGATCCGTGCTTCCAGCCTATCAAACCGCCGCTTGACACGATGAATGGTGCCCTGTCTTGAATGGGCATAGCTATCGTAAAATTCCGCTTCTGCCTCTGAATTTAGCGGTATAACGGGTTCTTTTGAAATTAACAGAGATGTTATCGTATAAATAATGATGCCTGGCACGAATCCGGTAAAAAAAGAACCAATAATGGTGAGGAAACGCAACCAGAAGAGCGATAAATCAAAACGATCGGCGATTCCTTTTAATAACCCCATAAATAATCCATTCCTGGATCGATAAAGACTTCCCTGATATTTCTTTTGCTGATAATATTGTTGGAATGCTGCAGCGGGTTCTTTTTTCATCAGTAAAATCAGCATAAGGTATATAAATAGAACAGGAACGAATCCGGTTATAAATAAGGCAACTATTGTCGCAATTCTTAACCATATGACTTTAAAACCAAAATAGTTTGCAATTCCATTCAGAACCCCAAAAAAGGTGCCTCTTCGGGAGCGGTAAAACCCGATACTCTTATTGTTTTCATTTCCTCTCATTTTTGTGTCCCTTTAATTTGATCTTGGATAATATAAAACATTAGACTCGATATTGGCCTGGTTGTTTATAATGAATAATAAGGTCTTTTTTTCATGATAAGCGCTGCGATGATATATATAATCGCAATCGGGAAAAAGCCGGTTGCGAACAAAGTGATTAAGGCTGTAGCACGTGTCCAAAAGACTGATAAATCTAAATATTCAGCAATACCCGTAAATACACCCAGTATAATTCCGTTTCTGGATCGATAAAGTCCCTTGGGGTATCTATTGATGATTGATTTCATGGTTTCCTCCTGGTTTTCCTTCTTTTTCTAAAAGTATTGTTTCTAATGTGTTAACTCTTTCTTCCATTCGGCTCAAAGAGTGATATATTTCCTGAATCATTTTAGTTTCATCAACATCTGCCGCCGGTGAAACCTTTGTTTTGTTACCTTTCAATATTTTTAGCCCAATTAAAATAGTTATTCCGATGATGGTGGGTAAAACAATAAATACCATCGTCATAATTCCCATGATCATTCCATCCTCCATAAAGGTTCTACCCCAAAAAGTCGTTAATTGATGAGCATTTACCAGTTGGTAGATGAACATCTTAATTTCAAAAATAAATTCAGCCATTATTGAATAACATAAAAGGGTTACGATATTATCAGTGAATATCGTAACGGTGGTTAATAAATAATACTAGGGAGCAGAATCTTCTTTGCTGGTATTATGCGATTGATTTAAATTAGCTTTCAATTTAGCTAATTCACTTTCAATCTCTTCATCGGCATGTAATTGATCAAATTTTTCTTCTAAAGTACTTTTTTTACCAAAATTAACCAAATCAGCATCTGCTTCCATGCGATCAATTCTAGTTTCTATTTGGTCAAATTTCATCATGGCTTCTGAGCTATCGACGCGACGAATATCCTGTTCAACTTTCATTTTGGTTTTAGCATGTAAATGACGTTGCGCCAGAATGGTTTTCTTCTCTTTCGCTTTTTGAATCTTTTCTTCCAGTTGCCTGATATCTTCCTGATACTTGGTAAAAAGCTCATTGTGTTCCTTTAGACCGGCATCCAGAGCATTTACTCTATTGTCAAAATTGCGTTTTTCCAGCAGCGCCTCCCTGGCGAGATCTTCACGTCCTTTACTTACTGCTAGTTGAGCTTTCCCTGCCCAGTCGGAAGCCTTGTCCCTGGCTTCACTAAGTTGTCGTTGAACACCCTTGATGCTGGCCATTACTTTCGCGCATGATGTTTTTATTTCAACTAAAGTGTCTTCCATCTCATAGATCATTAGTTTAATCATTTTCTCAGGATCTTCAGCATTATCTAACATTGAATTGATATTGGAGCTGATGATATCCCTAAATCTTGAAAAAATTCCCATTTTAACTCCTGTTTTAATTTGTTTTAAATTTATTGAACATGGTTTCCATCTATTTCATCAAGCGTGCCATTCATATATATATAATAAATTCAATATGTTAACAAAACTAAGGAATATTTAAATTGGCAAATATAGCCACTTAAGGTTAATATAACTAATTATTGACTTATTTAACCAATTCTAAAATATCAATTTTTTATGAAAACGCATCATCAAATCAGAAGAAAAGAAGCCATTGGACAATCTGAAAAATTTTTAGCCTTTCAAGAGCAATTATCGAAAGTTGCACCCATCGATAGACCGGTCTTGATATTGGGTGAGCGAGGAACAGGGAAAGAATTAGCTGTAACCCGGTTACATTATTTATCTAAGCGTTGGGAAGGAAATCTGGTGGCCTTAAACTGTGCGGCCCTTCCAGCGACTCTGATTGAAGCTGAATTGTTTGGTCATGAAAAAGGCGCGTTTACTGGTGCAGGGGGTAATAGGATCGGTCGTTTTGAACAAGCACATAATGGGACTTTTTTTTTGGATGAAATTGGGAATATTCCCATGGAAGTCCAGGAAAAAATATTAAGGGTTGTAGAATATGGAATATTTGAGCGGGTAGGGAGTTCTGAAAGTATTGAGGTTGATGCACGTCTGATTGCTGCCACAAATGCAGACCTACCAGCTATGGTTGCCAATAACCAGTTCAAGGACGATTTATTAGATCGTTTATCTTTTGAAGTGATTTATTTGCCTCCTTTGCGTGAACGTAAAGAGGATATATTATTGCTTGCCAATCATTTTGCCAGGCGCATGGCTTCTGAATTGAATCTGGAGGAAATGCCAAAATTCAGCGATGGTGCTGTTGCCGAACTAACTGATTATCTTTGGCCAGGTAACATCAGAGAACTAAAAAACGTTGTAGAACGTGCGGTTTATAAAGCGGATACTTATAATATTAATACGGTTGTATTTAATCCTTTTTTTGCTGTCCTGGGGAATGAAATCACAAAAGTTCCTATTAAAGAAAATAAAATTTCTCAAAATGAGGATGATTTTAAAGATCAATCAATAGTAAGCATGGGTAACCTACTTCAAATGGATTACAAATCTGCCACCTGGGAATTACAAAAGATATTGATCAGGCAGGCTTTAAAACAATCGCATTATAATCAGAAAAAATCAGCTCAAATATTAGGGCTTTCCTACGACCAATTCAGAGGAGTATATAAAAAAATGAGTTTAAGTGGGGCCATTAAACCAGGGGCAGAATTGTTTTTCGAGTAAATTAACGATTTCGTTAATAAAAGTGATAGTGATAAGTGATAGGTATTTCCTTTTTATTTGAATAAAAACCGTAATATCTGACCATCTGAAACAACTTATCTGGTATATGCTGCGTCAGAGCAGCAATAAAAGCTTCTGCATCGTAAATCTGTTAATCATATCTTGATCAATCAAACTTTTATTACAGATAGGAACAGCATCCAACCTTACTACAGACTCGCATATTGCAACACTGGCAATTAAAAATATAATACATCAAACTATTTTTATCAGATATTTTTAGTTTGACATAATAAAATTATCAGATAAAAATAGTTTTATAGGTAGGTTTTCTAGTTTTAATAAAAGCAAAAGAGTCTTTACCATGAAATATTACAAACGAAATCTCACAGAAAAATTTTTAAAAAATCTCGACAATGACCTTTTTTTGATATTAACAGGCGGCAGACAAACCGGAAAAACAACCTTTATAAAATATGTGTACAATTCCCTTTTAGCGCAAAAAACCTGCTATTTTATTAATTTGGAAAATCCGGAATTTCTACAAATAATTGATGCTCATCCCGACAATCTATTTAAAATTACCAATAGTCTCCCTGAGGATAATCAAATCGTCTTTATTGATGAAATCCAATACTTAAAAAACCCAACCAATTTCTTAAAATACTTATATGACGAATACAAAGGAAGTTTAAAAATAATTGCGACGGGATCTTCCTCTTTCTACTTGGATCGAAAATTTAAAGATTCCCTTATGGGGAGAAAGCGGTTGTTTCATCTAAATACCCTTTCTTTCAAAGAGTTTTTATTGTTCAAGGAAGATGAGGAACTTGTTAACGAAATAGAAACCAAACAAAATATTCCCCCTCTCCATTTGAAAAAACTTGAACTGTATCTTTCGGAATACACCAGCTATGGGGGTTATCCTTCGGTTTGTTTGGCTAAGGATAAAAGTGAAAAAGCTGAGATTATTTCTGAGATTGCCTCGGATTATATTCAAAAAGATATCTATGAAGCAAGAATACAAGATAAAAATAAGTATTACTTTTTATTAAAAATTCTTGCAAACCAAACAGGTTCACTTCTTAATAGTAATGAAGTTTCCAATACTTTGGGAATAGCTGCTACTACCGTTGAAAAATATCTTTATGTAATGCAAAAATCTTTTCAAATTGCTTTGATTCGTCCATTTTATCAAAATATCCGAAAAGAGATAACCAAAATGCCCAAGGCCTATTTTTTAGACACCGGTTTAAGGAATCATTTTAGTGGTTCTTTTGATCACATTGAATTGAGAAACGATAGGGGCATATTGTTGGAAAATGTTGTTTTTCGGGAACTGCTTCTAAATAATCCTCCTGAGAATATCAAGTTTTGGAGAACTCAAAATAAGGCAGAAATAGATTTTGTCATTGCTCAAAAAAAAGCTTGGGAAGTTAAATTTAAACGAAAAGAGTTTCGCCGTTCGAAATTTGAACTATTTGCTAGTTACTATCCGAATATCAAAGTTGATTGTATCTCTTTTGATGATATCTTGCCACTGGCCTTAAATATAAAATTAAGATAAATTTTGTTATTTATCATACTCAGCCGTTTCAAACCATTTAACGGTTTCAAGTTGTTCTATACATATGGCATTATCTGAAAAGACACTGTCATATACTTCTTTAATTTCGTTAACTTTCCTTTCTGATAGTTTTTCCTTCAAAGCAGTTGAAATAAACTTGCTTCGAGAAAACCCTTGCTGTTTACTCACTGTATCAATAATAGCAAGGAGATCTTTGGGGATTAATAGCAACCTATTGAGTATTCATTAATAGCACCTAATTGAGTATTATTTTTTATCATATATATTTGAATTAGCGTCTATCCAATATGGTCAAAGCTGAACCAGTAAGTTTTTATTCTAAAGAAATATTGGACTTGGTTATTATTAAAGTTATATCCAATATTATCTGATATTATAAAGGGTTAAACTTGAATTTTAACCGTTAGAGCCATGTTATGTCCAACAACAGGAGTTACATAACTTTTCTGATTTGTTAAAAAAGTGATCAGTGGTTAAAAAATCCTATTATAATGGGTGATAAGGCGGTGAGAATGATGGTAACCACCTTGCAATCCACTATTTCTGGAACTATTTTGAATAAATACAGGATTAGCCCCCTTATGGTTTGGAGCTCTTACTAATTTAAAAACGATTCGGGGTGAATAACTTTAAAAAAATAACCCATTGCTATGAGATCTTTTGTTGGAGGGCTAAGGGAGATTAAAACCTTTTGTATCGTTTTTTGTTTAAACTTATTTCGGAGTAGGTTTACTTTTCTTTCGACATCTTGGATAATACCTATTCCTACTGGGGCAAGGGTATATTTCATTTCACATAAAGTGATAACTTTATCATTTCGGTCAAACAAAAGATCAATTTGTACACCTGAATCCTTTCCTGGAGCACAAAAGTAGGGACCAAACGAATAATCAATCCCAGAAAATCCAAGTATTTCACTGATTTTTATTGCGTGTTCGATGCAAAGATTTTCAAATGCAATACCTATCCAAGCGTTAAACGCACCTTTTTGAGTTAGCTGAGCGAAATGAGATGATGTAGAGCCAGACTTTATTCTTTTTAAGTTTGGTTCGATAAATGAGAAGTAAAACCGCATATAGGGGTCAGATAAACGGTATTTTAATAATTTTGAGTTTTTGTTTTTATTAAATGGTGTTGAAGAGGAAATGAATCCCGCAGATTCCAGATCAGTTAGGTAGCCAGTTAATCCTCCACCCAGATCAACACCTGACTCTTCGGAAATTTGTTTGCGAAATAATCCATAGGGATGTTTTGCAAGAGAATGAATTATTTTTCTATATCCCCTTTTTTTTCCAAAGTGACTGATAAAAATTCGTTGAAATTCATCGGTTAAATATCCTGTTTCCGTGAAAGCGAGTTCTTCTATAGCAAGTCGAACGGATGGTTTTTCCCGAATCAGGTCTAAGTATTTAGGAACTCCTCCCAAGAACATATAGGCATCGATTATTTCTTGAGTTCCTTTATCCGCAAGTATTTCTCTAGTTTCTGGGAGTAAAAATCCCTTCAAGTGGATAATTAAATCGGCACGACCATATAAAGCACTGGATTTTATTACCTTCTTAATCATAAAAGAAGCGATTGACCCGCAGAGAATCAAAGTTATCCCTTCTATTTTAGATATATATAAATCCCATACCAGTTTTAATTCAGAGACGATTTCATTACGATAATTCGCCATCCACTGGAATTCATCCAAAATTACATGAACAGGCTTTTGTTTAAGTTCTTCATACAACAATATAAAAGCTTCTTTCCAAGATTTAATCGAAATATCGCCATGTTCTTTACCAAGTTGATATCTAAGTTGAAAAACAAAACTATTAATCTGTTCTTGCTTAGGGCGATTTTCTAATCCTTCAAAGATCAGTTTTGAGTGTTGGTTAAATGCCTTTTTGATTAACTCACTTTTACCGATACGCCTTCTACCGTATATAACGCCAATGGATGACTTATTATTTTGAATCAGTTGTCTTAACTGTCCCAATTCTTTAGTTCTTCCAACAAACATATCATCTCCAAATTATTTTTCCTATAACAATTAATATTTATATCATAGGATGTTTTGTCAACATTAATTTGTCCTATATTATAAAAAAATAAGTTTTAGGAAGAAACATAATTAAATTATTTTTCTATAATATTAATGATCTTGAGACAAATAGGCGATCCATCGGTTAAAAACCAACAATAGCTGTTGGTTACCAGATTGACTTCTTTTTTTAAGTTATTTTATAAGCGTAAAGATCCTGACGGTGATATTTTAGGAGGGGAGTTGGCTTCCGATTACTGCATCAGTTGCTCAAATATAGTGCAAAAAAAAGAGAAATTATTGATGAAATTATCGTTCCTGAAGCAAACCTGGTAACAAGCTGTACTTATGGAGGGCCTAATTTTGACTCTACAGGGTATAAAAAATTAATTTCAATTGAGGTTGTAAAACCAGGGGCAGAATTGTTTTTCGAGTAAATTAACGATTTCGTTAATAAATACCCCTAAAAGGCTCATGCCGAATATACCAATAAACATATCGTCAAATGCCATCATACCCCAGGCATCCATGATAAGGTAACCCAAACCGGTTTCGGTGGCAAAAGACTCAACAAAGAATAAGACGGCTACACTAACACCTGAGTTAAGCCGAAGTGCAGTGAAACCGTAGGGCAAAGCTGCAGGGATTAAACCCTCCCTCATTACCTGCCAATTACTAGCCCCCAGTGAATGGATTGATTTCAGATACTCTTTGGGAACTGATTTGACACCATCTTTAGTAGTGACTAAAACCTGATAGCCTAAAATTAAGCTAATGATTAAAATTTTGGAGAGATCTCCCAGCCCGAATAAAAGCAGAACAATTGGTAATAATACTATCTTGGGGACCGGATAGGTTAAATAGATAAACGGGGAAAGTATTTGATCTACTTTTTTATAATATCCCATTAATATACCGAGCGGGAATCCAACTAACCAGGCGATAACCATTGCAGAGAAGGCTCGAAAGCCACTGGCCAAGAAATGAAACCAAAATGATTTAGTAAATAATGCCAGGCCAAAGGCACCAATGACATCTTCCGGAGCCGGAAAAATGACTTTGGACAATAAGAATGAAAGCCCTTTCCAGACGAGTACAATAACAATTAAGGTAATAATATACGGTTTTAATAGATGTAATAGTCGGTTCACCAGTTTTGCTCCATGTAAGATCTGATTTTTTTTGATCATCTGATAATATTGGTCAGAATTTCGATACCTGGTATTACCAGAAAAAACATTGGCAAAAACTTTTGAAAATGTGGCTGGTTTACCCGAAAAAATGGCTATTTTTTTACCCAGAAAAGCAGCCTCTTCGATGCTATGTGTCACCATAATATAAGGTACTTTTATCTTTTGCCAGGTGTTTAACAAAGTGTCCTGTAGTTTTTCACGTGTCAGGGCATCCAATGAGGAAAAAGGCTCGTCCATTAGCAATAGTTTGGGTTCCATAGCATATGCTCTGGCAATGGCCACTCGTTGTTGTTCCCCTCCGCTTAGGGTACCTGGATAATCATTTTCTCTGTTATAAATTTCCAGAGTATTTAAAATGCTGATGGCTTTTTGTCTTCTTTCCTGCCGTGAGATACCTTTAATTTTGAGCCCCAGTTCAACATTTTGTAATATTGTTTTCCAAGGTAGTAGACCAAAATTTTGAAGGATAAAGGCAATATCTGAAGTCGGTTTCTGGATATTTTGATGATTGAGTGTGATTGTTCCGGTTGTGGGTTGAATCATTCCCGAAATAAGATTCAGTAAGGTGGTTTTTCCACATCCGGATTTACCCAGAATAACCAGGTTATCAGCTTCTTTTAATTCAAAATTGATATCTTGAAAAATAGTCTGGTGATCAAATTTTTGTTCCAAATGACTGACAAAAAGCATGGTGCCTTATTGAATAAGTTTATGGTAAGAAATTGATTGTTTTATCATATTTTTCTTAAGCATCCAACTTTGTACAGCATTAACTTCTTGTTCAGAGGGTAGTTGAGGCAGTGGGAATTTATATATAATAAATTGATTAGCTAAATGTTTCGGTATTCGACAAGTTTTTATCATCAGAGATTTATATTGACCACTATTTCGGTTTAATTCTTCAATGGCTTGAGAATAGGCTTTTAAAAATCGATCTTTTAAATGAAATTGTTTTTGATGGATCGTTAGAATCGTTAAAGGTAAATTTAAATTTTCATCACTGATCATCAATTTTGCTCCTTTAGCTTCAGCCAATGTTAATAAGGGTTCTGGTAGCAGAGCAGAATCAATTTGACTGCTGGCTAGCATTTGCATGCGAATTGGCATTTGCTTAATTTCTTTAGGAACAATTTGATAATTGGATATTGGGTAATAATCTTTAATTGTGTCTAATAGATACTCAATTATAGAGCCCTTGGATATCGCCACTGTTAGAGAACCACCTGTTTGGTTTTTTGATTTTGGAGACAGTAGCAAACCAAACATTTGTTGACCCGGGGTTGTTCGATAAGATACAGTTAATATTTTTAAAGGGACACTGTTTTTTATGAGTAATAATGTTGCCGGTATATCACCAAAAAAACCATGTATTTGATCGGTATGCATGGCACTGTTTCGATCCATAGCGCTTGAAAACCGGATGAGCTCAACATTCAAACCTTGTTTCTTAAAGTATGCGTTATGTTTAGCTACTTGCAATGGTAATGTATCAATGACGGGTAATATGCCAATCTTAAGATTATCCATCCCTAAAAGGTTATTGCTGAATAAGCAAATAGAAAGAAGTAAAAGGCTTTTGATTTTCCAGTTGACCATGGTTTCTCTTTTGTTAATTGTTATCATCTATATTTATAAGCACTCAAACAGGTTAATTTTATCATCGCAATTAATCAAGAGGATTAAATGAACAATTGACAAGGATATTTAAGAAATTTTAAATTTTCACTTCTTTAAAGAACGTAAATGGATATATAATGAAAACCATATTTACAGAATAGATCCTTATTTATCTAACACCTGTATTATCCAATCTAAAGTGCCAAAATGGTAGAAAACGCTGAAAACATAGAAAGCATTGCTTATAAGAAACCGAAAAAGAATTTTGCGGATTTAATGATTAAACCGTTGAAAGATCTTTTTGCTAAACCGGAAAACCCCTATATTGCAGATGGTTATAAATTGGCAGAGCAGGAGAATTATGATAACGCTATTTTAGCCTTCCAAAGCGCCATCCAGCAGGATGAAAAAAACAAATCGGCTTATATTGGATTAGCTCATGTCTATAGACAAATGGGGGGGATATCCAATTCAAAAACCAGTATTGAACAATACAACAAAGCCTTAGAAATTGATCCGGCCATGATTGATGTATATAATGATCTTATGCAGGTATACAAACGTTTGGGAGACGATAAAAACGCTGCTTTAGAGCAGAAAAAACAGTTTGTAGCTAAATCTTTAAGAACAAATGCTGAGGATCCAATAGCGAACAATAATATGGGAGTCATTCAATTAAAACAGATGAAACTGGATTCAGCGATTCTTTTTTTTCAAAAAGCCTTGAAAAAGAGACCCGGTTTTACGATGGCACGAGCTAATTTAGCCAAGGCATTGTTTCAAAAAGGAATAAATTCAGGTAACGAGGAAGACAAAAAAGAGCTATTGAAAAAGGCAGCTCAACGCCTGGAAGAAGTATTATCTAAACAAAAAACGGCCGAACATATTTTGTTAAAAGCTAAAATATATTTCCATTATGGGCAGATGGAAAAAGCGTTGCAATTTTGTAATCAGGCTTATGGAATAGATCCCTCGATGAAAGAGATCCTGGCTACCAAACGTGTTATTGAAGAAAAACTCGGGAATATTGTCAATGCCTCCCAGGCTTTTGAAGATTATCAACAGCTTGAAAAAGCTGAAAAATCCATTAAGAAATAAAATAACCTAAAAAGACTATTTTATTGGATTTTATATTTTTTTGCCACAATTTCCACAAGTGTGGCTACCGCTATTCTGCATTACTATTCTGGTATTTTCACATCCACGTTTGAGACATTTTTTTGAGATAATGACCCCTATTGCCATACCGAAAATAGCCAATCCAAAAATAATTAAAGTTAAAATAAATGTATTCATTTGCTATCCTATTTCTTGTTCAGATATTGTTTGAAAGCTGTGGTGGCTAAATTAATAAACTGATCACCTTTGCGATAAATAAAATATACGGCCAATTTTTTTTGTTCAGCCAATTGATATCCTTTTTCATATCCCATGGCTAATAATCCGGTTGCCCACGCATCTGCAGTCATACAGGAAGAGTGAACGACACTGACAGAAGCAGTGGAATGGTTAATGGGTCTTCCTGTTTTGGGGTTGATTATGTGGGAATAGCGTTTACCAGCTTTTTCGAAGTAATTCCTGTAATTACCGGACGTTGCCATGCTTTGATTCGTTAAGGTCAGTTTTTGATGAATCGATCTCATTTTAGTTGATGGCTTTTCAACAGCTAATATCCAGGGGGCGGTATTGTTTTTCAAACCCATGACGCTGATTTCACCACCGATTTCGACCAAAAAGTCGTGAATCCCTTCTTTTTCCAGTAATTCTGAAACTTTATCGACGCCGTATCCTTTCGCAATGGCAGATAAATCAATTGAAATATCCGGATGTCTTTTTTTAATTTGATTCCTGGTCGGGTGAATGTCAATGTTTTCAAAACCAACGATTTGCAATAATTTTTCAATATCTCTGGAATCAGGAATTGCTTCTGTTTGTGTGATTTTACCAAATCCCCACAAATCAACTAAGGCACCCACAGTAATATCCAGAGAACCTTTGGTCAATTTGGCTATGCGTTGTGCTTCGCTGATAACATTGACCAATTCTGCCGGAAAGTTAATCCATTGTGTACTTTTTAGTTGATTAAACTGCGAAATATCGGACTTATTTTTGTATGTAGACATGGTACGATCTACCTGAGAGAGTACCTGGGTGATTTTTTCCTGCAGCTGTTCTGTGTTAATTTCTGAGTTTGCAGGGTACAACTTGATGGAATAAGTTGTACCCATTGTTCTGCCATTGAATGAAATTTGCTTTTCAGGTGTTTGTTTGAAACATCCGTTTAAAAAACAAATTAAAATGGTAATCAACAATAAATCGAAAATAATACTTTTGAACTTAACCACCAAAATCATCCAACATGATGTTCTCATCTTCTACACCCAATTCATGTAGCATGTGAATGACAGCTCGATTCATCATCGGAGGACCACACATATAATATTCACAGTCTTCAGGAGCTGGATGATCTCTAAGGTACAAATCGTGTAAAACTTGGTGGATAAATCCAACCGGGCCGGCCCAATTATCTTCAGGTAACGGATCTGATAACGCAACATTCCACTTAAAGTTGTCGTTATCTGCCTGAAGTTTATCAAATTCCTCTTCATAAAACATTTCCCGCTTGCTACGAGCTCCGTACCAGAAGGTCATTTTACGTTTAGATTTTAAAGTTTTTAGCTGATCAAAAATATGGGACCTCATTGGAGCCATTCCGGCACCACCACCGATAAATACCATTTCATTATCGGTCTTTCTGGCGAAAAATTCTCCATATGGACCGGAAATGGTTACTTTGTCACCTGGCTTTAAATTAAAGATATAAGATGACATAACTCCCGGTGGAATTGATGGAGGTGCGTTTGGAGGCGGTGTTGCAATTCTCACATTCAGTTTTATTAATCCCTTTTCGGCAGGGTAACTGGCCATTGAATAGGCTCTTTCTGCCGCCTCTTTAACGATTGATTCATACTTGAAAATATTGTATTTATGCCAATCTTCTTGATACTCTTCTTCAATATCAAAATCAGTATACTTAAGTTGATGAGAAGGGCACTCAATCTGAATATAACCACCAGCTCGAAAATCCACATCTTCACCTTCTGGCAACTTCAATGTTAGATCTTTGATAAAAGTAGCAACATTATGATTTGATTCAACAACACATTCCCATTTCTTAACTGAAAACACTTCAGCTGGAACTTCGATGTTTAAGTCTCTTTTGACAGCAACCTGACAAGCTAATCGCTCCCCTGTCGCCGCTGCCTTCTTATTAATAAATGAAGTTTCAGTGGGTAGCAAATCTCCACCACCTTCCGATACCTTCACTTTACATTGTCCACAGGTTCCACCACCACCACAGGCAGACGGTAAAAATATTTTTTGGGTAGCTAATGTGTTCAAAAGCTTACCCCCAGCTGCTGTAACAAGAGCGTTTTCCGGGTCATCGTTAATATCTATTTTGATATCACCGCTGGCTACCAACATTGATTTTGCAAACAATATGATAATGACCAAACTCAAAACGATAGCTGTGAACATGACCACACCTAAATAAATTTCAACCATTACTTATCCTTTACTCATTAAAATTTTATATTTGTTAAAGTCGTTTTTTGAATTTAGGTTACAGCTGGATACCGCCAAACGCCATAAAACCCATGGACATCAGTCCCACAACTATAAAAGTAATTCCCAGCCCTTTTAACCCGGCGGGTACGTCACTGTACTTCATCTTTTCTCTAATTCCGGCCAACAAGACAATCGCTAGTGCCCATCCAGTTCCACCACCTAATCCATAAACGATGCTCTCGCCGAAGGAGTAGTCTTTTTCCACCATGAATAGTGACCCTGCTAAAATAGCGCAGTTCACTGTAATCAGTGGTAGAAAAACCCCTAAGGCATTATACAGAGGGGGGAAATATTTATCGAGTACCATTTCCAGAATTTGCACCATTGCGGCAATGACACCAATATAACTGATTAATCCCAGGAAGCTGAGATTGACATCTGGCAGATTTGCCCAACTTAATGCACCTTCCTTAAGAATATACTGATAAATGAGATGATTTGTTGGTACAGTAATCGTTTGAACCACTATCACAGCAATTCCCAATCCCAAGGCAGTATCTACCTTTTTAGAAACAGCCAGAAAAGTACACATTCCCAGAAAAAAGGCCAAGGCCAGATTTTCGATAAAAATCGATTTGACAAATAGACTTAAATATAATTCTAACATATTAATCCTCTTCTACTTGGTCAGTTTTCCAGGTTCTCAATGCCCAGATAATTAATCCGATGATAAAGAAAGCACTGGGCGCTAAAAGCATTAATCCATTCGGGATGTACCACCCACCTTCTGTTGCAACATGGAAAATATTGTAACCAAGTAATTTTCCAGATCCTAACAGTTCTCTGATGACACCAACAGTGATGAGAATGAAACTGTATCCCAGGCCATTACCTATTCCATCCAGCATACTTGAAAAAACACCATTTTTCATAGCGTAGGCTTCTGTTCGTCCCATAACAATACAATTGGTAATAATCAATCCTACAAACACGGATAATTGCTTACTAATCTGGAAGGCATAGGCTTTTAAAACCTGGTCTACGATAATTACCAATGAGGCAATGATAGTCATTTGTACAATAATTCGGATAGCATTAGGAATGTGATTCCTGATTAAACTGACCGCACCGTTGGCAAATGTTGTCACAAAGGTTAACGCGATTGACATTACAATAACAGTTTCTAGTTTGCTGGTAACAGCCAAGGCTGAGCAAACCCCTAGTACCTGGAGAGCAATCGGATTGTTTTTAAAAATCGGATCGAATAATACTTCCCGAGCTTTAGCCATTTTCCTCTCCTTGTTTCCTAAGTTTTTTTAATAAAGGGTTAAATCCGTTTTCACCCAGCCAGTATTTAATAAGGTCATTGACACCCACTGTGGTCAGGGTAGCACCTGAAAGCCCATCAATTTGATGAATCGCTTCTGCCTTTGCAGGATTTACCTTGCCTTTCAAAATGTTAATTGCCAGGCTCCAATCCGGACTAAATATTTTTTTCCCAATCCACTGTTTTTTCCAGAACGGATTATCGACTTCGCCACCTAAACCAGGTGTTTCGCCATGATCGTAAAATGAAAGACCTTTAACGACATTAGTATTACCTTCCAGTGCTAAAAAGGCATACATGGTTGACCATAAACCTTTTCCGTGGATCGGAAGAATAATCGTCTCTATTTCCTGTCCGGATTTAACTAAATATACAGAAGCATACTTAGATCGACGCTTGATTTTTCCCAGATCCAGTTCGCCAGGGATTAAGATACTTAAATTTGGATCTTTGGCCGCTTTTTTCTGGTCAAAATTATTAAATTGTTCACCAGTAACGAATTCACCGGTTTTAATATCAACCGTCTTAATATTGATCTTTTTGAAGGCTGTTTCGATATCAGTATCAGCTTCCAGTAATCCTGCTGCCATTAAAATATTTTTCTTAGTATCCAACTGTTTATTGAATTCCTGTATCGGTTTTAATCCCACAGCAGCTGAGGAAACTAAGATTGAGCAGACAATACAGAGTAAAGCTGCTACTAATAGCGTTTTTGTAATCGAATCATTAGACATTGCGTTTCCTCCTTCGATTAATATTCGCTTTGACAACATAATAATCAATCACCGGTGCGCATAGGTTTCCAAATAGGATCGCTAACATCATTCCTTCTGGAAAAGCAGGGTTCACCACTCTAACCAGGATAACCATTGTTCCGATGAGGAGTCCATAAATCCATTGTCCTGTTGCGGTCATTGACCCAGATACAGGATCAGTTGCCATAAAGACGGCTCCAAATGCCAAGCCACCCAGTACTAGATGCCACATAGGGGTGATTGAAAACATATAGTTGGTATCACTACCTATAAAATTAAATAGTCCACTGAGAAACACTGCACCGAGAATGACACTTAGTATGATGCGCCAGGAGGCAACACCGGTTATAATCAGAACCAGGGCTCCGAATAAACAGGCTAAAGCTGATGTTTCACCTAAAGAACCGGGGATAACTCCCACAAAAGCGTCAAACCAGCTGACTGATTTTTCTAAAGCTTCTATACCACCAACTGCTGCAGTGCTTAGAGGTGTTGCTCCACTAAACCCGTCGACTCCAGTCCAGACAGCATCACCTGAAATTTGTCCCGGATAAGCAAAAAATAAGAAAGCGCGAGCAGTTAAAGCTGGATTTAAAAAGTTTTTACCGACACCACCAAATATTTCTTTGCCAATGACAACACCAAAAGAGATACCCAAGGCTGCCTGCCAAAGGGGAATCATTGGCGGTAGAATTAAGGGGTATAGCATTCCTGTGACCAGAAATCCTTCGTTAATTTCATGCCCTCTAACAACTGAAAAAATCGTTTCCCAGATACCACCGACAGTGTAACTAATGATTAGTAACGGGAAGAAATAAACGGCCCCATGTATAATATTTGAAAAGATACTATCTGGTGAATAACCAACATCTAAAATGTCTAACAACCCTGCTTGCCAGGTAGTCGCTGAAGAAAGCCCCATACTGCTCATCGTCATATTCGCTTGCAAGCCTGTATTATACATCGCCATCAATATACAAGGCAGTAAACCAACGATTACCATAGACATCATTCGCTTTAAGTCCATGCCATCCCTAACATGGGAGGCTGTTTTCGTCACTTGACCGGGTGTATATAAAAATGTGTCAAACATTTCATACACCGGGTAAAATTTTTCAAGCTTACCATTTCTCAAGAAATGGTGCTCATGACGATCAAAGAAATCTCTTAAAAATTTCATTTACCCTTCTCTTTCAATTATAATCAGATTATTACGTAAAATAGTTCCATAGTCATATTTTCCCGGACAAACAAATGTACATAGTCCAAGATCTTCTTCCTCCAATTCCAAACAACCCAAATCTTGAGCCTGATCAGTATCTTCAACAATTAAAGATCTTAACAGGAAAGTTGGGATAATATCCAAAGGCATTACTTTTTCGTACATTCCGATTGGAACCATTGCCCTTTTATTACCGCCTGTTGATGTTGTGAAAGAGAATTTCTTTTTAGGATTCAAAGCAGATAGAAAAACGTTTTTAACTGAGAATTGATTCAGACCAGGACCCATCCATCCTAATAATTCTCGTTTGTAGCCTTCTTCCAAAATACATAATTGATGATGAAACCGGCCTAAATAACCTAAAGCTTGATCAGCGTTATGACCGCTAAACAAAGAACCTGATACAACGCGGTTCTTCTTATCTGAAGCTTCCCCTTGAATCAGTTCATCCACATTAGCACCGATTCTGGTTTTGATTAATCTTGGGTTGTTAGCTTCCGGTCCGGCAATTGAAATTACTCTATCTACTAAAATTTTACCAGAAGTGAACAGGTGTCCAATTGCAATAACATCCTGATAATTAATCGTCCAAACAGTTTTTTCAATATGAACCGGATCCAGAAAATGAATATGCGTACCAGGTAATCCAGCAGGGTGAGACCCTTTGAATTGTTGTTGTTCCGCTTTTGTCTTTTCCAGGTTTTTTATATTTATATCAGGTGCTGTACAACAATAAAGCTTACCGTCTGTTAACCTGGATAAAACATCAATTCCGGCGATGAACAAATCATTTTTTTCCTTGATAAGGATTGAAGGATCAGCAGCTAATGGATTAGTGTCCATGGCATTGATAAAGATCGAATGGGGAGTAGAATCCGGAACCGGTGATTTACTAAATGGTCTAGTCTTAATTGACGTCCAAACACCTGATTCTATCAGAACTTCCTGGACTTTATTTCGATCGATTTGATTGAGTTCATTTACCGGCCAAGACTGGTAAGTCTCTTCAGCATTTCCATCCAGTTTAACAACAAGTGATAAAAAAACACGTCTTTCACCTCTGTTTATTTCGATAACCTTTCCGGAACCGGGTGATGTAAATACAACACCTGGATTTTTCTTATCCAAAAAAAGTTTCTGTCCTAATTTAACAGTATCTCCAACCGCAACAAGCATGGTTGGTTTCATTCCGTTGTAATCAGACCCCAGTAAAGCAACTGTTTTAACAGTTTTTTCCTCGGATATAATTTGTTTAGGACTACCCTTAATTGGAAGATCTAATCCTTTTTTAATTGTAATCATGATTTAACTTTTGCAAATTGAAAGATAAAAGCACTCCATAAAATTAATGATATGATCAAATTCTCACACCGACTCAAAATTATACAAAAAAAACCTAATTCCACTCCAGGTAACAAAATCTTAACAGGATTCGTTTTAAAAGGACTAATTTATAACCCATTTTAAGTTTAATTCTTCTCTACTCCGGTTCTTTGTCTTAAAACAGAGCCTATGATTATAAGAACAATCAAATCTGTTTAAAGGTCTTTAGATAGTGTTAGCTGATCTTTCTCTGGTTAGATTGCCTCCATATTGTACTAAATAAGAAATTTTGAAAACCTCGACAGTTAAATTAACAACAATATTTGAAATACGGAAAAACTTTAATATTTTTTATTAAGTTCTACAATAGATTATTGATTTTTTAATGCATACCGTTAAAAATCATTTATGTTAGTTAACTTTGAAGCTATTTCTTATCTAAAAAAGTCTTAAGTTAGACCTAGTTACCTGAAAAAGACTGTTATTCCCACAGTTATTCTGATAAATTAACTCGTTTATTGTCTAATATCATGTTATTAAGTGTGATTTAAAATAAAAAATATACCATTTATTAAATAAATGTGAATTTAAGATTTTGGTTAAAAAAAATAGTTGAAAACTACAGATTTTACTGAACCAACCGAGTGAAATGGGATTGTATAGATTAAACCACTGTTTGAGTTGATATTTACCATGAATCAGAGTAATTAACACCATTACAGTCAATAAGAATGTAGACCGTTATATAGTATTGGAAAGGTAATCGTATGACTACAGAAGAGATGAAGAGTAAAGCCAAAGAACTGGAAGAAAGGATTGAAGCTTTAAGGGGGTATCTTTGAATTAGAGAAGAATAAAAACGAATTAGATCAATTGGAATTTCAATCCGCACAGGACAGTTTCTGGCAGGAAAATAATGATCATCGAACAGTTGTGTTAAAACGAATTGCCGAGATCAAATCACTGCTGGAAAAATGGGAAACCATTTTAAGCCATCAGAATGATACCGAATCAGCTATTGAATTGTTAGAGGTGGAGGATGATAAGGATCTCAAAAAGGAAGTGGTAGACTTATTAAGTTGCAATGACGTTAATATTCAATCATTGGAACTTGATAGATTATTAGGGGGCCCGCAGGACAAAAACAACGCCATACTGACGATTAATTCGGGTGCAGGCGGTACTGAATCCATGGATTGGGCAGAAATGTTATATAGGATGTACAAAAGGTGGGCCGAGAGTTATAAATACAAAGTGTCTGTATTGGATTTTCAAGCCGGTGATGAAGCGGGTATAAAATCCATGACGATGAGTATAGAAGGTGAATATACTTATGGGAAATTAAAAGCTGAAGTTGGCGTTCATCGTCTGGTTAGAATTTCACCCTTTGATTCCAACAAACGTAGGCATACTTCATTTGCATCAGTTTTTGTTTATCCGGATATTGAAAATGATATTGATATAGTGATTAATGAAAGTGATTTGAGAATTGATACCTTCAGAGCTAGTGGAGCTGGTGGGCAACATGTGAATACAACTGATTCAGCAATTCGGATTACGCATAATCCAACCGGCATTGTTGTACAATGTCAAAATGAAAGATCCCAGCATAAAAACAAAGCTATTGCCTTGAAAGTATTGAAAGCTGCATTATTTCGGCATGAAGAGAAAAGACGAAAAGCAGATATGGATGAAGCGAATAGTCAGAAAAAAGATATTGCCTGGGGGAGTCAGGTCAGAAGTTACGTGATGCATCCTTATCAGTTGGTTAAAGATCACCGAACTAATTTAGAAACGTCCAACGTAAATGCTGTTATGGATGGTGATTTAGATGGATTTATTAAGGCTATTTTGAGTCAAGAAATTTCTGATCAGACCTCAATGAATAAAAAATAAAAAAAATAATAACTATGATAGCAGATCAAATTAAAAAATATGTTCCTGAAACTTGGTTACAGGATCATTGGGATGAATTCATCACTCTGGCGGGAAAATTGACAACGACACTAATTATTTCGACCGCAATTGAAAAAAAATGGACTAAACCGATGAAAACCCCTGAGGACTTTAAATTTTTTTTTGAAGATGAAGCCAAACAAAAAAAAATCTCTGCCACTGAAGTGGAATATTATTTTTTTGAAGCGGGACGACTGAAAGCCAGAAATTATGTTTTTGAAAAGCATTGTGTGCCTTTACTGCCTAAAAATGAAGCAGGAGAAAGTAAATTTACCCTGGAAATGTTGTTATCATTTGTCAACAGTACAGTAAATCATGCTGAATTGTTAAAAAGTTAAATTATTTGTTATTGGAGGGGAAACATAATCCTTAGATTTTTTCTGTTTCGTTCTGCAGAGAATCCGTCCGGTTAACAATTAAAAAAATATTCATTTGATTTATCTAATTTTAATTAATGATGATATTTCTCTTTACGAATAATAGTAAAGGAACGATAGATTTGCTCGACCAGAAGTAATCTGATCATTTGATGGGTTAGTGTCATCGGGGAAAGGCTCAATAAATAATTGGCTTTCTTTTTAATTTCTTCTGAGAAACCGAAAGCCCCCCCGATAAAAAAGTCAAACCCAGAATAACCTTTATTAGCCCAGTTTGTAAATTTATCAGCCATGTTAATAGAAGACATTTGGTGTCCGCTCTCATCACAGAATATTGTCATGTTTCTGGATTGAATCAGTTTACCGATTTTTTCTGCTTCATGTTCCTGCCATTGCTGAATATTCCCGGAGGTGTAGTTAGCTGCTTTAATGATTATCCATTCCAGATTGCAATAGCGTTTTACTTTTTTATCATATAGATCTAATCCACTTTTAATAAACTTTTCTTGTGTTTTTCCAATACAGATTATTCTGATTTTTCGCACGGTTCATCCCGATTGACTGTCGTTTTATATAGGTCTTCCAGTTGATAGGCATCCCGTATACTTTCCGTGAAAATATGAACAATAACAGCATCATAGTCCATAAGCACCCATTGTCCTTCATTATAACCTTCGACACCAAGTGGTAATAGATGTTCCTTTTTTAAAGTAAGTCCAATTTTATCAGAAATCCCTTTGACATGTGCAGATGATGTCCCATGACATAATACCATATAGTCAGCAAACGCATTCTTGTTTTCAACATTGATACTTAATACCTCCAATCCTTTGAGATCCTCGATGACACTGGTGATTGTTTTAAGTAGCTGTTCTGTATCCATATAATTTTTGCTTGTGATAAAGGTTAAAAATATTAATTAGTGTCTGAACGAAAAGCAGGTAATTTGGGGACATGTACATTTTTTAGTAAAGACTTAAAGATTTAAATACCAAGTTGTTACGTGTCCCCCAATTACCGAATAGTATAATTTGAGAATATATACTTACTTATCAGCTGTTATTCAATTTCTTTAATATGATTAATTATTCATTATCCTAGAGTTTTCATTTTTTTTTGAAAAGGAAATTAAGGTTTTTCCAAAATGTAATTCTCCCAATCTGAATATGTCGAAGGATGCATCAATTTATTTATTTGAATGGTTTCAATTGATGATTTTCTGATCAGGCTGGCTGAAATGTCAGGAATCTTAAAGTGAAGCCATTCAATGCAATTGTCGTCAATTTCTATTTTAGAGTGAATAAATCGTTGACCTGGTCTGGGAATTATCAGCAATTTTACCAACTTCAGGATTTCATTCGGTTTATGCCATTTAGGGAATAATTGTAAGGTGTCTTCTCCTAAAATTAAGAAAAATTGGTCCAGAGGGTATTGTGATTTTAAGTGTTGTAAAGTATGGACAGTATAACTGGGGGCGCTTTTTAACCGTTCATAATCACAGATAGTACTATTTTTTAGTTCAGCAAAGGTGGCTTTTAGTATATTCCATTTTAAATCATCCGGTAAAAGCGGTAAGTTTGACTTTAAGGGATTTGTATAATTAGGTACAATTATCAGTTTATCGACTTTATTTGAAGACAGAATTGATTTGGCGATTTTAAAATGACCCATATGAGCCGGATTAAAACTGCCACCAAAAATACCAATTTTCATGTAATTTAACTTAACTATAGACTATGGTGTCAATTTTGCTTATCAAATGACGACAAAAAAGCTATTAACCCATTTATTAAAAATTGACTATGGACTGGTTTTCAATATATCCAACACTATACGCACAAGGTACAAAAATAGATACGTCATTTATGAGTATAGGAAATACGTACTCTTCAAGTGGTAACTCTATCTATTTCCTGGTTGGATTTATCCTGGTTTTTATTTTATTGGTTGTCACTTATAAATGGATTCAAAATAGAAGGTTGAGTCAATCCGGTAAACGATATTTAAAGAAAAAATCCCAGGCTAATGTTGACCAACAAATGGATATTTCTGAAAGTGCCAGTAAACTGATTATTGCATTGGCTAATGCTGCTAACACCATTCCTGAAAGACTGATTACTGACAATCAAAATTTTGAAAAAGCAGTTAATAAAGTATTTCGGATTGCTCCTTCTGATCCCATATTGAATCAGGTGTCAGGACTTCGGGAAGACCTGGGATATATATTTTATAATCGTCGGGTGCCTTTTATTAGTACAAAAATGCTGCAACCTGGACAAAAACTAAGGGTTGGGGTTAATTATAAGGGGAAAAGCCACTCTTATGTCGGCACAATTTTAAATTCAACTGAATCAGACTTTTGGGTGAAACCTCCAACAGTTAATGGAAAAGCAGTCAATTTATCGAAATTTAAAAAGCTGGAATTTAGAATTTTTAGAAAAAGTGATGGTGAATTTCGATTTGTTTGTAAATTAAATTCCCAAATAAATACTCCTGCAAATGCTATTGTATTGGATCATACTGACAAAATTAAAAAGTTACCTAAACGTGAGGATGATAGATATCGACTACAATTTAAAAGAAAGTTCTATTTTATAACAACGGCTGAGGGCTTAAAAACCAGAGGTGTTGAACCTTCTAATGTATCTTGTGTTGGTCTGGTTGATGATATCAGTATTGGGGGAATGAAATTTATTGTTAAAGAGCTTCCGAAAACAGCAGTGGTAGGGACAACAGTTGTCTTCAAATTGCAGGAAGCGAATATCAGACAGGAAATTCATGGTAACATCATCAGAATGAATCAAGTCAGTGAGGATAAAATAGATGTTCATGTTCAGTTTTATGACATGTCAGAATTAAATCGATTATATTTGCAAAAATTCATCGCCAATAAAAATGCCAAAGAGATATAAAAATGGTAATGAATAACAATAAAATTTTAATCAGATGAAACGAACAAATTTATACTTATTTATTATATTGGTAACAGGGTTAGCTTTCATCACAGATTGCGCTAATAAGAAAAATTCGCCGACTCCAATAAATCAGCCACCCAGAAAAACCAGTTCAGCGAATCAACCCGAGTCCAACCGTAAGATTGAAATTACTGAGGCCGACTTGAATTGGAAAAGTCAAACCAACAGCTCAAATACAATAACTTCCGGTTATCTTGAAAAAGAACCTGAATATAAATTAGCTCAAACCAATGATGCCCTTGAAGAACAAAATACAGGGTCCATGATTGAGTCTAAGCTATTTAAACGCGTTGAAGCAGCTTATTCTAAAAGGGATCAGGATCAGTTTTTGGCGCTGTACAAGTTCTTTTTGGACTCTTTCCCACAATCCAGACGTAAAATTTTATTAAATGAATACTTAAACAATTTCTTTTACTCTGAAACACTTGATAGTGTTAATTTGAGAGGTAGTTTGATTGAAATTGAACTTCCCGCTGCCAAAGATTGGAGTGAGTTGAATCAGTATTTTGAAGATCTGGCTGAAAAGGGGATTGCTTCGGTTCAACTGGATCTGGTTCAAACGACAGAAACACCTATCTTTCTATTCAGCAATCATCTTAAAAAACAAGGTTACTATTTTTATGTGAAAAACAGGCCGCTGATTGATGATATCCTGGAAAAACTGGTCAATATTGCCCATAAAAATCGGTTAAAAATTTTAATATCATTACCATTAAGACATCATCCCCTGATTGGACATAGTTCAGTTTTATTGATGGATGAAAAATGGAGTGCTATTCAAAATGAAACACGTCCTAATCGAAAATTAGATTTATTGAATAAGGCTGCCAAAGGCTTTCTAAATCCTATCATTAATTCATTGCTGGCTTCAGATGTCGATGGGATTGTATTTAAAGACGATTTTACTTATGAAATAACAGATGGATTATCAAGAGCCGCCATAGGAAATTATCAGGTTGCCACCGGGCGGAAAATTATTTTTAATGACCTGTTTGTAGCGGTTAATGTTGTCAATGATGAAGAAATTGGTGTTTTAACAACAGATGAATACATAAATGTTGCGATGTGGCGGACCCGTGAAATTAAACAACTGCTTTGGGATATTGTTTCCCGTATTCGTCGCCTGAGAGCTGATTTTCTGATTGGACTGGATGTTGTTCCTGAAATGGTCTTGGATGAGAAAGTATCTGTAAAATGGCATTCAACAGGCTTAAGATTTCTAAAAGATTTGGATATTGATTTTTTCAAATTGAAATGGAAGAAATTTAATACCGATACTGAAGCCGATAGTGAGACTTATAAGAAAGCCTTAACTGCTCTGTCAGAAATGTCAAAAAAAGCTGTTATTTACACCAAAATTCCTTTTAATGAACAACGAAAAAATGTGATTCTTTTGAACGAAAAAATTTCCGAGGTTGTGAAATTTCAGGAAGACTATAAAAACACTAAGACAGCAATTGGGGATGTTAACCGACTTCAAAAATATGATTTAATTGGTGTCTATGATTAATCTTAAATCATTTGATTAATCTCAAACATTGGTAACATGATGGCCATTAGTATAAAACCTACCACACAAGCCATCCAAAGAATAGTGATTGGTTCCAGCAGGGCAACTGATTTTTCAATTGTTTGTTTGACGTCCCTTTCCAGGCTATCTGAAATTTTGGTTAACATGGATTCTAGTGTGCTGCTCTCCTCACCGACACGTATCATTTGAGTGACACTTGGTGGAAACAGCTCCGTTTTTCTCAAGGCCTGGGAAAGGTCCATCCCCTTTTTTGTAATATTAACAATCACTTCTTCAAAAATATCTTCAAATACACGATTTCCTAAAACATTTTTAATAATTGCGAGTGATTGTTTCAGTTCAACACCACTGGTGAGCATTGTTCCTAATGTTCGTGTAAACCGAAAGATGATGATCTGATTAATAGCTTTACCGACTACTGGAAACCGTAGAAAAAAAATATCCTTTATTTTTTCTCCTCGATTGGTTGAAATTAGGTATCGAAAGAGAAATACACATAATATTAATGCAATAATGAGCAACCACCAATTTGAGGTAATAAAGTTACTCAATGCCATGACGATACGTGTGGGTAATGGCAAAGCAACATTGAACTGCAAAAAGATGGGAGAGATTTTCGGGAGTAGAAATGTCACCATAAATGCAACAATACCGATCGCAACAACCAACAAAATAATTGGGTAAATTAAAGCACCTTTAATTTTATTAGCTAGTTCCTCGCTGTCCTCTCTGGATTGAGCTGTTCGTTCTAAAACAGTCGATAAAGTGCCACCAGCTTCGCCAGCTCTAACCATAGCAATGTACATCTTTGAAAAAATTTGTGGGTGGTACTGTAATGTATTAGCTAAAGAACTCCCTTCCATGATTTGTGCTTTCATCGCAGAAAGGATGTTTTGAAACTTGGCATTTTCGCATTCCTGAATCAAAATTTCAAAGGCTCGGTCATAGGGTACTCCGGTTCCTGTCAAAACTGAAAACTGACGCGTAAAATTGGTGATGATTGGTTTGGGTATTTGGCTATTTGATAATTTGGCCTGGCTGGAAAGAGATTTTGGAGATTTTCGAGTACCGGTAATTGAAATGATAAAAAATTCCTGACTTTGTAATTTTGCAGTAGCTTGTTTTTGATTAGGGGCGTCGATTTTGCCCTTTATTTTTTTCCCGTTTTTATCAACTACACGATACTCGAATAGTGCCATTTTAAAATATAAATTTATCATAAACCACCTAAAAAAGTGGTTTATGAGTTTATGGGATTTGAGGCGTATTTAAAACCATTTTCCTTTTTCCGGTTGGCTGAAAACTACCTGGCCTAATTTTATTTTGTCTCTGTCAGCCTTCGGAATAGAAATCCAACTTTCATTTTCCATCACTTTAATGATTTTTCCAACAGCAACTGACATTTTAGAAAATGTGGTGGTTTTTCTTATAAAGCCATCCATTATTGTAGATTCGACTTTCCGGCTTTTAATTAGAAACTCTCGATCCAATTTAACGCCAACATTGCGACCGATTGATATCTTAGCAACCTGGTGACCACCTTTGGTTTCCAATATATATCCCATTAGTGGGAAATGGGTTTGAATAATGGTTTTTAATTGGCTGTCTGCTTTTTTTAAATCTGCAGAATTGTATTCAATTTTTTCATTTAAGCGGTTTTGACCGGCATCTGTTGTAAATACATTAAAATCAATAGTAGCTTTAAACCGATCCACAGATTCTACTATTTTACTTTCCAAAACTGCCAGCACGAGCTGCGACACATACCGGGACTTCAATGCTTTACCCAGTTGGATGGCTTCTGCTACATTATCCGGTTGGAAACCATGAAAAGCTTTATCTGCGAGTTTATTTTTCAGTTCAGACTCGCTAATATTTTTAACATGGCTGTATTTTGTAAATCCCGTTTTGATAAAAGATACTAATGCTTCTTCACGCATAGCTGTTACTGTTGCATCTTTGCCTGAAACTAAGGTTAGTACCTGATATACCATGGGAATCAGTTCTTCAGGAGAAGGCGGAAATTCACTGCTGGCTTTATCTTCTGGTAACACTTGCAATAAATCCGGATTAACCTGTTTTTCAGTACAGTTGGTTATTAGCAGTACCAGAATTCCGATTTGAATGAGAAATAATGATAATTTAGAACTAGTTCTTTTGAAGTCAGTCATCAGTTTTCCTCTTTTAAAATTAGATGAGATATAAGAAAGACGTATTAAAAAGATACCGTTTATGTTTTAAAATTATACAAATCTACCTGGAATATTAAAAAATAAATTCCGCCATGAATTTACGTGCAAAAATGGATTAATGTCCAGGCTTTTTATATAGACTAGACATTCAGGGAATAAACTTTAAAGGAGCATAAAGGCACAACCCATAATGATTGTTGGAATGATAGCAGCCAGTGCTAAACCGAGTGGTGATACACCGTTTTTGAAAAATCGCTGTAAAATTGACTGTCCGGCAGGGTTCGGAGCATTTGCTATAACCGTCAATCCACCTCCGGTGACAGCGCCTGCAACAACTGCATATTTTAAAGAATCACTAAGATTTGGGACTAATGTACTGAGATAAGTAATTGCAGCATTATCATTGAATGCTGTTAAAATCGTAGCTCCCAGCATTAGCGGTAACTCACTTAAGCTTCCTAAAATAGGAGCAATCCACCAGCTTTGCAGCCCACCATGGGTAACTAGACCTGCTAAGAAAAAACCAACTAACAAAGCAGGTTTCAGATCAATTTTGTTTTGATGATGCGCTGTTGATTGTGTAAAACCTAAAAAGCATAAAAAACCGCCTATAAATAATGCGGGATAATGAGCCGTGGCAACTGTCCAGATCATGAATATTATATGAACAGAAGTAATGGGAAATGGTACTGGATTTTCTCTGATATCCCAATCGATCGGTTCATCTGAATTAGTTTTAGACTCAACAGTGGAAAGATTGCTGAATTCTGCTCTAAAAATAAAAAAGTACAGGATATTAGCTATTATAATTCCAATAAAGGCTTTCCAACCAAAATTAGTCATCATAAACATCAAATCCCAATCCCATTTACCTGCGACCATCAAAACCGGTGGTGCAGCAAAGTGAGATAAAGTTCCACCGACTGAAATATTGACGAATAAAAGGCCGATGGTGGCATATGCGAATTTGACACTCGGTTTCTTCATGTAGAATTGCTTGGCCAGAATTAAGGCAGAAATCGTCATGGCTGCTGGTTCTGTTATAAATGAACCTAATATGGGACCAATGGTCAAGATTGTAAACCACCAGGCAGCATTAGACTCCTTTCCAAGTTTAGCGACTGACTTAAGCATTTTTTCCGCCAGTTGCATAATTGGTCTGGTTGCGGCTAGTGTCATAATAATGACAACAAACATCGGTTCAGTATAATTGACACTACTCATATAATCCACTGAAGCATGGATTCCATGATAATAGGCGATTAACCAAAATAGCGGCACAATCCATAGCCCAAAAACAGCCTCTACTTCTCCTAAGAAGTGGAATAATACTGCCGTAAAACTGACTGATTCAACGACATTTCCGGTGTATTTGCCTTTGTTACTATTACTTGCATTTTTCTCATGATGTTTTTTGGCAATATTGTGAGCAATAGTTGTAAATTTACCTGCCATGAAGGTGTGTAAAATGGCACAGAGAAACAGCAAAGAGGCAAATAAATTTAAAGGGTCATGCTCAATCCGATTTAGCAGAATATCCTTTAGGTTGGTCAAGTGAGAATCATTATAACTTTCTAAACTGGGTGGAAAGGCTAAGTTACCGCTATTTCCTCCTCCTGAAGCATAAAGCTGCGAGGATAATAGGCACATCAGTACAATTATTAAAAAAGGAAATCCCTTTTTCATTTTCTACTCCTTGAAAAAACCGACAAACAACCATGAATTAATTGAAAATTGTCAATTGAATTAATTATAATTTGAAATTGCTAGACTCGGATTAAATCTCGAATCTTTGAAAAAAGATTATCTTTAATACATTAAGCCACATGCTAATTAAAATCCTATAAGCCGTAAAGAATTTTTTATGTGAAATGTGGATCTTGTTAAAGCATTTTGGCAACAAAAAAAACAAAGTTAATGCCATAGTTTTACCCAAAAGGTAAATTCTAATAATTTATCATAGTTAATTTGCCCTTAAATTGAAAATACTCTTTTTGAGAATTTGACAAATTTTGGTTTGTTTGAAGATTCTTTTTCAATTCACAGCTTTACTGATTTCGAAAAGCTCAATATGCGAACTATCAAGGGAGTTTCCATCTTGACAAATAAATACGTTTAAACTGTAAATTTTAATACTTTTAAAATGATTGATTCAATTTTAGAATTCTATTATATCTGATCAAGTATACGAACTAATTATAAGGAGAATATTAGAATATCCAACGACAATCTTAATTCAAACTGATCAGACGAAATGTTGAAGGCTCGGTTGTGACTGGCACTAGTGGTTGAATTAAATAGCTGCTGAAAATGGTGGATTAAGAGGATGGTGTTACATAAAGTTTAAATAAATGGAGAATTAAAAATGTGGGATGCTGAAAAAACAAAAGCGATTGATTCTGCGCTGTCACAAATAGACAGACAATACGGTAAAGGCTCTATTATGCGGATGAACGATAAAGCGATACATGATATCCCCGTCGTTTCTTCAGGGATTTTGGGATTGGATATCGCCCTGGGTACAGGGGGATTTCCGATGGGTAGGGTTATAGAAATCTTTGGACCGGAATCATCCGGTAAGACAACATTAGCTTTGCATGTCGTATCTGAAGTACAAAGAAATGGAGGTATTGCGGCCTTCATCGATGCTGAACATGCCATGGATGTACAATATGCGAAAAAATTGGGCGTCAATGTAGATGATTTGTTAATATCACAACCAGATTTTGGTGAACAGGCTTTGGAGATTACTGATATTTTAGTAAGAAGTGGTGGGATTGATATCATAGTGATTGATTCTGTGGCTGCATTGGTACCCAGAGCAGAAATAAATGGCGAAATGGGAGATTCCCATGTCGGATTACAGGCAAGATTGATGTCACAGGCACTTAGAAAGTTGACCGGAACCTTGTCAAAATCGAACTGCATGATAATCTTTATTAATCAATTGAGAATGAAAATTGGTGTCATGTATGGAAATCCAGAAACGACCACGGGCGGAAATGCCTTAAAATTTTATTCTTCGATCAGGATTGATATCAGGAGAACCAATGCTATCAAACAGGGAGAACAAATTTTAGGGAATCGTACCCGGGTAAAAATAGTAAAAAATAAAATTGCACCACCTTTTAAAACCATTGAATTTGATATAATGTTTGGAGAAGGCATCTCTAAAATAGGATCATTGTTGGATATGGCTGCTGACTCAGGAATTGTTAAAAAAAGTGGTAGTTGGTACTCTTATAATGATGAAAGATTAGGCCAGGGGCGTGAAAATGCTAAAGCATTTTTAAGCGAAACGCCGGATGTGCTGGAATCAATAGAAAAAGCAGTGAGAGATTTCTATAAAATTGGCGGTTCTGAGTCTGAAACTGGGACCGAATCTGAAGAAATTGATTCCGAAGAATAGCCGTTTTAGCACTTAAGTTACCAGAGTGCTAAAATATATTCTGTTGATATTATTGATAATACTACAAAATTAATCTGCAAAAAAATCTTCAATATCCCTGGATTTTAAAAATTCAGGGGGTAACTCTTCCTTCTGTTTTGAAAATAGTACTTGTTTTAGCACTCGTACTTTTAAAGTGCTAATTACTTATTATATTGATATAATATAACATAATTTGTTTATTATTAAAAAAAAATAAAAATAAATTATTAATGCTTATTTTTTCTTGATCTAATTAAAAAGTCAGTTTATTATTTTTAATATGATTTAGCACTCTTGATAATTGAGTGCTGATAGTAATTGGACAACATGATCAATTGTTGGTTTTATGTAATTGATCTTTTTTATAAATTTTTGTTTTTAAAAAAACAATAAACTCTAAATAAGGATTTTAATATGAATTTAAGACCGTTAAATGACAGAGTGATTGTTACTCGGAAAGATGCAGAAACTAAAACTGCCAGTGGTATCATTATTCCTGATTCAGCTAAAGAAAAGCCTCAGGAAGGTGTAGTTATTGCCGTTGGTAATGGTATTAAGAGAGAAGATGGTTCCGTGACAGCACTAGATGTAAAGGTTAACGACAAAGTGTTATTTGGTAAGTATGCAGGTACAGAAATCAAATTAGACGGCGAAGAATTCCTGATGATGAAAGAAGATGATATCTTGGCTGTTATTGTGTAATTGCAAAAAATATAATGTGTTTGAACACATTGTTGATTAACTGTGAATTTTATTGAAAAAGGAAAATAAAATGGCAAAAAGAATAGTTTATGGCGAAGATAATCGCACTGATATGCTAAGAGGTATTAATAAATTAGCAAATGTAGTAAAAGTGACTTTAGGCCCTAAAGGTCGAAACGTATTAATTGAGAAATCTTTTGGTGCTCCTCTGATCACAAAAGATGGTGTGACAGTAGCTAAAGAAGTTGAATTGGAAGATAAAATTGAGAACATGGGTGCTCAAATGGTTCGTGAAGTTGCCAGTAAGACTTCTGACATAGCAGGTGACGGAACAACAACAGCTACTGTATTAGCCCAGGCTATATATAGAGAAGGTGTTAAGAACGTTGCAGCTGGTGCCAATCCCATGGATCTTAAACGTGGAATTGATGCAGCAGTTAAAGTGGCTATTTCAGAATTGGCAAGTAACTCTAAAGCTGTCTCAGATAATAAAGAAATCGCTCAGGTTGGTACTATTTCTGCTAATAGTGATGACACTATTGGAAAAATCATTGCTGATGCAATGGACAAAGTTGGTAAAGATGGCGTGATTACAGTAGAAGAAGCAAAAGGCCTCGATACTACTTTAGATATTGTTGAAGGGATGCAATTTGATAGAGGATATTTATCTCCATATTTCGTAACAGATTCTGAAAGAATGGAAGTTGTTCTGGAAAATCCTTATATTATCCTGGTAGAAAAGAAAGTTAGTAATATGAAGGACATTTTACCGGTATTAGAGCAAATTGCAAAAGAAGGTAAACCATTTTTGATTGTAGCTGAAGATGTAGATGGTGAAGCATTGGCTACTCTGGTTGTTAACCGGTTGAGAGGAACACTACAATGTTGTGCAGTTAAGGCGCCTGGTTTTGGTGATCGAAGAAAAGCCATGTTGGAAGATCTTGCAATTTTAACAGGTGGTGAGGTTGTTTCTGAAGATCGTGGAATGAAAACGGAAGATTTAACACTTTCACAATTAGGTCAGGCTAAAACAGTAACCATTGATAAAGACAATACTATTATCGTTGATGGTGCTGGTACTTCTGAAGCAATTAAATCCAGAGTTGGACAAATCAGATCTCAGGTTGAAGAAACAACTTCAGATTATGATAAAGAAAAACTACAGGAAAGATTGGCAAAATTGGTTGGTGGTGTCGCAATTATTAATGTTGGCGCCTCAACAGAAATTGAAATGAAAGAAAAGAAAGCTAGAGTGGAAGATGCTTTACATGCAACCAGAGCTGCTGTTGAAGAAGGAATTGTTGCCGGTGGTGGTGTTGCATTGTTAAGAATTCAGGATGCTGTTCAGAAAATGGCTGAAAAACTGGAAGGTGACCAAAAAATTGGTGCCGGTATCATCGTAAAATCTTTGGAAGAGCCAATTCGACAAATCGTAAGTAATGCAGGACTGGAAGGTGCTGTTGTTATTAATAAGGTTCAAGAACTGGAAGGAAACAATGGTTTTGATGCTGCTAAGGAACAATATGTTGATATGATGGAAGCTGGAATTATTGACCCAACAAAAGTAACCAGAAATGCACTGCAAAACGCAGCTTCTGTATCTGGTCTGTTGGTAACTACTGAAGCTTCAATTAGTGATCTACCTAAAGAAGGTGGCGATGCTCCAGGCGGAATGCCAGGTGGAATGCCAGGTGGAATGGGCGGAATGGGTGGCGGAATGCCAGGAATGATGTAACTATCCCCCACTGACTAGATAACCCCTTGTTATGTTAAGGGGTTTCTATCATAAAACCACGGGAAAAAATACCTATTGGTAACCCTACGACTGAAAATCGTCTGATTTTTGACGTAAAAGTTACCACATAGGTA